>CAXTVT010000030.1:0-40506 GCA_964247745.1 uncultured Beijerinckiaceae bacterium
CCCGACATCGAGGCCTACATCGACTGGAAGGTGAAGGAGGAGGACAAGGTCGCCTGCCTCGTCGCCGGCTCCAAGGCGCTGTCGAAGCACCTCAAGGCCATCCTGAAGGCCTGCGTGAACTGCGAGGGCGCGGGTGACGATTGCTTCAACCCGGAGAAGAACCCGGCGCTGAAGAAGGAGATCAAGCTGGCCCGGCGCGCCTTCGTGCCCGACGCCTCGATCAAGAAGATCATCCAATACGCCCGCCAGGGCTTCAAGGACGTCGCGCTCGACACCTACACGCTCGACTGGGACAGCGACGCCTACCTCACGGTGGCCGGCCAGAACTCCAACAATTCCGTGCGCATCACCGACGAGTTCCTGCGCAGCGTCGAGGACAACGCGGACTGGACGCTGACCAAGCGCATCACCGGCAAGCCGCACAAGGTGCTGAAGGCCCGCGAGCTCTGGGACAAGATCGGCCACGCCGCCTGGCACTCGGCCGATCCCGGCCTGCAATACCACACCACCATCAACGACTGGCACACCTGCCCGGCGGGCGGTGCCATCGTGGCGTCGAACCCGTGCTCCGAGTACATGTTCCTCGACGACACTGCCTGCAACCTCGCCTCGCTGAACCTGCTGCAGTTCCGCCAATCCGGAGCAACATCGGCCGACAAAAGCTTCGACCTCGCCGCCTACGAGCACGCCGTGCGGCTGTGGACCGTGGTGCTCGAACTTTCCGTGGTGATGGCGCAGTTCCCGAGCCGCGAGATCGCGCAGCTCTCCTACGACTACCGCACGCTGGGGCTCGGCTACGCCAACATCGGCGGCTACCTCATGTCCTCGGGCATCGCCTACGATTCCGACGAGGGCCGCGCGATCTGCGGCGCGCTCTCGGCCATCATGACCGGCGTGTGCTACGCCACCTCCGCCGAGATGGCGCGCGAGCGCGGCCCGTTCGTGCGCTTCGCCGACAACCGCGACGCCATGCTCCGTGTGATGCGCAACCATCGCCGCGCGGCCTACGGCGAGGCCGACGGCTACGAGGCCCTGGCCGTCGCGCCGGTGCCGCTCGACGTGTCGGCCCTCAAGGACCAGCGGCTGGCCGAGCACGCCCGCGCCGCCTGGGACAGAGCGGTCAGCCTCGGCGAGCAGCACGGCTATCGCAACGCGCAGACCACCGTGGTCGCGCCCACCGGCACGATCGGCCTGGTGATGGATTGCGACACGACGGGCATCGAGCCGGACTTCGCGCTGGTCAAGTTCAAGAAGCTCGCCGGCGGCGGCTTTTTCAAGATCATCAATCGCGCCGTGCCCGAGGCGCTGCGCGCGCTTGGCTACCGCGAGAGCGACATCGCCGAGATCGAAGCCTATGCCGTGGGTCACGCCAGCCTGCGCCAGGCGCCGGCGATCAATCACTCGACCCTGAAGACCAAGGGCTTCACCGCCGAGAAGCTCGAGGCGATCGAGGCGGCGCTGGCGTCGGCCTTCGACATCAAGTTCGTCTTCAACAAATGGACGGTGGGTGCGGACTACCTGGCGCAGGTGCTAAAAGTGCCGGCCGCCAAGCTCGACGATCCGGCGTTCGACCTGCTCGGCTTCCTCGGCTTCTCCAAGGCCGACATCGACGCCGCCAACGTCCACGTCTGCGGCGCGATGACGGTGGAAGGCGCGCCGCACTTCAAGCCCGAGCATTACGGCGTGTTCGACTGCGCCAACGCCTGCGGCCGCACCGGCAAGCGCTATCTCTCGTGGGAGAGCCACATCCGCATGATGGCGGCGGCGCAGCCCTTCATCTCGGGCGCGATCTCGAAGACCATCAACATGCCCAACGACGCCAGCGTCGAGGATTGCAAGGAGGCCTACATGCTCTCCTGGCGCCTCGCGCTGAAGGCCAACGCACTCTACCGCGACGGCTCCAAGCTGTCGCAGCCGTTGAACTCCCAACTGATCGCCGACGAGGAGGACGAGCTCGACGAGGCGATCGACGCCGTGCTGGCGGCCCCGCTGCCGGCACGCGCCGCCATCGTCGCGGAGAAGATCGTCGAGCGCGTGGTGGAGCGCATCGAGCGCAACCGCGACCGCGAGCGGCTGCCCGATCGCCGCAAGGGCTACACCCAGAAGGCCGTGGTCGGCGGCCACAAGGTGTACCTGCGCACCGGCGAGTACCAGGACGGCCGCATCGGCGAGATCTTCATCGACATGCACAAGGAGGGCGCCGCCTTCCGCAGCCTGATGAACAACTTCGCCATCGCGATCTCGGTCGGCCTGCAATACGGCGTGCCGCTCGACGAATACGTCGACGCCTTCACCTTCACGCGCTTCGAGCCGGCCGGCCTGGTGCAGGGCAACGACGCCATCAAGAACGCCACCTCGATCCTCGACTACGTGTTCCGCGAGCTCGCCATCTCCTATCTCGGCCGCAACGAGCTGGCGCATGTCGATCCGAGCGAGATCGGCCACGACGTGCTCGGCGGCGGCGAGACCCAGGGCAAGGTCGGCCCCGCGCCCGAGGTGCCGGCGAGCACGGCGAAGTTCGTCTCCAAAGGGTTCGTGCGCAGCAAGGCCGACAAGCTGATGCTGGTGCAGGGCACCGGCGCCCCTTCCGTCTACGGCCCGATGGCCCGCGCCACCGCCGGTGCCACCGCGCTGAAGGACAACCCCGAGGCCGAGCTGATGCAGGTCAAGGCGGCGCTGGCCGAGATCGGCACGGCGGAGGCCGCGCCGGCCGCGGCCGTCGCGGAGCGGCGCAGCCTGGCGCGGATGAAGGGGTACACGGGCGAAGCCTGCACCGAGTGCGGGAACTTCACGCTGGTGCGCAACGGCACATGCTTGAAGTGCGACACTTGTGGGGGGACGAGTGGGTGTAGTTGAGGGGTGCCCAGTCTCAAATATTTTGTTAGGGACTCCATAGTGCATGCTTACAGACTGCAAGTATAACTGCAGTCGACTCCATAGTCATTGTTGTAACCCACGCCCTCTCCCGACTACCCTCGGGTCTACCTCGACCATAGCTCGCCGGCTCCGGATGGCTGCAAGACTGGAAGTAGTACGGGAGCCGCTTTTCGAAGCCGCGTTCGCAACGCCTTTCGAGAATGCTCCGCGATCCCCATTTCGCGATCGTTTGTAGGAAACCCTGATCAAGAGCCCGGCTCGGACATTCCGTTGACGGTCCCGTTCGGCTGACGAACAGCCATCGTAGTGTCCCGCCCTTCGTTGAAGAAGGGCCGGGATGGCGCGACCCAGGCTGCTAGGCGACGAGCAATGGGCGGCGCTGTTCGCCCTGTCGCGGGTGAGCGCGGCGTGCTGCGCCACTGCACGCTGAACCCGACGACCTGGCGCTGGTCGCGGCCAAGCGCAGCTCTTCCAACCGGCTCGGTTCCGCCTCGCTCCGCTGCGCCCTGCGCCATCCAGGCCGCGCTCTGGAACCCGGCGAGAGGCCGCCCGCCCCCATGGTCGCCTTTGCCTGAGCGTGGCGTTGGCGAGCGCATCGTCGCAATGGAACTTCGCCGTGGGTCAGCAGGGTGGGCATCGTCGTCACCGGACCTGCTTCATCGACAAGCTTCCGTAAGGGTACGTCGCTCGAGCCGGCCAAAGCAGACGCGTATCATCGCCTCGGCCTACATGTCGGTCGTGGTCATTGACAGGTAGGCGAGCGTTGCGTACCCAAGTCTTGGACGTGTAGAAGTCACAGCCCGGTCGGTAGTCCGGGTGGCTTAGCGCTCGTACATGGTGGCTGCCATCAGCAGCCGACTACCAGCGCGTCCTTTCCGATGAACAGGAAAGGTGTGTCCCGTGAAGCTCAACCATATCAATCTTACAAGCATTGATGTCCCTGCCGATGTTGCGATGTATGAGACCTATTTCGGTCTGCGCAAGTCGGTGATGCGTGGCAAGACACTTGCCGTCATGCACGATGACGATGGCATGCTGTTGGTCCTCAATGATTTCGCGAAAAAGCGAGGCAGCTTTGCTTATCCAGAAGACAGCGACGTTCACCATATCGGCTTCATTCAAGAAAGTCGGGAGCATGTCGATGCGGTGTACGCGCGCCTGAAGACTGACGGTTGGGACGTGCCAGAACCACGCGACTATCACGGTGCTTGGACATTCTACTTCAAAGCGAGAGGCGGTTACTTCGTCGAGGTTGCGACGCCGACCCAAATCCGGCGTGCTGAAGCAGCCGCCTGACCGGGCCGTGTGGTCCGCTTCCGTCACTTATCAGCCGGAAGCGGACTATCTCAAACCCACGTCCAGCAGACGTTCAACCGGTTCTCCGGACGCTTCGGGTCGATGGCTCGGACGGTGAGCGTCACCGTGTACGGCAAACACATGGCCGCGCGAACTCATCGACGATTGGGGAGCGGTCTACGTGACCCGGGCCGATGGCGTCGTCCGCGCGAGTTGAGAGAGGGATGGATATGCAGGACATTTCCACAAACCTCGCCGACGAGGTGGCCCATGCGCGGCCGAGTCGACGCGCCGGTCGCTGATCCCGTCGGGAATGCGTCGCCGCCGATGCGCATGGTGATCTACGGCGACAGCGCGCGAATGCTGGCTAGCAATTTCCGCTTCTCGATCGCAACGATGTCGGTCAGCCAAGCCGGCCATGCGCCGAGTTCGGCGACGTCGGTGTCCTCGGTGTTCGCTGGATGCCTGACTGGCTCAACAAGGCCGTGACCGTCCACCTAAGTCCGCTAGCCGGTGCTGACGCGGCGATGCAGGTTCTGGCTCGCTATTTCCCGAGGTCGGCGCGTGACGATGCCAAGCAGCGCTTTCTGCTGAAGCATCTCAGCCCGAGCGAGGAGGCGAGGTCCATCGATGCGCCCGAGTACCCTGGCCGAGGCCTGCCGGAGAGCCCAGGCGGGTGAGCGCTTCCCGCAAGCCTTCGCCCTGGCGATCGGCGATTTCCTCCAGGCCTATTACACCGCGCCCGACCCCGACGCCCGCGAGCCGATGCTCCACGACGAGCCGCCGCGCTTCGCCGATCCGCGCTACGACGCGCTCGTCGGCGGCCTGGCGGAATATCTCTACAAGCGCTGGGCGCCGTTTCGGCCGCCGCCCTGGATCGGGAACGCCGACCGCTACCTCGATCTGCCGTTCTGGCCCGTCGGCGAGGGCGATGCGGCGCTGATGGAATACCTCGTCGTCGCCAGTCCCGGCGAGTTCAAGAGCCGCAACGTCATGACAGACGAGACGCCGCTGCGCTGCGCCTGCCAGCCGCCGGTGGAGCCGCTGCGGTAGATTCCCGGGCCGACCTCACCGCGTGTCGCGCGGCGGGCCGATTCGATACACGCCCTTGAAGCCGTCGAGATCGGCGATCGGGATGCCCTTGCGCAGGATCGCGACCTGGCCCTGCTTGGCGAGGCGCACGGCGACGCGGCGGACCGGCGGCATGAGCCGCCTCCAGGCCTCGGGGTCCGGACCGCCGAGATGCCGGGCGATCTCGGACGGACAGATCGTCTTGTCCGCGCCACGCGCGGCGACGAGGGCCAGCATCGCCGCTTCGATCGTGTCGTCGTCGCCGCCGACATTCTCCGGCATCACGACACTCGCCTCAGACCTGCGTCCGGCCGGCCCGCGCGCCGCATCGCGCGGCAAAACCGCGGTGTGTGATCGCCGCGAACGGCCTCGGTCGCATCATGTCGCCGTACGCCGACAGGCCCGTTGGCGGGGCATGTCAGACGGCCTCCGGCACGGCGATCCCCAGGCGCGCACCGATGCGGCGCGCGGTGGCCTCGCGGCGCCGCGTCATGTCGGCGACGGCGCGGCGGGCCTGCGCCAGGATGGCCGGCGGCGCGGAGGCGGGCGTGCCGCTGTCGAACGGCGGCTCCGGCGCGTAGACCATGTAGAGCTGGATCGCCTTGGCCGCGTCCTCCCCGCGCAGCGCGGCGGCGAGGGTGAGCGCACCGTCGATGCCCGAGGTGACGCCGGCGGCGAAGATCCAGTCGCCGTCGTGCACCACGCGTGCGTCCACCGGGATCGCGCCGAAATACGGCAGCAGCGCGAACGAGGCCCAATGCGTGGTGGCCCGGCGCCCCCGGAGCAGGCCGGCCGCGCCGAGCAGCAGCGCCCCGGTGCAGACGGAGAACACGCGGGCGCCGCCGGCGACCTGGCGCTTGATGAAGCCGAGCACCGCCTCGTCCTCCATCAAGGCCTCCTGGCCGAAGCCGCCGGGCACGTGCAGCACGTCGAGCTGCGGCGCGTCGGCCAGCGCGGCATCGGGCACGAGGCGCAGGCCGCGGATGTCGCGCACCGGCTCGGGCGTGACTCCGTAGATGCGGTAGGTCGAGTTCGGGATGCGCGAGAGCACCTCGAACGGTCCGGTGAGGTCGATCTGGTCGATGCCCTCGAACAGCAGCGCGCCGATCGCGAGGTGTCGGTCGGTCGGGATCATGGCGGCCTCGTTCTTTCCATTGGACAAGCACACGTTATCGCGTCTAACGCTGGCGTACATGCCAAGTACCCCTCGTTCCTCGCCAACGCATCCGCGCCTCGTCGAAATGTTGGCGTTCCCCTCGGTGCAGCTGCTCGACGTCGCCGGCCCGCTTCAGGTGTTCGCCACCTGCAACGACCGCCATGGCGTCGACGGGGTGCCCCCGTACGACGCGCGGGTGATCGCGCGCGACACGTCGAGCGTCACCAGTTCGTCAGGCCTCGCCTTGACGGTCCAGCCTCTGCCAACGGCCGGATCGAAGGCGACACGCTGATCGTCGCCGGGGGTGGCGGCGTCGCCCTCGCGATGCAGGACCGCGGCCTCATTGATTGGCTGGTCGCGCACGCCGAGCAGGCGCGCCGCGTGGCCTCGGTGTGCACCGGGGCGTTCCTGCTCGCCGAGGCCGGGCTTCTCGACGGCAGGCGGGCCGCCACGCACTGGTCGAACGGCGCCGAGCTCGCCGCGCGTTATCCGAAGGCGCATGTCGAAAGCGATCCGATCTTCGTCCGCGACGGCTCGGTCTGGACCTCGGCGGGCGTCACGGCCGGGATCGACCTCGCCCTCGCCCTCGTCGAAGAGGATCTAGGCCGCGACGTCGCCCTCGACGTCGCGCGCTACCTCGTGGTGTTTCTCAAGCGACCCGGCGGTCAGGCGCAATACAGCGCGGCGCTGGCGCTGCAGACGGCGGAGGAGCGGTTCGGCGCGCTGCACGCCTGGATCCAGGCCCACCTCGCCGCGGACCTGTCGCTGACGGTGCTCGCCGCGCAGGCCGGCATGAGCGAGCGCAGCTTCAGCCGGCACTACGTCGAAGAGACGGGTTCGACCCCGGCGCGCGCCGTCGAGCGCCTCCGGCTCGAGGCGGCGCGCCGCCTTCTCGTCGAGGCCGGTCTCCCCGTGAAGCGCATCGCCGCGCTCTGCGGCTTCGGCTCCGAGGAGACCATGCGGCGCAGCTTCCTCCGTCTGCTCGCGGTGTCGCCGCAGGACTATCGCGCGCGTTGGAGTTAGGAGCGCCCGGCAGGGGCGCCCCGCGGACGACGGTTTGTCGCCCGACATCCAGCTGGATCAGAACTCGGCCCAGGATTCTTCGTTTTCGACAGGCTGGCGCTTGCGGAGGGTGGCGCCGACCGCTTCAACGTCGCCCTCGAACATCGACGAGACGACGCGGGCGGTGCGCTTCCCATTGAGCTTGGCCGAGGACAAGTCGCGCACGTTGCCGGCATCCTCGATCTTGAAGCGGTTCAGGATAGCGGACAGCTTCTGCGCCTCCTGGAGCATGGTGCGGCTCGCCGCCGTCGATTCCTCGACCATCGCGGCATTCTGCTGGGTCATCTTGTCCATCTGGGTGACGGCCGTGTTCACCTCCTGGAGACCGATGGCCTGTTCCTGAGCGCTCGAGGCGATCTCCGTGACGACGGAATTGATCGCCCCCACGTGGGCCACGATGCGCGACAGCGCCTTCCCGGTTTCCGCGACCAGTTCGACGCCACGATCGACGTGCGCCGTCGAATTCGCGATGAGCGCCTTGATCTCCTTCGCCGCCTCGGCGGAGCGCTGGGCCAAGGCCCTGACTTCGGAGGCGACCACCGCGAAGCCGCGACCCGCCTCGCCGGCGCGTGCCGCTTCGACACCCGCATTGAGGGCGAGGAGGTTGGTCTGGAAGGCGATCTCGTCGATGACGCCGATGATCTGCCCGATCTGTCCCGACGACGACGAGATCGACTTCATCGCTCCGACGGCATCCTGGGCGACGATGCCGCTCGCCTCGGCGTCGGCCTTCGCGGTCGCCACGGTCTGCTTGGCCTCGATCGCGCCCTGCGCCGTCTTCTTGACCGTCACTGTGATGTTGTCGAGCGCGGCCGCCGTCTCCTCGAGGTTGGCCGCCTGCCGCTCGGTCCGGTGCGACAGGTCATCGGCCGCCCCCGAGATCTCCTGCGATCCGGCACGGATGCCCTGGGCGCTCCTCGCCACCGCGGTGAGCGTATGCTGCAGCTTCTCGAGCGACGCGTTGAAATCGAGGCGCAGACGATCGAGATCGCCGGGAAGCGGAGCCTCGAGCCGGCACCCCAGGTCGCCATCCGACAGGCTGCGCAATCCCTCGCCGACGGCGGAGATCGCCAACGTGAGCTGCTGCTGCTGCTGCGCGCGCTCGGCCTCGCGCGCGGTGCGGTCGCGATCGGACCGTTCGCGCTCCTCGCGCGCCGCGTCTTCAGCCCGCCCCTTGGCGATAGCGGCATCCCGGAACGACTGCATGGCGACCGTCATGCGCCCGACGCAATCGGTGTATTCCCGGTAGGCGATTTCGCTGTCGAGGTCGCCAGCGGCAAGGGCCTCCATCCGGACGACGGTGGAGACATAAGGGTCTATGATCGCGCTGTGCAGGATGAAGTTCACCAGGAGCGCCACGCCGACGACGACACCGACGCCGACGTACGTCATGAGGTGGGATAGAAAACCGTTCGACGCCAATGCCGCGACGAGACCCACCGAACAGACCAGACTGATCTCGATGCAGGTCAGCACCGCCATCTTCCGCCGGATCGGCGCCCGCTCCCTGAACCAAGCCAACATGTCACGATTCCCCCATTCGTGGACCACTCCACCATAGAGCGATTAACGTAAGGTCATCGTAGAAATGATTTTCTCGCTGCAAAATTTCTAAAGTATAAGAAAGATTAATGCGTCGATCGTTTCGTATTCACGAGGACGTCTCTAGGTATCGAAGATGCGCGGCTTAACAATTTTTTCAGCCGCTTGAGACAAGTCTGTGCAGACGGCTCTCCTTCCGCGACGGATCCATGGACGACAGCAACGATAGGTCAGAGGTCAAGCGTTTGTTGCTCGAAGCGACGTTGAACGCCGCGGCGGCACGACCTTTGGCGGAAGGCCTGCTCGCGCTTCGCGGACGCGGTCTCCTCGTCGATGCGTCGGAAGTCCGCCACCTCGGCGCCCAATGCCTGCAAGTGCTCGAATCGGCCAGGCTGACCTGGCTGGCGGACCGATCCTCCTTCGCCATCGTCGCGTCGTCGGACGCTTTCCTCGACGGCGTCGGTCTCATGGGACTCGCCGACGTACTCCAACCCAGTGGGACGCACTGAGATGCTGGTTCTGACCGTCGACGATTCCCGGACCATGCGCGAGATGCTCTTCGACGCTTTGTCGTCGGCCGGCATCGACAGCGTGCAGGCCGTGGACGGGGTGCAAGCTCTCGAGGTTCTCGGCAGCTGCAAGCCGGACGTGATCGTGACCGACATCAACATGCCCCGTCTGGATGGGTTCGGCCTCATCGAGAAGGTCCGCTCGGACGGCAGATTTCTCGGCGTCCCGATCCTGGTGCTCTCGACCGAGAGCGCGGTGGAGAAGAAGCAGAAGGCGCGTGCCGCCGGCGCGACCGGGTGGATCGTCAAACCATTCGATCCGACCAAGCTCGTCGATGCCATCCGCCGTGTCGCGGCCTGAGCGACGGACATGATCGCGCAACCCGACCTCCGCAACCTCTTCTTTCAGGAGTGCGACGAGCAGCTCGTCGAACTGGAGAACGGCTTGGGCGAGCTTCAGGCCGGAGGCGGCGACGACGAGACGATCAACGCCGTCTTCCGCGCCGTGCATTCAATCAAGGGCGGCGCCGGCGCCTTCGACCTCGGCGAGATCGTGCACTTCGCGCACGTCTTCGAGAACACGCTCGACCTCGTCCGGACCGGCCGGCTGTCGCCCCATCCGGCCCTCCTGGCTCTCATGCTGCGGGCGACGGACATCCTCGCCGATCTCGTCGCGGCCGAACGGGAGGGCCGCCCGCCGATCCCGCTCACTTCGCCGACATCCTGGCCGGCCTCGCGGCGGAGGGCGGATCGTGCCCGGACGCTTTCCAGCCGGCGGAGAATGCCGAATCGTTCGAGTTCGTACCGATCGCCGTGTCGCTCGACGATTTCGACGACATCCTGTCCTTCGAGTCCGCCGATGCGGCGATGGCTTCCCCCGACCCGCTGCTGGTCGAGTTCAAGCCGCATGCCTCGCTCTATGCCAAGGGCGACGATCCCTCGATCCTCTTCAGGGAACTGCGCAAGACAGGTGCGCTCGACGTCGAATGTGACGTCGGCGACTTGCCGATGCTGGACGCGCTCGACCCCAACGGCGCCTATTTCGCGTGGCGTGTCGTGGTCCAAGGCGCGAGCGAAGCCACCGTGCGGGACGTGTTCGAGTTCGCCGAATGGGACAGCACGTTCTCGGTGAGGCGCTCGTCCGTGGACGAGCCTTCGCTCGAATCGGCGACCATCGAGAAGATCGAGACGGCGCCCGAGACGGCCGCGATCGACGACGTCCCCGCCGCGTCTCTCCCCATCGAGCGCACGCCCGATGCCGCCGACCAGCACGCCGGCAAAGGCGCGGAGGCCAAGGCCGCGGCGCCGGCCGCCACGATCCGCGTCGACCTCGAGCGCGTCGATCGCCTGATCGACCTCGTGGGCGAGCTCGTGATCAATCAGGCGATGCTCGCCGAACGCGTCGCCGCGCTGGGCCTGCCCCGGATGTCGCCGGTCGCCATCGGCCTCGATGAACTCGAACAATTGACGCGCGAGATCCAGGACAGCGTCATGGCGATCCGCGCCCAACCCGTGAAGTCGGTCTTCCAACGCCTGCCGCGCCTGGTTCGCGAAGTCGCCGCGCAGACCGGCAAGTCCGTGCGTCTGGAGTTGGAGGGCGAAGGCACCGAGGTCGACAAGACCGTCATCGAGCGGCTCATCGATCCGCTCACGCACATGATCCGCAACGCCATCGACCATGGCCTGGAGGGGCCGGCGAAGCGGCGCGACGCGGGCAAGCAGGAGGAGGGCGTCGTGCGCGTCAGCGCCGCGCACCGCTCCGGGCGGATCGCCATCGAGATCTCGGACGACGGCGGCGGGATCGATCGCGAGCGGGTGCGCTCGATCGCCGTCGACAAGGGGCTCATACCGGCCGACGTCAAACTGACGGACGACGAGACGGACAACCTGATCTTCCTGCCGGGCTTCTCGACCGCCCAGACCATCTCGGACATCTCGGGGCGCGGCGTCGGGTTGGACGTCGTGCGGCGGTCGGTCCAGGGCTTGGGCGGCCGCATCTCCATCTCGTCCACGCCCGGCAAGGGATCGACCTTCTCGCTCAGCCTTCCCCTCACCTTGGCGGTGCTCGACGGCATGGTCGTCACCGTGGCCGGACAAACCCTCGTCGTGCCGTTGACCGCGGTCATCGAGATCCTGATGCCGAAGACGGTGCGGATCCACGCCGTCGGGACCTCACGCGTCATCGGATTGCGCGGAGACTTCCTCCCGTTGATCGATGTCGGCGACCGCCTCGGCTTCCGAGGCGAAATGACGGATGCCGAACATGCCCTCGTCCTCCTGGTCGAAGCCGAGGGTGGCGTCCGATGCGCGTTGCTCGTCGATGCGGTGCAGGGACAGAGGCAGATCGTCATCAAGAGCCTCGAGGCGAACTACGGCGCCATCCGCGGCATCGCCGCCGCGACGATCCTCGGCAACGGCAGGGTCGCGCTGATCCTGGATGTCGACACCCTCGTCGCGGATGTCCGCGGCGAGACCTCCAGACAGACGATCGATGAGGCGGAGTGAGATGACGACGACCCATGCCCCCGCCACGCGAGAATTGGTCACCTTCCAGATCGGCCACAACAGCTTCTGCGTCGACATCATGGCCGTGCGCGAGATTCGTGGCTGGACGCAGGCGACGCTCCTGCCGCACGCGCCCGCCTTCATATGCGGCGTCATCAACCTGCGAGGCGCGGTCCTCTCGATCGTCGACCTCGCCGCTCGCATGGGCTTCCCGGCGACGGTGCCTTCGGCCCGTCACGTCATCATCGTCGTGCAGATCGGCGAGAGGACATGCGGCCTCGTCGTCGACGCCGTGACCGGGATCCTCGCCGTCGAGCCTGGAGCCATCCTTCCCACTCCCGACGTCGCGTCGCAGCTCGCGCGCGACCTCATCGGAGGCGTGCTCGCGATCGACGAGCGGATGATCAGTCTCGTGCGATTGGACAGCTTGTTGCCGCCTCTCGAGAGGCAGGCGGCGTGACGGCCGCGCCACCTCGGCGCGAGACCGCTCGAGCCGGGACCGACGGAGAATACGCGTTCGATGCGCGCGATTTCCAAGACATCGCGGAGATGCTCCATTCGGACTCCGGCATCTTCCTCGCCGAGGCGAAGATGCCGCTCGTCTACGGGCGCCTCGCCAAGCGCCTGCGCATCCTCGGTCTCTCGTCCTTCAAGGACTATTGCCGGCTCGTGGCCGGCGAGCACGGCATCGACGAACGCCAGCGCATGCTGGCGGCCCTGACCACGAACGTGACGCACTTCTTCCGCGAGCGGCACCATTTCGATTACCTGAAACAGCAGGTCCTGCCGCCGCTCCTCGCGCGCGCCAAGAACGGAGGTCGCGTCCGGATCTGGTCGGCGGGCTGTTCGAAGGGGCACGAACCGCTCTCGATCGCCATTTCGATCCTGTCCCGGATGCCGGAGGCGGCGCAACACGACATCCGCATCCTCGCGACCGACATCGATCCCACCGTCATCGCCCACGCCCGGCAGGGCGTCTATTCCAAGGAGGAGCTCGAGGAGGTCCCGCCCGACGCGCTGCGACACTTCAAGCCGGTGCCCGGCGACGAGGGAGCGACGAAGGCGGCGGACGCGCTTGGCCGCCTCGTCACCTACAACGAGCTCAATCTCATGGGCCCATGGCCGATGAAGGGGCGCTTCGACGCCATCTTCTGCCGAAACGTCGCCATCTACTTCAAGCCGGAAACCCAGGCCGCGCTCTGGGACCGATATGCCGGATTGCTGCAACCGGGCGGCCACCTCTTCATCGGCCACTCCGAACGGCTGAGCGGTCCCGCGCAGACGCGTTTCGCGCTCGTCGGAACGACGACGTATCATCTGCACGGCGAGGGCGGACGGTGAAGCCGATCCGCACCCTCGTCGTGGACGATTCGCGCGTCATGCGGAATCTGATCGGGCAGGTGCTCTCGAAGGAGCGCGACATCGAAGTGGTGGGATACGCCGCCGATGCGCGAGAGGGGCGGGAGGCGATCAAGTCGCTCGATCCGGACGTCGTGACGCTCGACGTCGAGATGCCCGGGATGAGCGGCCTCGATTTCCTCGACAAGATCATGACGCTTCGCCCGACGCCGGTCGTGATGGTGTCGAGCCTGATCGGCGGCAATTTGGATACGGCTCTTCAGGCGCTCGCCAGCGGGGCGGTCGACTGCATCGCCAAGCCGCAAGCCGGCGATCGCGAACCGTTCCACGGGCTCGCGCGCGCCGTGCGCAAGGCCGCGAGCGTGCCGCTGCGTCCGCCTGTCGCCCGCGCCGCGGCGACGCCGTCGCGCGCGACATCGCACGAACGTGTCCCCGACGGCCGCATCGTCGTGATCGGCGCGTCGGCGGGCGGAATCGATGCCCTCGCCGAGGTGCTCAGAGGGTTTCCCGCCGATTGTCCGCCGGTCGTGATCACGCAGCACATGCCGGCTTTGTTCACCGAGAGATTGGCGGTCCGCCTGGACCGGATCTGCGCCGCGCGGGTCACGGAAGCGCGCGATGGCGCGCCCCTGCTGCCGGGCACCGTCCAGATCGCGCCCGGCGGCGAGTGCCATCTCCAGATCGTGGGCAAGGGCCCCTGGACGTGTCGGCTCAAGCCCGGACCCGAAGTGTCCGGCCATCGGCCGTCCATCGACGTCATGTTCCGTTCGGCGGCGAGGGTGGCCGGCGCCAAGGCAATCGGCGTAATCCTGACCGGCATGGGGCGCGACGGGGCCGCGGGCCTGCTTGAAATGCGCCAAGCCGGGGCATTGACCATAGGTCAGGACGAGGCGACATCCTTCGTCTATGGGATGCCTCGCGTGGCGCTCGAGATCGGTGCGTTGGATCGGCAAGTCTCCCTTGCCGAGATCGGATCCGCCCTTCTCGTCGCGACCGATATTCACAAGGCCAGATCGCCATGCCCCTAGCCGCCTCGATGCGAATCATGATCGCGGACGATCAGCAGACCAGCCGCCTCTTGATCCGATCCGCCCTCAACGACATCGGATTCAAGCAGATCGAGATGGCCAAGGACGGCCAGGAAGCGCTCGACATAATCCTGCGCCAGCCCGTCCATCTCGTCATCTCGGACTATCACATGCCGAGGATGAACGGCGTCGAGCTGCTACGCGCGGTGCGCGCCAATCCGCCCACGAGGCGGTCCGCCTTCTTCATGCTCACGGGCGTCGACAATGCGCAGTTCCTGCAGCAGGCGCAGCAGTTGCAGGTCAACAACTACCTCAAGAAGCCCGTCGTCACGGCCGAGTTGAAGAAGAAGATCGAAGCGGTGTTCGGAGCGCTGCAGTGATCTCCCGTGCCGGGATTTCGCACGACCGTGGGCGGGAAGGCGCGACGATCCACCTGATCCAGGGCGAGCATCGCGTGAGCGACGACGCCGACACGATGATATCCACCCTGCTCGGCTCCTGCGTGTCGGCCTGCATGCGCGATCCGCTGGCGGGTGTCGGCGGCATGAACCACTTCCTGCTGCCGGGCGCGCCCGAAGGAGGGACGTCGGGCGAAGCAGAGCGCTTCGCGGCCCATCTGATGGAATTGCTCGTGAACGCACTCCTCAACGCCGGCGCGGCGCGCGGCCGTCTCGAGGCCAAGCTTTTCGGGGGCGCGAGCACCGTGCGCGGCCTGTCCGACGTCGGGGCGAGGAACGCCGCCTTCGCGACCAACTTCCTCGCCAAGGAGGGCATCGCGCTCACCGGACAATGTCTCGGCGGATCGCGAGGCCGCCGCGTGCAATATTGGCCGGTGTCGGGACGAGCGCGCCGCAGCTTCATCTCGGACCGAGAGGCCGCCCCGATCGCCGTCCCGGTGTTCACCGTTCCGGCGTCGGCCGGCTCGCTCGAGTTGTTCTGAGCGGCGATGGCGCAGTCCCGCGTTCCCAGGCCGGCGGAGTCCGTCATCGTGGAGCAGGTGGTCCTGACGCGCCTCTCGCAAGAGGTGGAGCGATGCGTGGCGGCGGCGGCGGAGCTGCAGCCTTTGCTGGGATCTATCCTGCGGCGGGGCGCTTCGGACGACGACGCCAGACGCGCGCAGTCGATCGACCTGCTCGAGCAGACCTTGCGCGACGTCCAGGCGATGCTGTCCTGGCTCGGCGAGGCACGAGGCCAGGTGCCGGCAGACGCGCTCGCGCAACGATGCAGGCTGGACGACGTCGCCCGGCGGATCAGCGGCTTGCCCACCGTCGCGCGTCACGACGACGTCGAGTTCTTCTGAGAGCAAACCTCGCCTGCGTCGGTCGCGACAGGATGTGCCTGTCCATGGGTTGACCACGAACCATGAGTAGGTGCCGACACCGTCATTGCGCCAAGATGGCCGCCGATCCCTCGATCGCCGTGTTCATCATGCGATCGTCGTCCGACGCCCGGCGTGATAAGCGCGCAGCGCCGTCGCCGTGACGGCGGAAGAAGGACACGTTCATGCGGCAGCTCGCATCCCTCCTGATCCTCTCGGCGACCTTAACGTCGGCCGCCGCCGCGGATCCGACGCCGCCTCCAGGCACGGCCTACGAGATCTTCTCCAAGAACACCGCCTTCCACATCACGGGCGACGATAAGCTGGTGGTGTTCGGCGTCGCCGATCCGCAGGTCGCCGGCATCGTCTGCACGTTCACGGCTCCGGTGAAGGGCGGCATCAAAGGGGCGCTCGGATTGGCCGCGCAGACCTCGGACGTCTCGCTGGCCTGCCGTCAGGTGGGGCCGATCGCGATGAACGAGAAGTTCAGCCAGGGCGACGACGCCTTCACCAAGAGCCGGTCTTTCTTCACCAAGGAGCTTCACATCTCGCGGGGCTGCGACACCCGATACAACGAGATCGTCTACATGGCCTACACGGACAAGATCATCGACGGTTCGCCGAAGAACTCGACGTCGAGCGTCCCGATCATGCCCTGGGGCGACGCCAAGAGCGTTCCGAAATGCGCCGATTTCCTGAAATGAGCGTTTGTCTCAGGCTTGCTGAAAGACCCTGAGCCATTAATCTTGAAGCCATATGACGATATGATATGATCGACGATACCAATTCAGATCTCGAGGCTTTGCTAATCCTCGATGGCACCAGCTTCGAGATGGCGGCAGGTTATGTGGTCGAGTTCATGGCACGACGAACCGACGTAACAGACGAGCGCCCTCATGCCCTGAGCTATGCGCTCCTCTTTCGCCCGCTGACTGGTAAACCGCTTGTCAAGTTCGATAACGCGCACGCGGTGCCAAGGCCGGGTGGTCGCTACGTCAAAAGCACCAAGAGTTACGATCACTGGCATCGATCCGAGGACGACAAAGGGCGCCCCTATTTATTTGCGACAGCTGTGCAGCTGTTGGATGACTTCTGGGCGGAGGTGAAACGGGTGATGAATAGAAAGGGATCCCCAATGACCTCTAAGACGGGGACCGTCGGTGAGTTCATGCGGTGGACCAAGCAGATCGTGACCGATACCACTGCTGCGCATGATACGCCTAAGCTGTGGTTCGACAGCGGTATGGCAGCGCGCAACTCGGCCAAACGCCAGGCGTCGCCCGAAGCCTTGATCAAGTTGCTCTCGGAAGAAAATCTGGCTCTCCTTCGGGTCATAGGCTCGGCAAAGCCATCCTCCGTACGGGCGTTGGCCTATCTGGTCGGGCGTAAGCAGCCCAACCTTTCTCGCACCCTGAAGAGGCTAGAAGAAGCTGGCATCGTGCGGCTGGTTCCCGGACCCAAGCGCACGGTGGCACCGCACCTCCTAGCTCAGCGTGTGACGCTCGATCTTGATTTGGTTGGAACGACGACGAGCGTCCTGGTCCAGGTACCTTCGCCCGTTTAAAAAAGCATCGTCCCAATCGATCGAAGCGTTCGGCTCCTTGCATTGGAGCGGGCCGTTCGCGTGGCGCAAGGTTCCGGCCACAGAGGTCGATCATGCTTGCCCGAACCCAGTCCGCATCCGTTCGCTCCTCCCGGCGCTCCCTTCTTCCCGGGATCGGCCTCTGCGTGCTCGTCACGGCGGCGGCCTACCTGTGCCAGGAAACGGAGGTCCGGCTCGTCGGTCGGCCCTGGCTGGAGGCGCTGGTCTTCGCCATCCTCCTGGGCGTCGCGATCCGTACCAGTTGGACTCCGTCCCGCGTCTGGCGAACCGGTATCGACTTCAGCGCCAAGACGCTGCTCGAGATCGCCGTCGTGCTGCTCGGCGCGTCGGTCAGCGTCCGGGCCGTCCTCGCGATCGGGCCGGCGCTGTTGATTGGCATCGCCGTCGTCGTCGTGGTGGCGATCGCGACGAGCTACGCCATCAGCCGCAGCTTCGGCCTGCCCCGGCGGATGGCGATCCTGGTGGCCTGCGGCAACTCGATCTGCGGCAATTCCGCGATCGCCGCGGTGGCCCCGGTCATCGGCGCGGACGGCGAGGACGTCGCCTCGTCGATCGCCTTCACCGCGGTGCTCGGTGTCGTGGTGGTCCTGGTGCTGCCGCTGCTCGTGCCGTTGCTGCGCATGTCGCTGACGCAATACGGTGTGATGGCCGGCCTCACGGTCTATGCCGTGCCGCAGGTGCTCGCCGCCACCCTGCCGATCGGCGCGCTCAGCAACCAGGTCGGCACGGTCGTGAAGCTCGTCCGCGTCCTGATGCTGGGGCCCGTGGTGCTCCTGATGTCGCTCGTCGCCTCGAGCCTGCGCGAGGAGACCGACGAGCCGGCCCCCGAGGTGACGGCCGGCGATCGCCCGAAGTCCGGCCGGCCCGCCCTCCACCAGCTCGTGCCCTGGTTCATCGTCGGCTTCCTGCTCGTGGCGGGCGCCCGTACCGCCGGGCTGATCCCGACCGCGGCCCTGGGACCGACGGCGATCGTCGCCAACCTGCTGACGACGATCTCCATGGCCGCGCTCGGTTTGGGGGTCGACATCCGTGTCGTGGCGAAGGCCGGCCTCCGGGTCACGGCGGCCGTGACCGTGTCGCTGGTCGTCCTGGGCGCGATCAGCCTCGGTCTCATCCATCTCATCGGCGTGGCGTGAACGCCGGAGCTACGTCTCGAGAGCGTCGGCGTAGACCCGGCTCGCGGCATGTCGATGCCGAAGGAGCAGCGCTTCGAGGCTCATGAGCGGAAATGTCAGGGGGAAGCGGTTCATAGAACGCATCCTCGATCGGATCGCGACCTAGCCGGTTCGCACTCGCCCGCAAACACGCTACTCCTGCCTCGCCGCAGCGGACCGTCCCCTGACCGACCACCGAATCATCACGCCCGAGAGGCTCGACGACGATCCCGACGCCACGCTGCGCCCGCAGACGCTCGCCGACTTCACCGGGCAAGCGGCGGCGCGCAAGAACCTCAAGGTCTTCATCGAGGCGGCCAAAGTGCGGCGCGAGGCGCTCGACCACGTGCTGTTCGTCGGGCCGCCCGGCCTCGGCAAGACCACGCTGGCGCAGATCGTGGCGCGCGAGCTCGGCGTCAACTTCCGCTCGACCTCCGGCCCGGTGATCGCCAAGGCCGGCGACCTCGCCGCGCAGCTCACCGGGCTCGAGGAGCGCGACGTGCTGTTCATCGACGAGATCCACCGGCTCGCTCCGGCGGTCGAGGAAATCCTCTACCCCGCCATGGAGGATTTCCAGCTCGACCTGATGATCGGCGAGGGGCCCGGCGCGCGCTCGGTGAAGATCGACCTCGCCAAGTTCACGTTGGTCGGCGCCACCACCCGCGCCGGTCTGCTCACGACGCCGCTGCGCGACCGCTTCGGCATCCCCGTGCGGCTGCAATTCTACACGGTGGCGGAGCTCGAGCTCATCGTGCGCCGCGGCGCGCGCGTCATCGGGATCGGCATGAGCCGCGACGGCGCCAACGAGATCGCGCGCCGCGCGCGGGGTACTCCGCGCATCGCCGGCCGGCTGCTACGCCGCGTGCGCGACTTCGCCGTCGTCGACGGCGAGACCGAGATCTCCCGCAGGCTGGCGGACAAGGCGCTGACCCTGCTCGACGTCGACACGATCGGCCTCGACCTGATGGACCGGCGCTATCTGACCACCATCGCGGGTTCCTTCGGCGGCGGCCCCGTCGGCATCGAGACCATTTCGGCGGCCCTCTCCGAGCCGCGCGACGCCATCGAGGACATCATCGAGCCCTACCTGATCCAGCAGGGCTTCCTCCAGCGCACGCCACGGGGGCGGTTGCTGACGCCGCACGCCTTCGCCCATCTGGGTTTGGCCGCCCCCGCGCGCGATCCCGCCACGCAGATGGGGCTGTTCGCGGACGGCGACGACGCTTGAGCCCGGCTCGGTCGGCCGCGCAGCGATCGCGTACGACTGCGAGCGTGGGAACAACCCTCAAGCCAAGCCGTTTGCACAGCTTCGCAGGAGGGAGATTCCCCATGACTTTCAAGCATGTTCTCGTCGCCGCCGCCGTTCTCGGCATGGCCACCCCGGCATTCGCGCAGGGCCTCGTCGGCGGTGCGGAGCATGGCGCGGACCGTGGCGCGGCGGAAGCCGGTCCCGTCGGCGCCGTGGTTGGTGGAGCCGTCGGCGCTGCCACCGGAACGGTCGATGGCGCGCTGGGCATCGGCCCGCGCGAGGCGGCCCCGTGTGGCAGCCGCACCGTGACCCGTCGCGATGCCGACGGCAACACGGTGTCGCGCACCGACTCGAACTGCTGATCGGTCGCCGACAAGCGTTCCGATGTAAGCCGCCGGCCTCCAGGCCGGCGGCTTTTTGTTAGATGTTACGCGAGCGTTCCGCGACGGCGGCCGATCATCGTGGCGATGACGTAGGCCGACGATCCGATCGCCGTGATCCAGAAGCTGGTCGGCCAGTCCGTGTAGAATGCCAGGGCGAGGCCGGACCAGGCGGTTGCCACGGCGAGCACGACCGAGGTGGCGACGCCCGTGGCGATCGTTCGGGTCAACCGCAACGCGGCGGCGGCCGGCGTGACCAGCAGCGCGAAATTCAGCAGCACGCCGACGATCTGGATGGTCTGCGCCGTCGAAAGCGCCACCAGGATCATGAACAGCACCGAGACCCTGGTCAGCCCGACCCCGCGCGCCTCGGCGAGTTCCGGTTGAAGGCTGGCGAACACCAGAGGCCGGGCACAGCCGGCCAGTGCGACGAGCGTGAACCCGCCGAGCACCGCCAGCCCCACCACCGTATCGGCGGAGATGCCGAGGACGTTGCCGAACAGGATGTTCGTCGCCAGCGAGGCGTAGGCCGTGTAGAAATGCAGGAACAGAAGGCCGAGGCCCAGAGAGAAGGTCAGCACGATCCCGATCGCCACGTCGCGCTGGGCGCGCTCGCCGATCAACGCCATCGCGAGACCGGCGGCGACCGTCGCGACCGTCAGCCCGACGAACGGCGACACGCCGATCAGCGCCGCGCCGGTGGCGCCGGGAAAGCCGACGTGGCTCAGCGCGTGGCCGGCGAAGGTCTCGCCGCGCAGCACCAGGAAATAACCGATCGCGCCGGCCACGACGCTCACGATCGTGCACGCCAGCAGCGCGTGGCGCATGAACTCGTAGGCGAAGGGGTTCATGCCTCGACGCGGGTGTCCGCCGGCTCGCGGACGAAGCCTTCGTGAGCCCATGGCCCGTGGGCGCATGTCGCGACCTGGCCGTCGCTCGACATCACGAAGACGCGCCCATCGATGCGGGCGACGTGGATCCGGGTCTGGTACAGCTTCCCGAGCACCTCGGACGTCACCACTTCGTCTACCGGCCCAAGCGCCGCGGCGCCGTTGCCGAGGTAGAGCACGAGGTCGACGGCGCCCAGCAGCGGGTTGAGGTCATGGGCGCAGAACAACACGGTGCTGCCGCGCCGCCGCGCCACCCGGTGCACCGCCTCGACGATGCCGCGCTGGTGACCGGGATCGAGGCTGACGAGCGGCTCGTCGAGCAGCAGCAGGCCCGGGTCTCCAAGAAGCGCCTGGGCGAACAGCACGCGCTGGCGCTCGCCGCCCGAGAGCTCGTTGACCGGCCGTCGCGCCAGCTCCGTCGCGCCGACGGCGTCGAGGGCGTCCTCGGCCAGCCGCCGCTCCTCGCGCGTGGCGCCCGGCCAGCCCCAGCGGGCGCCGCCGATCGCGCCGAGGACGAGATCGTGCCCGGTCAGCGCCAGCTGCGCCGCGCCGCGCCGGAACTGCGGCATGTAACCGACCTGCGCGTTGCCGCGACGAGGCGCCTCGCCCATCACGTCGATGCGGCCGGCGGCGAGCGGCTGCAATCCCAGGATCGCGCGCAGCAGGGTGGTCTTGCCGGCGCCGTTTGGTCCGAGAACGCCGACGAAGGCGCCGCGCGGAATGGTGAAGGAGACATCGGACAACACGCGCCGGCGCCCGAGATGGATGCCGACGTCGTGGAACGCGACCGCCGCGCTCACATCGTCTTTCCGTCGAGCGCCTTGCGGATCTCGCCGAGCTGGCCCTCGAACCAGGCCTGGACCTTGATGTCCTTGGGCTCGGTCTCGGTGACGCCGATCACCGGGATGCCGGCGGTCTTGGCCATCTCCTTCAGGCGCGAGGTGGTCTTGTCGGTGACCTGCGAATTGTAGAACAGCACTTTCGCCTTGCCGGACTTGAGGCTGTCCTCGAAGCCGGCGACCTGGCTCGCCGAAGGCTCGGCGTTGTTCATGACCGCGACCTGGAACGGCTCGTTGAGCATGGTGAAGCCGAGCGCCTTGGCCATGTAGCCGAACACCGGCTCGGTCGCGGTGACCGTCAAGCCCTTGTGCTTGTCGCGGATCGCCATGATCGCCTTGTCGATCGGCGCGAAGCTCTTCTCGAACTTGGCGAGGTTGGCCTTGTACTCGGCCGCGTCGGCGGGGTCGCGCGCCTCGAGCTTGGCGGCGAGCGCGGTGGCGACTTCGGGCAACGTCTTGGGGTCGTACCAAAGGTGCGGGTTGTCGCCGCTCTTGGCGCCGACGAGCTGCGCCGCGACGATGGTGGCGCGATCGTCCTTCTTGGAGGCCGACAGCAGCTTGTCCATCCACGGATCGTAGTCGGCACCGTTGTAGATCACGATGGCGGCGCCTTCGATCGCCTTGGCCGTCGACGGGCTGGTCTCGAAGAGATGCGGATCGTCGTCGGGATTGGAGAGGATGCTCGTGACCTCGACATGGCTGCCGCCGATCTGGCGGGCGACGTCGCCGTAGAAGTTCTCCGCGGCGACGATCTTCGTGGTCGGTGCCGCGAAGGCGGAGATCGGAGCCGCGATCAAGGCGGCGAGCGTGGCGGCACGGGCGAGAACGCGCATCGAAGACCTCGGGCATAGTACATTATAACGTGAGCGTGGCGACTGTTGGCCGCTATGTTCGCCTCTGTCAACGGGCCAGTTCACGTTGACCTTGAGGCCGGGCGATCGATCTTCCGTCCGCGGGCCATGCCCGACCAAGGAGCGAACGACCATGAACACCATCCTGAAGCTTGCCGCCGCCGCGGCCCTCGTCGCTGCGCCGCTGGCCGCCCATGCCGCGACGGAGAGCGTCAAGGCCGAGCTGACCAGCAGCGCCGAGACGCCGCCGAACGGGTCCAAGGGCACGGGGACGCTGACCGGCACCTACGACCCGAGCAGCCGCAAGCTGACCTACGACGTCACCTACGAGAACCTCACCGGTCAGGCGACGATGGCGCATTTCCACGCTCCCGCGCCGATGGGCAAGGCCGCCGGTGTCGAGGTCCCGATCAAGGGCTCGGTCGCGAGCCCGATCACGGGTGAGGTTACGTTGAGCGAGACGGATGCCAAGAACCTGACCGACGGCATGACCTACTTCAACGTGCACACGGACAAGAACCCCAAGGGCGAGATCCGCGGCCAGGTCATGGTCGGCAAGTAACCCGTTCGCCCAGCGCGTCGTCGATCCACCCACGCCAGGCGCGGTGACGGACCTCGACGACGATGGTAGGGAGGGCGCCATGGATGCGCCCTCCTCCTTCGACGTGATCGTGATCGGCGGCGGCCACGCCGGCTGCGAGGCGGCCGCGGCGGCAGCCCGCGTCGGCGCGCGCACCGCGCTGGTGACGCAGCGCCGCGACACGATCGGCGTCATGTCCTGCAATCCCGCGATCGGCGGCCTCGGCAAGGGCCACCTCGTGCGCGAGGTCGACGCCCTCGACGGGCTGATGGGCCGCGTGGCGGATGCCGCCGGCATCCAGTTCCGGTTGCTGAACCGGTCCAAGGGCGCGGCCGTGCGCGGCCCGCGTGCTCAGGCCGACCGCCGCCTCTATCGAGAGGCGATGCAGGCGGCACTGGCGGCGATGCCGGGCCTCACGATCGTCGAGGGCGAGGCGGCGGAGATCGAGGTCGAGGCCGGCACGGTGCGGGCCGTCGTCCTTGCAAGCGGCCGGCGGATGGCCTGCGCCGCCACGATCGTGACCACCGGCACGTTCCTCAACGGGATCATCCACTGCGGCGCGGCGACCCGGGCGGCCGGCCGCGACGGCGACGCGCCCTCGATGCGCCTCGCCGCGAACCTGACGCGCCACGGTTTCGCGCTCGGACGTCTCAAGACCGGCACGCCGCCGCGGCTCGACGGGCGGACGATCGACTGGGCCGGGCTGGAGCGGCAGAGCGGCGACGCCGAGCCGGAGCCGTTCTCCTTCCTCACCCGCGCCATCGTCAATCCGCAGGTCGATTGCCACGTCACCCACACGACGCCGGAGGGCCACGCGATCGTCGCGGCGAACCTGTCGCGCTCCGCCATTCATTCCGGCGCGATCACGGGCATGGGGCCGCGCTACTGCCCCTCGATCGAGGACAAGATCACCCGCTTCCGCGAGCGCCAATCGCATCAGATCTTCCTCGAGCCGGAGGGGCTCGACGACCCGACGATCTATCCCAACGGCATCTCGACCTCGCTGCCGCCGGACGTGCAGGACCGCTTCCTGCGCACCATTCCCGGCCTGGCACACGTCACCGTGCTGAAGCCGGGCTACGCCATCGAGTACGACTATCTCGACCCGCGCGAGCTGACTGCGGCGCTGGAGACGCGACGAGTGCCGGGCCTGTTCCTCGCCGGGCAGATCAACGGCACCACGGGCTACGAGGAGGCGGCGGCGCAGGGGCTCGTCGCCGGGCTCAACGCCGCCCGTCGCGCGGCCGGACAGGAGGCGGCGCTGTTCGGGCGCGCCGAGAGCTACATCGGCGTGATGATCGACGACCTCGTCAGCCGCGGGGTCAGCGAGCCCTACCGCATGTTCACCTCGCGTGCCGAGTACCGGCTGACGCTGCGCGCCGACAACGCCGACACACGCCTCACACGGCGCGGCGAAGCGTTGGGGCTTGTGGGAACGGAACGGTCCCGTTCCTTCGCGGCGAAGTATGATGCGATCGAGCGGGCCGAGGCGGCGTTGCGTGGGTTGAGCGTCACGCCCAACGAGGCGGCCAGCCACGGCCTCTCGGTCAATCGCGACGGCGTGCGCCGCACCGCCTACGATCTGCTCGGCTTCCCGGACGTGACCTTCGACCGCCTCCGGACCATCTGGCCCGACGCGCTCGGTGCCGTCTCGACCGCCACGGCCACGCAGGTCGCGATCGACGCAGGCTACGCCGTCTACCTCGAGCGTCAGGCCGCCGACATCGCCGCCGCCCGTCGCGACGAGGCGCTGGCGATCCCGGCCGAGCTGGACTTCGCGGCCATGCCGGGGCTGTCTCGTGAGATCGGGCTGCGCCTGGCGAAGGTGCGGCCGGCGACGATGGCCGCCGCCGGCCGCATCGAGGGCATGACGCCGACGGCGATGACGTTGCTCGCCGCCCACGTCCGACGGGCGAGAGTGGCGGCGTGATTTACGGCGCGACGCGCGGGCTCCCTTCTCCCCCTGTGGGAGAAGGTGCCCGAAGGGCGGATGAGGGGTCGGGACACCAGCTCGCTCCTGCCCGAGGGCGTGGACACCGTCGGCATCGCGCGACCCCCCAATCGGCGCGCCGCGCCACCTTCTCCCGCAGGAGAAGGGATTGCCCGGCGCGATCGAGGCCGTTCGAAATGCGTACCGATCGTAGCGCGCCGGAGATGACGCGCGCGTGAGCCGCGATGCCGTACTCGCGCCATTGAAGGAAGAGACCCGCCGCCGCCTCGTCCTCTACGCCGACCTGCTCGTGCGCTGGCAGGGCACCATCAACCTCGTGTCGCCCAAGACGCTGCCCGATCTCTGGAGCCGTCATATCGGCGATTCGCTCCAAGTCCAGGCGGCGGCGCCCGCGGCGCGGCACTGGGTCGATCTCGGCTCGGGCGGCGGCTTTCCCGGCCTCGTCACCGCCATCCTGCTCGCCGACGAGCCCGGCGCCACGGTGCACCTCGTCGAGAGCGACAAGCGCAAGGCCGCCTTCCTGCGCACCGTCGCGCGCGAGACCGGCGCCCCGGCGACGATCCACGCCGAGCGCATCGAGGCGTTCGTGCCCACGCACGCCGAACCGGTCGACGCCGTCTCGGCCCGGGCGCTGGCACCGCTGCCGCGCCTCGTGGCTTACGCACAGCTATTCCTCGAGGCAGGCGCGATCGGCGTGTTTCCCCAAGGGGAAAGCGCCGGCGCCGAATTGACCGGCTCGGACCTCGACCGTAGGTTTCGTATCGACATCGTGCCGAGCCGCGTCCGCGATGGTTCGCGCCTGCTTCTCGTCCGGGCGGCGGCGCCTGGCGGAGACCGTTGACCGTGCCCCTCGCCCAATCGATTAGAGTGCTGGTGCTCGCCAACCAGAAGGGCGGCGTGGGCAAGACGACCACGGCGATCAACCTCGGCACGGCGCTGGCCGCGATCGACGAGCGCGTGCTCATCGTCGACCTCGATCCGCAGGGCAACGCCTCCACGGGTCTCGGCATCGACCGCAAGAGCCGGCAGATCTCGACCTACCACGTCATGACCGGCGAGGCCGCCTTGGGCGAGGCGGTGCAGACCACCGCCGTGCCGCGCTTGTCCGTGGCACCCTCGACCCTCGACCTGCTCGGCGTCGAGCTCGAGATCGCCGCCGACAAGGACCGGGCCTACAAGCTGCGCGATGCGCTCTCCGAATACGACGCCGCCCAGGCCAAGCTCGGCGCCGAGGGCACGACCTACCTGCTGATCGACTGCCCGCCCTCGCTCAACCTGCTCACCATCAACGCGCTCGCCGCGGCGCATGCCGTCGTGGTGCCGCTGCAATGCGAGTTCTTCGCGCTGGAAGGGCTGTCGCAGCTGCTCTCCACGGTCGAGCAGGTCAAGCGCTCGCTCAACGCGGCGTTGGAGATTCACGGCGTGGTTCTGACCATGTTCGACGCGCGCAACAACCTCGCCAACCAGGTCGTCGCCGATGTCCGCGGCTTCCTCGGCGACAAGGTCTACGAGACGGTGATTCCGCGCAACGTCCGCATCTCGGAAGCGCCCTCGCACGGCAAGCCGGCGCTGCTCTACGATTTGAAATGCCCCGGGAGCCAGGCTTACCTGAAGCTCGCCTCGGAGGTGATTCGGCGCGAAAGGCACCTCCGCGCGGCATGAAGGGACGATCGATGAAGGCGCAGGTTGGATGAAGGCTCAGGCCCACGACGAAGTCCGCTCCCGGCTCGGCCGCGGCCTCGCCGCGCTGATCGGCGACAGCGGCACCGAGGCCGAGGCCTTTACCCGCGTGCGCGGCCAGAAGCGCGTGCCCATCGAATTCCTACGCCCGAACCCGCGCAATCCGCGGCAGAGCTTCGATGAGGCGGACCTCGAGGAGCTCACGGCCTCGGTCCGCGAAAAAGGCATCATCCAGCCGATCCTGGTACGCACGGTGCCGGCCACGGCGGACGCCTACGAGATCATCGCCGGCGAGCGCCGCTGGCGGGCGGCGCAGCGCGCCGCGCTGCATGACGTGCCGATCGTCACCATCGAGGCCGACGACAAGCAGGCGCTCGAGATCGCGATCATCGAGAATGTCCAGCGCACCAACCTCAACGCCGTCGAGGAGGCCGAGGGCTACGAGCGTCTCGGCAGCGACTACGGCTACACCCACAACGATCTCGCCAAGGTCATCGGCAAGAGCCGCTCGCACGTCGCCAACACGCTGCGCCTGCTGAAGCTGCCGCCGCGCACGCGCGAGCTGCTCGGTTCGGGCCAGATCTCCGCCGGGCACGCCCGCGCGCTGTGCGTGTCCGAGCAGAGCGACGCCATCGCCGAGAAGATCGTGGTCAAGGGCCTGTCGGTGCGCGCCGTGGAGGACATGGTCCGCCGCGAGCAGGAGCTGCGCGAGACCACCGAGGGCTACGCCCGCGTCGCGCGGCGCGAGAAGGACGCCGACACCAAGGCGCTGGAGCGCCGCCTGACCGACAAGATCGGCCTCGCCATCGACATCCGCCACAAGGGCGAAGCCGGCGAGGTGCGCCTGAAATACGCGAGCCTGGAGCAGCTCGACCGGGTGGTGGCGCTCCTGGGAGGCTGATGCGACGCAGCCGGCGTGGAGTGATGCCCGACTTCGATCGATCGAGCCGCGGATGCTCGTCGCTGACCGACGAGCACGGGCGGACAGCAGTAGGAGCTTCTCCTGCCGTTCGCGTGCGATTGCCGTTCCGTGACGCCGAAGGCGAGCCCGGAACCCACTGCGCTCTCCGAGGGCGCTGATGGCAAGTGCAAGAGGGTCCGGAACTCCGCTCGCTGCGTCCAAAATGACAATTACAAGGGCACGCGCGTCCCCAGCGCACGCGCCGGCAGCCCGAGCCGCACCAGCACGTCCTCGCGCGAAAAGCCCTCGTGCCGGTAGGATCGCAGCGGCTTGGCTCGCAGGCTCTTCGCCAGCTTCTGCCCGGCGCTGTCGCGGATCAGCGCGTGATGGTGGTAGTTCGGCGTGGGCAGGTCGAGCAGCGCCTGCAGGACACGATGCAGGTTCGTGGCCATGAACAGGTCCTCGCCGCGGACGACGTCGGTGACGCCCTGGGCGGCATCGTCGATCACGACGGCGATGTGGTAGCTCGTGGCGATGTCCTTGCGCGACAGCACGGCGTCGCCCCAGACCTCCGGCGTGGCGCGCTCCTCGAAGCGCAGCGAGCCACCGCGGTACTCGCCCCAGCTCAGCTCGCGGCCGACGAGGTCGAGCGCGCGGTCCATGTCGAGCCGGTAGCTCGCCCGCTCGCCGGTGGCAAAACGCGCGGCGCGGCGTTCCGGCGACATATGCTTGCAGGTGCCGGGATAGAGCGGCGTGCCGTCGGGATCGAGCGGCCAGCGCGGCCGCGACGCCACCGCCGACATGATGTCGCCGCGCGAGCAGAAGCACGGATAGACCAAGCCGCGGCGCTCGAGCCGGCGCAGCGCCGTCCCATACGAACCGAAATGGTCGGACTGGCGCCAGACCGGCTCCTCCCAGCGCAGGCCGAGCCAAGTCAGGTCCTCCAGCAGCGCGGCCTCGAACTCGGGCCGGCAGCGCGTGACGTCGATGTTCTCCATGCGGAGCAGGAAGCGGCCGCCGGTGTCGGCGGCGAGCGCGCCGTTCATGACGGCGGAATAGGCATGGCCGAGATGGAGATAACCGTTCGGCGAGGGCGCGAAGCGGACGACCGTCTTGGCAAAGGAAGAGGTCATGCGAGCCCGGCGAACGTGGATTGCGGTCCGGAAGCGGTTTGGCGCGGCGGACGCCATGCCCTATGCAGCCACGGCCGGTGGTGCAACATCGCCCCCGCCGCATCGTTCATCTTGACGGGTTTCGGCGTGCCGCCAAAGAAAAAACTGTCGCAGCCGGCGGCGCCCGCGCGACCGTCCGCGGGAGTCTCGGCGCCGCGCGTGCTCGCCGACGACGCGGCTTTCGCGGCCGCGCTCGAGGCGCTCGCCACGCTCGATGCAGGCTTCATGGAGAGGCTCGACGCGGTCGCGAGCCGGCCGGCGCTGCGCCGCCGCGAGCCGGGCTTCGAGGGTCTCGCCGCGATCATCGTGTCGCAGCAGGTCTCGACCGCCAGCGCCAACGCGATCTTCGCCAAGGTCAAGACGAATTTCCCGACGCTGGACGCCGCCGCGATCGCCGACGCCGCCGACGAGGATCTGCGGGTGTGCGGCCTCTCCGGCCCCAAGCAACGCACGTTGCGGTGCATCGCCGCCGCCGTCGACGCGGGCACGCTCGACTTCGACGCGCTGGCCCGCGCCGACGCGGACGCGGCGCATGCCGCCCTGTGCGCGATCAAGGGCATCGGCCCCTGGACCGCCGACGTGTTCCTGCTGTTCTGCCTGGGGCACGCCGACGCCTTCCCGGCGGGCGATCTCGCGCTGCAGGAAGGGGCCAAGCTCGCCCTCGACTTGGCCGAGCGACCCGACGCCAAGGCTCTCGTCGCGCTCGCCGAGCGATGGCGCCCGTTGCGCGGGGTCGCGGCGCATTGCCTGTGGGCCTATTACGGGGCCGCGCGGCGGCGGGCGGCGACGCTCGAGGACACGCCGCAGCCCAAGCCTGAGCCGCACAAGCCGAAGACGCCACGCCGACCCACCCCGCAAAGGACCGCCTGATGGCCCCTCTCGACGGACCGCGCGCCGGCTCCAGCTCGCCGCGCCAGCTGGTCGTGCTGCTGCACGGCTACGGCGCGGACGGCCGCGACCTCATCGGCCTGGCGCAGCAGCTGAAGGTCATCCTGCCGGATGCCGCCTTCGTGGCGCCCAACGCGCCCGAGCCCTGCGCGCAATCGCCCGCCGGTCGTCAGTGGTTTCCATTGTTCTCGCGCGATCCCGACGAGCGCTGGAAAGGCGTCAACAAGGCCGGCCCGGGGCTCGACGCCTTCCTCGACGCCGAGCTGGCCAAGTTCGGCCTCGACGACGGCAAGCTGGCGCTGGTCGGCTTCAGCCAGGGCACGATGATGGCGCTCCACGTCGGCCTGCGGCGGCGACGCCGGCCCGCGGCGATCGTCGGCCTTTCCGGGCTGCTGGTCTCGCCCGAGAAACTGCCGGAGTCGCCGCCGGCCGCTGCGCCGCCGGTGCTCCTGACCCACGGCAGCGAGGACAACGTCATCCCCGTCGACGCGCTCTTCATGTCCGCCGAGGGGCTGGCCGAAGCCGGCATCCCCTGCGAGTGGCACCTGTCGGCCGGCGTCGCCCACGGGATCGACGAGGGCGCGTTGACCCACGCCGCGCTGTTTCTCGCCGCGTCCTTCGGGATCAAGCCGCCGGTAAGGTGACAAACGCCGCAGTCATTCCGGGGCGCGCGCAAGCGCGACCCGGAACCCGCGCGCTCCGGAGCGCCGCTCGCCGCCGAGCGCAATGGGTTCCGGATCTGCGCTTCGCTTCGTCCGGTATGACAAGACCTACCGACCTCCTGAAACCGTCACCACCGAGCCGGTCGCGTAGCTGGACTCGTTCGAGACCAGCCACGCCACGGCGGCGGCGATCTCCTCGGGCTCGCCGCAGCGCCCGACCGGCACGGTCTGCGCGATCTGATCGGCGACGCCGACGGTCATGTCGGTGATGATCATGCCGGGCGCGACGGCGTTGACGCGGATGCCCTCGCGGGCGACCTCCTTGGCGAGGCCGATCGTGAAGGACGACAGCGCGCCCTTCGAGGTCGAATAGGCCACCATGCCGGGAATGCCGCCGGAGGTGGCGGCGATCGAGCTCACGTTGACGATGGCACCGCCCCGGCCGCCGTGCTGCGTCGAGAGCCGCCTGACGGCATGCCTGGCGCAGAGCGCCGGCCCGACCACGTTGATCGCCAGCACCGCCATCAGCGAGGCGGCGTCGTGCTCGTCGATCCGGCGCATCTCGCCGAGAACGCCGGCGTTGTTGACCAGCGCGGCGAGCGGCCCAAGCTGCGTGTCGGCGGCGACGAACATCGCCTCGACCTCGGCCTCGTTCGACACGTCGGCACCAAAGGCCAGGGCTTGGCCGCCGCCGGCTTCGATATCCCGGACCACCTTCTCCGCCGCCTCGGCGCCGCTCGCGTAGTTCACCAGGACGGCATGGCCGTCGGCGGCGAGGCGCCGGCAGATCGCCGCGCCGATTCCGCGGCTGCCTCCCGTGACGATCGCCGCGCCTTTGCCCTTGCCTGCCGCCATGATCCTGCGCGTCCTCGGTTCGTTGACTTCGCGGAGCCTTTGGACTAGCCGTGCCGCGTCCGCACCAAAGAGTGCCGGGCTCCCAAGAACCACAAGAAGACGGTCGTCGCGGGGTTCCCCGTGCCAGTCCGACACCGAGGAAGAGAGACCATGTTCGCTGTCATCAAGACAGGCGGCAAGCAGTATAGCGTCGCCGCGGAAGACACCATCACCGTCATGAGCCTGGCCGGAGAGCCCGGCGACACGATCACCTTCGCCGAGGTGCTGATGCTCGTCGGCGCCGACGAGACCAAGTTCGGCGCTCCGTTTCTGAGCGGCGCCACCGTGACCGGCGAGATCGTGCGGCAGGAACGCGGTCCCAAGGTGATCGCCTTCAAGAAGCGCCGTCGCCAGAACTCGAAGCGCAAGCGCGGCCATCGGCAGGATCTGACGACGATCCGCATCACCGGCCTCCACGCCGGCTGAGGCTTGCCGGGCGGCCGCCCGGCATCCATCTTCCCCATTCAGCGGGCCTGCGAGGGTCTGGAGCTAGAAAACAATGGCACACAAGAAAGCAGGCGGCTCGTCCCGCAACGGCCGCGACTCCGATGGACGCCGCCTCGGCGTGAAGAAGTTCGGCGGCGAACGCGTGATCGGCGGCAACATCATCGTCCGCCAGCGCGGCACCAAGTGGCACCCCGGCGCCAACGTCGGGATGGGTGTGGACCACACGCTGTTCTCGAAGGTCGAGGGCACGGTGCAGTTCATCACCAAGGCGAACGGGCGTGCCTACGTAGCCGTCAACCAGGTCGCCGCGCAGCACGCCCAGGCGGCAGAGTAAGGCAGCCCGGGCGGCGCCTTCGCGCCGCCGGCAGGGATCGCGCGACCCATGTTTCCGGACATCAGCCGCGACGACATCTTCAGGCTCGAGACCGAGCGGCTTTGGCTGCGATGGCTCCGCGCGTCGGATGCGGCGGCGGTTGCCGCCTTCGCGGGCCTCGCCGACGTCGCCTTCATGACGGCGTCGATCCCGCATCCCTATCCCATGGGCGAGGCCGAGCGCTTCGTCCTCCATGCCCGTGCCTCGACCGCCGGCGGCGATGCGCTCGTGTTGGCCGCTACCACCAAGGCCAAGGGCCGTCCTGTCGTGGGGCTCGTCTCGGCGGCTGTCGAGGAGCCCGGCGAGATCGAATTCGGCTACCTGATCGCGCCGGCCTATGCCGGCCGCGGCTTCGCCACCGAGATGGTGCGGGCCATGGTCGACGCCGTGTTCAACCTCACCGAGGCACGCGCACTCGTCGCCAACAGCCGCACGATCAATCCCGCTTCGCGTCGGGTGCTCGAAAAATGCGGCTTCGCCTACACCGGCACAGGCCTCAAAGACCTGCCGGCGCGCGGCGGCCAGCACCCTTGCGACTTCTTCCGGCGCGACCGCCGGGATTGGGCAAGCGACCATGGCGCGCCCCGCCGGCTTCCCGGCATGGCGCAGCAGACGCCGCGTCAGCCGCCGCCGCACCGGGCGGGGGGCGAACAGCCCCAGTAGAGCCTCAGGCGGGCAAGGGCGTGCGATCGAGCGCCTCGCGCACCTTGGCGCCAAGCTGCGTCAGCGTGAAGGGCTTGGGCAACACCACGGCCGCGCCGTCGATGTCCTCGCCTTGCAGCACGACGTTGCGGGCGTAGCCCGTGGTGAACACCACGCGCAGGTCGGGCCGCAAGGCGCGTGCTTCGATCGCGAGTTGCGATCCGGTCATTTCGGGCATGATGACGTCGGTGAAGAGAAGGTCGATGTGTGCGGTGGCGGCGATAAGGCCCAGCGCCGCGCGGCCGTCCGCCGCCTGCATCACCGTGTAGCCGAGCTCGCGCAAGGCATCGACGCTGACGTGGCGGACGCCGGGCTCGTCCTCGACCACCAGGACGATCTCCCCGGCCCGCGCCGGAGCGAACTCGCCATCGTCGCGCGCAATGTTGGCGACCTCGACATCGGTCGCGCCCAGAGGCAGGTAGAACCGGACGGAGGTGCCATGCCCGACCTCGGAATAGATCGAGACGTGGCCGCCCGACTGTTTCACGAAACCATAGACCTGGCTGAGGCCGAGACCTGTTCCCTTGCCGATGCTCTTGGTGGTGTAGAACGGGTCGAAGGCCCGCTCGATGACCTCGCGCGGCATGCCCGTGCCGGTGTCTTCGACCGTCACTCGGACATAGTCGCCGATGGTCGCCTCCGGATGGTGGCGGACATAGTGCGCGTCGAGCGCGGCGTTGCTTGTTGCGATCGTCAGCCGGCCACCGTTCGGCATCGCGTCGCGGGCGTTCACCGCGAGGTTCAAGATGGCATTCTCGAGCTCGATCGCGTCGGCGAAGCAGCGGCGCAGGTCGGACGCGAGCACCGTCTCCACGGCGACCTGCTCGCCGATGGTGCGGCGCAGCAGTTCGGACATGCCGCCGACGAACTCGTTGACGTCGAGGACGCGCGGCTCCAGCGGCTGTTGCCGCGAGAACGCGAGCAGCCGCGACACCAGTTGCGCGGCGCGCTTGGCGCCTTCCTCCGCGCTGGCGATGAAGCCGACCAGGCGGTCCGGCTCGGACAGGCGGCGGCGCGCCATCTCCAGGCTGCCGATCACCACCGCCAGCATGTTGTTGAAGTCGTGCGCGATACCGCCGGTCAGCTGTCCGACCGATTCCATCTTCTGCATCTGCCGGATCTTCGCTTCGGCAGCTTCCCGCTCGGCGATCTGCTGCTCGAGTGCCGCGGTGCGATCGCGGACCCGCGACTCCAGCCGGTCGTTGGCGAGCCGCAACGCCGTCTCGGCGCGCGCCGCGCGATGGAAGGCGCGGGTCATGGCATGGATCAGCGCGATGTCGATGGTGACCGTGAGGGTATAGAAGAACAGCGCCAGCCAGCCGTCGGGCCAAAGCGGCCAGATCGAGCCAACGGGCGCGATGAGCGTGAGGTCGGCGGCAAGGCCGCCCAGGACCGCCGCGACCATCCCTGGCCGCAGGCCGCCGAGGAAGGTGGTGACGATCACCGCCGGCAGGAACAGGACGAAGGGGAACTTGTAGGCGGCTTCGCCAAGCGCGTAGCGGATCGCGAGCGACAGGAGCACCGAGGCGAAGGCGATGGCGTAGCCGAGCCACCAGCGATCGCGAAGAGCCTGCGTGCGGACGAAGACGTTCATCGGGTCCCGTTGGGTCGTGTACAGTAACCTTTACGCACGGAACCGCCCGACGCCTAGGTTGGCCGTGACCCTGCAGTCGTCACGGCCGCGTGATGCTACCAGGCCGTCGGCTTCGGATTGCGCGAGCCGAACTGGATCTGGTGCCAGTAGGGGTAGGCCGGCTCGCGACGGCTCGCCGTGTCGAGCTTGGCGACTTGCTCGGGAGCCAGCGTCCAGTCGACGGCGCCGAGGTTGGAGATCAGCTGGGCCTCGTCGCGCGCGCCGACGACGATGTTGCAGACGCTGGGCCGGGTCGAGAGCCAATTGAGCGCGACCTGCGCGACGCTCTTGCCCGTCTCCGCCGCGACGGCCTCGAGCGCGTCGACCACCGTGTACAGATACTCGTCCTCGACGACGGGACCGCCATCCGTGCCGCCGGACGCGATACGCCCGTGTTCCGCGGGTCGGCCGCGACCGATCTTGCCGGTGAGACGTCCCCAGCCGAGCGGGCTCCAAACCATCAGCCCGACGCCCTGGTCGAGGCCGAGCGGCATCAGCTCCCATTCGTAGTCGCGCCCGATCAGGGAATAATAGCCCTGGTAGGCGACGAAGCGGGCGAGACCGGTCCGCTCCGACGTCGCCAGCGCCTTCATCAGGTGCCAGCCCGAATAGTTCGACGCGCCGATGTAGCCGATCTTGCCGGCACCGATCAGGTCGTCCAGCGCTCTCAGCGTCTCGTCGACCGGCGTGAGCGCGTCGAAGGCATGCATGAAGTAGAGGTCGATGTGATCGGTCCCGAGCCGCTTCAGGCTGGCTTCGCAGGCGCGGACGAGGTGGAAGCGCGACGAGCCGACCTCGTTGGGGCCCTGCCCGGTCGGGAACGTCGCCTTGGTCGATATCAGCACCTTGTCGCGCTTGCCCTTGATCGCTTGACCCAGCACTTCTTCGGAATGTCCGTCGGAATAGACGTCGGCCGTGTCGAACAGGTTCACGCCGGCATCCAGGCAGAGGTCGACCATGCGCGTGGCGCCCTCTACGTCGGTCTTGCCCCACTTCTCGAAGAAGGCGTTGGAGCCGCCGAACGTGCCGGTCCCGAGGCTCAGCACGGGCACCTTGAGGCCGGAGCGTCCGAGTTGACGATGTTCCATGGTCGATCTCCTCGTTTCGTGGACCCCGCAACGCGCGAGAACGCCTCGGGTGCCCCGGCATTCGCGCTTCCCGCTCCGGCAGACTGGCCCTATGACGGGATATGGCCACGCTCGACACGACCGCCGACGACGCCAGGCTCGAGACATCCAGCCTGAATTGGAAGGCCGTCGGCGCGGTGGCGCTCGGCAACATGCTCGAGTTCTACGACTTCATCACCTTCTCGTTCTTCGCCGTCGACATCGGTCGCTCGTTCTTCCCGGCGAAGGACCCGACGACCAGCCTGCTGTCCTCGCTGGCGGTGTTCTGGTCGGGGTTCATCATGCGGCCGGTCGGCGGCGTGGTGATCGGCGCGCTGGCCGACCGCGCCGGCCGCAAGCCGGCCATGGTCCTGACCATCGGCCTGATGGCGCTCGGCATGCTGATGCTGGCGGCGACACCCTCGACCGCGACGATCGGGGTGGCCGCCCCGATCCTGGTCATCGCCGGGCGCCTGATCCAGGGCTTCGCGCTCGGCGGCGAGGTCGGACCGTCGACGGCCTATCTCCTGGAGGCGGCGCCGCAACGACGCCGCGCCTTCTTCGCCTCGTGGCAGATCGCCAGCCAGGGCGTGGCGGCGATCGTCGCCGGCCTCGTGTCGTTGACGCTCACGCTGACCTTGTCCAAAGGCGCGCTGGAGAGCTGGGGCTGGCGCGTGCCGTTCTTTCTCGGTGTCGCCATCGTACCCGTCGGTATCCTGATCCGCTCCCATCTGCCGGAAACGGCGGGCGAGGGAGCCGATGCCGACGCGGCGCACTCGACGGGCGAGGTGCTGCGCCTGCTCTTCACCGAGCACGGGCGCCGCCTGCTGCTGACGCTGCTCGTGATCATGTCGGCGACGATCTCGTTCTACATCGGCGCCAACATGCCGACGTTCGCCCAGAGTTCGCTGAAGCTCTCGAAGGCGGCCTCGGACGGCGTCACCCTGGTGCTGGGCCTCGCCTCCTTCGCCTTCACGCTGCTGGGCGGGTGGCTCGCCGATCGCTATGGCCGCCGTCCGGTGATGGTCATCCCGCGCTTCGCGATCGTCGTCGTCGCCATCCCGGCGTTCTGGATCGCGGTGCATCGCCCCGGGCCTACCAGCATCTATGCGGCGGTGGTGCTTCTCTCCGCCCTGTCCTCCATCTCGACGGCGGCCATCATCGCCGCCGTACCCGAGGCATTGCCGCGCAACGTCCGCTCGGCCGGGCTGTCCATCGTCTACGCGGTGTCGGTCTCGCTGTTCGGCGGTTCGGCGCCCCTGCTCGTCACCAAGCTCATCGCCGCGACTCACGATAAGGTCGCGCCGGCCTACTACCTGGCAGCGACCAGCCTGATCGGTGCGATCGCCGCCTTTCTGCTGCCGGAAACCAAGGGCCGCAGCCTGGAATAAGCTCGACAGGGCGTCGTTGGCTCGGCCGATCGCCTTCCGCTTATTTGTGGGATAAAGTCCCACGGAGAATGGAACCGCCTTGATCGACAAGCTCAACTTCGTTCTCGCTCTGGCCCGCGAGCACCATTTCGGACGGGCTGCCGAGATCTGCGGCGTGACCCAGCCGACGATGTCCGCCGGGCTCAAGCAGCTCGAGGAGCAACTCGGCGTCGTGATCGTGCGGCGCTCTTCGCGGTTCCAGGGCTTCACGCCCGAAGGCGAGCATGTGCTCGCATGGGCGCGGCGCATCGTCGGCGATGCCGCCGCCATGCGCCAGGACCTCGACGCGCTGAAGAGGGGCCTCGCAGGCCACCTGCGCCTCGCCGCGATCCCGACGGCGCTCGGCATCGTACCGTCGCTGACGACGCCGTTTCGCATTGGGCACCCCTCCGTGCGCTTCACCGTGACCTCCGCCACGTCCACCGACATCCTCGACGGGCTGACCAACCTCTCGATCGATGCCGGCCTGACGTATCTCGACAACGAGGCGGTCGGGGCGGTGAAGACCGTTCCGCTGTATCGCGAGACCTATTGCCTACTGACGAATGCCGACAGCGATCTCGGCCGACGTGCGACGATCGGCTGGCGCGACATCGCGAAATTGCCGCTCTGCCTGATGACGCCGGACATGCAGAACCGGCGCATCGTCGACCAGATGCTGCGCGACGCCGGCGCCCCGGGCCAGGCACCGCTGGAATCGAATTCGGTCCTCGCGCTCATGGCGCATGTCGCATCGGGCTATTGGTCGAGCATCGTCCCTGCCAGCCTGATCCCGAGCGTCGGCCTGCCGCCGAACACGTCGGCCGTGCCGATCGCCGAACCCGAGGTGAGCCATCTCGTCGGCCTCGTCGTGACGCCCCGCTATGCCATTTCGCCGCTCACCAACGCGCTCGTTCAAGCGGCGGAACGCCTCGCTAATCGGTTAATGCCGCCCAAAACCGGCCGAACGGGGGATGTCTCATAGAAATCCTCTATCGGAACAGCTATGGGACGCTCTTGAAAAGAGCAGACAAAGAGCTTTTTTAGAGCTGCTACAAAAACCGCTGTTGGGATGGACATGCCGAGCTACGAACCGTGGGACCTGTCCGAGGCGACGAGCGTCGTGGCCGCGCGGTCTCACGAGAAGGGATCCGCGATCCCGATCATGCACGATCTGATGGAGCGGTTCGGCTACGTCGATCGCGCCATCGTGCCGGTGCTGGCCGAAGCGCTGAACCTGTCGCGCGCCGAGATCCACGGCACGCTCACCTTCTACCATGATTTCCGCGATCATCCGCCGGGACGCTCGACGTTGAAGGTGTGCCGCGCCGAGGCATGCCAGGCACGCGGTGCCGTCGCGATGCATGACGCCCTGCGCCGCGAGCTCGGCATCGACTGGCACGGCACCACCGCCGATGGTGCCATCACCATCGAGCCGGTGTTCTGCCTGGGCCTCTGCGCCTGCGCGCCGGCCGTGCTGGTCGACGAGGAGCCTGTCGGCGATGTTCGCGTCGAGACGCTCGACGCATTCATCCAGGATGTCCGGGCCGGCGGAGCGCGAGCATGATCACGGTCTACGTCCCCGTCGACGCCGCCGCGATCGCAGTCGGCGCCAACAAGGTGGCCAAGGCGCTCGCCGCCAGGGCCGGCGACGGCGTCACGATCAAGCGCAACGGCTCGCGCGGCCTGCAATGGCTCGAGCCGATGGTCGAGGTCGTCACGCCCGAAGGCCGCATCGCCTACGGCCCGGTGAAGGTCGCGGACCTCGACGGGTTGCTCGCGGCCGGCATGCTCCAGGGCGGGGACCACCCGCTTCGCCTCGGCAGGCCCGAGGACATGGACTGGCTGAAGAAGCAGTCGCGTCTCACCTTCGAGCGCGTCGGCATCGTCGATCCGCTCGACATCGCGGATTATCGCGCTCACGGCGGCTTCGTCGGTCTGGCGAACGCCATCGCCATGAGCGACGAGGACATCTGCAAGGTGGTCACCGACAGCGGGCTGCGCGGTCGCGGCGGCGCCGGTTTCCCGACGGGCATCAAGTGGACCACCGTCCGCAAGGCCCTCGATGAGCAGAAGTACATCGTCTGCAACGCCGACGAGGGCGACAGCGGCACCTTTGCCGATCGCATGAGCATGGAGGGCGATCCCTTCATGCTCATTGAAGGCATGACCATCGCCGCGCTCGCGGTAGGCGCCACGGAAGGCTACATCTACATCCGCTCCGAGTACCCCCACGCCTTCAAGACCGTTTCGCGTGCGATCGAGATCGCCACGGCCGACGGCGCGCTCGGCGCCTCCGTGCTGGGTTCCGGCAAGCCGTTTCGCCTCCACGCTAGGCTGGGCGCCGGTGCCTACATCTGCGGCGAGGAGACCTCTCTGCTCGAGAGTCTCGAGGGGCGCCGCGGCGTCGTGCGGGCCAAGCCGCCGCTGCCGGCGCTGAAGGGGCTGTTCGGCAAGCCGACGGTGGTCAACAACGTCATCTCGCTCTGCTCGGTGCCCTACATCCTCAGCCACGGCGGCCAGGCCTACGCGGACTACGGCATGGGACGTTCGCGTGGAACGCTCTGTATCCAGCTCGGCGGCAACGTGAAGCACGGCGGCCTCATCGAGCTGGGTTTCGGCGTCACGCTCGGCGAGATCGTCGATACCTGGGGCGGCGGCACGCTCACTGGGCGTCCTGTGCGCGCCGCGATGGTCGGCGGCCCGCTCGGCGCCTATTTCCCGCGCGAGTTGTTCGACACGCCGCTCGACTACGAAGCCTTCGCCGCCAAGGGTGGGCTCGTCGGCCACGGCGGCATCGTGGTGTTCGACGACACGGTCGACATGGCCAGCCAGGCGCGCTTCGCCTTCGAATTCTGCGAGGCCGAAAGCTGCGGCAAGTGCACGCCCTGCCGCATCGGCGCCACGCGCGGTCGCGAGACGATGGAGAAGGTCATCGCCGGCGTGCATATCGAGAAGAATCTCGATCTCGTGCGCGACCTCTGCGTGACCATGACCGATGGATCGCTCTGCGCCATGGGCGGGTTGACCCCCATACCGGTGAAGAGCGCGCTACAGCATTTTCCGCAAGATTTCGTCCCGGCCGAGCGCCGTCAGGCCGCCGAGTAAGCGCCAGGGACAAGGGAGAGAACGATGGCCCTCATCGAGGAACTCGACACCGGCACCCCGATCCGCCCCGCGGCGGAACAGGTGACGCTCACGATCGACGGCGAGCGGGTGACCGTGCCCAAGGGCACCAGCGTCATGGCCGCCGCGGCGTCGATGGGCACCAAGATCCCGAAGCTCTGCGCGACGGACTCGCTCGAGCCGTTCGGGTCGTGCCGGCTCTGTCTCGTCGAGATCGAAGGCCGTCGCGGCACGCCGGCCTCCTGCACCACGCCGGCCGACGAAGGCATGGTGGTCCACACCCAGAACGAGCG
>CAXTVT010000031.1:0-40048 GCA_964247745.1 uncultured Beijerinckiaceae bacterium
GGAAGGCCGAGATCTCGTGCGGTGCGCCGATCGCCACGAACTCGCGCATGCGGAAGCTCTGGAGACGGTCGAGATCAGGCGAAGGCTCGCGGCGGAAGCAATCGGCGGCGACATCGAAGCGCAGGCCGCCCTCGGGCAGCGTGCCGCGCGCGGCGGCGATCGGGTAGATCGGGTAGCAGGCCGCCGGGGACAGCACGATCTCGGTTGCGCCGAGCGACTCGGTCCATCCGCCGTCGGGCCGGTCGGCCGCCGCCCGGATTTCGGCCTCGGAGCCGTGCAGCGCGCAGCAGCAGCCGATCAGATTGGGGAAGCTCTTGAGATAGCCCGAGCGCTCGAGGTCGCGGCGGCTCATCACGGGCGGGAAGCGGAACACCTCCGTCCCATCCTCGCGATGCGCGGTGATCAGCCGCCCCAGGCGCTCCAGCACATCCTCGTAGAGCCCCGTGCGGGCATGGACGCCGTCGGCGCCCATCGGGCGAAACAGCGTCGCGCGGAGCGACGCCTGCCAGTCGGTCTGTTCGTCTTCGAGAATCGTCCGGGTCATGAGGCGTCCCAGCCCTCGCGCAGCGCCGTGGGCACGCCGCTCATCAGCGCCGCGCTGCCGATGTTGGCGAGGATTCGTTCGTTGTGCACCATTACCGGCGCCGACAGCACGTCACGCAGGTGACGGCCAATGCCGAACTCGCCGTCGTTGCGGTAGCCGGCGAGGCCGCAGGCCCGCAGCGCCTGCTGCACGGCCAGCGCCGCATGCTCGGAGGCCTCGACCTTGAAGAGGTTCAGCCCGGCCTGGGTCGATAGGGCGGCGAGCTCGGGCTCGCCCATGGCGTCGACGGCGGCGGCCTGCCCCGCCACCATGCGGCTCAAGGCGGTCAGGGTGGCGGCGGCGCGCGTGGCCTGCCCGGCGCCCGGCGGCATGGTACCGCCTGCACGGCGGGCGGCGGTGCGCACGAAGCGCTGCGCCTTGGTCACCGCCGCTGCGGCGATCCCCGTCCAGACGGCGGCCCAGACGATGTGCGACACCGGCACCATGGTCAGCGGGTGGATGCGGTCGTAGCCGAGCGGCAGGATCTGCGCCGCATCACCCTCGGCCGCCAGCGCGAAGCCCGACGAGCGGGTGCCGCGCATGCCGAGCGTATCCCAGCCGCCGGTCGCCGCGAGCGTGCAGCCCGCATCCTTCATCAGCACGACGGCGACCTGATCGGAGCCGGCCGCCTCGGCGGACCGCCTGGCGGTCGAGACGATGCCGTCGCACTCGGCGCCATAGGACATCACCGTCGCGGCGCGCGTGAAGCGAAAACGCTCGCCCTCGCGCACGATCGCGGCATCGCTGGAGCGCACGTTGCCGCCCGCATTGCCTTCCGTCGTCGATGACGCGAGCAGAAGCTGCTCGTCGCAAACGCGTCGGAGCAGGTCGCGATGCCAGTGCTGGGCTTGGCCGTGGCGGACCACGCAGGCGAGCGCGGCCGTGTGCATCGCGACGATCATCGCCGTCGACGCGCAGGCCTGGCCGAGGATGTAGCAAATCTCGGCGAGATCGCTCAGCGAGGCCCCGTCGCCGCCGAGCGGCGCGGGGATCATCGCGGAAAGCAGGCGATGTCGTCTCGCTTCGGCGATCGCCGCCGCCGGGAACATTGCGTCGCGGTCGACGCGCTCGGCCTGGTCGGCAGCCGCGGCGGCGACCGCCTCGGCCCGCAGCCGCAGCGAAGACGGGACGTCGTCGTTGGCAACGGAGGCGATGGTATCGAGGAGGGTCAAAACAGCAGCCTGCGAAATGGCGAGACGCATCGTAACGGAAGACGCTCTCTTTTAATCCAAGTTCTGGGGCAAAAGCATGGGCAACTCGTTCGCCGCGGTAAACAAAGCGTTAACCGCAAGATCGGGAATCAATTAATTTCATCGCGTTCCTCGTGGTCATTTGCTGTCGGCATCGCTGCGGGTTATCTGCTGAGGCAACGACACGCCCCGCACGCCTCCCGATCGCGTCGTAACAGGTGTGCGCTCACCGCTGGACTTGAAGTGACCCTCACCAGATCGACCACGCTCGACAGGATCGCCGACATCGTCGCGACGGTCGCCGCGCAGCACGGTCTCGCCGGCCCGTTCGCGCCGACGGACTTTCTCGTCGATCGCGGCCTGAGCTCGATGGCGATGGTCGACCTCATGCTCGCGGTCGAGGCGGACTTCGACGTCACCATCCCCCAACGCGAGCTGACGCCGGCCAATTTCCAGTCGATCGAGGCGTTGGCTCGGCTCCTCGACCGGCTGTGACGCAAGCGGTCGCATCGCCACTCCGATCCGCCTCGGCAGACTGGCTGCGGGCGCTCGAGCGCACCGCCGCCGTGACGCCGGGCTCAAGCCGGACGCTCGCCGTCGCCGTGGAAGAGCGCGCCGCCGTCGCGCCGGACAATCCGGCGCTGATCGGACCGGAGGCGACGCTCACCTACGCCGGTCTTGCCGCGATGATCCGGCAGGTCGCACGCTGGGCGCAGCTGGAAGGCCTCGCGCCCGGCGATCGCGTCGCCCTGATGATGACGAACGCACCGGCCTATGCCGGCATCTGGCTGGGTCTGTCGCGCGTCGGGATCGTCACGGCACTCGTCAACACCCAGCTGGCGGGCGACGGTCTCTCGCACTGCCTCCGTGCCGCCGCGCCGCGCCACGTCATCGCCGGAAGCCGCTGCATGCCGGCGCTGGCGGACCTCGACCTGGGTCCGGGGGTGAGCCTTTGGTGCTGGGACGCCGACGCGGCGGGCGTCGTCCGTCTCGATGCGATCGTCGCCGGTCTCGACGCCGCTCCGCTCGGCGACGATGCGCCCACGATCACGCTGCGCGATCCCGCCCTGCTCATCTACACGTCGGGCACCACCGGCCTGCCAAAGGCCGCCCGGGTCAGCCACCATCGCGTGACCATGTGGAGCGAGTGGTTCGCCGCCATCACCGACGCGCGGGCGGACGACCGGCTCTACGATTGCCTGCCGATGTACCATTCGGTCGGCGGAGTCGTGGCGGTGGGCGCCATGCTCGCGGCCGGCGGCGCCACCATCGTGCGCGAGGGCTTCTCCGCCCGTCGCTTCTGGCCCGACGTGGTCGAGAGCGGGGCCACCATCTTTCAGTACATCGGCGAACTCTGCCGCTACCTCGTTGCCGCACCGCCTTGCGAGTTCGAGTCCGCGCATCGGCTTCGTCTCGCGCTCGGCAACGGTTTGCGCGCGGACGTCTGGACAGCGTTCGCCGCGCGCTTCGCCGTGCCGCGCATCCTCGAGTTCTACGCTGCCACCGAAGGCAGCTTCTCGCTGTTCAACCTGGAAGGGAAGCCGGGCGCGATCGGGCGGCTGCCATCCTTCATGGCGCACCGCTCGCCCATCGCGCTGGTGCGCCACGATCCCGACGCCGCACGGCCGGCCCGCGGTGACGATGGATTCTGCCTGCGGTGCGCGCCCGACGAGCCTGGCGAAGCGATCGGCCGCCTCGGCACCGGCGGCAATGGCCTCTCCGGGCGCTTCGAGGGCTACACCGACAGCGCGGATACCGAGGCGAAGGTGTTGCGCGACGTCTTCGAGCCCGGCGACCGCTGGTTCCGCACGGGCGACATGATGGCGCGCGACGGCCAAGGCTTCTATCGCTTCATCGACCGGCTCGGCGACACCTTTCGCTGGAAAGGCGAGAATGTCGCCGCCGCCGAAGTCGAGGCCGCGCTGCGCGGTTGTCCGGGGGTGGCTGAAGCTTCGGTCTACGGCGTCGCCGTGCCAGGCGCCGATGGCCGCGCCGGCATGGCTGCGTTGGTCGGCGGCCCGGAGGTCACGCCGGCTGAAATCCGGCACGCGACGGCCGTCCTCCCGCGCTACGCCCGCCCGGTGTTCCTCCGCTTCTGCCCGGCGCTCGAGACGACCGGCACGTTCCGGCCGAGGAAGGCCGATCTCGCCCGCGCCGGCTACGACGCGAGGCAGGTGGCCGACCCAATCTTCGTCCTGCAGGACGGCGGCTACGTGCCGCTCGACGCCGAGCTCGGCGCCCGCATCGCCGCGGCCGATCCGAGATGGCTGCGCGCCACCTGACTGTATCCCGCCAGTCACGCCCGGTGCTTACCCGGCGCCTGCGCTGCAAACTCGATGGCCGAGGTCGGACTGCGGGATGCTATCAGGCGGTGGATTTGCCACCGTCGGAGCCTCTCATGACACACGTTTTCGGACGAAGCGGAGACCGGCATCGCGCGCCCCTCTTCGCTGTTCTTGCGGTCGCCTGGTTCTGCACGGGCGCGACGACCCTTCAGGACCGTGGGACCACTCAGGACCAGGAGGCCTGCACGCCCGACGTGTTTCGGCTGTGCAGCGCCATGATCCCGGACGAGCCGCAGATCCTGGCCTGCTTGCAGAGCAAGGTGGACCAGCTCTCGCCGGACTGCGGCAAGGTCATCGCTCCCGCGCCGGATCGAAAGCACCGGCGCAAGCGCGAGAGGTCGAGCTGATCAAGAAATCGCCGCATCTTCGCCGAAATGATGAACCCGATCCGCTTGAACCGGGTTAACTGAAGGAAGGCTTCTAGCGTACGGGTTCAATCATGAAGTGGACCGCGTTGAACGGTGTCGGCGCCGCGCTGTGGTTGGCCGGCCTTTACCTTGCGCTCGGCGTGTCGCACGCGGGCGCCTGGGGTCCTTGGTTTCCGGCGAATTCCGTCCCGCTCGGCGGCCTCATCGGGTTTCTCGGCCTCGCGACGTTGCTCTGGGCCAATCTCGTCGACGTGTGACCCCGCGCTCGCGGCCATTCTCGACAACGCGCGGCAAGCCTTGTAGGCAGCTTTCGTAGAACTGCTCCAGGGTTTTCAATGGCCTCGATATCTGCCTCGACTTCGGCACCAACCGGCGACCCGACGCGTCGCGATATGCTCTACATCGCGACGGGGGCGGTCGCGGCGGTCGGTGCCGCGAGCCTGATCGTGCCGTTGGTCAGCCAGATGGAGCCCGACGCCGCGACGATCGCCGCCGGCGCTCCCATCGATGTGGATCTCAGCCAGGTGCAACCGGGGCAGCAGATCCTCGTCAAATGGCGCGGTCATCCGATCTTCATCGTCAACCGTCCGCCGGAGGCGCTCAAGGTTCTGCAGGAGCCGGAGCTGATCTCGAAGCTCGCCGACCCGCACTCCACGGTCATGCAGCAACCCGGCTATGCCGAGAACTGGCATCGATCGGTCAAGCCTGAATATCTGGTGCTTGTCGGCGTTTGCACGCATCTTGGCTGCATCCCGACGTTCCAGCCCGACAAAGGCTCGGTCGACGCGAGCTGGCCCGGCGGTTACTTCTGCCCGTGCCACGGCTCGAAATACGACCTCGCGGGCCGCGTCTACAACGGGGTGCCGGCGCCCTACAACCTTCCGGTGCCGCCCTACACGTTCACCAACGACAAGACGGTCCGCATCGGCGACAACCCGACAGGCCAGGTCTTCGACCTGTCCAACGTGGTGCAGCTGTAGCGGACAGGCAAACCGTCGATCAGCCTCGCGGCCTTCGGCAGCGGCAGCAACGGCTTCAGCCGCTCCGCCGCAAGATGGTTTGCGCGCGTGGCGCGTGCACGCGGCCCTCGGTGCCGCCGTCGTTTCATCGGCAGCCTGGCTGAAATGCCACTCGGGATCCAACGCAGGGGCCGCCCCCGCCGTGCCTCCACCGTGCCGCAATTAACCCTTTAAGCCCGGCTTAACCAAAGCCGGCGTCAATGGCGCATCGAGAGGGGCGGCGGGGCCCCGCGTGCGGGCTTTTGTCGGGCGGGGCAGGCGGTGGATCAACGGGGCTTTGCGGGGCGAAACGGCGACCGGCAGGCGCGGCTCCGACAGCGGCGGCGCGGCCCCTCCTTCCAGGCGCTGGTCTGCGCCCTTGGTCTCCTTAGCAGCACGACCATCGGCCTCGGGCTCCTCTACGGCACGCCCGAGACCCCCAACGTCGTCGTGACCGCCGCGACACTGCGGCCGGTGCCCGCCAGGATCGCCTTGGTGCGCCACGAAATGGCGCTGCTCGATCCGGCGTTGACGAGCGGCTACGCGCCGACGCCCTTCGGCCGCAGCGCGCCGCTGCGCTCGCGCTTCGAGCATGCCGAGACGCCGCAGATCGTGGTGGAAGCGGCACTCGAGAGCGACCTGCCGCCGGGCGTGGCCGAGGTCGAGCAGCAGGCGATGGCGCCGGCCGACGCCGCGCCGCTGGCCCGCGCCGTGCCGCTGCCGACGCCGCGTCCGTCCTTCGCCAGAACACCGATCGCACCCGCGCCGCGCCGCATCGCGTCACTGGAGACGCCGCCCTCCCCCGCGGCCATCGCGCCGCCGAGCGATGGCCGCACCCTGCTGGAACGCATGTTCGGCGCGCCGGCGGCGCCGGCCAATCCCGCGCTCGCCTATGCCACGCCCGGAGAAACCGGCGGCGGCTTCTTCGGCAGCGGCGCCAGCTCGTCGACCGGCAGCGGGACCGCCGTCTACAACATCGCCAAGCATACTGTGACGCTGCCGAGCGGCGCGCAGCTCGAGGCCCATTCCGGCCTCGGCACGCATCTCGACGATCCGGGCAGCGTCACCGAGCACATGCGCGGCGCCACGCCGCCGACGATCTACGAACTGACCCAGCGCGAAGCCCCGTTCCACGGCGTGCGCGCGCTGCGCCTGACGCCGCTGCTCGAGGGCACGACCTTCGGCCGAGGCGGCCTGCTGGCGCACACCTTCATGCTGGGGCCGCGTGGCGACTCCAACGGTTGCGTCGTGTTCCGCAACTACGCCGCCTTCCTCGCTGCCTACGATTCCGGACAGGTTCGGCGGCTTCTCGTGGTGGCTGGGACCTAGCCGCTACTGCACCACCGCCGTCGTGACCGGCATCGTCGCCGGGCCGACCGAGACCCACACGTTGGGATCGGTCTGCGACTGGCGCTTGACGAACTTGTATCCGGTGGCGTCCCAGAGCCGGACTTCGCCGACCATGTTGTCGAGGATGTAATCTCCCTTGTCGGTCTTCACCGTCAGGATGGTGTGGCCATTGCCATCGAGATCGCGGACGATCGTCATGAGCAGCGCCTGGCGCGGAAAGCCGCGATCGAGCAGCTGCTTGCGCTTCCACAGAGCGTAGATCTTGCAGTCGCCCTTGCCGTCCGTCGGGTAGTCCCAATGGTCGAGCAGCGTGCCCCAATGCTCGAGATTCGAGACCGGCTCGATCTCGGCGTTTACCTCGGCATTGACCTCCACGAGGGTCTGCTCGACCTTCGACGACATGACGACGTCCACGGGGTCGAGCACGTCGACGCGGCACTCCTCCACACGGCGGGTGCAGAAATCGGCCCACCCGTAGGGAACGCGCGTGACTTCACCGACCGGCGCGGCATGGGTCGGCTGGAGCAGGGTCTCGATCGCGTCGTCGTGGATCGTGGCGACCGCGACATGGAGCGAGTGGGCATGGCGACGAGTGCCATGGACCGTGGCCGCCTGAGCCGGCACGGCGAAAGCCAGCAACGCCGCCGCGGCACAGAGACGACCCCAACGCTTCAACATGCCGTTTGCCCCCGCTCCGACATGAACAGTTTCCTAACAGAAGCACCTTGGGTCAATCGATTGGTTAAGAGGTAGTTAACACCCGTTCGGCCGGTCCAGCGGAAGAACGCACGGCCGGCATTTTGGTGGCAGCCCCTCGAGGGCCGCTGCCGAAGCCTTTCACCCTGCCGCGCGAAACGGGTCGCGCCCGCGGAACGTGCTTGCTAAGAGGGCGCCGACCTCGGAGCCGATCTTGAACGCCGCCGCCCCGCTTCCCTTCGCCGACGATCGCCTGCGCCAAGACGCGCTGGTGGCCCACCTCGTCGAGGCCGGCTACGCGCGCTGCGAACCGCCGATGCTGCAGCCCGCCGCAGCCTTCTTCGATTCCGGCGAGGACATGCGCGGGCGGCTCTACCTGACGCACGCGCTCGACGGCGAGGAGCTCTGCCTGCGGCCGGAATACACGATCCCGGTCTGTCGAACCTACCTGGCGTCTCCTCAGGCCGGGCGCCCCGCGACCTTCTGCTATTGCGGCGCGGTGTTCAGGCTCCGGCGCGACGGCCCCGGCGAGTTCGTGCAGGCCGGCATCGAGAATCTCGGCCGCAGCGACCGCGAGGCGGCCGACGCCGAGATCCTGGCGCTCTCGCTCGAGGCGGCATCGCTGGTCGCGCCGGTGCGATTTGCCACCACGATCGGCGATGCCGCGCTGTTCTCCGAGCTGGTCGACGCCCTCGCCGTGCCGCCGCAATGGCGCCGCCGCATCACCCGCGGCCTCGCCCAGGGCAAGAGCCTCGCCGGCATCCTCGACGCGCCCACAGACGGCGGCATCGACCATTCCGGCGTACTGGCGGCGCTGGAAGGCGTCGACAAGAACGGCGCGCGGGCGCTGGTGGAGGACCTGCTCGCGATCGCCGGCATTCGGAGCGTCGGCGGCCGCACCGCGGCCGAGATCGCCGATCGCTTCCTCGAACAGGCGGCGCTGAAGGGTGGCCACGGCGTGGCGCCCGACGCGCGCGCCGCGCTGGAGCGCTTCCTGGCCATCGACGGCGAGCCCGACGAGGCGGCCTGCGCGCTGCGCACCCTCGCCGACGATGCCAAGCTGGCGATCGGGCCGGCGTTGGACCGATTCGAGCACCGCGTCAGCTTCATCGCCGCCCGCGGCGTCGACCTCTCCGGCCTGCGCTTCTCAGGCCGGTTCATCCGCAACCTCGACTATTACACGGGCTTCGTCTTCGAGACTCGAGACGCGGCGCGGCCGGACGATCCGCCCCTGGTTGGCGGCGGCCGCTACGACCGGCTGATGGGCACCCTCGGCGCCACGGCGGACGTGCCGGCGGTGGGTGCGGCGCTCTGGGCCGATCGCCGGGCGGCGGGAGAGATGCCATGAGCGACGGCTTGAGCGCCGGCTCCTGCGACCTGGTCCTCGCCGTACCCTCGAAGGGCCGGCTGCAGGAGAACGCCACCGCCTTCTTCGCCCGCGCCGGCCTGACGCTGAAGCCGAACCGCGGCGCCCGCGATTATCGCGGAACGCTCGAGGGGATCGACGGCATCGAAGTCGCCTTCGTCTCGGCCTCCGAGATCGTCGGGCTGCTCGCCGCCGGGCAGGCGCACATGGGCATCACCGGCGAGGACCTCGTGCGCGAGACGCTGGAAAACGCCGACGCCAGGCTGGAGCTGCTGACGCCGCTCGGCTTCGGCCGCGCCGATGTCGTCGTGGCGGTGCCGCAGGCCTGGATCGACGTGCGCACCATGTCCGATCTCGAGGACGTCGCCGCGGCGTTCTTCGCCAAGCGGCGCGAGCGCATGCGCGTCGCCACCAAATACGTGAACCTGACCCGGCGCTACTTCGCCGCCAACCACGTCGTCGACTATCGCATCGTCGAAAGCCTCGGAGCCACCGAAGGCGCGCCGGCGGCCGGCCAGGCCGAGCTCATCGTCGACATCACCACGACGGGCGCGACGCTCGCCGCCAACGCGCTCAAGGTGCTCGACGACGGCGTGATGCTGCGCTCGGAGGCCAACCTCGTGGCCTCGCTCGCCGCGCCTTGGAGCGGGATGGCGCGCGAGAAGGCGCGGCAGGTGCTGGCACGCATCGCCGCGGAGGAAGCCGCGCGGTCGACCCGCGACGTGATTGCGCAATTCGACGCGCGCCGCGACGGCGTGATCGAGGGCGCCGGGGCGCAGTTCGGCGCGCGGCTGCGCTCCGAAAACGTCGCCGGGCGCTTGACCTTGACCTGCCTCAAGGACAAGGTCGCGCCGCTCGCGGACTGGCTCGTGGCGCAGGGCGCGCGACATGTCACGGTAGCGGCCATGGACTACGTGTTCTCGCCCGCCAATCCGCTGCACGAAAGGCTCGTCGCCCGGCTCGGGTAGGTCGGGGCAAGGGCTATGCCGGCAGGCAGGCGGTCAGCAAGGTCGGTGTCCCGCAGAGGATACGGCCGGGAGTGAGGCTTTGGACGGTGCGACGCCCCGAGACGATCGCGAGGCCAAGGCTGAGCCGCAAGTCTCCGAGGTTGGAACGTCGGAGGGGCAAAGGCTCGCGGAAGACGAGCGCCGCGACAAGCTGACCACCAAGGTCCTCAACGCCGTCATTCCCGACAGCGTCGAGAACAAGCAGCTGGTGCGCCGCCGCATCGGACGGTTCGTCGGCTACGGTCTCTCGATCGGCATCCTCGCCCTGGCGATCTTCGTGCTGACGCGCACGTTCATGGCGATCGATCCGAACGCGCTGCGGGGCGCCATCGCCGCCACCAGCGCCGAGCAGATCGTCGGCGCCGCGGGCTTCACCGCGATCTCGTTTCTCGCGCTGACCGGCTACGACGCGTTGGCGCTGCGTCAGCTGCGGCTCAAGGTGCCCTACCCCACCGCCGCGCTGGCGTCGTTCTGCAGCTACGCGATCTCCTTCACCCTGGGCTTCCCGGTCATCACCGCCGGCACGGTCCGCTATTGGATCTATTCCGGTCGCGGGCTCTCGGCCGGCAAGGTGGCGAGCCTGACGATCATCGCCGGCCTCACGTTCTGGCTCGGGATGGCGTTGCTTCTGGGCATCGGCTTCACGGTGCGGGCGGGCGGCGTATCGCACATCGATCATCTGTCGCCGTTGCTCAACCGCGTCATCGGGTTGGGAATCGTCGCGGCCTTGTGCGGCTATCTGTTCTGGGCCTCGAAGGGCCGCAAGGCCAAGATCCAGGGCTTTACGCTCGAGCTGCCGGGCCTTTGGCTCACGCTCGGCCAGATCTGCCTCGGCCTGATCGACCTCTGCGCCGCGGCCGCGACGCTCTACGTCCTGATGGCTCCCCCGCGCGAGATCGACTATCTGACCTTCGTCACGGTCTACGTCTTCGGCTCGCTGCTCGGCATCGCCTCCAACGCGCCGGGCGGCATCGGCGTCTTCGAAGCGACCATGCTGAAGACCGTGCCGGCGCATTCCGAGGCCACGCTCTTCGCCGCACTGCTGCTGTTTCGCATCGTCTACTACCTCGTGCCCTTCGTCTTCGCCCTCGCCCTTCTCGGCGCCCATGAGAGCGTCAAGCGGTGGAAAGGCCTGCGCGAGGCGATGACCGGCAACGCGGACGACGATCCCGAGGGCGACACGGTGGGCTGATCCCGCGCGGGCGGGCCTAGGGTCCCCTAGGCGCCCACGGTGCGGCGGTGGCTGCGCGGTGCGAGGCGCGTCAGGATCTCGTAGCCGATGGCACCGGAGCGGCGGGCGAGATCGTCGATCCCGATGTCCTGCCCGAGGATCTCGACCGTGTCGCCACGCTCCACCGTCGGCGCCTCGGTCACGTCGATGACGATGAGATCCATGGAGACGCGGCCGACGAAGGGGCACAGCGCGCCGTCGACGCTGGCCTGGCCGCGCGGTTCGGCGTTGGTGCCGATGGCCGTACACGGGATGCCGTCGGCATAGCCGACGCTCAGAGTGGCGAGGCGGCGGGGTGACGGCGCGATCCAATGGGCGTCGTATCCGACGCTCTCGCCGGCGGCGACCTCATGGACCTGGATCACCTTGGCTTCGAAGGTCGCGACCGGCCGCATCGGGTTGGGCGCGTTCGGCGTCGGATTGCCGCCGTACAGCGCGTAGCCCGGCCGCACCAGATCGTGCTGCGCCTCGGCGCCGTAGAAGATCCCCGATGAATTGGCCATCGAGGCAGGCACGTCGGGCCAGCTGCGGCGCGCTTGGTCGAACAGCTCGAGCTGCCGCTCGACCCGGTCGCGATGCTCGACCCGGCCGGACCAGACGAAGTGGCTCATCACCAACGCCACATCCAACCGCATCGAGAGTCGCACGGCCGACTGTACCTGCTCGGAGATGAGGCCGAGACGGTTCATGCCGCTGTCGAGTTGCAACGCGCAAGGCGAGCGCGTGCGCCCGGTCGCCCCGATCCAATCCTCGATCTCCGGCAGCGAGCCGAGCACCGGCCGTAGCCTCGCCTTGACGAAGAGAGGTGCCGTGCGCGGCATCAGGCCATTGAGCACGTAGATGGTGGCGTCTGGCGCGAGCGCGCGCAGCTGCTGCCCCTCGAAGACGTGCGCCACGAAGAAGGTCTTGCAGCCGGCGCGACGCAGCGCCGGCGCCACCGCGGCGAGACCGAGCCCGTAGGCGTCGGCCTTGACCACCGCCGCGCATTCCGCCCGCCTCGACTCCTCGGCCAGCAGCCGCCAGTTGGCGGCGATCGCGCCGAGATCGACCGTGAGCGTCGACCCGGCCTGCTCGGCCTCGACATCGCGCCATTCGGTCACGGGAGCGAGAAGAGGACGCACGCTGGGGTCTCGATAAGCCACACCCCGACTGTCTCGCGATGCAGCGGGAAGAACAAGACACAGCCCGCGAGAAACGAGCGACAGGGCCGTGGAAGGACTGCGGCGATCGTCGCGCCATGGCGACCTTCACCTGATCTACCCGATCGGAAGAGATGCGTTGATCTTCGTGCGAGCCGGCTCGCATGCCGACCTTTCCGAATGAACGCCGTCAAAAGGCAATGTCGCTCAATGCGGCACCGGCATGTGGTCCTCGCGCGCGAGGTTGGAGAAGCGGGTGAACTCGCCCTCGAACGCCAGTTCGACCGTTCCCGTCGGACCGTGGCGCTGCTTGCCGATGATCACCTCGGCGCGGCCGTGAACCCGCTCCATGTCGCTCTGCCAGGTCAGGAACTCCTCGCTGCCCTCGCGCGGTTGCTTGTTCTTGAGGTAATACTCCTCGCGGAACACGAAGATCACCACGTCGGCATCCTGCTCGATCGAACCGGATTCCCGCAGGTCGGAAAGCTGCGGTCGCTTGTCGTCGCGCGACTCGACCTGACGCGAGAGCTGCGACAGTGCCACCACCGGCACCGCCAGCTCCTTGGCCAGGGCCTTGAGCCCCGTGGTGATCTCGGTCAGCTCCTGCACGCGGTTGCCTTCGCGGGACTTCGAGCCCGACAGCAGCTGGAGATAGTCGACCACCAGCATGTCGAGCCCACGCTGCCGCTTCAGCCGGCGCGCCCGCGCGGTGAGCTGGGCGATGGAGATGCCGCCGGTCTGGTCGATGTAGAAGGGGATCTGCTGCATCTCGCGCGCCGCCTCGGCGACGCGGTGGAAGTCCTGTTCGGTGATGTCGCCGCGGCGGATCTTGTAGGAGGCGACCTGGCTCTGCTCTGCGATGATGCGCGTGGCGAGCTGCTCGGCCGACATTTCGAGAGAGAAGAAGCCGACGATGCCGCCATTGATGGTCTCATGGCTGCCGTCGGGCTTCTGGCGGAATTCGTAGGCCTTGGCGATGTTGAAGGCGATGTTGGTGGCGAGCGCCGTCTTGCCCATGCCGGGACGTCCGGCGACGATCACGAGATCGGAGGACTGCAAACCGCCCATCATGCGGTCGAGGTCGCTCATGCCCGTGGCGATGCCCGACAGGCCGCCGTCGCGCTCGAAGGCCTTGGCCGCCATGTCCACGGCGGAGGTGAGAGCGTCGGAGAAACGCTGGAAGCCGCCGTCGTAACGGCCGGATTCGGCGATCGAGTACAGCTTGCGCTCGGCCTCCTCGATCTGCTCGCGCGGACTGACATCGACCGGCGCGTCGTAGGCGCCGTTGACGATGTCCTCGCCGATCAGGATCAGGTCGCGCCGCGTCGCGAGGTCGTAGACCGTGCGACCGTAATCCTCGGCATTGATGATGGCCGTGGCCTGCGCCGCCAGGCGCGCGAGATATTGCGGCACGGTGATGCCGCCGAGGTCGCCGTCCCCCAGGAAGGTCTTCAGCGTGATCGGCGTCGCCACCTTGCCGGCGCGGATCAGCTGCGAGGCGACGTCGTAGATGCGCTTGTGGATCTCTTCGGAGAAATGATCCGGCCGGAGGAAATCGGAGACGCGATCGAAGGCGTCGTTGTTGATGAGGATGGCGCCGAGCAGCGCCTGCTCCGCCTCTAGATTGTGGGGAGAGACGCGGAACTCGGGCTGGCCGGCACGGGCGAGCGGAGACACGCGTCCGGCCGCGTGATCCATGAGGGTCATGCGGACTATCCCAATGATGTCAGAAGCTTGCGGATCGTTACGCTGCGCCGTCCGCCGGAGCCTTTGTGGCACGCCGCGCGGCCACACTCAACGGAAACAGGGGTGCGGACCGCGCCTGTGAATTACGGGGAGCGGATCGCGCTTGGTGTCAGGCGGGCCGCCACGCGGGCTCCCAAAGATCCTCGGGATCGACCAGGCACAGCGCGGTACGACCCTCGTTGGCCGCCGCGATCGCCCGCATCACCGCCACTGTCGCACGCGTCTCGGCCGACCGCGGCAGATAGGGCATGTGGACCTTGTTCTCGAGCATCGCGATCGGGCCGACGTACCAGCCGCAGAGTTCGCCCTTCTGGCTGCGGAACAAGTGGATCTTGACCGAAAGGTCGTGGGCTTCATGCGCCACGCGAACTTTGGGGATCTTCAACGACATGCCAACCCCGAAGTGAGACACGACAAGACATCGACGAAACGAGTTTACCCTGCGTCAAGGTTGACGCGCAACGAGAAGATCGCGCGCGAGCTAACCACGTGGGGACAAATCGGGTCTAGCCGAATCTGCCGCGCCGCACCTCGGGCAACGCATCGGGCAGTACCAGATGCGGCCGCGAATAGCGTCGATCGTAGAAGGGGCTGTAAGCCTCGTCGACGATGGTCCTGGTGGCGTGACGCTCCTGAAGGCGGGCCATCTCGACGCGGAAGCGCGCCGCGTTCTCACCCTCGGCGTCGCTGCCGCGCGACACCGATTCGTGATGCGTCAGCGTGGCGAAGGGCGTCCACACCGTTCGGAAACCCGCGTGGCGTGCCCTCACGCAGAGATCGACGTCGTTGTAGGCGATGGGGAAGGCGATCTCGTCGAAACCGTCGAGTGTCTCGAAGCAGGAGCGCGTCACCAGCATGCAAGCGGCGGTGACGGCGCCGATGGTCTGGCGCACGGCGAGCCGGCCCATCGGCCCGGGCGTGTCGATCGGCTCGGCGACGTGCCAATGGCCCGCGGCCTCGCCGAGCCCGACGATCACGCCGGCGTGCTGCAGGCTGCCGTCGGGATAGAGCAGGCGTGCCCCCACGATCGCGGCCTGGGGAAAGGCCAGGCACTCGACCATTTCGTCGAGCCAGCCGGGCTCGATTACCTCGATATCGTTGTTGAGGAACAGCAGCAGCTCGCCGCGTGCCAGCCGCGCCCCGCGGTTGCACATGCGCGCGAAGTTGAAGGGTTCGACGACCAGGTCGACGAGGAGACGCTCGCTCCATTGCGCCTGGTAGAAGGCGAGCACGGCGGGATCGAGCGAGCCGTTGTCGGCGATCACGATCTCCAGCCGCGGATAGGCCGTGCGGTGCAGCAGGTCGTCGACGACGCGAGTGATCAGGGCCAGGCTGTCGCGATTGGGGATGATCACGGAGACGAGCGGGCGCGCCGCATCGGGGAAGCGCACGCGGTGGATATCGGGGCTGCCCGGTGCCGGCTCGACGTCGACGCGCTGCCCGACGTCGGCATAGGCCGCGCGCAGCGCCTCGCGCGCGTTGGCGACGGAGCGCTCGCGAAACAGCGTCGAGTAGCTCTCCTCGCCGCGCCGCCAGGTGTAGGCGAGGAACGGCACGTGGACCACGGACCCCGGCGCGGCGCCTTCGAGGTAGCGCAGCAGCATATCGTAGTCCTGCGATCCCTCGCGATCCAGGCGCAGCCCGCCGAGCGCCTGGAGCCGATCGCGTCGGAACACCGAGAAATGGTTGATGTAGTTGAGCCCGGACAGCAGCACGGAATCGTAGGCGGGCTTGCAGAACGACCCCGTGGGCTTCAGCGCCGCGTTGGTGACGATCTCGTCGGTGTAGAAGAAATGCGCCTCGGGATGATCGGCGATCGCGCGCGCGATCATCGCGATCGCGCCCGGCACGAAGGCGTCGTCGTGATCGATGAAGCTCAACCAGTCGCCCCGCGCCGTCGCGATCCCGGCGTTGGTCGCGCGCGCGATGCCGCCGTTCGCCGCCTGGGTCACCACGCGGACGCCGGGCGTGGCGGCCAGCGCCGCCAAGGCCTCGCGCGTCGCCGCGCCGCGCGATCCGTCGTCGACCAGCAGCAATTCAGCGTAAGGCGCCGCTTCCGCCGCGAACGACCCGACGAGGTCGCGCAGATAGTCCGTCCGGGTCTCGTAGACCGGCGCGACGAAGCTCAGCAGCGGATGCGTGCGATCGGCCAGCCGCGCCGCCATCTCGGCCTGGACCGGCTGGGCCTGGAGCGTCTGCGCCAACCGCAATCGCGCCAGCACGTCGTCGTCGGCCTGCTGCACGCGGATGGCGTTCCCGGACGAGACCGTGGCGAAGAAGGTGCGAATGCGCCGGATGTTGCTGACGACCGCCGCCCAGCGGCCGCGCTTCCCGCCGGAGGCCGGCGCGACGAGGCCGATGTTCTGGTAGCGCAGGTTGAAGAGGTAGTGCAGCACGGCGACGAGCAGCGGCTGCCCGCATTCGAAGGCCAGGAAGCGGAAGGTCGTCGGGCCTTCCGCGCAAGCGCGGAACCGGATGCGCCGCGCCGCACCCATCGTCGCCAGGGAGACGTGATAGAAGCCGAAGGGAAAGCTGCGAAAGACGATCGCGGAAAGGTCGCTGAAGCCCTCCCCGCCGTCGAAGCTGATCTTGGGAGCGGCGTGCGCGCCGGCGCGCAGAAAAAGGCCGACGAAGTTGCGACGGATCGGCGCCACGTCGAAGACGAACGCGCCCTCCTCGCCATCGCAGCGCCACACGATCGGCGAGAGCTGGGTCAGTTTCCCTTCGGTGGCGACCGGCTCAAGCGCGCGCATGGCATCGCGTTGCTCGGGACGCGGCCATCATTCCGGGGCGGCGAAACCGAACCCGGAACTCATCGTCGTCGACACCAGGTGTCGGCCCCCGTCGCGACATCGGGCGACGTAGTCCGGCGCTTCGCTTTCGGCTCGTTCCGGAACGACAGCTGTGGTCGCCGGCGAGACGCCCGACAACCCGCGCCTTGCGACCCGCCACGTCTCAGGCGGCCACGGCCTCGGCGCCTTCGTCCTCGTCGAGCTTTGTCAGCTCTTCCTTCGAGACCTTGCGCTCGGTGACCTTGGCCTTCGACACGATATGGTCGACCACCTTGTCCTCGAACAGCGGGGCCTGGATCTGCGCCATCATCTGCGGGTTGTTGCGGAAGAAGTCGTAGACCTGCTTCTCCTCGCCCGGGTACTGGCGCACGCGCTCCATCAGCGCCTGGGTCATCTCCTCTTGCGTGACCTTGACGCCGGCCTCCTCGCCGATCTCGGCCAGCACGAGGCCGAGGCGGACGCGGCGCTCGGCGATCTTGCGGTAGTCGGCGCGCGCCGCCTCCTCGGTCGTGTTCTCGTCCTCGAAGCTCTTCTTGGTCTGCGCCTGCTCGGCCTGGACCTGCTTCCAGATCTGCTCGAACTCCTGGTCGACGAGGCCCTGAGGCAGATCGAACTCGTAGCGCTTGTCGAGCGAGTCCAGCAGGCCCCGCTTCCACTTGGCGCGCGAGGCGTTGCCGTATTCGCGCTCGATGTTGCCGCGCACGGTCTCCTTGAGCTTGTCGAGCCCGTCCATGCCGAAGCCCTTGGCGAACTCGTCGTCGATGGCGAGCGAACCCGGCGCCGCGACGCTCTTCAGCGTCACGCCGAAATTCGCCGGCTTCCCGGCGAGCTGGGCGGCGTTGTAATCCTCGGGGAAGGTGACCGCGACGGTGCGGCTCTCGCCGACCGCCATGCCGATCACCTGATCCTCGAAGCCGGGAATGAAGGAGTTCGAACCGAGCACCAGGTCGACGCCGTCGCCGCTGCCGCCCTCGAAGGTCTCGTCGTCGATCTTGCCGACGAAATCGACCGAGACCTTGTCGCCCTTCTCCGCGACCGCGCCGTCGCCTTTGGGTTCGTAGCTGCGCTGCTGGTCGGCGATCATCGCGATGAAGCGGTCGACCTCCTCGTCGGGCACGTCGGCGACGAGCTTCTCGATGGCGAGATCGTCGAGCGCGCCGATCTCGACCTTCGGCAGCACTTCCAGCGCCACCTTGAACTTGAGGTCGCCCTTGAGCTCGAGCGCACGCTCCACGACGTTGGCGTCGTCGCCGCCCTCGAGGTCGAACTTCGGCTCGCCGGCGACGCGCAGCTTGTTGTCGTCGATCATCCGGGTGCGCGCCTCGCCGATGGCGGTCTGCAGCACCTCGGCCATGACGGAGCGGCCGTACATGCGCTTGAGGTGCCCGACCGGCACCTTGCCCGGACGGAACCCCTTGATGTTGGCCTTGGCCGCCATCTCGCCGAGCTCCTTCTCCATGCGGCCGGCGAGGTCCTGCGCCGGCAGCACGATCTCGAACTCGCGCTTCAAGCCTTCGGCGTGGGTCTGGGTGACTTGCATGAGACGTCTCGGATTGTTCTTGGGTGACGGGTTGGTGGGGGCATAGCATCCCGTGGCGGCCAGGGCACCCCGACGACAAAAATATGTCACTCGGCGCGCCCGCGCTGTCATCCCGGCGGAGCGTCAGCGACGATCCGGAATCCTACGCGCGACGCGGTATGCACTCCCTCGCCGCGACAAGTCCCGGGTCCGCGGGCCAGGACAACGACAACAACAACGGAAAAAGGCAGGCATTGGTGCGGGCGGAGGGACTCGAACCCCCACGATTCTCACCACTGGAACCTAAATCCAGCGCGTCTACCAGTTCCGCCACGCCCGCATGTCGAGCAAGCCTACAGCATGCATGTCGGTGACGCGAATTGCCGATCTCGATGCCGTCTCGCGACGCCCGATAGGCTCAGGACATGCCGATGCCTGCCGCCAGCACGATGCCCGGACCTTACGCAGGCGTGGGGCGGTCACCGCGACCGGCCTCTCCGGACGTAGCTTCGGTCGTGGGGCTTCGCGCGAGACCCAACGCTGGCAGCACGAGCCCATCGACCATCGCAAGAAGAAAGGCGCGGTCGAACGGTCGGCGCTGGATCAGCGCGCGATAGGCGCCCATGGCCGGCATCACCTGCGCGACCATCTCGATGTCGGCATCGGGCGCGATCGTGCCTCGCGCGAGGGCGCGCTTCATCAGCGCGCGATTAGCCGCGACCCAAGGTGCGACGAGCGCCCCGTGCGCAACATCGGCCAGCGTCGGCGACTGGGCCACCAAGGCAGCGAGACCCGCCATCGCGCGCAGTTTCCGGTCGATGTCGGCGACGGGCTGCGGACGGAAGAGCGCAAGCAGGTCGCCCCGCAACGATCCGGTGTCCGGCAGGTCGTCGAGATCGACTTGATTGCGCTTCATGCGCGCGACCGCATCAAGGATCATGTCGGGTTTGGAAGCCCAGCGGCGGTAGACCGTCGCCTTTCCGGCCTTCGCCCGCTCCGCCACCATGTCCATGGTCATGCCGTCGTAGCCGATCTCGGCGAGAAGGTCGATCGCAGCGTCGAGGATAACGCCGTCGCGCGAAGCGTCGCGTTTGCGGCCGCCGACGCCGGCGGTCTGAGGCGGGCTGCCGCTCCCCTGTGTCGGAACCGCAGCCCGTCGGTTGGCAAGGTCCGCAGGCACTTAAAATAGCACTTTCAAGTTTCGGAACTTGCAAGTTCCGTTATTCTGATCCATGTCCGCAACCTGCCATTTTGTCGGGATCTTCCATGCGCTACAATTCTCTCGGCCGCACCGGTCTGTTCGTCTCGGAATTCTGCCTCGGCACGATGACCTTCGGCCAGGCCAGCGGCCGCTACGCCGCGGCAAGCGGCGTCGGTCAGGATGAGGTCGATGCCATGCTGCGTCGCGCCATCGACGCTGGCATCAATTTCATCGATACCGCTGACGTTTATGCCGATGGTCAGGCCGAGGTGATCGTCGGCCGCTCGCTGAAATCCCTCGGCATCCCACGCAAGGACGTGGTGCTCGCGACCAAATTCGAGCATGCGACGGGTGCCGGACCAAACGATTGCGGTGGTTCGCGTCATCACGTTTGCAACGCGATCGAGGCCAGCCTGCGTCGGCTCGGAACCGATTACGTCGACCTCTACCAGATGCACGGTTTCGATCCCGCGACCCCGATGGACGAAACCTTGCGGGCGCTCGATGATCTCGTCCGCCGCGGCCTCATCCGCCACATTGGCGTATCTAACTGGACGGCTTGGCAAGTGGCGCGGTCGCTCAACGTGTCGGAGCGGCAGAGCCTCACGAGATTCCAGGCCTACCAGGGCTACTACTCCCTCGCCGGACGCGACATCGAGCGCGAGATCGTGCCCATGATTGAAGCGGAGGGGCTCGCGCTGATGGTCTTCAGCCCTCTCGCCGGCGGCTATCTGACCGGCAAATACCGTGAAAACGATGTCGGGCGGCGGACCACCATTCCGTTTCCGCCCGTCGACGAGGTGCGTGGCCGCCTGATCCTCGCAGCGTTGGACGGCATCGCCACCGCGCGTGGCGCGACGATGGAGGCCGTAGCGCTATCCTGGCTCCGCCATCGACGCGCGGTGACCAGCATCGTTCTCGGCGTCAAGCGCATGGATCAGCTCGAGGCCAATCTTGCGGCGGCCAGCCTGGCCCTCGACGATGGCGAAATGGATGTCCTCGCGGCAGCGAGCGTGCTTCCCCCGGAATATCCTGGCTGGATGATCGCGAGCGCGAGCGCGCCGCGGCGGAATCTTCTCGAAACAGGATGCCTGCCGCAGGCGTCATGACCGGTCACGACGATCACGACCGAGACATCGGAAGGGGAGCGTCGGCGCGCGAGAAGGCGCTGCGCGGCCATTCCGGAAGACCGAGATGCTTGATCTCACCGCGAAAATGGTGATCGCCGAAGAGACGGGCGTGATATGCCGCCTTCGCCTCTGTGTCGCCGGCCGGAATGCACAGGGCACCCTCCGATGATGCGCAAGTTTCTCGATCGAGGGCGATGACAATCGTCGCGATGGCCGAGCGAGGGGCGCAGGCGCCCATCAGGTTTCCTTGGCATCCTTCAGGTGCTCCGGCGTGCTGCCGCCGCGCACCGCAGTGTGGGCGGACGAGCCGCCCTCTGTGATGTTCTTGGCCGCGTCCCTGTTACGGCCCTCCTTGAGGCTACGCAGATAAACAAAACCGACGATCAGAACGACGATAGCAAGCGTTCCCAGGGCGAGAACACCGAGATTGGCTTCGAACATTGGTTGTCTCCCGCTTGAATTAAGCCAACAAGCCTTGTTCTATTTCGATCCACGCCGATCCGATTGACGGAGGGCGGTGCAACGTCACGCCTCAAATGGCAATCTGCCGACCGATCTCGACAACGTTGTCGTTCGGCAGTCGCGCGAAGGCGGCGTAGTGCACGGTATTGCGCTCCATAAGGCCGAAGATCATCTCCTGCCACAACGGCATGCCGCCGCCGCCCTCGCGATGGATCACCGTCTCGTGGGCGACGTAATAGGTGACGTCGTCGAGATCGAAGGCGAAGCCCTGGCCGGCGCAGAGCTTCAGCAGCGCCGGAATGTTGGGTCGCTCCATGAAGCCGTAGGAGGCCTCGCCGCGCCAGATGTCGGGCGCGATCTCCTGCATCACGAGGCGCTCGCCGTCCCGTAGCCAGGGCCGCGACAGCACGTTGACGTGGATGATCAGGCAGCGTTCGTGCAACGCCCTGTTGTGCTTGACCTGCCAGGCCATCACCGGCGGCGTGTCGGTCGCGGTCCGCGTCAGGAAGACGGCGGTACCGGGGGTGCGCGGGATCGCGCGGCTCTTCAGCTGCTCGACGAAGCGGTCGATCGGCACCACCGAGTCCTTCATCCGCGCGGCCATCGCCGACGCGCCGCGGTGCCAGATCAGCATGATGCCGTAGATACCGGCGGCGAGTAGCAGGGGCACGTAGCCGCCCTCCAGGATCTTGGCCATGTTGGCCAGCACGAAGGCGGCGTCGACGACCATGAACAGCGCGGTGATCGCGCCGGCCACCGCGACGTTCCAGCCCAGGATCTCGCGCATGGCGATGAACAGCAGCACGGTGGTCATCAGCATGGTCAGCGACACGGCGATGCCGTAGGCGGCGGCGAGGTTGTCGGACTTGCCGAAGCCGATCGTCAGGCCGAGCGTCACCACCATCAGCAGCCAGTTGACGACGCCGACGTAGATCTGGCCGTAGCCCTCGGCCGAGGTTTGCTTGATGCGCAGCCGCGGGAGCCATCCCAGGATGATCGCCTGGCGCGTCATCGAGAACGCGCCGGTGATGATCGCCTGACTGGCGATGATGGTGGCGAGCGTCGCCAGGATCACGAGCGGCACCAGCAGGACGTGCGGGCACAGCAGGTAGAAGATGTTGCCGGTCAGCGGCGCGCCGTCGATCACCAGCGCCGCCTGCCCGGCGTAGGAGATCACCAGCGCCGGCAGCACCACGACGAACCAGGCTTGGCGGATGGGACGCGCGCCGAAATGGCCCATGTCGGCGTAGAGCGCCTCGGCCCCGGTGACGCAGAGGAACACGCCGCCGAGTACGAGGAAGCCGCTCCAGCCGTGATGGACGAGGTAGTCCAGCCCGTAGAGCGGGTCGACGGCGGCGAAGACGGCAGGGTGATGGAGGATGCCCGACAGGCCCATGAGCGCGATCGCCGCGAACCACACCACCATGACCGGGCCGAACGCCCGGCCGATGACCTGCGTGCCGAGCGGCTGGATCGCGAACAGGCCGATCAGGATGACCACGGCGATCGGCAGGACGTAGGGATTGAAGATCGGCGTGACCATGTCGAGACCTTCGAGGGCCGACAGCACCGAGATCGCCGGCGTCACCGCGCCGTCGCCGTAGATCAGCGCCGCGCCGAACAGGCCGAGCGCCACGATCACGGGGCGCTGCTTGGCCTTGGCGCCGAGAAGCGACATCAGCGCGAGGATGCCGCCCTCGCCGTCGTTGTCGACCCGCATCGCCACGCTGACGTATTTGACCGCCGTCACGATCACCAGCGTCCAAAGGATCAGAGACAGCATGCCGAGCACCACGGCCGGCGTGGGCTTGCTGCCGGCGAGGTCGAGCACGGTCTTGAAGGTGTAGAGCGGACTTGTGCCGATATCGCCGAAGACGATGCCGAGCGCGGCGAGGCCCAGCGCGAGCGGCGCGCCATGCGGGGTGTCGTGCGGAGTGGGCGCGACGGAGGGATGGACGGCGGCATCGGTCAAGGCAGTCTCCCGTGCTGGGGCGCGGGGGCCGAGCAATGGGCGGGCCAAGGCTCGGTTCTTCGGTGCCGGCTTCGACTCGGGCGGCGCTTGGGCCGGCGTTGCCCATCCGGTCAGATTTGCCCTGCGCAAGCCGAACCTGCCTCGCGATGGATGGATGGGGAGAGCGAACTCGAGCGCGCCCGATACGCCTCCGAGTGTCACTTGCTACGGATGAATGATCGGCTCTGAGGGGCCGGTGGTGGAGCAATGCGGAATCGAACCGCAGACCTCTTCAATGCCATTGAAGTGGTTGTGGAATTTCTGCTGCTTACCCGAGATTTCTCTAGATGCCTAAGCCGCTGAGCCGTAGGGTTTTTACCTAAGATCGGAGTGCGCTGGATGACCCTCGGATTTACCTGAGAAGCCCGCGTTCTGCTTACCTGGCGCTTACCCGATGCCGAAATTGACGAAGCGAACGATCGACGCGTTGCCCGCGCGACCTGCGGCCGACATGGTGGTCTGGGACGATGATCTGTCGGGTTTCGGCATCAGGCTGAAGCCGACCGGCGCGCGGTCATTCGTCCTTCAGTACCGCAATAGGAATGGGCGCAGCCGACGGCTGACCCTCGGTCGGTACGGCGTCTTGACCGCGGAAGAGGGACGCCAGCGCGCGCGCCATCTCCTCGCTGATATTCTTCGGGGCGACGACCCCGCCGCTGATCGCGCTGCTGATCGCAAGGCTATGACGATCGCGGAGCTGTGCCGCGAGTACCTTGATAGGGCCAGGAAAGGCCTCATCACGAAGCGCAGCGGCGTTCCGAAAAAAGCGTCCACCCTTGCCTTGGATGCCGGCCGGGTCGAGCGGCACATCGTGCCGCTCATAGGCAATCGAACGGTGAAGGATCTGACGCCGGCGGACCTCCGCGCCTTCGTCCGCGACGTGACGAGCGGCAAGACGGCTGTCGACGTGAAAACGAAGGCACGCGGCCGCGCGATTGTCCGCGGCGGCAAAGGCACCGCAACCCGCACGATGGCGCTTGTGAGCACGGTGCTCGCCTACGCGGTGGAAGAAGGATATCGCGCCGATAATCCGGCTCGAGGCATCAGGGGGCCAGCCTACAGCCAACGACGGCATCGGCTCGACGCACGGCAGTATCTCACCCTCGGCACAGCCCTAGTCGAGGCAGAGGCGAACGGAGCGTCATGGCAGGCTGTTGCTGCCATTCGGCTCATCGCTCTTACCGGATGCCGCCGAAGCGAGATCACACGGCTCCGAAAGGTCGAGATCGACCTCAAGGCCTGCGTCATGCGGCTGGGCGACACGAAGACCGGCGCCAGTCTGCGCCCGATCGGCGAAGCCGCCGCCGCGATCATTCTTGAGGCGCAGCGGCGCTCGAATTCGGCGTACCTCCTGCCAGGCATGCGCGGCGCCGACGCACCCTATGCCGGCCTGCCGAAGGCCTGGTCTCGCATGGTGACGCCGAAGCTGCCGGGCGTCACCGCGCATACTCTACGCCACTCATTCGCGAGCGTGTCGGACGACCTTGGCTTCAGCGAAGCGACGACGGGCGCGATGCTCGGGCATGCTGGCAGCGGGACGACGCGCGGGTACATCCACAAGCTCGACCCTGCGCTTGTCGCCGCGGCCGATCGCGTGTCGACGCACATCCGCGATGCGATGCTAGCGGGTGAAGCCTGATGGCACCTCTTCCGCCGGCGATGCTAGGCCTCGCTGACGCCGTAAGGTTCACAGCCGGAGCGCTCGAAATCAGCCAAGGCCTCGCGCTCGATCGGCTTATCGACGGCTTGTGCGACGGGGCTCTCTTTGCAGATGGAGTATTTCGTTCTGCGAAGGGGCTTCCAAACCGCCTCAAGGTTTCGCCAAGCAATTGGCAGATGCACAAATACAACGGCGCATCACTGCACTACGATTTTGTGGAAATCGCAACGAGCGATCTCATCGTATGGCTGCGGCTCGATGAGAAGGTCGCCGCGCTATCGGATGCTCCCTCGGCAGCTCGCACTGGCGCACCCGGCAGGCCGTCATCAATGACCTTTGTAGTTGAGGAAGCAAAACGTCGGATCATAGCTGGCGAGGTCGATGCTCCTGACAAGGCGAGCTTTGCCAACGAGTTGAAGGACTGGCTTTCCGCTCAACCTGGGCTGCCGCGCGCGACCGGCAAAACAATCAGGCAAAATCCTCAAATCACCGCTCTCTTCAACGGCTTTAAGAAAGCCCGAAACACGAGCCCAAAATAATCGACATGACTACAATATCGGGCCGTTTATCGGGCTCGAAAACCTCTGCACGATGCCTCTCGTTACCTCACAGGGGCACTCGATTATGCACACGCACCGCGAAGCAAAGCCCAACCTCACGCCGCTCGAGGCGAGCAATTTCCTGCGAAGTCGGTATGGCATTCGGCTCGCAGTAAAGACACTCGCAAAGCTGCGTTGCGTCAGCAGCACCGGCCCGATCTTTGTTCGTGCCGGCCGTGCGATCCTCTATCCGCAAGACGGCCTCGACGCCTACGCCAGCGCCACCGTATCGGCGCCCATGCGCTCGACCTCGGATGGCTCACAGCGCCGCTCGACGCAGCGGCAACATCTCATCGCAGCATGACAGGCGCCGGTCCGCGGGGACCGGCGCCTTCTCGTCAGGTTTTCGGATTGGCATCGCGAAAACTATACGAGCGGCTCGGGAAATCAACCCTGCTGGTTCGGCGCCCAACCTCAGGGGCGCTCAAGTGATCTCGGTAAATCTCGATAATTTTTGGTCGCGTGTCGCCAAGTCGATCGCGCACCTCGGATGCGACACAGACGCGGGGAAGCTCGCCGCCCTTGGCGGTGTCGAGCGTCTTCTTGCTGGTCACGGCTTTGGCTATCTCGACCTTGCCGACAGGGTGCGCGGCAGCGCTACGCCGCCCCAAGCAGGCGCGTTGCGCGATACGCCGACGCCCTCGTTCTTCGACATGGCGCGCGCCTGCCGCGACCTCGACTGCGGGCGCCTGACACAGCCGGAGAAGAAGTTCGTCGGCGAGATGTGCAGGCTGGGCATTCGTTGCCCGAGCGCTCGGCAGGCCCAATGGCTCGGTGACATCTTCGCCAAGCTTCATCGGAGGGCCGCATGACGCGAGAGACCTTTGACGTCGCGCAGGTGCCGGTCTGCCTCGAGGCTGAACAGCAGCTTCTCGGCGCTCTGCTGCGGAACAACGAGATCTTGGCGGCCGTGAGCCCCTACGTCGGGCTCGAGGATTTCGGCGAGCCTGTTCACGCCCGCATTTTCGACGTCGCCTTGCGCCTCATCGGCGACGGCCAACCCGCGACGCCCGCCACGATCGGCCCGCACCTCGGCGATTATCCGGTGAGCAGCGGGGTCACCACCTCGATGTACATGGCGCATCTCTGCGCCAGCGTAATGGCCCCGTCGCTCGCACCGGGACAAGCCCGCTTCATCCGATCGGTGGCGGCGCGGCGCGCCCTGGTGATGGCTGGTCGCGGCCTTGTGGAACGCGCTGCGGCAATGATCGCCGGCGAGGATCCCGCATCGATCGCCGCGGACGCGATCGGTGAGCTGCAACAGGTCGCGGCGTCGTCGGGCGCGGACACGGCACAGCATGCTGGCGACCTCGCCGACGGCCTCCTCAAGGTCGTCGAGGGCATCCGCTCCGGCGAGGTGGTCCACCGCACCATTTCGACCGGCTATCCCGATCTCGACCGCGCCATGAACGGCTACGATCCCGGCACGCTGGTGGTGGCCGCGGGTCGACCGGGCATGGGCAAGACCGCTTTTATGAATTCGTCGGCCGTTCGCTGCGCTAGGGCGGCCGGTGTCGGCGTGCTTGAGTTTCCGCTCGAGGTGGGAGCGCAGCAGCTCACGTCCCGGCACCTCGCCGATCTCGCCTTCTTCGGCGATGGACGCTCTGCCGAATTCCGCAACATCGGTACCCGCGCGGGAGAGCTGACGGAGGACCAAGTCGACCACGTCCGCTCCGCGCGCGATCGACTGCGGGCGCTGCCTATTGTGATCGACGGTCGAGCCCGAGTGACGGTGGCGCAGATCGGCGCAAAGGTGGTGCAGAGTAAGCGAGCGATGGCAGCGCAGGGCGTGCCGCTCGGCGTCGTCTTCGTCGACCATCTGGACTTCGTCCAGGCCAGCGACCGCTACCGCGGCAACCGCACACAGGAGATCGGCGAAATCTGTCTCGGCCTGAAAGCGCTCGCCCGGGCCGAGGGCGTCTGCGTCGTGCTGCTGTGCCAGCTCAACCGGGACGTCGACAAACGCCCCGAGCACGAGCGCAGGCCGACCCTCGCGGATCTCCGCAACTCCGGCGACATCGAGCAGGTCGCCGATGTGGTGATCTTCCTCTATCGCCCGGAATACTACCTCGCGCGCTCGCCCGACTACCTCGCCGGCGAACCCGAGGCGCTTGCCAGGCTCGACGCCGCCCGCGGCAAGCTCGAGCTGGTCCTCGGGAAGGTACGCGCCGGCCCGACGCCGACGGTCCACCTCTACTGCGCGCCGTCGGCATCGTCGATCTCATCGGCCGTGCGAGGAGCAGCATGACCAGCGCTCCCGCACCCCTGCTGCCGGCCGAGGTCGATCTCCGGTCCTTCGACTGGTTCCCGTTCTTCCATAAGCGGCTGCGCCAGTCGGCGTTCTGGAAGCGCGCCAGCGATGCCGCGTGCCGGATCAGCGTCGACTTCTGGTCCGAGGCATACGAACAGGTCCCCGCCGGTAGCCTGCCCGATGACGATCACCTCCTATCGGATTGGGCTGGCTTCGGTCGCCGCGATCTCACCGGGTGGCAGGCCATCAAAGCCGAGGTGATGAGCGCCTGGACGCTCTGCTCCGATGGTCGGTGGTACCACCCAACCCTCTGCGAAGTGGCGGCGAAAGCCTGGAGCGAGAAGCTCATCCACCTGTGGGAGCGCGAGTGCGAACGCCTGCGGAAGGCCAACGCTCGGCGCGCGAAAAATGGTCTCGATCCACTGCCCATGCCGCCCAAACCGGGCACGGTGGGCAACGATACAGACCCGGGCTCCGCCGGAAATCCCGCGCTTTCCGGCAGACATCCGGCGGACGTCCGCGGAAATCCGTTGGATAACGCTCTGAAAGGGACAGGGACAGGGACAGGGACACTTAAGGAAGATCCTTCCTCACTTCGTTCGGAAGTTCGCTCGCCAGAGCCTTCGGCCGAAGAAGGGCCCGAGCCACAACAGGCGGAGCCGACGCACAAGCCGGCCAAGGAAGCGAAGCCTCGGAAGCATCCCTATCCGCCAGACGCCTTCGCGACCTGGTACGCCAAGTTCCCGCGGAAAAAGGCTCGACCGGATGCCGAGCGAGCTTTCCGCAAGATCGAGACGTCCGACCGAACGCCGTTCGCCATGCTGCTGGCAGGGATCGACGCGTTCTGGCGTGACAATCCCGACGTCGCCTTCTGGCCCTACCCCGCGACGTGGCTGAACGATCGGCGATGGGAGGACGAGCCGACCAAGGCGGGATCGCTTGCGGAGGCGCCTGACGGTCAGCCGAGGATCGACTTCGGCGGAGGCGTTCGCTGGCCGGAAACCGCTGTTCGAGATCGAGTCACGCGCTGGCGTCAAGATCCATCCACGTGGCCGGAAGACAGGCTTGGTCCGCCTCCCAACGCGCCCGGCTGCAGGGTGCCGAGTGAGCTGCTGAGGCGGGCAGCATGAGGCGCATCAGCGACGGTAGTGAGAACAGCGATCATGGCTGACAAAACAGCGCGAAAACAGCGAGGCAAGCCATTTGCGAAAGGACAGTCTGGCAATTCGGCTGGACGCCCTCAAGGGTCTCGCTCGCGGACTTCGATCTTCGGCGAGGCCATTCTGCAGAAAGACGCCGACGCGATCGTGGAGGCTGTTGTTGCGGCTGCCAAGGCCGGCGATCCCACTGCCATGCGCCTGTGCGTCGAGCGCCTGATCCCGGTCCGCCGCGGCAGGCCCATCACGTTCGCCATGCCGAAGCTGAAAGCCGCGACCGACGTCGGCGATGCCATCAGCGCGATCGCCGCCGCCATGTCTATCGGCGAGCTGACGCCCGACGAAGCCGGTGCCGTCGCTGCCGTCGTCGAGCTGCGCCGCAAGGCGATCGAAACGACGGAACTTGAGAAGCGCATCGCCGCGCTGGAGGACGCCAAGCCATGACCAACTACCTCGACCGCCGCCTGCGTAAGCTCGAGGCCGATAAGCCCGCCAACACCAACGGCCGCTTCCGCCTTGTGCTCGTGAAGCCCGGCGAGACCGCGGCAGCGCGCACCGCGCTGCTCGAGGACCGTCGGCCCGACGATGACATCTGCGTCGTGCGCTTCGTCCGACCCGGTGACGTCCTGCGCATCGGCGAGGTTCTGCATTGAGCCCGGGTGATGACTGGCCCGTGGTGCTTCGGCCTTTCGATCCCGCCGAGGCAATCTCGACCGGCGAAGCTGCGCGCGTCGCGGGGCGGTCGCTGGAGACCGTGCGCCGCTGGATCCACACCGCGCATATTGGCCGTAAGATCGCTGGCCAATGGCGGGTGTCGCGCTGGGCTCTGGCGATGGTGCTTGCCGAGGATCGGCCGGCCCTAGAAGCCTACCTCGCCGGCGAGCGGGCGAGCGATGTCGTCCTTCGTCACAAAGATTTCGGGGATGATCGAGCGAAAGTTCGCTCCCAAACACCACACTCGTCACATAGACCACAGACATGCCGATGACATCGGCGCCGGAACGTGCAGGCATGTCGGGCATGATGCACGTCGCACCTCCTGCCCACGCCAGCAACGCTCCCGCCTTCGCCGATGGCCGCGGGCGGTACCCCGATAAGCTTTCGATCCCTGCGCCGGTGACGATGCGAGCCGAGGTGCGCCGGGCTGCATCGCGAGCTGGCACCACTTCGGCAGCGTTCATTCGCTCGGCGATTGCCGATCGGCTTCGGGTGACAGAGGAGGCCTGCAGCCGTGGTTGATCTCGACGGTATCCTCGCTCGCTACGGCATCGCACCACTCCCGAAGCCGGTGCCCCCGACCTTCACGAATTCGGCCCTCGATCATCAATCGGCTTGGGTCGAGCAGCTTCAGCGCGCGAAGGCCGCCCTCGAGTTCATGATCTACATCGCCGTGAACGAGCCCGGCTCTCCCGCCGCGGTCCAGGCCTACGGTGAGCAATCGACGGCACTCGCCGAGGCGCTGAGGACAGCGGAGAGCGAGGCGGCCCGGCTGGCATGGGTCGCGAAATGCGAGGGTGAAGCCTGATGGTTGATCTCGCTTCCCCTTTCAACGCGCTCATCGCGTCCAACCAGCAGCAGTCGCCGGACCAGAACCCGCTCACTGCCGTGAGCCAATATGCGCAGACGAAATCGGCGCTCGCCAACGCCGACACGGCGACATCGCAGGCCGACGACGCTGCCCTCGCGAACGCGCAGAACCACGTCGGTTATATCATCAACGGCATGACGCCTCTTCTTGCGAAGGGCGCCAACGTCACGGCTGCCGACGTCGCGCAGGAGGGCTCAAACCTCGTCGCCGAGACCAAGGGGCGGGTGAGCGCGCAGGAGATCGCCAGCTTCGTCGGGCAACTGCCGACCGATGGCGCCGGGATCCAGGCCTCGCTCCAGCAGCATCTGCTCCGGCTCCAGTCGGCCAACGATCGCATTGCGACGTTGCGCGGCCAGCCGACCGCGATCGCCACCGGCGGCGGAACACAGCTGGGCACCCGGAACGCCTTTACGGGCGCCTACACCCCGCAGGGTGGCCCCGCCGGCTATGTCCCCAACACCCTTTCGCCCGAAGGCGCCGCGGCGTCGACGCCGGGGCCTGTCAATCCCCTCACCGGTGCGGCGACCACCATCACGACGGGCGAGCGCGCCGAGCAAGCCGGGCTTGCGCCGGCGGGCACCTACACCGGCCGCGGCGGCGGAGCGATCCCCGTCACCGTGCTGCCCAACGGCCGCATCACCAAGCGGCAGCAGTCGACCGGCGGAGCGTTCATGTCTCCTCCCTCGAGCCTGCCGGCCGCCGGCGCAGCGGGCGGCTTCGGCGCGGGTACCTCGGCGACCATGCCGAGCGGCCCAATCCAGACCGCGCCTTCCCCGGGCCAGGCGACGTCGCTGAAGTCGTCGGGTGACCAGTTCGCTGCGGCGGGGCAGACGATGGCCACGTACGCGCAGCAGCAGCAGCAGCTTTCCTCGGCGCTCGACGGCCTCAAGAGCACGAACACCGGGCCGGGTACAGAGAGCCGGCAGGCGATTGCCTCGTACATGCTGGCGCTGCCCGGCGGCATCGGCCAGTACCTGCCCGGCGTCGATCCGAAGTCGATCCAGGCGTACGACGAGGCCAACAAGTACCTGACGCAGACGGCCTCCGGGTCGCCCAACGCCGCGCGCTCCGATGCCGGCTTGAACACAGCGCTCGCGTCGTCGCCGTCGGTCCACATCTCGAACTCCGCAGCTCAAGACGTTCTCAAGGCGAACATCGGCTTCCGGCGCGCCGAGATGGCGAACTACGCCGCGTTCCAGAAGACCGGGCTCGACCCTGGGCAATTCACCGGCTGGCTGGCGCAGCGCAACCAGCAGATCGACCCGCGCGCCTACAGCGTCGACCTCCTGTCGCCGCAGCAGCGGCAGACCGCGATGGCTGGGATGTCGCCGGCGGCGAAGACGAAGTTCCTCGGTACGGTGCGGGACGCGATCGGTTCGGGGATCATCGATCCGAACGCCCTCGCCGGCGGAGGTGCAGCCGGTGGCCAGTAATCGAACCTTCACCGTCACGCCCGCAGACCGCGACGCGATGATCCGCACCGTCATCGGCGAGGCCGGCGACCAGGGCGAACTCGGACAGGCTGGCGTCGCGAGCGTCATCATGAACCGGGCGATCGGCTCGGGTGCCTCGCCGACGTCCGTCGTGATGTCGCCTAACCAGTTCGAGCCGTGGAGTACCCGGGCCGGCGAGCTTCGCGCGATCCCGACGGGCTCGGACCAGTACCAGGCGGCCGGCAAGGTCGTCGACGGCGTGCTGTCCGGCGACATCCCCGATCCGACGAACGGCGCCACCGGCTTCCTCAATCCCGACACGGTCATGGCCCGCTCCGGGCGGCTGCCGAAGTGGGCGGTCGGCAATGCCGTGAAGATCGGCGCGCACGTCTTCACGGGCGGCGGGGACGCGCCACAACAGCCGTCGGCGGCCGACGCACCCGATGCGTCCTCGGCCATCGCTGCTGCCGCTCCAGCGTCGCCCTCGGCATCTCCGGCAAGCCAAGGCAGCGTCCCGCCCGGGCTGCTGGCCTTCTCCGGGGCCGCCGGCAGCGCGGGCGCCTCTTCCGGCTCTGCGGCGCCACAGCCGGCTCCGGCTGTCGCCGGTGCTCCGCCTGCTCCTGCGCCCGCCGCCGCCGGTCCTGCCGGCATGTCCGACGCCGACCTCGAGGCCCTGATCACAGGCAAGCCCGCCGCCGCTGCACCCTCGGCCGGCATGACGGGCGACGTGTCGTTCGCGCCTGCCCCGTCCAGCTTGCCGGCTGGCGCTGCCCATCCCGCGACCATGAACGATGCGGACCTCGAGGCGCTGATCACCGGCAAGGGGGCAGCGGGCGCGACATCGCCTCCGGCCGCTGTTCCTAGTGCTCCGAAGCCTGCTCTTACGCCGGCTCAGCTCGCCAGCGGGCGCGATCCGCAGACGGGTGAGCTGGTGGTGGGCGGCAAGCCCTTCACGTCGGACGCCGGCCATTGGAACGGCGCTCTCAACTTCGCCAACGGTGCGCTCCAAGGCGCCGGCACCGACATCATGGCCGGCGTGGGAGCGCTGAAGGCCAAGCTCCTCGACGACAACCCGCTGCCGCTTGGCAAGCTCTACGACCAGGCGAAGTCGACCTACCAGGGCGGACAGCAGTCCTACGCTGCCGCGAACCCTCTGAGCGCAGCCGGCACCGAGATCGGAGGCAGCCTGTCGACGGCGGTCCCGGCCATGGCGCTCGGCGGCGCCGGCATCAGCGCCACCGGCAACGCGCTCGCCGATGTCGCGCGCGGCGTGCCGCAGCTCGCCCGCGCCCTGCCCGCCGCGGAAGCGGCCGGCAGCTTCGTCGCCGGCAACGCGGGTGCTGGCGGCTCGGGAGCGGCGAACCTCTTGCTGCGCGGCACCTCGCTCGCGACCAACGGCGCGGCGCAGGGTGCGGCCGGCGCGGCGATCAGCTCCGGCCTGTCCGATCGACCGCTCGCGGACCAGGTCGCGCAAGGCGCAGCTCTCGGGGGCGCCGCCGGTGCTGCCGTCCCGGCTGTCCTCGGTGCGGGTCGAGCCGGGATCAATCGCCTCCTCGGCGCCGGCGGTGTGAGCACCGAGATGGCGCAGCTCGCGCAGGTGGCGCAGCAATACGGCATCCCGATCCGGCCTGGGCAGCTCACCGAAAGCCCCGGCGTGCGCTTTGCCGACAGCGCGCTCTCGCGCACGCCCGGCATGGGGTACGGCGGCGAGGCTGCCGCGCAGGGCACAGCTTTCAATCGCGCCGTAGCGAACACGATGGGCGAGACCGCCGACCGGATCACGCCGGCCGTCATGACCACGGCGCGCACGCGCATCGGCGCCGCGCTCGACAACGTCGCGGCGAACACCACCATCCGGCAGGATGCCCCCTTCGTGTCCGACCTGACCGGGCTGGAGCAGGACGCTCATGGCGTTCTGGCGGACAGCGAGCTCCGGCCGTTGCAGACGCAGATCCAGAACGTCCTGTCGAAGTTCTCGGGCGCCGGCGAGATGAACGGCGACGCCTACCAGGCGCTCACCCGCACAGGCGCACCTCTCGATCGCCTTCAGTCCTCGAGCGACAGCAACCTGCGCTATTACGCCAACCAAGTGAGGAACGCGCTCGACGATGCCATGGAGCGCAGCGCATCGCCCGACGTCTTGGCGCAGCTCCGCGAAGCCCGCGGCCAGTACAAGGCCATGAAGACGATCGAGCCCCTGGTCGAGAAGTCGACGACGGGCGACGTGTCGCCGGCCGGCCTGATGCAGGCCGTTCGAGGCTCCTACAACGGCATGGCCTACGGCGGCGGCGGCGACCTCGGCAATCTCGCTCGCGTCGGTCAACGCTTCCTCAAGGAGCCGCCGTCCTCCGGCACCGCGGAGCGCCTTCAGGCTGGCGCGACGGCCGGGAAGATCGGCAACACCATCGGCACGCTCGGTGCCCTGGGCGGCGCCACCATGGGCGCTCACGAGGCTGCGCCGTACCTCTCGCCCTACGTCAGCCCTGAAATGATCCTGCCGACGCTGGCGGGCATGGCAGGGAGCTTCGGTGCCGGCCGCATCGCCAGTTCGGTCCTGCGCTCGCCGACGGTCTCGAACATGCTGGTGAACCGGGCGCTGGGCAATGCGGCTCAGCCGAACTCGCTGATGTCAGCGGCGGTCCGTAATCTGCCGATGCTCGCCGGAGCGGTCTACAATCGGCTGGTCGATGCGTCGCGGCGGTCGCAACAGCCGTAGAGCCTCGCTGACAGCGCCGTAGATGAAAGCTCCGACGCACGTCAGGGCGAGGATCTGCAGGCCGGTCGGGTGATTGCCCCAGATGACCATGGCGAGAAGGACCGTCGCGGTCGGAACGGCGATCTGGAGGAGGTATCCGAGGAAGTCTCGCATGGCGGATCCCTATGGATGCATCGGCAGGCGCGGTGCACGCGGAAACGGGATGACCTTCTCGTCGGCAGCGACGTCGTTCGCGGGCGGCGCGACCTGACGGCTCCCAGCCTTCCGCCTGGCGTACTCTCTGACGAGCGCTCTCAGTCGCTCACGAAATTCCTGCTCGTGCCATCCGCTCATCGGCCGTCCTCGCGCAACATCTGAGGTATGACACAGCTTCGCGCGAAGCGCAGACTTTGTCTCAAATGAAACAACGAGGCGGACGTTCGTTTCGCCGTGCAAGACAGGACGTGGATCGCGATTTGCACGTAGCAAAGCGGGCGCGGCCGGTACCCTATTCCGGGCACGCTCAAGGCGCCTGGCGAAGTTCCCCTTTGTCAGGCGCCGACCCATTTCGCCGCGCTTCTTAATCGCGGTTGAGAAAGGAGGCTGCCATGGCGAGTGAGGGGCGGACTTCAAGACGATCGACGACGCGGATCGTTCTGGCGGTTGTTGCTGTCTTCCTAGGCGCTGTCGGCACGGTCGGCTGGCGCTGGTACAGCTACGTCACTGCTGGCGAGTCTCCCTACGATGAGGTCGGCATAGAGCTGAATAGCCGTGCCCCGTCGCCGTTGCGCGCGTGGGGATGCGCGCGCATCGCAGAGCGCTTCCCAGGCAGCGTGCCGCCCTACGGCTGCTGAGGCCTCCTTGTCCGAGCTGCTTCCCGCTCAAGCAGATCAACGCTAGCCTCGCGGATCACAGGAATCTGCCATGTCCAAGCACCCCAGCATGTGGATCGCAGCCGCCGCCATCCTGTTGATGGCGCCTCCGACCTTATCGCAGGCTCGTACCTCAACCGTCGCCGGCCTCAAGACGGCTGGCGCCTGCACCGACGAGTACAAGGCTAACAAGGGCGCCCTGAAAGACGCCAAGGAGAAGAAGAAGGAGTTCATCGCGGTGTGTCGCGCCCTCCCGCCTGGCACGCCAACGCCGATCGGGACCGCGGCAGCTCCTGCTCCGGCCGCACCCGTGCCAACTGCAGCGCCGACGCCTGCGGCTCCACGAGCCCAGCCGACCGCGGCGCCCACCGCCCCCGCCGCAGCACCATCACGTCGCGCCGAGCAACCCGCCGCTCCCGGCGAGTCTGCCTGCGGCACTGGCGGCTACGCACGTTTGCCGACAAGCCACACGGCAGCTCAGTTCTGCGATGAAGGCCAAGCCAAGTCGCACTGCCCTGGCCAGGCTGTCGTCTGGACGAACACGAAGTCGAAGATCTACCATCACGCCGGCGCCAACACGTACGGTCATACAAAGGAAGGCGCCTACATGTGCGAGGCAGATGCGACCGCCGAGGGTGATCGGCTGTCGAAGAACGGCCACTAGGCGCATCGCGCGGTCACATCGTCTCAAGTTTTCCCCAAGCGGGCTGCCATAAGGCTTCGGGATCGACGACGCTGATGTCGCTTTCTGCCGAGGTCGCAATATCAACGGCGTATCGTACAGCCTCGTCGACCGGCAGATCGTCCGGCGCTGTCGTTGTCGGCGTGAGACCAGCATGAGTGAGCGTCATCGCCACGATCCGGCCGACAACCTTTCCGTCGTCGTCTCGCTTGATCCCCAGCACCACCCTCTGCGCGTCGACCTCCGCTTCTTCGGTCTTGATGAAACGTGGCATGGCGGTCCCTACCTGCTAGCCAGTCGCAAGGAACCGGCGAAAGCGACGCTGACCGCCAAAGTGAGGCGAGACCAGCTATGTCCGTAACCTACTACGTCGCACTGCCGTTCGTCCGAAACGAAGAAGGCGAGCTCGTGCCTGGCGAGGCTCAAGACCGGCAGAGCGCATCCGCCGCGGAGAGCCTCGCGCGCAAAATGGCTGAAACTTCAGCTGGCGCGGTCGCCTTCTCGAGGACAGGCGAACCCGCCAGCGGCGAGTTCGAAGACGCGGTCGTGATCCGCAGCTTCGGCGAGGTGCCGAGCATGGAGGAGCTGCTAAGCGGCCGATAGGACGCCCGCAGCCTCGGTGGCAGATCAAGCTTGTTCGACCAGCTTTCCGTTGAGACGACCGGCCTCGTGATCATCCACGAGGCACTTCATGGACGGTTTATCGAGCTTCCCGAGGACGTCGGACAGCATGTCGGTCGGCTGACAGTCTGGAGCGAAGGTGGCTCCGTAGATGCCGCGAAGGGTGGCGATGATCGTATCGCCATACGTCTCACTGATCTGGTTTTCGGGATCGCGATTTTGCTCGACGGTCATGGCGCTAGCCCTTGCGTCCGGCTGATGCCTTGATCCGCTCTTCTGCTTTGCGCGCCATCTCGATCCGCTCTGCCGTTGGTGTTGTGCCACCCGCCTCATCGTCTGTCCCGAGTGGCGATGCAGCTGGAGCAGGTTGAGCAGTGGAGGCGCTCTCGGAGTCCCCATCAGAACCGATCAAGCGCCGCAGCTGCTCCATGGTCGATGTTTTCTCGTCCGACATGCTTTGTCCCTTCGCGTGAAATCCGCTGCAGGAACGAGCCAGCGCCAAAGGAATGCTGCGGCATATTCGATTCTCAGCCGACCGCTTTGCGCGAGACTGCTGTATCCGCGGCAATCGCGCCGTGAACCGTTCGCTAGCGTACAGCTTCGTCGCGCACTCGCCATCGTCTTCATGTCCGCGCAAGCACCTCGGCGATCCATTCCGCCGTTGCGTCGAGCATCGAGACCAACACCTCGACATCGGTGCGGCCGCTTCGCTTTGAGACATGGAAGGAATGGTCCGCGCCTTCGACCATGACGAGGGTCGCGGCCTTACCGAGCCGCTCGGCTACGCCGGCGATCAGGTCCGCCTCGGCGAGCGCGTCGCGGGTGCCCTGCAGGAACAGCATCGGCAGATGGACGTCGTCAAGGTGCGCGGCCCGTGCGGTCGAGGGCTTCTTAGCCGGATGCAGCGGAAAGCCGAAGAAGACGAGCCCCCGGACCCCGGCCAGTGCATCCTCGGCCTGCGCTTGCGAGGTCATGCGGCCGCCGAACGATTTGCCGCCGGCGAATAGCGGGAGGTCGGGCGCGAGACCGCGTACCGCCTCGACCGCCGCCCTTACGGTCGCTATGGCGACGACTGAGCCGTCCGGGCGCTTCGATCCCGCTTCCATGGATGGGAACTGAAAACGCAAGGTGGCGATCCGGCGCTCGGCCAGGCCGCGGGCGACGGCCTCCATGAAGGGATGCGTCATGCCGGCTCCGGCACCATGCGCGAGGACAAGTACGGCCGTCGCGGCGTCGGGACGATCCCACAGGCCGGACACGACGGCCCCGGCGGCTGCCTCGATCCTCACGCTCTCCGTCATGCCATTAGCCCTGGTTTCAGAACGGTTTGTGACTTCTTGATCGGCGCTGATTCGGACCGGCTTCGTGCCTGCTTCGATCCGCTGATCCTAGAACGGCACGGCCGCGCCGAGGCACGACTTCACGTGCCGTTAGGTCGTACGATGGTCCGGCGGCTTAGCGAAGCGTGGGCAACATCTCTCAAATTGCCGCGCCGTCGCCGCCGTCGGAGCTTCATCCAGGCAGCGACACGCCGCTGAGACGCTCGCAGGCGATGATAAGCGCATCCTGCCGGCCAACCTCGCGCGCGGCGCCGCTCGCCTTCGCGGGACGACAATGGAAGAAGTATCCGCCTGAGCCCCGTGCCTCAGGGTCGGCGCTGATCGCCAGCCAGACTTGGGTGAGATGTCCCTGACGCAAGTCGCCTGTCGCGCGCGGGCCGCCCATCTTTGTCGCCACCCAGCCGGGTTCGAGCGCATTGGAGCGCACGTCGGGCCAGCGTCGGGCGATCGCGAAGGCGAGCATCGTATCGTGCAGCTTGGTGTCGCTGTAGGCCGCGGTGCCATTCCAGGCACGGCTCTCCCAATTCAGGTCGTTGGTGACCGCCGCGCCTCGCCGATGCAGTTCGGAGCTGACGTAGATCAGTCGCTTGGGGCGATGCATGAGGGCCGTGAGGATGAACGGCGCGAGCGTGTTAACAGCGAACACGTGCGACAGACCATCCTCGGTGATCACTCGATGCTTCTCGCGGTAGCCGACCGCGGCGTTGTGGATTACGGCGTCGAAGGCACCGACCTCATTTGCTTCGGCGGCTAGTCGCTTCGTCTGCATGAGGCTCGACAGATCGGCGCAAAGCACTGCCGCCGCGCCTGGCACCGCCGCGATGGCGTCACGCCCGCGAGCCTCGCTGCGAGCGTGCAAGACGACCCTGTGACCCTGCTCGACGAGTAACGCGGCGGCCATGCGACCGAGCCCGTCGGACGAGCCGGTGACGAAGATGCTGGCCATGATCAGTGCCGGCTAGACAGGTTGCTCGCTTTTGCCGACTGACGCGCAAGCCTTCGCGACCTCGGCGATTGGAAGGTCGGCATGCCCAGGCGTAGTGGAGGTTGCGTCCATGCATTTCGTGACAGCCGCGCCGCCGGCGGCGGACTTTCCAAGAAGTTGCTCCAAGAGCATGGAACGCTCGGCCTCGGTGGCCTTCTTCCATACCTGCATCGTGTCGGTCGCCTGAAGAGCGAGAGCAGGCGCAATCGCCGCGCATGACGAGACGACAACGAGCGGGAAAAGGAAGGTGCGCATTGGTCCGTCCGCGGTGACTGTTCGCGTGCGCTAGCATGATCTTTCGTCTAGCGAGCTGCGGCTGATCGCGCGGCTTTGATCCAGCCTTTCGCAAGCTGCGCGCGCGGCCCCATGTAGGTGCTGCCATGGCGTCATGGCGCATCTTCTAGGATCTCCGCTCATGAAAGCCTCCGCCATCGCGCTCGCCGCGATTTCCGTGCTCGCCTTGTCCTCGCCGGCGTTTGCCAAGCACCACCATCACCACAAGCACAAGCACGCCAAGAGCATGTCGAGCGGTGCGACGTCGGGCGGCACGATGGCTCCTGCCGGCGGCACCGGTTCGACCAGCAGCCAAGGCACGCCCGGCCCGACGAACCCAAAGCCCGGCCAATAAGGATCGACACTCCTGCGGCTCAGAGCAGAGCCACCAGAGCGACCGCGACGGCGCAGGGCAGCAACATGCCGCCCGCGCCAGCGATGCCCTGCCAGCCGCGGCCGAGGATCAAGACGGCGGCAGCAGCCAAGCCGGCGTAGCAGGCAAGCACGATCGCGGCCGAGAGCGCTCTTCCCATGCCCATTCGTCGGCAAGCGGCAGCCGCGCCGAGCAGGACGGACCAGGCGCCGACAACGGCACCGCTCGCGGCGAGGATGGCGGTCACAGCAACCCGAGCTGTCGCGGCTCCGGTTCGATCGCCAAGGGTGTGTCATGCCGATCCTCGCGCGCTCCCGTCGCCACCACACGCATCGCGTCGTCCGGCAACGGCCGCTGCAGCGCCTGCGCTTCGCTCCATGGCGCC
>CAXTVT010000032.1:0-38080 GCA_964247745.1 uncultured Beijerinckiaceae bacterium
GCTTCGCTTCAGCCTTTGACAGCGGCCGCCTTCGTCGCGCGTTCGATCAGCGCCTTGGCGTCGGCTGAGTCCCATTGCGCCGGTCCAGCCATGGTGGCCACCTCGCACCCGTCGGTGCCGATCAGCACGGTGGTCGGCAGCCCGGCGCTGCCAAGGGAACGCAGGATGTCGGCGCTCTTGTCGGAAAAGTACGGCAGGGTCTTCACGCCGCTTTCCTTGAAGAAGCCGCGCGCTCGATCGAGCCGCAGTTGATCGATGTCGATGGGCACGACGCCGAAGCTCTTGGAGCCGAGTTGCGCCTCCAGCCGATCGAGGGCCGGCATTTCCGTTCGGCAAGGCACGCACCACGTCGCCCACAGGTTGAGCAACACGGTCCGGCCGGCAAAAGAGCCGATGGTGGTCTTATGGCCGTCGGCATCGTCGAACGCGATGGCGGTGAGATCGCGCGGGCCGCGGGCCGGGACCAGCGCGGCGACTTCACCGTGAATCAGAGCGTCGATCGACCGGGCCGCGTCGAGCGAACGCGCGCAGGCCCCACTGTGGGCGACCACCTTGCCGCCGCGTTGCGTGATCTCGTATAGACCGACGGCGCCCGCCGCGACGGCGAGGAGCGCGACGATCGCGAGAGCGGGCGCAACGACGCGCGTTGTACGGGCCCGGTCCACCGCCCTTGGATCGTCCGGCGTCGCCGTCATGCTGGCCTTCCCATTGCGAGATTTCGAGGTCCGATGAGCAACAAGATGTGGGGCGGCCGCTTCGACAGCGCTCCCGACGCGATCATGGAAGAGATCAACGCGTCGATCGGCTTCGACAAGGCGCTCGCTCCCCAGGACATCGCCGGCTCGCTCGCCCATGTCGCGATGCTGGCCGACGCGGGGATCGTCGATCGCGCCGACGCCGATGCGATCGCGACCGGGCTACAGGCGATCCGTGGCGAAATCGAGAACGGCACCTTCGCCTTCGAGCGTTCTCTCGAGGACATCCACATGAACGTCGAGGCGCGGCTCGCCGCCGAGATCGGCCCCGCCGCGGGGCGACTGCACACCGCGCGTTCGCGGAACGACCAGGTCGCGGTGGATTTCCGGCTCTGGGTCCGCGACACGGTCGACCAGCTCGTTGGCCAGCTCGCCGGTCTGCAGACGGTGCTGGCGCAGCGCGCGCTCGAGCATGCCGACAGCGTCATGCCGGGGTTCACCCACCTGCAGAGCGCCCAGCCCGTGACCTTCGGCCACCACCTGCTGGCCTACGTCGAGATGCTGGCGCGCGACAAGGGCCGCTTTTCCGACGCCCGCACTCGCATGAACGAGTGCCCGCTCGGGGCCGCCGCGCTCGCCGGCACCTCGTTCCCGATCGACCGCGCCGCCACAGCGCGGGCGCTCGGCTTCGACCGGCCCACGGCCAATTCACTCGACAGCGTCAGCGACCGCGACTTCGCGCTGGAAGCGCTCGCCGCCGCCGCGATCTGCGCCACGCACCTGTCGCGCTTCGCCGAGGAGATCGTGCTGTGGTCGACGCCGCAGTTCGGCTTCGCGTCGCTGTCGGATCGCTTCTCCACCGGCTCCTCGATCATGCCGCAAAAGCGCAACCCCGATGCCGCCGAGCTGGTGCGCGGCAAGTCGGGTCGAGTCATCGGCGCGCTGACCGGCCTGCTCGTGGTGATGAAGGGCCTTCCGCTCGCCTATTCCAAGGACATGCAGGAGGACAAGGAGGGGACGTTCGACGCGCTCGCCACCCTATCGCTCTGCCTCGCGGCGATGACCGGCATGGTCTCCGATCTGGCGCCCGACACCGAGCGCATGGAGGCCGCCGCCGGCTCCGGCTTTTCCACCGCGACCGACCTCGCCGATTACCTCGTGCGCGTGCACGGCATGCCGTTCCGCGAGGCCCACCACGTCACCGGTCGGCTGGTCGCGCTCGCCGCCAGGCGCAAGATCGGACTGGAGGGCCTGACGCTGGCCGAGATGCAGGGGGAGGAGCCCCGGCTCGGGATGGGCGTCTTCGACGTGCTTGGGGTGCGCAATTCGGTGGCGAGCCGGGTGAGCTACGGCGGCACCGCGCCGGGCAACGTGCGGGCGCAGGCGGAGCGCTGGCTGGCGGCGTTGGAGTAGTCTCAAGCCATTGATCGGCCACGAAAGTGCGAGAAGGCGAGGGGAGACCGCGCGGAGCCCGTTGCGGTGAACAGGGTCTCACGATGATCCGTCACGCGCTTCCAGCCATTGTCCTGACCGCCGCCTTCCTTGCGGGCTCCGCCCTCGCGCAGGATCGCGGCACGCTCGATCCGCACGGGCCGCCGCCGATCGGTGACCTATCCAACCCGAACTTGCCGGCCAAGGAGGTGTTCGGCCGCGAACGGGAGCCCTCCGCCGGCAGCCCCCACGTCTACGGGACGTACGCGCGAGGCTGCATCGCCGGGGCCCGCGCGCTGCCGCTCGACGGGCCGGACTGGCAGGTCATGCGGCCCTCGCGCAACCGCTTCTACGGCCACCCGCAGCTCATCGCCTTCATCGAGCGCCTCGCGGCACGGGTGCGCGAGACCACGCATTATCCCGGCATTCTCATCGGAGACATGGCGCAGCCGCGGGGCGGCCCGATGCTCGGCGGCCATGCCTCGCATCAGGTCGGGCTCGACGCCGACGTCTGGCTGCGGCCGATGCCGGACCACCGCCTGTCGCAGGAGGAGCGCGAGTTCTCGAACTCGACGATGATGGTGCGCGAGGACCGCACCGACGTCGACCCGCGCGCCTTCACCCACGATACGATCGGCCTGATCCGCGCCGCCGCCGTCGACCCGCAGGTGCAGCGCATCTTCGTCAATGCCGCGATCAAGAAGGCGATCTGCCGCGACGCCAGGGGCGATCGATCCTGGCTGGAGAAGGTGCGCCCGATGTATGGGCACGACTACCATTTCCACATCCGGCTGTTCTGCCCGTCCAGCGAGCAGGATTGCATCCCGCAGGCCGAGGTGCCAGGCGGCGAGGGCTGCGACGCCACGCTGGCGCGCTGGCTCTCGCCGTCGATCCTGCATCCACGCCCGGCCAAGAAGCTGCCGTTCCCGCGGCCGCCGCTGACCATGGCGTTCATGTCGTCGGCGTGCCGGGCGGTGGCTGCCGCTCCTGGCGAGCAGGCCGCGCAATAGCGCTACAAAGCGATACAGTGGGAAAAGTCGACGTTCTATCGGGCGCAACGGCCGGCAGACCTATTTGTTCAAGTCGCTAGCTGTTGTCGGCGCCATCGATTCATAGCGATTTTACTCAATCTATCGAAGTGCGATAAACCATCCCAAGATCGCTATGGATGCCTCAGGCTGCGGCGACACCGGTGCCGATGGGACAGCTCACGCCGGTGCCGCCGAGGTTGCAATAGCCGCCGGGGTTCTTGGCCAGATATTGCTGGTGGTAGCCTTCGGCGTAGAAGAATTGCGGCGTGGGCAGGATCTCGGTGGTGATTGCGCCGTAACCCTTGGCCTTCAGCGCCGTCTCGTAGCTGGCCTTCAAGGCGCGCGCTTCGGCGACCTGGGCGTCGTTACCGTAGAGGCCGGAGCGATATTGCGTGCCGACGTCGTTGCCCTGGCGCATTCCCATGGTCGGGTCGTGGCTCTCGAAGAAGTGCTGGACGAGTTCGGCGTAGCTGATCCGAGCCGGATCGTAGGCCACCAGCACCACCTCGTTATGCCCGGTTCGGCCGGTGCAGACCTCCTCGTAGGTCGGGTTCGGCGTCGGGCCGCCGGCGTAGCCGACCGCGGTGGCGTAGACACCCGGCAGCTTCCAGAAGGAGCGCTCGGCCCCCCAGAAACAGCCGAGGCCGAACAGCGCGGTCTCGATACCGTCCGGAAACGGCGCGTGGATCGTGTGGCCGTTGACGTGGTGCGCGTCGGACGTGGCCAGCGGCTGGGCGCGGCCCGGCAGGGCGTCGGCGGCGGTCGGGATCGTCGTCGGCTTGCGGAACGAGAACATGCGAAATTCTCCTCTCGAATAATTTGATCCGAGATGGGGTCCGAACACCCGCCTCGCAACGCCGCAGCAAGCCTCAGCTCGCGTCCTTGACCTCGACCGCCGGTGCTGGCGCCGCCTTCTTCGCCTCGGCCACGGCAAGGCGGATGTGCAGCTCGCGCAACTGCTTCGGCGTGGCTTCGCTGGGCGCGCCCATGAGCAGGTCCTCGGCACGCTGGTTCATCGGGAAGGGCACGATCTCGCGCAGGTTCTCCTCGCCGGCCAGAAGCATGACGATGCGGTCGACGCCGGGCGCGATGCCGCCGTGCGGCGGGGCGCCGTACTGGAACGCCCTGTACATGCCGCCGAAGCGCTCTTCCAGCACCGCCTCGTCGTAGCCGGCGAGCGCGAAGGCCTTGCGCATCGTGTCGGGGCGATGGTTTCGGATCGCGCCGGAGGACAGCTCCACGCCGTTGCAGACGATGTCGTACTGATAGGCCTTGAGGCCGAGCACCGTCTTCGCGTCGGCGTCGTCGAGCGCGAGGAAGCCATCGTGCTCCATCTGCGGCATGGAGAAGGGATTGTGGGAGAAGTCGATCTTCTTATCGTCCTCGTTCCACTCGTACATTGGAAAGTCGACGATCCAGCAGAACTCGAACGAGCCCGAGGTGGCGAGCTGAAGCTCGGTGCCGAGTCTTTGGCGGGCGAGCCCGGCGAACTTGTACATCGCGTCGGGGCGGCCCAGCACGAAGAACACGGCGTCGCCGGCCGTGAGACCCTTCGGGCGCAGTGTGCGGTAGGGCGCGGCGATCTCGGCGGGGAAGCGCTCGTGCGCCTGATCGCCTTCCGGCGTCGGCAGGTCGGCCCATTCGCCGGCGCGTCCGTTCAGCCCGAGCCGGATCGCCTCGCTGCGCTCCAGGCCGATGTTCTTGGCGACGGGGCCGGCACCCAACGCCTCGCCCTCGCGCCAGAAGATGTAGGCGAGGCCGGGCTGGCCCTCGCCCTTGGCCCAGGCGTCCATGCGGTCGCAGAAGGTTCGCGAGCCCCCCTTCGGCGCGGGGATCGCCCAGACCCGCGTCTCCGGATCGGCGGCGATGCGCTTGGCGAAGACGCCGAAGCCAGAGCCGGCAAAGGCCGCGGTGACATCGTGGATGAGCAGCGGGTTGCGCAGGTCCGGCTTGTCCGACCCGAACGCGCGCACGGCCGCGGAGAAGCTGATCATCGGGAAGGACGGCGTGACGGGACGGCCGCCGCCGAACTCCTCGAAGAGGCCGCGCAGTACCGGTTCGACGGCGGCGAACACGTCCTCCTGCGTGACGAAGCTCATCTCGATGTCGAGCTGGTAGAATTCTCCGGGCGAGCGGTCGGCGCGGGCGTCCTCGTCGCGGAAGCACGGCGCGATCTGGAAGTAGCGGTCGAACCCGGCGACCATGAGCAGCTGCTTGAATTGCTGCGGCGCTTGGGGCAGCGCGTAGAACTTGCCGGGATGCACGCGCGAGGGCACGAGATAGTCGCGCGCGCCCTCGGGGCTGGACGCCGTGAGGATCGGCGTCTGGAACTCGAAGAAGCCGCCGGCCTTCATCCGCGCGCGCATCGAATCGATGACGCGGCCGCGCAGCATGATGTTGGCGTGCAGCTTGTCGCGGCGCAGGTCGAGGAAGCGGTACTTGAGGCGGATGTCCTCGGGGTAGTTCTGCGCGCCGGCCACCGGCAACGGCAGCTCGGCCGCCGGACCCAGCACCTCGATGGCGGTCACGTAGACCTCGACGTGGCCGGTCGCCATCTCGGCGTTCTCGGTGCCGGCGGGGCGGATGCGGACGCGGCCGTCGACGCGCACGACCCATTCCGAACGCAGCGTCTCGGCCAGGGTGAAGGCCGGCGAGTCCGGATCGACCACGCATTGCGTGAGGCCGTAATGGTCGCGCAGATCGAGGAACAGCACGCCGCCGTGGTCGCGGATGCGGTGGCACCAGCCGGCGAGCCGCGTCTCGTGCCCGGCGTCGCCTTCGCGCAATTGACCACAGGTGTGCGAACGGTAGCGATGCATGGGTCGGCGTGTCTCGGGTTCGGGCGCGGGTTCTTGAGGCGCGGGACAACCGCATGCACCCCCGGCCAAGTCAAGGCGGCGCAGCGGGCGGACCGCCGCCGCCACGCGGATCGGGCGTTGCCAAGCGCGCCCGGCGATGGGAAACCGGGCGCGGCGGCCTCTTGGCGAAATCGGTAGACGCACGGCACTTAAAATGCCGAGCCCTTCGGGCGTCCGGGTTCGAGTCCCGGAGAGGCCACCACGCGGCGACGAGACGCCAATGCAGCTCGGAGACGGTCGATCGTCTGCCTGCCCGTCGATGCGGCCGCTATGATCCCATTGCCGACCGCGCCATCGTTTTCACCCGAAGGGCATCAAAAATCGAGTTCCAGGCTGGCGTGGTAGGTGCGCGGCGCGCCGAGGTAGGCGGTGTTGGCGCCGGGCGAGCCGACGATATTGCCGTCCGCGACCGAGATGTAGTAGCGCGCGTCGTTCACGTTCAGCACCTGGAAGCGGACCGTCGCATGGTGCATGCCGACATTGGTCGAGTAGCGCGCGCCGAGATCGACGGACACGAATCCGTCGGCGTAGGACATGTTGGTGTTGGTCGCCGCTCGCGCATCCTCGTAGTGCACCGCGGCCGTCAGCGCACCGCCATGGAAATAGAACGGGTGGAAGTCGAACAACTGGTCAAGCTTGTATTTCGGCACGCCGACGATGAGCTTGTTGTCGGTGGCGACTACGCCGGAATTCTGCAGCCGGGCGTCGATGAAGGTGATGCCGCCGAGCAGGCTGAGATCGGGCGTGAGCGCGCCCTGGCCGAACAGTTCGATCCCGTAGTTTCGCTGCGTCCCGACGACGGCGAAGATGTCCGTCGTCGCGTCCTGGGTCGCGTAGGGTCTCGTCATTCGGAAGCCGTCGAGCGTGACGAGCAGCCCGGGCGTGAGTTGATACTTGACCCCGACCTCGTAGAGTTCGTCGTGGTAGGGCGCGAGCGTGACGTTGGCATTGGCCGAGCCGGTGGGCGCGGTGTCGCCCTGCTCCACGCTGCCGGCATAGGTGAAGTAGCCGGTAAGCCGGTTGGTCGGCGTCAGGATCAGGCTCGTCGTCGGGCTCAGCGCGAAGTCGCGCTTGTCCGCGCTCGTCACGCTGCCGTTGAGAGCATAGCTTGCCGACGAGAGGAACGAGGTCGACAGCACGCCCTGAACCGCAACCTTGTCGTTGAAGTGGATCGTATCGCCCGTGATCAGCGACTGGTTGCGCAAGTATCCCGAATAGTAATTGCCTTGCGTGTTCGGCGCACCAGCGGTCGGGAAGAACACGGTCGGATCCGCGAGATTGGAGTTGCCGAGCGTCAGGGTCGGATTGACGCGCGGATTGTACATGCTCAGCGCATAACCGTTGGTGCCGATCGTCACGTCGTTGCGCGTACCAAGGAAGTCCACCTTGCCATTCAGGTAAGCCGAATTGCTGGCGACGGTGAACAACGACACCGCGTTGAAGTTCTTGGTCACGGTGTAACCGCCGGCATTGTCCGACAGGGTGTTCGAGATGCCGTAGAGGTTACGTTCGGCGCCTTCGTACAGGCCGCCGATCTCGAGATGCCAGTCGGCATTGAAATCGTGCTTCAGCTTCACGATGCCGGTGTCGGAGCGCAGGTTGACGCCGGCGCCGGGCTGCCCCAAGCCCGGTGTCAGCGGGTTGAGTCCGTTGGGGATCTGGGTGCTGCGGCTCTTCGAGCCCGCCGTGCTGGCGCCGTCGTAGACGATCGCGCCGGGGAGCCCGGTCGAATCCGGCGCGTAATGGCTGTAGTTCGTCTCCAGCACCGTCGCGTAATCGAAGTGGTAGTCGAGCGCCAGCGAACCCAGGGTACGGGTCTCGTAGGAGCTCTTGACGTATTCCTCGCCCTGCCCGTGCACGAGGTTGATGCGATAGCCGATGCAGTTGTCGGGTCCGGTGCGCCCACCCGCATCGATCCACTCGGTGAACACGCCACGCGAGTCGAAGCCTTCGATATAGCGAAACAGCGGCAGGTCGGTCGGGCGCTTCAGGACGTAGTCGAACACGCCGGCCGGAGTCTCCGGCCCGAAGAGCGCGCCGGATGGCCCGTTCAGCACCTGGATCGACTGCAGGTTTTCCGCAGCGATCGCCGTGGTGCCGACGACGTTGAGCCCGTCCATCCGAGTGTTCTGGACGATGGAGCCCTGGAAGCCGCGCGACTGCGGGCGCGAAATGTCGAAGCCCTGCTGGTCGCGGATCTCCACCGAGGGCAGGAAGCGCAGCGCGTCGTTGACCTGCTCGACGCCCTGGTTGACCAGCACGTCTTGTGGAACGACCGTCACCGCATGCGGCGTGTCCTTGATCGACACGTCGCCGAGCGGTCCGAGGTCGGCCTTCCTGGCGCCGGTGCGCGCCTTCGAGGCGTAGGCGACGGCTGGGTCGTAGCCACCTTTGCCGGCGGCCTCGACGTCGACCTCAGGCAAGCTGACCGATGGGGCGGCGACCGATTGCGCCGCCACCGGCGTCACGGCGGCAGGAAGCAGCGACATCGCGGCGAAGCCTAGTCCGACGATCGAGCCCGCTTTTTGTTGCACCGCAAACCTCCGCTATATCCTCTTGGATACAGCGAAGGTTCGTAGCTCGCCAGCCGATGGCTCGCTCGCTGCCGCGAACACGTGCGATTGTGGCGCAAAAGCGACATTGAAAGCGCCGGCACGCTTGAAATCCTCAGCCGCTCGTCACCACAGGTGGTCGCGGGGGAAGCGGCGGTTCCTCGCCCCGCGCGCGGATCAGGCCGACCACGAAGGCGTCGAACGAGGCCTGCACGAGCGGCGCGCGCCAGCAGTCGGCGAAGCCGCAGCTGAAACCCTCGAGCACCTCGGGCGGCATGGTCGCCTCGCAGCGGCAGCGGCGTTCGTTCATCGCTTCACCCTCTCAAAGCCTCGAAATGACCGCGAAGCGTCAACCCGGCGTTTACCGCACCCGCGCATCGTTGCGCCATGTGACGCGTAGGGGAACGTGGAATGCCGGGGCTGCTGAACCGTTTCGCGAAGGATCGTCGCGGCACGACCTTCGAGGGTATCGCGCTCTCCGTGTCGATCATCGCCGTGGCCTTCGTCGCATCGGCGGACATGCTCGACTACGTGGTCAAGAAGCACAACACCGAGCAATCCATCGTCGTCGCCCGGCCTGTCGTCCCGCCGACGCTGAAGGACCTCGACGACACGCCGACCGCCTCGCTGCCCAAGCTGGTGTCGCGCTCCGTGCTCGATCCCTGCACCGGCCTCGCCAAGTAGAGGTCGGCAAAGCGAGTCGCTAGGCAGAGACGCGACGCGCGCGTCTCAGTAGAAACCGCCGGGGTCGCGGCCGTTCGCGGCATCCGGGAAGAACTGCCGTGCCGGCGCCGCCCGCCGCGGCACGTCCTCGGGCGGAACCGGGCCGCCGTCGAAGCCGGGATCGCCGCCGTCGTCGACCGGCGCCTGGCGCCGCTTGGCGGTGCGCTTCTTCTTCTCCGGCTTGTCCGGCTTGACCGTCGGCTCGATGGGCGGCGTCGGCTCCGCCTCGGCGGTCTGCGGCGCCTTCTGCACCTCCGTTCCGCCTTTGCAGTCGGTCAGCCAGATATCGTAGACCGGGTGCTCGATCGGGTTCAGGCCGGGGCTGGCGGCGAACATCCAGCCCGAAAAGATCCGCTTGTACTGCTTCTTGGCGTCGATCTCGTCGACCTGGGCGAAGGCTACGGTCTGCGGCGCCTCGGTGGCGGGGCGCGTGTAGCAGGCGCGCTCGGTGATCTGCAGCGACCCGAACTGCACGGTCTCGTTGGTGGCGACCTCGAACGAGATGATCCGGCCGGTGATCTTGTCCAGGCCGGAGAACACGGCGGTCGGATGCGTGATGCGATCGGCTCGCGCCGGCGCGATCGAGGCGACGGCGACCAGCGCCAGGCCGAGCAGGAAGGATCGTGTCATCTCGGGGTCCGGGCGGCCGATAGCCGTTTCAGCCCGCCACCCACCACACGAGTCCGGCCCAATTGCGACCTATTCGGCCGGCATGGCGGCGGCGAGGGCGGCCTGCTCCTCCTGCCACTCGAGCTCCGCCTCGCGGCGGCGACGCGCGACGACGTCCCAGCGCGTGCCGAACGCGGTGTCGCAGACACCCGGGCTGCCGAAGCCGTCGGAGAAGGACACGTTGCCCTTGGCGTGATGCTCGCCGTGGGCCTGGCTGGTGATCATGCCGGCCAGCATCGTCACGAAGCGCGGCATGCGCTCGGCGATCTTCGCCTTGGGCAGCAGCACCGCGAAATCGTAGCCGGAATGCTCGTAGACGCCGCCCACCGCGCCGAGGCCGGCGATCATCGAGTGGAACAGGATGTCCGAGCCACCGCCGCCGATCAGCGCCAGCGGCAGCAGGTAGGGCAGCACGATCTCCAGGAAGAAATCCTGCGGGCTCATGTAGCAGGCGCTGATGCCCTTGCTGGCGCCGGTGGAATGATGGACCGAGTGGCGCAACGTGCGCATCAGGCTCGGGCGATGCAGCAGGTGGCGGTGGGTGACATATTGCACCACGTCGTGGCCGATGCCCATCACCACCAGCGAGACGAGAAAGCGCCACAGCGGCAGGTGCGCCTCCCCGGTGAAGCACAGCCCGACCGCCTGCATCAGGACCATGCACGGCAGCAGCACGGCGCATTGATTGAACAGCACGCGGCCCATCAGCTGGCGATAGGACTTGCGATCGATGTCGCGCACCTTGAACTGGCGCAGGGTGCGCGTGCGGTCGCACCATTCGAAGGCGTAGCCGACCGCGTGGAACACGATCATCTGGAGCGCCCAGACATAGACGGACAGAGGCAACCACCAGGGCAGCGTCAGTGACATCGCGCGCGAACCTCGATCTGGACTTGCAAACGTTTAGGCCGCCGCCGCACGACGCGGCAAGGCGGTGGCGCCACATGGGCCGTGACTGTGGCGAGGATACAGCGTAGCCGGGCTGCTGGAATTCACGGCTTGTAACGCGCTGAAATACGAGAACGCTTCCAATGTCGACACGCAAGACGGATATCGCGACGCAGACCGCGCGCATGTTGATCGAGGCCAAGGCCATCCTGTTCTCGCAGGGCGAGCCGTTCACCTTCACGTCGGGCATGAAGAGCCCGGTCTATACCGACATGCGCAAGATCATCGCCTATCCCCGCATCCGCACCCGGCTGATCGACTTCGCGGTGGAAACGATCGAGCGCGAGATCGGCTATGCCGCGCTCGACGTGATCGCCGGGGGCGAGACCGCCGGCATCCCGTTCGCCGCCTGGATCTCGGACCGCCTCGCCTTGCCGATGCAATACATCCGCAAGAAGCCCAAGGGCTTTGGCCGCAACGCGCAGATCGAGGGCGAGGTGGTGGACGCGGCACGCGCCCTGCTGGTGGAGGACCTCGCCACCGACGGCGGCAGCAAGGTCGGATTCATCGAGGCGCTGCGCAAGTCCGGCCAGCGCTGCGACGCCACCTTCGTGTTCTTCTTCTACGACATCTTTCCCAAGGCGCGCGAGACGATGGCGGCGCTCGACGTCGGGCTGCATTATCTCGTGACGTGGCGCGACATCCTCGCGGTGGCCAAGGCCGACGGCTATTTCGCCGCCGAGATCCTGGCCGAGGTGGAGGCGTTCCTCGACGCGCCGCTGGCCTGGTCCGCGGCGCACGGCGGTGTGGCCGAAATGGCATCGCCGGCCTGAAGGCCGCGACCGTCCTGCGGTCGCCCCCGTGTTGACGCAAAGACCCTCTTATCGTCGCTTCGACGCTGGTCCGTTCCGTCGAGCGATTGCATGAGTTCCGTCCCGCCGCCCCACCGCCCTTTCGTCCTGAAGACCAGCCGCGACACGCTGATGCTGCTCGCCGCCGCCGGGGCGATGACGCTCGCCCTCGCCTATTCCGTGCACAATCGTCCGGCGCCCGACGCCTCGCAGGGGCAGACCACCGAACAGGCCGTCGCCGGCGAATGGGCCGGGCAGCTCGCCGAGCTGACGCCGAACCAGGCCGTCGCGCCGGCGCCGGCCGAGACGCTGAGTTCGGCGGCGCTCACCGTACCCAGCGCGGCGATGGCCTTGCCCGTCGCGCCGAAGTCCGCGGTCGCCAAGCCGCGCCCCTGCGAGGGCGCCGCCTGCCCGACCGTCGCCAAGCTTGCGACGGTGCCGGTTCCGGCCCGTCGAGCCGTGGCGAGCGCCGCGCCGGCGTCGTCGAAGCCGGTGCGGGAGGCGAGCCTGCTGACCCGGCTCAACCCGCTCAACCGGCTGCCCGACATGGTGAAGCGACCCTTCGCCTCCGCCGGCGACACGATCGCCGGCTGGGTCAGCCGGTTCTAGGCGCGTCGCTCCGGTCTTGTCTCGCCCGGCCCCCTGTGGCACAAGCCCGGCTCCGTCGAGGCCGCCTTCGCGCCGCTCCCGGGATTCGCTGCGGTAGCTCAGTGGTAGAGCACTCCATTGGTAATGGAGAGGTCGAGAGTTCAATCCTCTCTCGCAGCACCACGATCTTCTTGTGTAGTCCGTGTCGCCTCCTTCGGAAGCTCTCTGCCTCTCCGTGCAACGGGACGAGCCTCGTCGATAGATCGTGAACACTGTTGATCGTGAGCCTGAAGGCTGCGCGAGCCTGTCGTCGAGACGGGTGACCGGCAAGGCGCCGCCCAGGCTCGGCCCGCGATCTCCATGCCGGCAAGAAGATGCTGACCGATACTCTCACGCCGACAAAACAGCGGCCGGGATGGGGCTGGAGCGGGCGAAGGGAATCGAACCCTCGTATGAAGCTTGGGAAGCTTCCGTTCTACCATTGAACTACGCCCGCGGCCGTCCGCATCTTACCCGGCGCGGCGCCGCGTGCAAGGCCGGACCGGGCTTCGGCGTGGAGGCAAGGCCTATCGCAGGAAGTAGTAGGCCGCGATGCCGGCGAGCGCCCAGAGCGCGTAATGGCCGAGACGCTGGGCGCTCTTCTCGATGTCGCCGAACTGCTTGAGGGCATCGTCGGAGAAGCCGACGCCGTTGTCGATCATGTCTTCGAGCTTCTCCAGCGTGCGCTCGGCGCGGGTCATCGTGTCTGGCAAGGCGAAGGCGAGCTTGGCCATCTGCGAGATGGCCGCGCCGGCATCCTGGATGCGGCCCACGGGGCCGAGGTTCTCCTCGATCCAGCTGCGCACGACGGGCTCGGCGGTGGTCCACATGTCGAGGCGCGGGTCGAGCGTGCGGGCGACGCCCTCCACCACGACCATGGTCTTTTGCAGCAGCACCAATTCGGTGCGCGCCTTCATGTCGAACAGGCCGGTGATCTCGAACAGCAGCGTCAGCAGCCGCGCCATCGAGATCTCGTCGGCCTTGCGCGAATGGATCGGCTCGCCGATGGCGCGGATCGCCTGGGCGAAGTCCTCGAGCCGGTGGTACCCCGGCACGTAGCCGGCCTCGAAATGCACCTCGGCGACGCGGATGTAGTCGCGGGTGATGAAGCCGTAGAGGATTTCGGCGAGGAAGCGCCGCTCCTTGCGGCCGAGCCGGCCCATGATGCCGAAATCCACCGCCACGAGCCGCGCGTCGCGGTCGATGAACAGGTTGCCCTGGTGCATGTCGGCGTGGAAGAAGCCGTCGCGCATGGCGTGCCGCAGGAAGGTCTGGATCACCACGGCGCCGAGCTTGGCCAGGTCGTAGCCGCGGCGCCGCAGCTCGGCGACGTCGGAGAGCTTGGTGCCGTCGATCCATTCCAGGGTCAGCACCTCGGCGGCGGTGCGGTCCCAATCGATCGTGGGGATGCGAAAATCGACCTCGCGCGAGACGTTGTCGGCGAACTCGCTGGCGGCGGCGGCCTCCAGGCGGAAGTCGGTCTCCATGCGCAGCGAGCGCGCCAGGGTCTCCACCACCGCGACCGGCTTGAGCCGCTTGGTGTCGGGAAAGGTCTTCTCCAGCCATCTCACCGCGACCTTCATGTCGCCGAGATCGCGGTTGAGCTGTCGTTCGACGCCGGGGCGGCGCACCTTCACCGCGACGTCGCGCTCGCCGAGGACGTCGCGGACGCGCGCCTTGTGCACCTGCGCGATCGACGCGGCGGCGACCGGCTCGCCGAAGCTCGAGAACAGCGTGTCGATCCTGGCACCGAAGGCGCGCTCGATCTGCGCCACGGCCAGCTCGCGGCCGAACGGCTCCATGCGATCCTGCAGCCGCTCCAGCTGCAGCACCACCGCCGGTCCGACGACGTCGGGGCGCGTCGCGAGGAACTGGCCCATCTTCACGTAGGAGGGGCCGAGCTTGGCGATCGCGCCGGGCAGCGCGTCGAGCCCGGCGCCGGGTGTCCGCCTGCGGCCGCCGAGCAGCTTGGCGACGTGCAGCGGCAGCCTCGCCTTGGGCGGCAGGTAGGCGGGGTCGACGTCGGCGAACACGCCGGCCCGCGCCATCACCCAGCCGGCGTGGGCGAGCCGCGCGAAGGAGCCCAGCGAGAAGATCATTGGGGTGGTCCTTCCTTCTCCCGCGCGCGGGAGAAGGTGGTCCCGCCGTGCGGCGGGATCGGATGAGGGCGCTTCAGAATGGGTGGCGCGTTGCCCCGACCGGGAGCATCCCTCATCCGACCCCGCTTCGCGGCGCCACCTTCTCCCGCAAGCGGGAGAAGGGAATGCGTGCGCCTCACAGCTTCCAGCCGGTGTGGATGGCGACGATCCCGCCCGACAGCCGCGTGAGCCGCGTGTTGCGGAAGCCGGCGGCGGCGATCATCCCCTCGAAGGTGTCCGCGTCGGGGAACTTGCGGATGGATTCGACGAGATAGCGATAGCTCTCGGCATCGCCCGCCACCGCCTGTCCCAGGCGCGGGATCAGATGGAAGGAATAGGCGTCATAGACCCTGTCGAGCAGCGGCACGTCGACGTGGCTGAACTCGAGGCAGAGGAACTGCCCGCCGCGCTTGAGCACGCGGTGGGCCTCGCGCAGCGCGACGTCGATGCGCGGCACGTTGCGGATGCCGAAGGCCACGGTATAGGCGTCGAAATGGCCGTCCTCGAACGGCAGGTCCTCGGCATTGGCCTCGACGAAGTCGATGTGCTCCGCGGTGTGGCGTTTGTCCGCCCGGTCCCGCCCCACCTTCAGCATGTCGGCGTTGATGTCGAGCACGGTGACCGAGGTGTGCGGGCCACCGGCGCGCAGCACGCGAAACGCCACGTCGCCGGTGCCGCCGGCGACGTCGAGGTGGCGAAAGGCCCGCCGCTTCGGCGGGTTCACGGTCGCGACGAGCCGATCCTTCCAGACCCGGTGCAGCCCCGCGGACATCAGGTCGTTCATCAGGTCGTAGCGCGCGGCGACCTTGTGGAACACGTCGTCGACGCGACCCTGCTTGTCGTCGAGGCGGACGTCCTCGAAGCCGAAATGGGTAGTGTCGTCGCGGGTCGTCGCGTCGTCCGGGCGGGTCATACGGCTCTCTCCGGCCGCCTCTATAGCGGGCGCCCGGAGGCGTGGCTACGCGCGCAGCGACGCGCTCATTCGGCCGGCCGTTGCTCGGGATGGCGCCGCGGCACCAGGCTGTAGAGATACATCGCGGTCGGCCGCAGGATGAGCAGGTCGGCGACGAGCGCCGCGATCATCGCGAAGGCCGAAAGCCAGCCGAACAGCCGCAGCATCGGCAGGTTCGAGAAGGCGGTCACGGCGAGGCCGCAGGCCAGCACCACCGAGGTCAGGATCAGCGCCGGACCGACCAGGATGGTGGCGCGCTCCACGGACGTGGCGGCGTTGACGCCGGGGCGTTCCTCCAATCTCAAACGGTTGAGGAAGTGGATCGTGGCCGAGAGCCCGAGGCCAAAGCTGACCGTCAGCGCCACCACGCTGGCGAACTGCAACCCCTCGCCCATGAACCAGAGCAGTGCGCCCGACGCGACGATCGGGAAGATGCCGGGCAGGATCGACAGCAGCATCACCTTCCAGGAGCGGAAGGCGAGGCCGATGAAAGCCGCGACGAAGACGATCTCGATCGTCAGTCCGCGCGACAGCCGCTCGATCATCGACGCGGAGTTGCGCGCGGCGATGACCGCGAGGCCGGTGACCGCGATCTCGTAACCGGGATGCGCCTTGCGCACCGCGTCGAGGCGCCCGTCGAGCTTGTCGACGATCGGCAGCAGCTGGCTGGCGTCCTTGTCGGGCACGCGGCCGGAGACCAGGACGGACTTGTGGTCCTCGGCGACGAAGCGGCCGATCAGCGATTTCGGCAGGTAGCCGACGTATTTCTTCAGCGTCGCCAGATCGTCCAGGCCGAGCTTCTGGTTCAACCAGTCGCGCAAGGTCTGCAGCGAGAACACGTTGCCGATGCCCTCCTGGCCGGCCGTCGTGCGCTGCACCGCCTCGATCGTGGCGAGCGTGTCGGGCGAGTAGAGGTCCTGCCCCGGCGGGAACTGGATCAGGACGTCGATCGGGTTGGCGCCGGTCAGCTTCCTGTCGAGCGTGCCGTTGGCCGTGGTCGCCTGCTGGTTGTTCGGCACCTGGTCGGCGAGGCGATAGCGCGGCGTCAGGTTCGAATAGACCACCGAGAGCAGGATGCAGACCACGATGCCGATGATGCTGTAGAGGCCGGGGTGGCCGACCATGCGCTCGGCGATCCAGCGGCAGAAGTCGCGCAGGTAGTTGATCGCCGTGTCGGAGCTCGCGGTCTTCTGAGCCAGCTTGTCCTCGCCGCGCACCAGCAGGTAGGCGAGCAGCGGCAAGAGCACGAGCACCGTGACCAGCGCGATCGCGGTCGTCAGCAGCCCGGCCTCGCCGAACGTCTTGATGAGGTCGGAATCCGAGAACAGCAGCGCGACGAACGACACCATCGTGGTGGTGTGGGTCAGCACGCAGGCCGGCCCGACCACGGCGAGGGCGCCGCGGATCGCCTGCGGCTTCGATTGCCCCGCCACGAGACGATCGCGGATCGCGAAGGTCAGCTGCATCGAATCCGAGAAGCTGATCACCATGATGAGCGGCGTCATCACGTTGAGGAAGATGTTGAGCTGGAAGTCGAGCCAGCCCAGCGCGCCGATCGAGATCAGGATGGCGACGAGCGGCGGCGCCGCCGCCACCAGCATGAACGACACGCGCTTGAAGAACAGGATGGCGATGAGGCAGCCGGCGATGAAGCCGATCGCGTTGTAGGTGACGCGATCGCTCTCGACCGAATTGTGGATCTCGTGCTGCATCACCGGCACGCCGGCGAGTTCGCCCTTGAGGTCGGAGCCGGCGAGGTCGTCCGCGACGGTCTTGCGGATGTCGCGGATGACGTTGCCGCTCTTCGCGCTCGAGGCGACGGCGGGCTGCAGCGCGAGAACGATGAGCGCCAGCGTGCCATCGGGCGAGATCAGCTTGCCGTTGACGAGCTCGTTGGTTCTGACCTTCTGGATGACCTGGTCGTACTCCGGCCCCTGCGGCGGCAGCGGCTCGGGGAACAGCGGCGGTGGGATGGTCTGCCCGGCCTCCGGCGGCACGCGGGCCGAGAACATCGACAGGATGTCGCGCTCGCCCTCCACGAGCTGGAGATCGGTGACGAGGTCGCGGATCTTCTGGACGTTGTCGCGGGCGAGCAGGTCCTTGGCGGTGACCACCACCAGCACGTCGTATTCCGACGAGGGGAAGTCGCGCGTCACCGCCTCGTACTGGTGGAACTGCGGGGTGTTGGAGCGAAACAGCTGCGAGAGCGAATCGTCGACCGTGAGCCGCTTGGCGCCGAACACGGCGGCCACCGCGAGCAGCGCGAAGACGATTCCCACGACCAGCGGTGCCTTGAGCGAGATCAGTCCGATCTTCTCGGCGCCGAAGGCGAGATCGGGCAGCCCGGCATCAGGTGTCCCGGTGCCGGACTTGGAATCCTCGACTTCGCTTTCGACGCTCTGCATCGGGTCCCCTCGTCGCGCGCCCCCTCGGACGCGTACCGGCCAGTACGGATGGAAGAGCACGCTTCTACCGCGTACCGGGCTGCTGTGCTAGTCCGGCAACACGGCGGCTTTAAGCCAAGGGATCAGAGTGACCGGCCGCAAAGGCGCCATCAAGACTTTCTTAAAGCTTCGCTCGACGTTTCGCGTATCGGACGAGCCCGCCATGACCCTCCTGCGTCCCACCGCCCGGCGCCCGGCCGCCTTCGCGGTCGCGCTGTGCGCCGCCCTCGCCATCTCCGCCTGCGCGAAGTCGCCGACGGAGGCGTTCAACGCCAATGCCGGCGCGGCGCCCGGAAGCGCCCAGGATTTCGCCCAGAACGTCGGCGACCGCGTGTTCTTCGCCGAGGATTCCTCCGACATCAATCCGAAGGCGCAGGAGACGCTCGACCGGCAGGTGGCCTGGCTGCAGCGCTACGACCGCGGGCGCTTCACGCTGGAGGGCCACGCCGACGAGCGCGGCACCCGCGAGTACAATTTCGCGCTGGGCGCCCGCCGCGCCGAGGCGGCCAAGGACTACATGGTCGCTCGTGGCATCCCCGCCTCGCGCATCCGCACGATCTCCTTCGGCAAGGAGCGGCCGGTGGCGTCCTGCAACGATATTTCGTGCTGGTCGCAGAACCGGCGCGCCATGACCGTGCTCGGCAACGACGAGAGCTGAAGCCTGTTCCGAGAGGGCGGGCGAACTCCCCCCGAGCTAAGGCATTGCCACGCCATACCCTCGAACGAGGAGACAGCCATGCCCACCGACCTTCCGCCCGACTACAAGCCCAAGCCGATGCCCGATCCGGCCAACCCCGGAGCGGTGCCCGACCCTGGCGCGGTGGCACCGCCCAAGGGCAGCGATTCGCGCGATCCCGGCGTGAGCGACCATCCCGGCGCGGGATCCGGCGCCCCCGGACCGGGGGGCGACGGTGGCGACGTGGTCGATCCCGCGCCGGGCTGGGGACCGGGCTCGCCGGCCCCGGCCGGCGGTCCGGGCGGCCTCCCGTCCTTCTAGGCCTCCACCGCGTCAGCTCGCTTTGAGACTGTCGAAATCGAACGGCAGCGAGCGCAGGCGTTTTCCTGTGGCGGCGAAGATCGCGTTCGCGACCGCCGGCGCCACCGGCGGCACGCCCGGCTCGCCGACGCCGGTCGGCTTTTCCGTCGAGGGCACGATGTAGACTTCGACCTTCGGCATGTCGCTCATGCGCAGCGGAAGGTAGGTGTCGAAGTTGGATTGTTCGACCTCGCCGCCTTTGAAGGTGATCTGGTTGCGCAAGGCCGCGCCCAGGCCGTAGCCGACGCCGCCTTCCATCTGCGCCCGGATCACGTCCGGGTTGACCGCGATGCCGCAATCGACCGCCACCACGACACGGTCGACCTTCACCTCGGCCCCGTTCACCGTGACGTCGGCGATCATCGCGACATAAGTGTTGAAGCTCTCGTGGACCGCGACGCCGCGTCCCTTGCCGGCTCCGAGCTTCTCGCCGAGCGGCGCCTTGCTGGCCGCCAGCTCGAGCACGCCGACGTGGCGCGGATGGTTCTTCAGCATGGCGAGGCGGAACGCGACCGGGTCCACGCCCGCGGCATGCGCCAGTTCGTCGACCATGACCTCGACCGCCTGCGCCGTGTGGCTGTGGCCGACGGAACGCCACCAGAGCGTGGTGATTGGGGTCGGCGCGTCGTGCCACTCGACCAGCAGGTTGGGGATGGCATAGGGCATGTCGGTCACGCCCTCGACGGCGGTGGCGTCGACGCCGTTCTTCACCATCACCGGCGCGAAGGCCGTGCCCTTCATGAAGGAGGCGCCGACGAGCCGGTGCTGCCAGGCGGCGATGCCGCCCTTGGGATCGAGCGCGGCGCGGATCTTATGGTAGAACATCGGCCGGTAGCGGCCGGCCTTCATCTCGTCCTCGCGGGTGTAGACGAGATGCACCGGGCGCTTGCCGTCGGTCTTGCTCATGATGGCGGCCGTCTCGCCGAAATAATCGGCGTCGGGCGTGGCGCGGCGGCCGAACGAACCACCGGCCCACATCGTGTGGATGCGCACCTTGTCCGGCGTCGTGCCCAGCCACTTGGCGGCGACGGCCTGCTCGATCGTCTGGAACTGCGACCCCGCGTAGAAGTCGTAGGAGCCATCCGCCGCCTTTTCCACGGTGCAGTTCAGCGGCTCCATCGGCGCGTGCGCGAGGAACGGGAAAGTGAACTCCACCTCGACGACCTTGGCGGCGGACTTCAGCGTGTCCTCGGCGGTGCCCTTCTTCGCCGCCACGGCGCCCTGCGTCTGCGCCGCCTCGCGGTAGTCCGCCAGCATGTCGGCGCTGGAGCGGGTCTCGCCGGCGTCGTTCCAGGTGATCTTCAGCGCGTCGCGCCCCTTGCGGGCCGCGTAGGTGTTCTCCGCCAGCACCGCGACGCCCTGGGGCACCACCACGACGTCGACCACGCCCTTCACGGCGCGGGCGTCCTTGTCGTCGACGCTCTTCAGCCCCGCGCCGAAGCGCGGCGGTCGCGTCATGACGGCCGTCAGCATGTTGGGCCGGCGCACGTCGAGCGCGTATTTCGCCGAACCGTCGGTCTTCACGACGTAGTCGATGCGGTGGATCTTCGTGCCGATCAGCGTGAAATCCTTGGGGTCCTTCAGCGGGACGCCGTCGGGCACCGGCTCCTTGGCCGCCGCCTCGGCGAGGTCGCCGAAGGTCGCGCGCTTGCCCGACTTGTGGGTCAGCACGCCCTTGGAGACGACGATCTCGTCCGCCGGCACCTTCCAGGCATCGACGGCGGCCTGCACCAGCATGGCGCGGGCGGCGGCGCCCGCCTTGCGAAGCTGGTCCCAGCTGTTGTTGACGGCGGTCGACCCGCCGGTGCCCTGGATGCCGAACGCGAGGTTGGCGTAGAGCTTGGCATCGGCCGGCGCGAACTCGAAGCGCATCTGCGACCAGTCGGCGTCGAGTTCCTCGGCGACGATGGTCGGCAGCCCGGTCGTGTTGCCCTGCCCCATGTCGAGGTGCTTGACGATCACCGTCACGGTGTTGCCGGGCGCGACGCGCACGAAGGCGTTGGGCTCGGGCGGCGCGCCGCTCGCGGCGAGCGACACCGCCTTGCCGCCGCCGGGCGAACCATCGGCGGCGAAGCCGCGACCCGAGACCAGCGTGAGGCCGAGAACGAGTCCGCCGGCGGCCGAGCCGCGGAGGACCGTGCGGCGCGACGCGACAGGCGCCTCGGCCGGCACGACGACGTGCGAAGAACGTTTGGCGTACATGGGCGTCCTCCTCAGGCGAGCTTGGTGGCGGCTTGGTGGATGGCGGCGCGAATGCGCCCGTAGGTGGCGCAGCGGCACACGTTGCCGTCCATCGCGTTGTCGATGTCCTCGTCGCTGGGCTTGGGCGTCTGCGCCAGCAGACCGACGGCCGACATGATCTGGCCGGACTGGCAATAGCCGCATTGCACGACGTCGAGATCGCGCCACGCCGCCTGCACCGCCTCGGCGACCTTGCCGTGCAGACCCTCGATGGTCGTGATCTCGTGGCCCGCCGCGGCGCTGACCGGCGTCTGGCAGGAGCGCACGGGCTGACCGTCGAGGTGAACGGTGCAGGCGCCGCACTGTCCGATTCCGCAGCCGTATTTGGTGCCGGTCATCGCGAGGGCGTCGCGCACCGCCCAGAGCAGCGGCATGTCGGGGTCGAGATCGAGCTCGTGGCCCGACCCGTTGATCTTCAAACTGACCATGATCTCGTCTCCGTCGCGGCCGGGCGGCCCATGCGGCCGTGATCCTGCGCTTGGATTTCACTCGGTCGGGTCGTGACGGCCGAGGGCGCATATCGCCTTGGGCGGCCGTCGCGACATCGACGCTGGTTTGGATCATATCTAAGGAACCGCGGTTCCCGCAACCTCCGTCGTCGCCGGTACGGGGCGGCCGGCCGTCGTCGGCGCCGGGCCGCTCGCCCGTCAGGCCTCCGACGGCGCCAGCGCCCGCGAGCCGGCGGCCCGCGTCGCCAGGGAGACGGCCACGGTCACCGCGAAGGCCAGCGGGATCGTGACGATCGCCGGCGGATCGTAGGGAAACAAAGGGGCGGCATGGCTCAGGACCTTCACCCAGATCGCCGGCCCGATCACCGTCAGCCCCACCGCCGACACGAGGCCGGTGAAGCCGCCGACCAGCGCGCCGGCGGTCGTCAGCCCCGGCCAGTAGATCGCCAGCAGCAGCACCGGGAAGTTGGCGCTCGCCGCCACGGCGAACGCCAGCGCGGTCGTGTAGGCGACGTTCTGGCCACGAAACACCAGGCCCAGCGCCACCGCGAGCAGGCCGATCGCCACCGTCGCGATGCGCGAGACGATCACCTCGCGGCGCTCGTCGACATTGCGGAACACCCGGCCGTAGAGGTCGTGGGCGATCGCCGAGGCGCCGGCGAGGCCGAGACCCGACACCACGGCGAGGATGGTGGCGAAGGCCACGGCCGAGATGAAGCCCATCATCGGCGCGCCGCCCACGGCGTGGGCGAGGTGGATCGCCGCCATGTTGCCGCCGCCGCGCAACGCGCCCGTCGCCGTCTTGTAGGCGGCATCGGGCAGCACCAGCGCGACCGTGCCGTAGCCGATCACCATGACCAGGATGAAGAAGATGCCGCAGAACAGCGTCGTGTAGAAGGTCGAGAGGCGCGCGGTGCGCACATCCTTCACCGTGAAGAACCGCATCAGGATGTGCGGCAGGCCGGCGACGCCGCAGCCGAGCCCCAGGGCCAGCGACACCCACGACACCGGATCCTTGGGCAGGCCGGCGGAGGCGAAGATCGCGTCGTGCTTGGGATGGGCGGCAGCCGCCGCGGCGAACAGCCGGCCCGGCTCGAAGCCGAAATGGGCGAGCAGCAGCACCGCCAGCACGAAGGCGCCGCACAGGAACAGGCCGGCCTTGATGATCTGCACCCAGGTCGTCGCCGCCATGCCGCCGAACGTGACGTAGACGATCATCAGTACGCCGACGACGGCGACCGCCAGCGTGTAGTCGAGCCCGAACAGCAGTTCGATCAGCTGGCCGGCGCCGACCATCTGGCCGATGAGATAGAGCGTGATGACGACGAGCGAGTTCACCGCCGCCATGATCCGCATCGGCCGTTCCGACAGGCGCTGCGCCAGCACGTCGGCGAACGTGTATCGGCCGAGCGCGCGCAGCGGCTCGGCGATGAGGAAGAGGAGCACCGGCCAGCCGCAAAGGAAGCCGAGCGCGTAGATCATTCCGTCGAAGCCGCTGGTGGTGATGATGGCGGTCAACCCGAGGAAGGCGGCGGCGCTGAGATAGTCGCCGGCCATCGCCAGCCCGTTCTGCACGGCTGTGATCTCGCCGCCCGCGGTGTAGAAGGCGGCGCGTGTGCGGCTGCGCCGGGCGACGCGCCAGGTGATGCCGAGCGTCAGCGCGACGAAGACGAGGAACAGCCCGATCGCCAGCGGATCGACCGCTTGGCGGCTGGCGGTGGCCGGTCCGAGCGCGAGAGCGAGAGCGAGCACCGGCATCAGGACGCCTTCCGGTTGGCGAGGACGACGTAGAGGCCGGTCGACCCGATCGCGCAGGCGATCACCACCGCGACGAGGACGAGCGAGAGCGGGATGCCGCCGGCGAGCGGTTGCGCCATCGCCTGCGGCGCCATCGCCGCGAACGCGAGCAGTGCTCCGAAGGCGGCGACGATGAAGGCGGTGAAGGCCAGCCGCATCGTGAGGGACGTGCCGTTCGAGGGGATCGAGGGGAGAGCCATGCGTCAGACGACCTTGTCGCGGATGACCTGCGCCACGGGCGTCGTGGCGGCGAAGGACGGGCGCGCCCAGAGCGCGTCCGCGTAGGCGGCGAGGTCGGGATAGGCGCGGCGCCATTCCTTCTCGGGAAAGCGCACGCCGAGGTAGCCGAGCACGCTGCCGATCGCGATGTCGGCGAGGCCGAAACGCTCGCCCACGGCACAGGGCCGCGTGCCGACCGCGCTGGCGAGGGCGGCGATCCCGCCGTCGATCTTGCGGCGCTGACGCATGATCCAGGGTTCGCTCTGCTGGCCCTGCGGGCGCATGCGCTCGAACATGATCAGGATCACGGCATCGCAGATGCCGTCGGCGATGACCTCGAGCCGCTTGGCGGCGAGGATGCCGTCGTCGTCTTTGGGAAGCAGCGGCGGCTCCGGGTGGCGGCGCTCGAGCCACTCGAGGATGTAGCTCGACTGGAACAGCGGCTCGCCGCCGTCGGGGATCAGCACCGGCAGCTTCTCGAGCGGATTGTGCTGGGGCAGGCAGGTGTCGTCGTTCCACGGCACCTCTGTCGCCAGCTCGAAGGGGATGGCCTTTTCCGCGAGCGCGATGCGCACCTTGCGGGCGTAGGGCGACGGCGTGGCGCTGATCAGCTTCATGAGATTGCTCTGGCGAGGGCCGTGCCACCCGCTCGAGACCCTGCGCCTGCCTGCCCGGCGCAAGGCTCATGGCCGTCCGCGCCGCTTCACCCGGCTTTAACCATGGCGCAAGCAGGCGACGCGGATACCGGCGTTCACGCGGCGGCAAGGTAAACGGACAACCATGCCTTAACCATCGCCGCGTAGTCCGGAGTGCAGTGCAGTCGTGTTCCGGAGTGTTATCCATGCGCCACGAGCGTTTCTCGCGCCACGCCAGACTGGTCGCGGTGCTGGGCGTCGGCCTCAGCATCGCCGCCTGCGCCAAGACCCCCGGTGAGGAAGGCCTCGCCGGCCTCGGCGGCGGCGCGGGCGGTGGACGCTACGCCGACGGCTACGGCCGCGACGGCGCCGTCGGCCACCATGGTCTCGGCGACGGCGCGGACGGTCGCGGCGGGCACGGCAACGCCGCGCCGGGCAGCGCCCAGGACTTCGCCGAGAACGTCGGCGACCGCGTGTTCTTCGAATCGGACCAGACCGAGCTGACGCCGAAAGCGCAGCAGACGCTCGACCGCCAGGTCGCCTGGCTGCAGCGCTACGACCGCGGCCCCTTCACCGTCGAGGGCCATGCCGACGAGCGTGGCACCCGCGAATACAATTTCGCGCTGGGCGCGCGGCGCGCCGAGAGCGCCAAGCAATACCTGATCGCCCGCGGCATCCCGGCCTCGCGCATCCGCACGATCTCCTACGGCAAGGAGCGCCCCGTGGCGGTCTGCAACGACATCTCCTGCTGGTCGCAGAACCGCCGCGCCGTCACCGTCGTCCAGGGCGGCGGCCAGTCGTAAATCTCGATTGCGGATGCCGGGTCCTCTTCCCCGCATAGCGGGGGAAGAGGGCCCGCCGCCGCCTCGACATCGGGCGTCATGGGCAAGCCGTCTCTTTCGAAGATGGCAAGGTGTGGCAGCCCCCTCCACCATGCTTCGCATGGTCCCCCTCCCCGTTCCGCTTCGCTGCACGCGGGAGGGTCCGCTCGTCCGGAATGGGCTGTGGTGAACCCCGTGGTCCTCGGCGCTGGTCAGGCCACATGCCGTCCCGCCGTTCGAAGCCTTGACCGTGGCGGAGAAGCGCGATCCCATGGGCGTCTCCGCTTCGTTCGAGAGCTTTGACCGGGCCGCATGACCAGATCAGAACGCGCCGCCGTCGAGGATTCGCCCCCGGATTCCGACCCGGCGATCCGCACCATCGCCATGCCGACCGACACCAATCCGGCCGGCGACATCTTCGGCGGCTGGTTGCTCTGGCAGATGGACCTCGCCGCCGGCAACGCCGCAGCCCGCTACGCGCGCGGCCGCTGCGCCACCATCGCCATCGACAAGATCACCTTCAACCAGCCGGTCCGCGTCGGCGACGAGGTCACGGTCTACGCCGAGCTGATCTCCACCGGGCGCACCTCGATGCGCTTCGAGGTGACCGCGTGGCGCCGCCGCCGCGACGGCGAGACCGTGCACAAGGTCACCGGCGCGATCTTCATCTTCGTCGCGCTCGACCTCGACGGCCGCCCGCGCGAGATCCGGCCGATGGTGCGCTGAGGGCGGTTATCGCCGAGGGTTCACGACGCGCTCGGCGAGCCTCCGCGCTCGCGCTTCTCGCGCGACATCGTCGCCACGGCCAACCCGAGCGCGTGGATGCTCTCGCGCAGCCCGGCATCGTCGGTTTCGCCCGCGCCCGACCTCTCCTGCATTTCGACGGCCTTACGCAGCGCCAGGTTCTCCGCCTCGAGCTTGTCGAGGCGCTCCGCGGCGGCGCGGTCGGCGACGCGCTCCTTGTCCACCCTGAGGCTGTTACCGAGATAGAAGCCCTTCTGGCGGTCCCGCTCGGCGTCGCGCTCGCCGCGCGCGATGACGAGATCCTCCTCCAGCCGCGCGATGGTGGCCTGGGCCTCTTCGTGGCTGGCGAGGCGCGCGACCAGCGCCGCCGCGCTGGTGCGATGCCCCTCGCCCTCCTCCGCCAGCCGGGCGTGCTCGCGCAGCGACGCTTCGGCGTCACCGCGCAAGCCCTCGACGCTGGTGTGCGCGGCGGCGAGATCCTGGCGCAGCGCGGAGCTCTCGACCTTGTGCTCGGCCACCGCCGTGGTCAGCAGCGCGATCTCGTGGCCCTGCGCCTCGTTGAGCCTGCGGAACGCCTCCACCTCCTCGGCGAGCCGCGCGGCCTCGACGGTGCCGCGGCCGATGGCGACGAGGTCGGCATCCTTGCCGGCCTGCACCCGCGACGCCGCCTGCTCCAGCCGCAGCCGTTCCACCGCATGCTGCGCTCGCAGGTGGTCGCGCTCGGCGAGGATCTCCTGCATGGAGAGCGGCACCTGCAGCTGCAGGCGCTTGCGCGAGAGCCGCAGCGCCCGGCTCCACAGCACCGGCATGAACAGCAGCGCCAGCAGCGCCGTCACGATGCACCCCAGCGCGAAGTAGATGGCCTGCTCGATCACCGCGCACCCCGTACCGCTCCGTGGCGTCTATGCCACGCGGGCCCGCGGCGGCAAAGGCCGGCACACTCGAGGCGTTCAGCGCCTGGCCGTCCTCAGAACGGGTTCCAGGTCTGGTGCGGCGTGAACTTGAGGTAGCCGACGTTGACGCCGAGGCGGGCCCCGAGACCGGTGCGGATCGGCACCAGCGTCATGTCCTGCGCGACCAGCGCGGTCATGCCGAGGCCGCCGACGAAATAGGCCGAGCCGTCGACGCCGCCGAAGCGCTGGAAGATCGCCTCGCGGGCCGGCAGATGGTAGACCAACATCATGGTGCGATCGCCGTCGCCGCCGCCGTCGAAGCCGATCGAGGGTCCCTGCCAGAACAGGCGCTGCTCGCCGGCGTTGCGGGTGAACAGGCGCCCCTCGCCGTAGCGCAGGCCGCCGACGAAGGCGCCGCTGGCTTCCTCGCCGAGGATGTAGCCGTTGGGGCGCCCCCAGCGGTTGGTCGCCGTTTCCACCACCTCGGCAAGGCTTTTCGAGACCGAGCCGAAGAAGCGATGGCCGGAGAGCACGAGCTCATCCGACGAATAGGTGATGGGCCGTTCCTCGATCGCGGCAAGGGCGGCGAGGGGCTGCAAGGCGGCGCCAGCCGTCGAGGCGGCGATGAGTTTCAGGACATTCCGCCGATCGTCGAGCCGCATCGCCATGTCTCCCAGGCGCCGCGAAGCTCGCACCGGCGTGTCCGGCGCGCATCGCAGGACTACGCTGACCAAAGCTGGTTAACGGAGGCTGAAGCCTATTCGGCGGCCTGGGCCGGCTTGTCGCCCCAGGCGACGAAGGGGCCGTTGCGATATTGCCGCTCGGCCTTGCCGTAAAGCAGGGCCACGCCGCATTCGTCGACCACCGCACCGCCGGCGGCGCGCAGGACGGCGTCGCCCGCCGCCGTGTCCCATTCCATCGTGTCGCCGAAGCGGGGATACACGTCGGCCTCGCCCTCGGCGAGGATGCAGAACTTGATCGAGGAACCGGCCGAGCGACGCTCGGCGATCGGCAGCCGCGACAGGAAGTCCTCGGTACGGGCGTCGCCGTGCGAGCGACTCGCCAGGGCGGTGAGGCCGTCGCGGGGATTGGCGCGCACGTGGATCGCACGACGCTCCGCCACCGGCGGCAGCGCCGCGCCCGGCTCGACATGAAAGGTGTAGGCGTGCTCACCGGCCATCCAGATCCGCCCGATCGCCGGGGCGTAGACCGCGCCGACACGGGGAACACCGTCCAGAATCAAGGCGATGTTGATCGTGAACTCGCCGTTGCGATGCAGGAACTCGCGGGTGCCGTCGACCGGATCGACCAGGATGAAGGCGCGGCCGCACCGCGGCTTCTCGCCCCGCGAGGCGGCCTCCTCGGCGACCACCGGGATGCACGGCAGGCGCACGGCGAGACCGGCGAGGATGATCGCCTCCGCACGCTCGTCGGCGTCGCAGACCATGCTGCAATCGGCCTTCTGCCGAGCGTGGTGGTCGCCGGCATAGACGTGCATCACGGCGACGGCGGCCTCGACGGTCAATTCGGCGAAGATCTCGGCGACCTCGTCGCAATCGATCGTGTCCAGCACGCTCCTGGCGGACGCCACGTCCCTCGCGGCAGGCGCGCTCTCGGCCGGCATCATTCGGTTCACTCGACCCAACATGGAAAAAGCCTGCGCCCGATCGGCGCCCGATGCAAGGTGGGCATGGTTTCGCCGCAATCAATCCGCCGCGGCGTTTCGCCGAGGCCACGCCAGCGACGACGATTGACGCACAGGAACGGTATCTATACCTTGAGACTGGCCGCGAGAAAAAGCGTCGAAGGCGGAAGGATCGAGACTCTCCATGGCGTGCGCGTCCGGCGACACCACGTCGGCGATCGGCAACGCCGACAGACATTCCGGGGCCGTTCGACAACGCCGCGGTTTCGTTCTTGTCGTCGTTCGGCCCCCTCGCAATTTAGGCGCATCGGCGAACGCCGACACGCCCTCGATGCATGGCTCGGACCCAACCTGAAGGGTTGCTGCGCACGGCTGCGCAGTCCACGATTCTTTGAGGGCCGATGAGCGACGCCACCTCCCTTCCCTCGCCCGCTCTCGTCGTCGGTGCGTCCGGCGGGATCGGCGCGGCGCTGGTGGCCGAGCTGCGGGCGCGGGGCGTCGCGACGCGGGGTCTGTCGCGGCGCGACGACGGGCTCGATCTCGCCGACGAGTCGAGCATCGCCGCCGCCGTCGCGGCGCTCGAGGAGCCGCCACGTCTCGTCCTCGTCGCCACCGGGCTGCTCCATGCCGACGGCGTCCAGCCGGAGAAGAGCCTGGCGGCGCTCGATCCCGGCCGGCTCGCGCGCAGCTTCGCGGTCAACGCGATCGGCCCGGCGCTGCTCGCCAAGCACCTGCTGCCGCGCATGCCGCGGCAGGGCCGCAGCGTCTTCGCCGTGCTGTCGGCACGCGTCGGCAGCATCGCCGACAACCGGCTGGGCGGCTGGTACGGCTATCGCGCCTCCAAGGCGGCGCTGAACCAGCTGGTCCGCACCGCCGCGATCGAGCAGGCGCGCCGCGCGCCAGGCGCGATCGTCGTGGCGCTGCATCCCGGCACGGTGGCGACGGGGCTCAGCGCGCCGTTCCGCGGCCAGGCCGAGGGCGTGGTCACCCCCGAGGAGGCGGCCGCGCACCTGCTCGACTTGCTGGCCCGGCTTCAGCCCGCCGACAGCGGCGGCTTCTTCGCCTGGGACGGCGCGCCGATCCCGTTCTGAGCGCCGCCGCTCGCCGCGATGCCGCGTCCGGTGACGGCGAGGACGCCGTGAACGACCCGTTCGAGCGCGACGGGATCCCGGTCGATCTTGCCGTCCAGCGCCAGCGACGCCAAGCCGTGCACGACCGCCCAGCAATGCAGCGCGACGAACTCGCGCTCGGCGGGCGATGCCAGCGCGGCCACCCGTTCCGCCAGCACCGCGAACGCCGTCGCGCTTTCGCCTTCCTTGGCGGAGGGATCGGCCTTGGCGAAAGTCGGCCCGAACATCAGCCGGAACAGCGCCGGCTCGGCCAGGGCGAAGCCGACGTAGGCGTGGCCTTGCGCCACCAGCGCGGCGAGGCCGTCCGCTCCGGCATCGGCAGCCCCAAGGGCGGCGGCCAACCGCTCGAAGCCGACCTCCGCCACGGCGGCGAGCAGCGCCTCCTTGTCGGGGAAGTGGCGGTAGGGCGCCATGGCCGACACGCCGGCGCGCCGCGCGGCCTCGCGCAGGCTCAGCGCCGCGGGGTCGCCGCCCTCCGCGAGGATCGCCAGGCCGGCCTCGACGAGGGCGCCGCGCAGTGCGCCGTGATGATAGCCGGCCTTGTCCGCGGATCGCCCCGCCTTCAATGTTGACAACGTAAGCTCCGCGACTTATGTTTACGTTGTACTCGCAATGGAGGCCCTCATGCAAGCCGATCCCGCCAAGCCGAAGCCAAACCGCATCTCCGTCGACCTCGCCGCCTATCCCGATCTCGTCGTCGTCTATCTCGGCTTCCGCGTATCCACGCTGCGCGGCGTGAAGGCGATGCTCGGCATCGGGCGCGGCCTGCGCGCGCTGAAGCGCGACGTGCCCGACGGCCTGCTCTGCGACGAGCCGATCGTCTACGGCCTCAACCACATCGGCATGCGCCAGTACTGGCGCGATCTCGACAGCCTGGAGCGCTTCACCCGATCCGATCCGCACAAGAGCTGGTGGCAACAGTTCTCGAAGGACCCGGCGGGCTCGGGCTTCTGGCACGAGGCCTACCGCCGCTCCGGCGGCATCGAGGCGATCTACCTCGGCATGCCGACGCCGATCGGTCTCGCCGCGTTCGCCGCCGCCAAGGTGCCGGTGGGGCCATTCATGACCTCGCGCGAGCGGCTCGCGGCGTAAGACTGACGCCGCTGCGCGACACTGGTCCAAGTCAGCGAGAAGAACGTTGGGAACGTCGTGAAAAGGCCGAGCATGCTGAGGATACTTGGATCATCAAGTCCAAGTGCGGCAACAATGCCTATAGAACTAAAGTTGTATGAGATAATTTGATCACGCCGACAAGATCGATTGATCTTTTCGTCGATTCTCGTGACGTCTATGTCCGGAAACGGTAGTGTCGTTGCGAGTTACCGACGTGGTTGTTAGCCTATGCGTTCAATATCACTGTTTGCCGCTTGCTTGGGTTTATCGCTTGCCGGCTGCGCGGGGCCGCTTCTCAACCACAATACCATGACGCTCGGTCCGAGCTTGGGCACACTCGAAGAAAAGCAGGTGCTCATCAACCTCGGGCGTTTCATCGACAACGACTGGGCTATACCTGGCCACGTCGAACTATCCGCCGGTCAAGTTCAAGTTTCCAATCAAATCGGGATCAACCTCAAATACCCGCATACCTATGGCGTTTCGGGCGCAAGCTTGACGAAATCGGCCACCGAAGAATTCGACCTGACTCCTGCGCAGACGATGGATCAGGAAAGCTACAGTATCGTCCCGGTGACCAATTCGAGCGACGTGCAAAGACTGAGAGCTCTCTATCACCTGGCGGTCTGCCCCGACGACGTGGAGAGCTTCGACCATGATTGGCGGATCGCCGACCAGGCGGCTTTCGCCGCGGACGTCGACGCGCGAGATCGGCGAAAGCAGATGAGCGCACAGGCGATTTCCAAAAGACAGAATGAACAAAAGCAACGCGAAGCCAACCAAAAGACCGAAGAAGTCAAGCTTCAAGCTCGGAACGACGCTGCGGTGGCTACAAAAGCGATACGTCTGACCAAAGGCGCATCCGAAGCAATCAAAAACGACACAAGTGAAATCGATGCGGCGTTCGCAAATCTGGAAAAAAACCCCAGCCAGGAGAACGCCCGCGATCAGCTCGCAAAGATTGAGGCACGGCTTGCCGAGCTGAGAGAAGCGAAGGTCGATCCCACTTTGATCACCCGGATCAGCAACGCCGCATCACCAGAAAATGTGAGTTTGGCTCAGAAGGCTGGCGTCTCATCGGACAGCGGCGTCAAACCAGACAAAAAACCCGCCTCCAGCGACGACACTTTGCAATTCGAAGAATACAAAAGACGCCTGATCCTCCAAGAAATTGGAGGAAAACGCTGGTTGTATTGGAGAATGGATGACGGGGCGGTCGGCGGATTTTGTCCGAGCCGATTTGGCGGTGTGGACATAGCTGCAGATCCGCCGCGCTTGCGACTGCTCGGCTTTTCGTCCGGTCGAGAACTCTTCACGGACAATCCGAAGAAGTTCAGCGATCTTGTACTCTTTGTCCTCGGCGGTATTCCGAACACGGTCGGCGTCCGCGTGCTCGGAAGCGACACGACGACTGCGAAGCAAAACGGGCTTGCCGATTGCCAGATTCTGGGTGCCACGCAACTCGATTGCACAAAAAAAAGCGCGGCTATCGGACGTTGAAGGGGCGGCCCAACCTTGCCGAGGGATCGAGATATCGAAGATGCGGCTTCGGCTTGTCGGGACGCGTCGTGTGAATCTGTTCAGCAGTGCGAGGTCGCGCTAATCATTGGACCGCACTGATTCGCCGGTAACGCCGCGTTAACCATTGCGCGGTTTAGCTGCGGATCGTTGCGGGCGCGCCGCTCGGACATGGGACAGGGTCGATGACGGAATTTGCTCTGGAAGCCCTCGATCTCGCCGCCCTGCTCTGCTCGCGCGTCTGCCACGACGTGATCTCGCCGGTCGGCGCCATCGCCAACGGCCTCGAGGTGCTGGAGTCCGAGAAGGACCCGGACATGCGCGGCTTCGCGATGGACCTCATCAAGAAGTCGACCGGCGTCGCCTCCGCCCGTTTGCAGTTCTGCCGCCTCGCCTTCGGCGCCGCCGGTTCGGCCGGCGCCTCGATCGACACCGGCGACGCCGAGAGCGTCGCGCGCAACCTGTTCGCCGACGAGAAGACCCGGCTCGAGTGGAACGCCACCCGCGCGCTGCTGCCCAAGAACAAGGTCAAGCTCATCCTCAACCTCGTGCTGCTGGCCGGCCAGGCGATCCCGCGCGGCGGCATCATCGCCGTGGACCTCGAAGGCCACGATTCCGAGATGACCTTCACCGTCACCGCCAAGGGCACCAACGCCAAGCTGCAGAGCCACTGGCCGCACCTGCTCGCCGCCAAGCCGGAGGGCAGCGTCGATGCCCACGGCATCCAGGCCTATTACACCGGCCTCGTCGCCAAGGAGGCGCATCTCGCGCTGACGGTCTCGCTCGGCGACGGCGCGGTGCTGTTCAAGGCCGTGCCCGACGGCAGCGTCATGCCGGTCTACGACACCGGCATGATCGGCGTCGCCGCCAAGGTGGCGTAACCTTCAATAAAGCGGACCGCCGGGCTGGCATTGGGCGTCGAGCAGGCGCGCGACGAACGACCCGCGCGCGAAGCGCTCGCCCTTGTGGATCGGCATCGGACCGCGCGGCAGCAGCATCTCGTCGTTGACGAAGCTGCGCCAGCTGCCGTCGCGCTCGTGCAGGAAGGCCGCGCAGCGTGTCCCCTGCGCTCGGGCCGCCGACACGGCCAGACCTACCGCACCGAGCGCGAGAACGATCGTCAGCATCCGAACCAATCGACTCTCCATTTTCAGAGGCGTCGCGAGCAGGTTTTACGTTTCGCGGCCGCACTCGCTCTTTGGCATCGTCCCCGCGCCGCGTCGAGCCGGCTGCGTTCGGTGAGGAAACATCCTCCCCCGCGCGGCGAGGGAGGATGAGGCGCGGCGCTACCGCCGCAGCGCGGTGAGCACGGAGAGGCTGGCGCGGCCGTCGGGCCGCAGGCCGTTGCGGCCCTGGAAATCGGTGATCGCCTCGCGCGTCTTGTCGCCGATGACGCCATCGATCTTGCCGGCGATGTCGTAGCCGCGCTGCTGCAGCCGCGTCTGCAGCTCGCGGCGGTCGGCGCGCGACAGGCCGGGATCGTCGACCGGCCAGGGCGTGCGCAGGCCGGGCTTGCCGGCGAGACGGTCGGACAGCAGGGCGATGGCGAGCGCGTAGCTCTCGGCGGCGTTGTAGCCGTAGATCGCGTCGAAGTTCCGCGTCACCAGAAAGGCCGGGCCGTTGGCGCCGGCCGGCAGCAGCAGGCCGGCGCTACCCTCGCCCAAGCCGCCGCCGTCGATGCGGGTGAGGCCGCGCGCCGCCCAGGCCGCCATCGGCTGCTTGGCCTTGCGCCCGGACGGGCCGGCGTAGCCCTCGGGCAGCTTGACCTCGAAGCCCCAGCCGAGGCCCGGCTGCCACCCGGCCTTGCGCAGGAAGTTGGCGGTGGAGGCGAGCGCGTCGGGCGCGGAATGCATCAGGTCGCGGCGCCCGTCGCCGTCGCCGTCGACCGCCGTGCCGAGGAAGGTCGAGGGCATGAACTGGGTGTGGCCGAAGGCACCGGCCCAGGAGCCGGTGAAGTCGGCCGGGTCGATGTCGCCGGACTGCACGATCTTCATCGCCGCGAACAACTCGCCGCGATAATAGGCCGGGCGGCGGCTGCCCGGCGCGCAGGACAGGGTCGCCAGCGACTGGATCACCGGCTTGGAGCCGAAGGTCTTGCCGAAGTTGGATTCGACGCCCCACACCGCCACCACGACGGCGGGCGGAACGCCGAAGCGGCTCTGGTCCTGCGCGAGATATTGCCGGTATTGCGCCATGCCGGCCTCGCCGTCCTGCACGCGCTCCTCGTCGACCAGACCGGCGAGATAGTCCCAGATCGCGGTCTTGAACTCGGGCTGGTAGCCCTCGGCCTTGATGATGTCCGGGTTGGGCTCGAGCCCTGCCGTCAGCCGGCTGAAGGTCTCGCCCGAGACGCCCTTGGCGGCCGCCGGCCCGCGCAACGAGGCGAGGCAGCCGGCGAAATCGGCCCGGGCCGGGGTGCCGAGGAGGACCGACGCCGCGATGGCCGCCGCGAAAGCCAATGGGCCGCTTCGCATTCGCTTCATCGAGACCTTCCCGTCGCGCCGCACGATGCTGCCGCTATGGCTCGAAGCCGGCCTCTGCGTGGCCGAAATGAGACAGCGCCGTGGTCGTCGCTCCCGCCGCTTGCATGCCGAACGATGGAGATACAGTATAACATCCATCTTCGCCTCGGTGCCGCCATGAATGCCTTTCGATCGATCCTCCTCACCGGTGCGGCCCTCGGAGCGCTGACGGCCCTGGCGCCGGCCGCGTTGGGCCAGACCGCCCTGCCGTCGGTCACGATCACGACGCCCAAGGCGCCGAAACCGGCGCCCAAACGCGCGAAGCGCGTGGCCGCGAAACCGCCGGCCTCGACCTCTCCGGCACCGCGCTTCGGGCCGCGGCCGGACACCCGGCTGGCCAAGGCGGCTGCCGCGAGCGGATCACCCACCCAGGGGATCGAGACGCCCGCCGGCGCGACGGGCGCCGAGGGCGGCACGGACGGAGCCGGCGGCGCAGGCGGGCCGATCAGCCCGGGCCTCGCCGCCGCCAAGGCCGGCGAGGCCAAGGCGCAGCAGGTGCGCGAGCGCATCTTCACGCAGGGCGGCGCCAGCGTCACGACGATCGGCAAGGCGCAGGTCGACACCCTGCCGCAGGGCAACCAGACGGATTTCGACCGTGTCGTGCTGCAATTGCCCGGCGTGTCGCAGGATTCGGCCGCGAGCGGCGACTTCCACGTCCGCAACGAGCACGCCAACGTGCAGTACCGCATCAACGGCATCCTGCTGCCCGACGGCGTCTCCGGTTTCGGCCAGGTGCTCGACTCGACGTTCATCCGCTCGATCTCGCTGATCGACGGCGCGTTGCCGGCCGAGTACGGCCTCCACACCGCCGGCCTGCTCGACGTCACCACGCGCAACGGCGCCGACAACCCGGGAACGACCGTCAGCGAATACGGCGGCAGTCGCGCCACCAGCATCTCGACGATCGAGACCTCGGGCGTCGCCGGGCGCTGGGACTATTTCTTCACCGGCCGTTTCACGATCGACGCCATCGGCATCGAGAGCGCCACGCCGACGCTCAATGCGATCCACGACGACACCCGGCAGGCGCGCTACTTCGGCTATGCGTCGACGCCGCTCGGCGACAGCAGCCGGTTCGTCTTCATGTCCGGCGCCTTCACCTCGCACTACCAGATCCCCAACGTGATCGGAGCCCCGCCGCAATTCACGGCCTTCGGCACCTCGAACTTCGACTCGACGCAACTGAACGAGAATCAGGTCGAGCATTCGATCTTCAACATCCTGGCGCTGCAGACCACGATCGGGCCGCTCGATTCGCAGCTGTCCTATTTCCAACGCTACTCGACGCTGCATTTCCTGCCCGATCCGACCGGCGACATCGTCTTCAACGGCGTGGCATCCGACGTCGCGCGCATCGACCTGGTCAACGGCATCCAGGACGACAATGCCTACAAGGTCAGCGACCGGCAGATCGTCCGGTTCGGCTCCATCTTCCAGGTCGAGAGGGCACAGGACATCAACAACACGCTCGTCGAACCGCTCGACGGCAACGGCAACGCGATCGACGCGCCGTTCAACCTGTTCGATACCGAGAAGCGCACCGGCCTCGTCGGCGGCCTCTACGTGCAGGACGAGTATCGCCTGACGCGCCAGCTGACCCTGACCGCCGGCCTGCGCTACGACGCGATGGACGAGTACGTCACGGCGGACCAGCTCAGCCCGCGCGTGTCGCTGGTCTACACGCCGGTCGCGACCACGGTGATCCACGCCGGCTATGCGCGCTACTTCACCCCGCCGGAACTGGTCCTGTCCGCACCGACGCCGCTGGCGGAGTTCAACAACACCACCGCGGCCCCGGCCACCACCGAGAACACGCCGATCCGGCCGGAGCGGTCGCATTTCTTCGACATCGGCATCACCCAGCAGGTGACGCCCAAGCTCGCCTTGGGTCTCGACGGCTACTACAAGATCGCCAAGAATCTCATCGACGACGGCCAGTTCGGACAGGCGCTGGTGCTGACCGCCTTCAACTACGATCACGCCTACAACGATGGCGTCGAGTTCAAGGCGACCTACAAGGACGGTGGCTTCAGCGCCTACGGCAACATCGCCGTGGCCCAGCAGCGCGCCAAGGAGGTCAGTTCGAACCAGTACCTGTTCGATCCGAGCGAACTCGCCTACATCGCCAACAACTACATCTACACCGACCACGATCAGATGATCACGGTCTCGGGCGGCGCGGCCTACCGCTATGCTCCGACGAAGACGACCCTGACCACCGACGTCATCTACGGCAGCGGCCTGCGCGACGGCTTCGCCAACATCGGCACGGTGTCGCCCTACGCGTCCTGGAACCTCGGCCTGCTGCAGGATTTCCAGATCGGTCCTTACGCCAAGCCCACCACCTTCCGCTTCGCGGTCGTCAACGTGCTCGACCACACCTATCAGATCCGCGACGGCTCCGGCATCGGCGTGTTCTCGCCGCAGTACGGGCAGAGGCGCGGGTTCTTCGCCAGCCTCAGCCAGAGATTCTGATTGCCGGACGAGGGCGCCGAAAGCGTCGGCCACCAAACCTTCTTCGATCAGCCGTCGTCGGTCGTCCGCGAGATCGCCCGCTACGGCCTGTCCATGGCCGCCGTCGTCGTGGTCGCGGCGGGCCTGGCGGTCTCGATCGGTCGTACCACGCCGGACCGGGACGCGGCGGAACCCGACGAGGCCGTGATGGTCGACCTGCCGCCGGCGGAGGCCTCGTCCCGTCCGGCGAGCGACGCCGCGGACGGGCCGGAGCAGCAGGCCGCCCCGGCCACGCCAGCCCAGCTGGCGCCCGAGGTCGTCGAGCCGCCGAAACCCGAGGATCCGCCCAAGCCGCTGGAGCCGCCGGAACCGGCCGCCCCCGACAAGCCGGTGGAGCCGCCGCCGCCGGTCGTCGCGCCCGACCCGCCCGCCGTGCTGGAGCGCGAGCAGCAACCGGCGCCGCCGCCGAAGCCCGTCGCCGCCCCGGCGACGCAGGCACAGGACGAGCACGCGCCGGCCGGCTCGCAGGTGCCGGCGAAGACCGACGCCGACGACGGCGACGAAGGACACCCGCGCCCTTCGTCCCAGGCGATCACGTTATGGCAGAGATCGCTGATGAAGCGCATCGAGGCGGCGAAGCGTCAGGTCGGCCACGAGCCGCACGCCTCCGGCACGGTCAAGGTCGCCTTCGAGATCGATGCCGAGGGCGGCCTCGCGTCCGAACGCATCGCGACGAGTTCCGGCTCCGCGACGCTCGACAAGGCGGCGCTGCTCCTGGTCCGGCGCGCGGCGCCGTTCCCGGCCCCCCCGGGCCGGACCGCGAGCCGCGATACGTCCTTCGTGATCCCCGTGCGTTTCAAATAGGTCGGCACGTCGCGCGACGACGGTCCGGCGCGGTCGACGATCGGGAGCCGCCAAACGCCTGCCACCGGCGATGATCATCCCGCCGTCAGCTCGCGGATGCGGGCGGCGAGCGTGTCCACCAAGAAAGGCTTGGTCAGCAC
>CAXTVT010000033.1:0-37553 GCA_964247745.1 uncultured Beijerinckiaceae bacterium
AGATCTCGATCAAGGTGCTGCCGCGCGCCGAGACCGAACGGACCTTCCTGCTCTACGGCCTCGATGAGGCGGCGGCACTCGCGGCGCTGCGCGAGGCCTCGGGGCTGCCGCACGAGGTCTCGAGCTACGCCTGCCTGCCCGACGGCGCCCATGCCGGCATGGCGGCGGGCTGCTGCCTGGCGCTGCGGCTCGAAGGACCTTCGGTGTCGGTCGACACGCGCTACGACGATCTCGTCGCCCACTTCGGCCCGCGCGGCGATGTCGACGATCTCGGCGAGCGTGCCTCCCGCCTGTTCTGGGCGAGATTGCGGGACGTCGAACCGCTCGCCGACATGCCCGGCCCGATCTGGAAGGTCTCGACCGCTCCGAGCGAGGGCGCGGCCTTCGTCGCCGACCTGCGCAGGGCCGAGGTGCCGTTGGCGCGCTGGTACTACGACTGGGCCGGCGGCCTCGTCTGGCTGGCGCTCGACGGCGCCGACGCCCATTCCGCGGCCATCCGCGCCGCGCTGGCACCGCACGGCGGCCATGCCACGCTGGTGCGGGCCGACGACACGGTGCGCGCGGCGACGCCCGTGTTCCAGCCGCAACCCGGCCCGCTCGCCGCGCTGTCGCGGCGGGTCAAGACCAGCTTCGATCCCCTGCTCATCCTCAACAGGGGCCGTCTCGGCCTCGAGAGCTGACGCCATGCAAACCGATTTCGCGCGGGATCTGCTCGAACAGCCGGCCTTTGCCGCGAGCGAGAAGATCATCCGCAAGTGCGTGCATTGCGGGTTCTGCACCGCGACCTGCCCCACCTTCGTTCTCCTCGGGGAGGAGAACGATTCCCCGCGCGGCCGCATCTACCTGATGAAGGACATGCTGGAGAACGACCGCCCGGCCGATGCCGAGACGGTGAAGCACGTCGATCGCTGCCTCTCCTGCCTCGCCTGCATGACGACCTGCCCCTCCGGCGTGAACTACATGCATCTCGTCGACCACGCGCGGGCACATATCGCCAAGACCTACCAGCGGCCGTTCATGGACCGGCTGACGCGCGCCGTGCTCGGCTGGGTTCTCCCCCACCCCACCCGCTTCCGCCTGGCGCTGCGTGGCGCGATGTTGGCCAAGCCGCTCGCATGGGCGTTTCCCAGGCGCTTCCACGCCATGTTCGCGATGGCGCCCGCCACGCTGCCGATCGCCGGCACCAGCGGCAAGCCGGCGGTGCATCCCTCGGCGGGCGCGCGCATCAAGCGAGTCGGCCTGCTGGCGGGCTGCGCCCAGCAGGTGCTCGATCCGGCTATCAACGAGGCGACGATCCGCGTGCTGACCCGCCACGGCGTCGAGGTGGTGGTGGTGAAGGGTGTCGGCTGCTGCGGCGCGCTGCAGCACCACATGGGGCAGGAGCGCTCGTCGCACGCCATGGCGGCGGCCAACATCCGCGCCTTCATGGCCGAGAAACGCGCCCGCGGCCTCGATGCCATAGTGATCAACACGTCGGGATGCGGCACCACGCTGAAGGACTACGGCTTCATGATGCGGGAGGACGCGTCGCTCGCCACCGATGCCGCCGAAGTCTCGGCCCTGTCGCGCGACGTCAGCGAGATTCTCGTCGAGCTCGCGATCGCCCCGGACCCGGCGACGCCGAAACTGCGCGTCGCCTACCATTCCGCCTGCTCGCTGCAACACGGACAGCGCGTCACCAAGACGCCGATGGACGTTCTGCGGCATGCCGGGTTCGAGGTCGTCGGCGTACCCGAGGGCCACCTTTGCTGCGGTTCGGCCGGGACCTACAACCTGCTACAGCCCGAGATCGCGAACCGGCTCAAGGCGCGCAAGGTCGCCAACATCGCCAAGACCAAGCCCGATGTGGTCGCCGCCGGCAACATCGGCTGCATGGTGCAGATCGCCGGCGGCATTGAAATCCCGGTGGTCCACACCGTCGAACTCGTCGATTGGGCGACGGGCGGCCCCGTGCCGAAGGCGCTCGCCGCGGCCGGTTTCAACCTTTGAGATAGCCGCGCGCGAGATTGTAGACCATCGCGCACCAGGCCAGCAGGATCGGGATCACCAGAAGCGTCGCCGCCAAAGGCGTGTAGGCGACATAATGGGTCAAGCCGTAGAAGCTGATCAGGCAATACAACGGCCCGGCGACGATCCCGATCAGCAGCGTGAGCATGCCCGAGAAGAAGACATCGATCTGGCTGTTGACGTTGATGGTGTGGATCGCAGCATAGAATGTCATGATCGCGCTGGCGACGACCACGAGAAACCCGATCAGTTTGGTGAAGCCGACGACGATCGTAGTGGCCAAGGGCGGAACGGTCCAGGGGAGGTCGCCAGATGGTCCCGCCGCCCGGCTCCTGTCAATCGCGCGGCGTCAGCGTGCCGACCCCGTCGCCATCTTGCTGCCGTTGAAGAGGTTGGCCATCGCGCGGTGGACGGTCGGGCCGACGGCGACCCACACGTTGGGATCGGTCTGCGACTGGCGCTTGACGAACTTGTAGCCGGTGGCGTCCCAGCCGCGGATCTCGGCGACCATGTTGTCGAGGATGAAGTCGCCTTTGTCGGTCTTGATCGTCAGGATCGTATGGCCGTTGCCGTCAAGGTCGCGGACGATCGTCATGAGCAGCGCCTGGCGCGGGAAGCCAAGATCGATCAGCAGCTTGCGCTTCCACAACGCGTAGATCTTGCAATCGCCCTTGCCGTCCGAAGGGTAGTCCCAATGGTCGAGCATCGTGCCCCAGTGGTCCATGTTGCTGACCGGCTCGATGTCGGCGTTCACGCGGGCGTTGATGCGATCCAGCATCGCCCATGTCTTGGCCGTCAGGTGGAGGTCGACGGCGTCGAGCACCTCGACCTGGCATTCCTGCGGCTGGCGCCCGCAGAGGTCGGCCCAACCGTACGGGGTGCGCGTGACGTCGCCGACCGCCGCGAAGGTCGCCGGCGAGGGCATGCCCTGCGCCCGCACCGGCATCGTCGCCGCGAGGAGAAGGAAGAGAACCGTGATCCGGACCGCGATGCGCACGAGGATGCCCCTTGTTCGATGGGGCTATCGTGCGGATGCCGTTCTGATGCCGGCGGAAGGAAAACCTTCGAATTCGAGCAGATCGCGTTAACCGGTTTTCTTGTGGCTCCGGACGCGGGCGCAGAGGGAGACCGGGTTAAGACGAGACTTGATCGCGGGGCGCATTCGGTTAACCGGGCCATCTCGCCGCCACAAAGATTGCCGCCCGTCGAAATTAGCGTGAACGGTCGCTGAACGCCGAACGGGAAACTTCACGATGCCCGTCTGCTGCCGAGAGCGACTCCGGCGTTGCGAGAAGGCGAGACCGGTCGGGTCGTGACACGCTTCAAGGCCACGCAATACGCAAGGGTGGACCGCCCGACCTCGACGTCACAGAGAAAGAGCCGTGACCTGATCGGACGCCAGCGCGCGAGGGGCGTCAGCGCTGGACGATGACCTTGGTCCCGACCTTGACCCGGTCGTAGAGGTCGGCGACGTCGGCGTTGGTCATCCGGATGCAGCCCGAGGACACGGCCTGCCCGATGGTCTCGGGCTCGTTGGAGCCGTGGATGCGGTACATCGAGCCGCCGAGATACATGGCGCGGGCGCCGAGCGGGTTGTCGATGCCGCCCTTCATGTGCCGCGGCAGGTCCGGGCGACGCTTGATCATCTGCGACGGCGGCGTCCAATCCGGCCATTCGCGCTTGGCGGTGATGGTTTTCACGCCGCCCCAGGTGAAGCCCTGGCGGCCGACGCCGACTCCGTAGCGCATCGCCTGGCCGTTCGGCTCGACCAGGTACAGCTTGCGCTCCGCCGTGGAGATGATCACCGTGCCCGGACGCTCGCGCCCGACATAGGGCACGACCTCGCGCGGCGGCGCGACCGTGCCGGCGGGCGTGCCGCCGAACATCGGCTGGAGAAAGTCGAACAGGTCGGCGCGGGCCGGCGCCAGCGTGGAGGCGAGAAGGCTCGCCGCGAGAACCGCCGAGGCGGCGTATCGTCGGATCATCGCTCGAAAGTCTCCGCCAAGCAGTTCCGGCGCATTCTGTTGGGCCGATCGTGGGGATACAATCGGCCGCCTGCCCTTTCCCGGGCGGCGTGGCCGGCGTGCCACAAAGCGCCTTGCGCGGACGAAGCGACCGGCGGAGAAGAGGCCATGAGCCTGCTTCCCATTCCCGCCGCGCTGGCCGTGGCGGTGTTCCTCACCATCTGGTTCACCGTGCTGTTCGCGGTGCTGCCGATCGGCGTGCGCTCGCAGCACGAGATCGGCGACATTACGCCGGGCACCGACCCCGGCGCCCCCACCTCGCCGCGCCTGCTGATGAAGGCGGGCCTGACGACGTTGGTCTCGATCGTCGTGTTCGTGTTGCTCGTGGTGGTGCTGCGGGTGGTGGGTTAGCGGCGCGCGACCCCACGCGAAGCGCTCAATTCGCGACCGTCTCGGCCGCCCTGCTTTTCTCCATCATCTCGGCGAAGCGCCGAAAGAGATAGTGGCTGTCCTTCGGTCCCGGCGAGGCCTCGGGGTGATGCTGCACCGAGAACGCGGGACGGTCGGTGAGCTCGAGCCCGCAATTGGTCCCATCGAACAGGCTCTTGTGGGTCTCGCGCGCGTTGGCCGGCAGGCTGTCGCGATCGACCGAGAAGCCGTGGTTCATCGAGACGATCTCGACCTTGTTGGTGGTGAAATCCATCACCGGATGGTTGGCGCCGTGGTGGCCCTGGCGCATCTTCGCCGTCTTTCCGCCGACCGCCAGCGCCAATAATTGGTGGCCGAGACAGATTCCGAAGGTCGGCACCCTGGCCTCCAGAAGCGCCTTGATGACGGGCACGGCGTAGCCGCCGGTGGCGGCGGGGTCGCCAGGGCCGTTGGCGATCATCACGCCGTCCGGCTTCAGTGCCAGGATGTCCTGCGCGGTGGCGCTCGAGGGCACCACGGTGACGGTGCAGCCGACGTCGGCGAGCAGGCGCAGGATGTTGCGCTTCACGCCGTAGTCGATCGCCACCACCTTGAAGCGTCCGTCGGCGGGCTTGGGATAGCCGGCGTCGGTCCAGGTCCCCTCCTCCCAGTCGAAGCGCTCGGCGGTGGTCACCTCGGGGACGAGGTCGAGGCCGACGAGGCCGCTCCAGCCGGCGGCGCGCGCCTTCAGCGCCTCGAGATCGAAATGACCGTCGGGATCATGCGCGACGACGGCATTGGGCACACCATGGTCGCGCATCAGTGCGGTCAGCGCGCGCGTGTCCAGGCCGGAGATGCCGACGATGCCGCGGCGGCGCAGCCATTCGTCGAAATGCAGGGTGGAGCGGTGGTTGGACGGCCCGGTCACCGGCGCCAGCGTCACCAGCCCCACGGCATTGGCCTGTGACGAGGCGAGAACGGATTCGACATCCTGCTCGTTGGCGCCGACGTTGCCGACATGCGGAAAGGTGAAGGTGACGATCTGCCCGTTGTACGACGGGTCGGTGAGGATCTCCTGGTACCCGGTCATGGCGGTGTTGAAGCAGAGCTCGCCGACCGCACTGCCGGTCGCGCCGAAGCCCTCGCCCTCCAGCACGGTGCCATCGGCCAGAACGAGTACCGCCGTGACCTTGCGCTCGCTCCAGCCCGGGATCTCGCTCATGGGTCGTGTCCTGCGCTGCGCCGGTCGCGCGGGCGCGCGGCGGCGACGGGCCTCATCCGAAAGGTGTGCCAGTCACCTATAAAGTGGCGGCGGGGCCGTCAATCGAGGAGACTCGACCTTGTCCGCCGCGACCGGCACACGATCTGATCCACGATGCGTACTGCCCTCGCCCTCTGCGCCCTTCTCGTCGCGCCCGCGGCAGCCCTGCTCGCCGCGCCTGCGGCAGCCTTGGCGCAGGGTCAGTCTCTGATCCCTTCGCCGTACCCCAGCGGCGTCACCGGGGCGCAGCCGCTCAATCCGGAGCCGAGCGGACTCGGCGGTCCGCAGACGATCATGCGCGATCCCTATCCGCAGGCCACCGGCGAGTTCTCGCAGGGCAATCCGTCGATCGCCCGGCGCACGCGCCGCCAGCGTTTCGTGCCGAGCACCTACAAGCGGAAATATCGGGTCGAGCAGCACGGCGGAGCGCGTTAGGACCATGATTCCTGGACGATCTGTCTTCGCTATCGCAAGAGCGGCGCTCGCGGCGATTCGCGGATCTCTTCGCGGGACATCCGTTGCGACGCCGAGCGTGACGCGTGGAACGTGGAGGCGTTCGGGTCTCGTCGCTTTGGCGATGGTGGTACCCACCCTGCCGGCCACGGCCGCGGGAAGCGGGGCCGGCGCCGGCGGGGCGGGGCACCAGCGTGCCATCAACAGCGGCCTGCCGGCCGGCGAGGCCGGGCCGCCCGGCGCGCCAAACCATCCGCGGCCCACGCCGCCGCCGCGGGACGGCGCCAAGGGCGCGGCGCACGACGAAGGTGCGCCGTCGCGCTGACGGTCAGTGCAGCGTCGGCGTGAGGTCACGCCAGCCGTTGCGAGCCGCGACCTCGTCGATCATACGGGCCTTGGCGCGGTCCAGCGCCGCCAGCTTCTCCGCGGTTTCATCGCGAGAACTGCGGCTGGCTCCGAGCCACACCGTGCCCCCGATCGCCGCGGCGATGGCGAAGAACACCACCGCCGGCGTCCGCCAGTTGCCGGCCACCGTCAAGACCAGGCCAATCGTCAGGATCGACACGACGATGGCCGCACGCGACAGCGCCATGGCCTGACGACAACCTTCGAGGCGTTCCTGCAGCGCCTCGATCTGTCCGTCGATGCCGTCGAACTCCGTCTCGCTCGCCATCCTTCACTCTCGCGCGGCACGGCCCGAACGTCCAGCATGGCACGGCCCGAACGTCCAGCGTGGCTCAATTGGCGAAACGAAAGTGCAGCACGTCGCCGTCGGCCACCACGTAGTCCTTGCCCTCGAGCCGGAACTTGCCGGCGTCGCGCGCGCCGGCCTCGCCCTTGCCGGCGATGTAATCGTCGTAGCCGACGGTCTCGGCGCGGATGTAGCCCTTCTCGAAGTCGGTGTGGATCACGCCGGCCGCCGCCGGGCCCTTGGTACCTGACGGGATCGTCCAGGCACGGGTCTCTTTCGGCCCCACGGTGAAGTAGGTGATGAGGTGCAGCAGCCGGTAGCCGGCGCGGATCACGCGGTTGAGGCCGGGCTCGGCCAGTCCGACGGCCTCGAGGTATTCGGCCTGCTCCTCGGCCGGCAGCACCGCGATCTCGCTCTCGATCCGCGCCGAGACCACCACCGCAACCGCACCCTCTTCCTTGGCGCGCGCGGCCACGGCGGCGGAGAAGCTGTTGCCGGCGTCAACCGAGGCCTCCTCGACGTTGCAGACGTAGAGCACCGGCTTCGAGGACAGCAGGCCCAGGCCGACGTAAGCCTTGCGCTCGTCGGCCTTCACGTCCGCCATGCGCGCCGGCTTGCCCTCGCGCAGCAGCACGAGGCAGCGCGTCATCAGGTCGAGCAGCTCCTTGGCCTCCTTGTCGCCGCCGGTCTTGGCCTTCTTCTCCAAAGCGGGAACACGCTTCTCCAAACTGTCGAGATCGGCCAGCATCAGCTCGGTCTCGATCGTCTCGATGTCGTCGACCGGCGCGATCCTGCCTTCGACATGGGTGATGTCGTCGTCCTCGAAGCAGCGCACCACGTGGGCGATGGCGTCGCACTCGCGGATGTTGGCGAGGAACTGGTTGCCGAGCCCCTCGCCCTTCGACGCACCGCGCACCAGGCCGGCGATGTCGACGAAGGTGAGCCGCGTCGGGATGATCTCCTTCGACGCGGCGATCGAGGCCAGCGTCTCCAACCGCGCGTCGGGCACGGCGACGTCGCCGACGTTGGGCTCGATGGTGCAGAACGGATAGTTCGCCGCCTGCGCCGCCGCCGTCTGCGTCAGCGCGTTGAAGAGGGTCGACTTGCCGACGTTCGGCAGGCCGACGATGCCGCATTTGAAGCCCATGATGCCCAACTCGTGCAGTCCGGCCGCACATCACCGCCGGCTTGACGCTTGAGGTGCAGGTCGGGTGATTCGGCGGAGCTTTAGCCCGAGGGCATCCGGGCAGCAACGTGAGAGGCATCCCGTCGCGACCTGCGCGCTGGCCCTGTACACCGCATCACTCGCTCCTTTAAGACACGCGCGCCAACGCCGAACGGGAGCTTCGACCATGGTGGCACCGACCCTCATCAAGACCGCCAAGCTCGTCACCGTCTTCGGCGGCTCGGGCTTCGTCGGCCGCTACGTCGCCAAGGCGCTGGCCGAGCACGGCTACCGCGTGCGCATCGCCTCGCGCCGGCCCGGCGCCGCCTTCGTCACCCAGGTGTCCGGCAAGGTCGGGCAGATCAACGCCGTGCAGGCCAATCTGCGCTACCCCGACTCCGTCGCCCGCGCGGTGCGCGACGCCGACGCCGTGGTGAATCTCGTCGGCATCCTCGCGCAGGGCGGCCCGCAGACCTTCGCCGCGTTGCAGGCCGAGGGCGTGCGCATCGTCGCCGAGGCGACCAAGGCCGCCGGCATCACCCGCTTCGTGCAGATGTCGGCGATCGGCGCCGACGCGAGCTCCGCCGCCGAATATGGGCGAACCAAGGCCGAGGGCGAGCGCCTGGCGCTGTCGATCATCCCCGAGGCGGTGGTCGTGCGGCCCTCGATCGTGTTCGGCCCGGAGGATAAGTTCTTCAACCGCTTCGCCGGCATGGCGCGGATCATGCCGGCGCTGCCGCTGATCGGCGGCGGCACCGGCCTGCTTCAGCCGGTCTTCGTCGGCGACGTCGCCGAGGCCATCGCGCTGGCCGTCGACGGCAAGGCGCTCCCCGGCACGACCTACGAGCTCGGCGGCCCGGAGGCGGTCTCCTTCGCCGACATCATGCGCTTCATCCTCGCGACCACCGGGCGCAAGCGCGCCCTCGTCAAGATGCCGTTTTCACTCGCGACGCGGATGGCCGGATTGACCGAGATGGTCAGCAAGGCGAGCTTCGGCCTGATGCCCGAGATGCTGGAGATGACGCAGGATCAGGTCGAGCTGCTCAAGGAGGACAACGTCGTCTCGGAGGCAGCCAAGCGCGAGGGCCGCACGCTGCAGGGCCTCGGCATCCGTCCGGAAAGCTTCGAGAGCGTCGTTCCGCGCTACCTCGGTCGCTACCGCAAGACCGGGCAGTACGCCGCCTACACCACAGGCGGCTGAGAGGGCGCCGGCAGGCGCCCGCGCACCAGCGGCTGCGCCACGCGCACCAGCAGCGCGGTCGCGAAGAGCGGCGTCAGCAGGTTGAGGATCGGCACGGAGGCGAGCGCGGCGCACAGGCACCCGGCGCCGAAGATGCGCAGCGAATGGCGCCGGCGCAGCGCGCGCACCTCGGCCAACGGGCGGTAGCGCAGCGCCGCCAGCTCGAAGAAGCCGCGGCCGATCAGGTAGGCGTTGGCGCCGAAGAAGGCGACGGCGTTGACGCCCGGCACCAGCAGGAGCAGCAGCGCCGCGACGTTGACGGCGAGGCTGACAAGGCCGAACTTCAGGCCGACCAGAGCTGCCGCGCCGATCGCCAGCGGACGGCCCCGCCCCGCCGGCCCGGCGAGGTCGCGCTCGACGTGATCGGCAAGCTCGTCGAAGAAGAAGCCCGCGACGACCAGCGACACCGGCGTCACCAGCACGGTCGCGGCGACGACGAGACCGAGACCGGTCGCCACTTGAAGCGCGGTCGAGGCCCAGTGCCACGGCGTCACCAGATAGGCCATCGCCAGCTTCTCGAGCCCGACGGCGCAGAACACCAGCAGCAGAAGGGTGAGGCCGAGCGTCTTGGCCAGCACCGCCCGGAACGGCGGCGTGAAGATTTCGGCGGCGGCGGCGAAGGCGGCATCGATCATGACGGCTAGATGGGCCTTCTCCGCCACACGAAGGAGGCGCCCCGCCGCGGCAGCCGCTTCGCCAAAGAAAAAGGCGCTCGCGGAGGAGCGCCTTTCGTGTCGCGATGGGCGAGCGTGCCGTTCAGTAGCGGGCGACGATGCCGCGATGCGGGCGGCCTTCCGTGCCGGCGAAGGTCAGCGCCAGCGACGTCAGGCCGGCGTTGATGTTGGTGCCGGTGGAGACCGTGGTGGCGATCGGCTGGAGCGTGATCGACTGGCCGTTGCCGCCGACCAGCGCGTTCACGCCGATCCCGGTGCCGAGCGTCACGCCGGCGCCGGCGCCGACATAGGACCCCTGCAGAGCGCCGAGAGCCGGAGTGCCGATCGAAACGACGTCGTAGGTCAGCGTGCCCGAGGCGAGATTGCCGACGTCGAGGCCAATCTTGCCGAGCTCGCCGTTGTAGAACTGCACGGGCACGCCGGCCGAGCGGTAGGTGCACGACACCGGGCGCTTGGAGGTGATGAGCTGACCGGCGCCGGGGCCGATGTTGCACTGCAGCTGACCGACGAGCTCGGCCTTGGCCGAGGTGGCCGCGAAGGCGCCGGCGAGCGCCGCCGCGGCGACAACGGCGGCGGCACGGCCGGACTTCACGAAATCGAAACGCATAGTGGTCTCCCCTGGAAACGCGATGCAGGTTACGTTTGCTTGTTGGCCCGCCCCTCTTCGCAAGCCTACCGCGGCTTTTGCGTGGCAGGCCGGCGCCGATTAAGCAAGTCTGAACGGGCGTGTCCCAGGAGCATCGGTGCCAGCGATCGCGTCAAATCTTCGGCAGCTCGCCTCGTTCGTGGTGATCGGGGTGCTCGCCACGGCGGCGCATTATTCCGTGCTGGTGCTGCTCGTGCAGCTCGGCCACAAGCCGCCGGTGCCGGCGACGCTGCTCGGCTATTGCCTCGGCGGGATCATCTCCTACAGCCTCAACAGGCGGCACACGTTCAAGAGCGGCAAGCGTCATCGCGAGGCGGTCCTGCGCTTTGTCGCCGTGGCGGCTGTCGGCTTCCTCGCCACCGCGCTCATGATGACGCTGGCCGTCGACTGGCGCCACCTGCCCTATCTGCCGGCGCAGATCGTGGTGACGGGCCTCGTCACGATCTGGAGCTATGCGGCCAGCCGCTGGTGGACCTTCGCGGAGCGGCGTCATCCGGTCGACCGCCTTCTCGAGGATGCCGGACACGCCGGTTTGCACGAGATCGACGTCGGGGCGAGGCGTGGCGACACGCGTTTAACGTCGCCTTTACCCTGATCGCAGAGCATGAGCCCCGTCGGACGAACACTTCGTCCGCAGGCCGAGGTCGTATGCCCTGCACCATCCTGATCGTCGACGATGACCCCGTGCAGCGGCGCCTGCTCGAAGCGCTGGTGCGGCGCTTCGGCTATACCGCCGAGACCGCCGACAGCGGCGCGGAGGCTCTACGCCGGATCGCGGACGTCGGCGCTCAACCCGTCGACCTGATGATCCTCGACCTCGTCATGCCCGACCTCGACGGCATGGCGGTGCTGACCCGCCTGCGCGACGGCGACCGCAAGGTGCCGACCATCGTGCAGACCGCCAACGGCTCGATCGAGGCGGTCATTTCGGCGATGCGCGCCGGCGCCCTGGACTTCGTGGTGAAGCCCGTCGGCGCCGAGCGGCTCCAGGTCTCGATCAAGAACGCGCTGCGCGTCGACGCGCTCGAGGACGAGGTCCGCCATCTCGGCAAGCGCGCCTCCGGCTCCTTCGGGCTGAAGGACCTGGCGTCCAAGTCCGGCGAGATGGAACGCGTGATCCGGCTGGGCGAGCGCGCCGCCAAATCGACCATACCCGTGCTGCTCGAGGGCGAATCCGGCGTCGGCAAGGAGCTGATCGCGCGCGCCATCCAGGGTGCCTCCGACCGCCGCGGCAAGGCCTTCGTCACCGTGAACTGCGGCGCGCTACCGGAGAACCTCGTCGAGTCGATCCTGTTCGGCCACGAGAAGGGTTCGTTCACCGGCGCCACCGAGAAGCACGCCGGCAAGTTCGTCGAGGCCCATGGCGGCACCCTGTTCCTCGACGAGGTCGGCGAGCTGCCGCCCGAGGCCCAGGTCAAGCTGCTGCGCGCCCTCCAGGAAGGCGAGGTCGATCCCGTCGGTGGCAAGCGACCGGTCAAGGTCGACATCCGCCTGATCTCGGCGACCAACCAGAACCTGATCGAGCTGGTGAAGCGCGGCCATTTCCGCGAGGACCTCTACTACCGGCTCAACGTGTTCCCGATCACGGTGCCGCCTCTGCGCACGCGACGCGACGACGTCGCCGACCTCGCCCGCCGCTTCATCGCGCGCTTTGCGGCGGAGGAAGGCAAGCGCATCCGCGGCATCACGGCGGAGGCCTCCGCCATGCTCGCCGCCTACGACTGGCCGGGCAACGTTCGCCAGCTTGAGAACGCCGTGTTCCGCGCCGTCGTGCTGGCCGACCACGACGAGCTCACCGTGACGGAATTTCCGCAGATCGCGGCGCAGGTCGATGGCTTCGACGTCCGCATCCCGCCGATTTCGGCGGTGCTGCCGGCGGCGCCGCGTCTCGACCGCGAGATCGTCCGCGTCGAGGTGCGCGATCCCAACGTGCTGCCTCTGCTCGACGAGAACGGCGACGTGCAGACGCTGGAGAAGCTCGAGGCGGACACGATCCGCTTCGCTCTGGGGCACTACCGCGGCCAGATGTCGGCGATGGCGCGCAAGCTCGGCATCGGACGCTCGACGCTCTACCGCAAGATGAAGGAATACGGCCTCTTCGGCGCCGACGCGCCGGAGGGCGACGAGGAGGCGGCGTAAGTCACGCCGCCGCCTTATGACGATGGCAGGTTGCACCTGTCGTCGAGGGGTTGTGGCGTGAGAGTCACGGCCGGCGGCAAAGCCGGTGGGCTCTGTTGATTTCGATCGAAACGGTGATCACGTAACGATGAGATGCATCGGCTCCGGCGGCGGGGAATGATGCACGGGGCGGTCGACCCGTCCGGAGGGGCCATGGGCGCGCGTTCGATGTTCAAGCGGCGGATCCCTCTCTTGGCCGCCGCGGTGCTGCTCGGCTCGGGGCTCGATGCCGCGCGTGCCGACGACGATACGTTCTTCTCCGACCTCGCCAAGACGGATGTTGCGCCAAGCCGCGCCGCCGACGCGACGACGACGCATCCCATGGTCCCGGCTAAGGCGGTGCCGGCCACCGACGCGTTGCTCCAGAAAGGCCTGAAGCCCGGCGACACCACCGGCGCCATCGCACCGCGCCAGCCGCTCGACCGTGCGGAATGGGCCCCCGAGCATGCCGCGGCTTCGCAAGATCGGGTCAAGCCGGCACCGTCCGGTGCGGCGACACGTCCTGCCGTCGTCAGGGCGACCGACAAGGCCGATCCAGAGCCAGACGTCGCCATAGCGCCGCCGCCGGCGCCTTCCAAGGATCCGCTCGACAAGGATTTACTCGATCATCCCGCGATGCCAGCGGCCGCGCCGGAAGCCCTGCCGCCGCTCGACGCGGCGCTGAAGGCGGCCCTCGACAAGCGCGACGGCGAAGCGGTGCGCGGCCCGGGAGCGAGCGAGCGCCGCAAGGAGCGCGCCGCCGTCTCGTTCTTCTACGCCGCGCATGGCTTCGCGCCGGTCTGGTCGACGGACGGCAAGCCGAGCGGGTCGGTGCGAAGCGTGCTCGATCGGCTCGCCAGGGCCGGAGACGACGCGCTGACGCTTCCGACCGCCGCACCGACGGATTTCAAGGCGGTGGGTACGCCGGAGGAGATCGTCGCCGCCGAGCTGGCGCTCACCGACGCGGTCGTCGCCTATGCCCGCCAGGCCAGTGGCAGCCGCGTCGATCCCAAAGGCATCAGCCCGCTGATCGGTTCGCTGCCGACTCTTGCCGACCCCGCCGAGGTGCTCGACGAGGTGAGCGGTGCCGGCGCCGATGCCGGCGACAAGCTCGCGGCGCTGAACCCCGCTGAACCACGCTACGTCGCGCTGCGCGACAAGCTGGCCGAGCTCCACGCCAAAAGCCGGCCGGCGAAAGACGCTGGCAAGCCGGTGCCCCCGGGCCCGACGCTCCACATCGGCATGCGCGACAAGCGCGTGCCGGCATTGCGCGCGCGCCTCGCCGCCCCCGCCGGCTTCGGCGACGACGCCGAGGACATCCTGTTCGATTCCGGCCTGTCGGAGGCGCTGGCCGACTGGCAGCGCGCCAACGACCTGCCGACCTCGGGCGCGCTCGACAAGCGCACGCTTGCCGCGCTCAACGGCAATGCGCCGCATGCCTCGTCGCGGCTCGAGGGCACGCTGATCGCCAACATGGAGATGTGGCGCTGGATGCCGCACGACCTCGGCACCGACCGCATCGAGGTGAACATCCCCGACTACGCCGTGCGCGTGTTCCACGGCGGCCGCGTCGTCGACGAGCACCGCGTGGTCGTCGGCAAGACCGACACGCCGACGCCGCTGTTCTCCAATGCGATGAAGTACCTCATCGTGAATCCGTACTGGAACGTGCCGCAGTCGATCATCAAGAAGGAGATGCTGCCCAAGGGTGGCGGCAGCCTCGACTACCTCGAGGGCCGCGGCTACGAGGTCGGCGTCCACAACGGCATGGCCACCGTGAAGCAGCTGCCCGGGCCGAAAAACGCCTTGGGACAGATCAAGTTCTTGTTCCCGAACGATTATTCCGTCTATCTCCACGACACGCCGTCGAAGTCGCTGTTCGCCGCCTCCAAGCGCGCCTTCAGTCACGGCTGCGTGCGCGTCGACAAGCCGTTCGCCTTTGCAGAATCGGTGCTGAACGACGCCGTTCCCGAAGGCACCCGCTCGCGCTGGGACCAGAACAAGCTCGAGGACATGGTCGGCGACAAGGAGCATTACGTGAACCTGGCGCGACCGCTGCCGATCCACATCGAGTATTTCACCGCCAGCGTCGAGGACGGCGGTCGGGTCAAGCTGCGCGAGGACATTTACGGCTACGCGCATGCCGTGGCGGCGGCTCTGGGGCAGGACAGCGAACCGGCACCCGCCGTGAAGCCGAAGGAGCCCAAGCCGGCCCTGGTCGCCGAGCGTCCGCATCGCCGGCCGGTGATCGAGGCCGACGTCGATCCCGGCGCCGTCGCGCCGCCGGCCAGCCGCGGCTTCTGGAGCGGCATCTTCGATCCGCGCTAGGTCTCGAGCATTCGGTAATTATGCCGATCTTTCACTTGCCATTTGCCGATAAATAGGTATATTTGCCTTTAAGTCGACGACCCCGCAACGGGGGGGGTCGGCTGGTAGCCCCTCGCGAACATCTCCGCGCCCGCGACGATGACCGCGCGACGAGGGGGCGAGATCGAAACAGTCTCGATGTGCGCACGCCACTCGAGCCTGAAGCCTGCGCAAGGCGAGCTCTCCCTACCGGCAGCTCGAAACTCCGCTGTTTGACATCGTGAGACACATTTCTTCTTCCTCCGCGAGGAGCGAAGGCGGCCAACCGCGCCCTAGCGGATTGGCCTCCCGCTCCCGCGCGAGGATGGAGGAACCGCGAATCACCTCGCGACAAGAATGTCACGGCGAAGGAACTTCGCTCGCCGTACCGTTTCTTAACTCTTGTACGTAACGCTTTGGTCGCCATAGGCTGTTCTGCGGCGTCAACAGAGGTCAGGCTTTTGCGAGCTTCAAAGCGACGTGGCACGGCTGAGATGGTCGCGCGCGCCACGGCCGTTGCGATGGGCCTGTTCGTCGGCGTGCTTCTCGCACCCTCGTCCACCGAGACCGCCGTCGCCAACGGCGACACTCGCACCATCCATTTCTACCACACGCACACCGGTGAATCGATCGACGCCACCTTCCGCGTCGACGGCCATTACGATCAAGCCGTGCTGCGCCAGCTCAACCACTTCCTGCGGGACTGGCGCAACAACGACGAGACCAACATGGACCCTCGGCTGTTCGACACGCTGTGGGAGGTCTACCGCACCGCTGGCGCGACGCAGCCGATCCAGATCTATTCCGCCTATCGCTCGCCCGAGACCAACGCCATGCTGCGCCGCCGCTCGCGCGCCGTGGCCGAGCATTCCCAGCACATGCTGGGCAAGGCGATGGACACGACCATCCCCGGCTTCCCGATGCATCTCATCCGCGAAGTCGGCATGAAGCTGCAGCACGGCGGCGTCGGCTGGTATCCGTCGGCGAATTTCGTGCACCTCGACGTCGGCAGCGTCCGCTCGTGGCCGCGCATGAACTACGACCAGCTCGCCAGCCTGTTCCCCGACGGCAAGACGGTGCACATCGCCTCCAACGGTCAGGTGCTGCCCGGCTATGAGGCCGCGCGCCAGGAGATCGCCGCCCGCGGCGGTGTCGAAGTGCCGCCGTCCCAGGAGTCCGGTGGCTTCTTCGCCTGGCTGTTCGGGGGAATGGGCAACACCGCCGGCGCCGCCAAAGAGGACGAGGAAGATCGTACCGCGGTCGCCGCGGCTCGGCCGGCGCCCATCCCGGTGGCGGCCGCGCCCGCGCAGCCGGCGCCGGAAACGGTCCTGGCCTACGCGCCGCAGCCCGAGCCGACGCAGCCCGCGCTCGCGCAGCCGCCGGCCGAACCGGACCAGGTCGACTCCCAGCCCGAGGCGCCCGTCCGCAAGCAGGTGGCGAGTCTCGAGAGCGACGTCGGCGAGCCGCTGCCGCTCGGCGGCGCCGCACCGGCGTTGCCGCTTCCGCCGCGCCGCCCGGCCGCCTTCGCGGCGATCGAGCCGGCCATCCCGCTTCCGCCGATGCGACCCATCGAGCTGGCGCGGCTCGAAAGCCGCCCCTTCGTCGCCGCAGCTCGACCCATCGCCGCGCCCGCGCGCACCGGTCTCGACGCGATCGGCAGCCTCATCACCAAGACCGCCTCCGGCGTGCCCGCGCTGCGCCGCTCGCGACTCCCGTCGGTGCTGTCGCAGGGCGCACGCACGCCGGGCCAGGCGCTGGCGTTCGCGCCGCCGGAGGTCGTGGCCCGTGACGAAGTGCCGGATCTGCACCCCGTCGCCGTAGCGCGGCCGATCGGTCTGCGCGCCGCGCTCCGCGCGAGCTTGAGCGGGACGAGCGTCACATCTCAGACCGTCGCTGCGAATGCGGCCCCTTTCAACGCCGCCCGGCTCACCGGCTTGCGCAAAGCGGCCCGAACCATGGGCGAAGCGTCGGCCCTATGATTCTCGCGCTTCTTGCGCCTTTGTAGAAGCGACGAACGTCACCTCGGCTAGACGTTCGGCTACGTCAACTTTGATTGACACTCGCTCGCACGGTGCGTAGCCTCTCCCTGGCTTTCAGCTAGCCCGGGAACGAGCCGCAGCCGATGCTCCAATCTCCTTCGGCCCTCAACGCGACACCCATCGCCGTGACGATCGTCGCGATGGACACGCATTTCGCCGGTGCGCTCGAGCGGGCCACGGCCGAGCTGAAGCGCGAGATGCCCGGCCTCACGCTGACGCTGCATGCCGCCTCCGAATGGGCGGCCGACCCGCGCCGCCTCCAGCGCTGTCGCGCCGACATCGCCACCGCCGACATCATCGTCTGCGGCATGCTGTTCATGGAAGACCATTTCCTTCCGATCATGGACGCGTTGAAGGCGCGCCGCGAGACCTGCGACGCCCTGGTCTGCGCGCTGTCGGCCAAGGAGGTCGTCTCGCTCACCCGCATCGGCCGCTTCAAGATGGACGGCTCCGGCGGCGGTGCGCTGGCGCTGCTGAAGCGGCTCAAGCCCAAGAAGAACAGCGCGCAGGGCGGCGGCTCCAAGCAGATGGCGATGCTGCGGCGCCTGCCGCGCATCCTGCGCCTCATCCCGGGCACCGCGCAGGACGTGCGCGCCTATTTCCTCACCCTGCAATATTGGCTCGGCGGCAGCCGCGAGAACCTCGGCAACATGGTCCGCCTGCTGGTGCAGCGCTACGCCGACGGACCGCGCCGCAACCTGCGCGAGGTCATCCGGGCCGAGGCGCCGATCGATTATCCCGACATCGGCGTCTACCACCCGCGCCTCGCCGGCAAGGTCGGCGAACGCGCCGACGCGCTTCCCGCGAGCGGCCCGAACGGCACCGTGGGCCTGCTGGTGATGCGCTCCTACCTGCTGGCCGGCAATGCCGCCCATTACGACGGCGTGATCGCCAGCCTTGAGGCGCGCGGTCTGCGCGTGGTGCCGGCCTTCTCCGCCGGCCTCGACGCCCGCCCGGCGATCGACCGCTACTTCGTCGAGGACGGGCGCGCCACGATCGACGCGCTGGTGTCGCTCACCGGGTTCTCGTTGATCGGCGGACCGGCCTACAACGACGCCAAATCCGCCGAGGACATCCTGGCCAAGCTCGACGTGCCCTACGTCGCCGCCCATCCCGCCGAGTTCCAGACGCTCGAGACCTGGGGCGCCTCCGAGCGCGGCCTCATGCCCGTCGAGACCACCATCATGGTGGCCATCCCCGAACTCGACGGTGCCACGGGCCCGATGGTCTTCGGCGGCCGCTCCGACGGCGCCGGCGGCACCTGCACCGGTTGCGAGCGGCGCTGCTCCTTCCCGGTCGACGAACGCGAACGCTCGATGCACTCCTGCTCCGAGCGCGCCGACATGCTGGCCGCCCGCGTCGCCAAGCTGGTCGCGCTGCGCCGCTCGACCCGCGCCGAGCGCCGCGTCGGCATCGTGCTCTTCAACTTTCCGCCCAACGCCGGCAACACCGGCACCGCCGCCTATCTCTCGGTCTTCGAATCGCTCTTCCGCACGCTGCTGGCGATGAAGGCCGAGGGCTATCGCGTCGACGTGCCGCGCGATGTCGACGATCTGCGCGAGCGCATCGTCGTCGGCAATGCCGCGACCTATGGCGCTATGGCCAACGTGCACACGACCATCGCGGCCGACGACCACGTCCGCCGCGAGCGCTACCTGCGCGAGATCGAGGCGCAATGGGGTCCGGCGCCGGGCCGCCAGCAGAGCGACGGTCGCAGCCTGTTCGTGCTCGGCGCCCGCTTCGGCAACGTCTTCGTCGGGATACAGCCGAGCATGGGCTACGAAGGCGACCCGATGCGGCTGCTCTTCGAGAAGGGCTTCGCCCCCACCCACGCGTTCTCCGCCTTCTACCGCTGGCTGCGCGAGGACTTCTCCGCCCATGCCGTGCTGCACTTCGGTACCCACGGTTCGCTCGAGTTCATGCCCGGCAAGCAGGCCGGCCTGTCCGGCCGCGACTGGCCCGATCGCCTGATCTGCGACCTGCCCAACCTCTATCTCTACGCCTCCAACAATCCTTCCGAGGGCGCCATCGCCAAGCGTCGCGCCGCCGCGACGCTGATCTCCTACCTGACGCCGCCGGTCGCCCATTCCGGCCTCTACCGCGGCCTCGTCGACCTCAAGGCCTCGATCGAGCAATGGCGCCTGCTGCCGCCCGAGGACGAGGTCCAGCGCGGCGAGATGGCGCTGATGGTCCAGACTCAGGCCGCCGCGGTCGAGCTCTCCCCCGCCGAGCCGGCCTGGGGCACCGAGACGGACGCGCGCATCGCCAGGCTCGCCGCCGACGTGCTCGAGCTCGAATACACTTTGATCCCGCACGGCCTCCACGCCGTCGGCGTCGCGCCGTCCGCGGCCGAACGCGCCGAGCAGCTCGTGGCGATCGCCGATGCCATGCACGGCCTTTCGCTGAGCCGCTTCGCCGCCGACGCCATCGTCGCCGGCAGGACCGTCGAGGCGGCGGTCGCGATCGACGGGCTGCAACCCTCCGACGCCACCATCGCCGCCATTGCCGCGCTGAAGGGCATCGACGCGATGCTCGCCGAAGACCACGAGATCCCCGCGATCCTGCGCGCGCTGGACGCCCGCTTCATCCGCCCGGCGCCGGGCGGCGACCTGCTACGCACGCCGGCGGTGCTGCCGACCGGCCGCAATCTGCACGGCTTCGATCCCTTCAAGCTGCCCTCGGCCTTCGCCTGCCAGGACGGTACCAAGCAGGCTGCCAGGCTGCTGGCCCGCCACATGGACGACGGCCACGCCCTGCCCGAGACGATCGCGCTGGTGCTGTGGGGCACCGACAACCTCAAGACCGAGGGAGCGCCGATCGCGCAGGTTCTGGCGCTGCTCGGCGCCAAGCCGCGCTTCGACAGCTACGGCCGCCTCGCCGGTGCCGCTCTGATCCCGCTCGCCGAGCTGGGCCGCCCGCGCATCGATGTCGTCGTCACGATGTCCGGCATCTTCCGCGACCTGCTGCCCTTGCAGATCAAGCTGCTGGCCGAGGCCGCCTTCCTCGCCGCCGGTGCCGACGAGCCGCTCGAGCAGAACTTCATCCGCAAGCATGCGCTGGCCTACCAGGCCGAGCACGGCGGTGATTTCGAGACGGCGGCGCTGCGCGTCTTCGGCAATGCCGACGGCGCCTACGGCTCCAACGTCAACCACCTGCTTGAGAACGGCGGCTGGCAGGAGGAGGACGAGCTGGCCGAGACCTACTCGCGCCGCAAGGGTTTCGCCTACGGCCGCAGCGGCCAGCCGATGCAGCAGGGCACCTTGCTGCAGAGCGTGCTGGGCAATGTCGAACTCGCCTACCAGAACCTCGACAGCGTCGAACTGGGCGTTACCTCGGTCGACAACTACTTCGACACGCTGGGCGGCATCAGCCGCGCCGTGCGCCGTGCCAAGGGCGGCTCGGCCGCGCCGGTCTACATCGGCGACCAGACGCGGGGCGAGGGTACCGTGCGCACGCTGACCGAGCAGGTCTCCTTGGAGACGCGTACCCGCATCCTCAATCCGAAATGGTACGAGGGCATGCTGAAGCACGGCTACGAGGGCGTGCGCCAGATCGAGACCCACGTCACCAACACGATGGGCTGGTCCGCCACCACCGGCGACGTCGCGCCCTGGGTCTACCAGAAGATCACCGAGACCTTCCTGCTCGATCCGATCATGCGCGAGCGCCTCGCCGCGCTGAACCCGACTGCGGCGGCCAAGGTGGCCGATCGCCTGATGGAGGCTCACGCCCGCAACTACTGGTCGCCCGACGCCGAGACCCTCGCCGCGCTGCAGCAGGCCGGCGACGATCTGGAGGATCGGCTGGAGGGTGTCGCGGCACCCGCACCGCGCATGCTGGTGGCGGCGGAATGAGCGAGGGTCGTGTCTCCTTCCTCCCGCTCGCGGGAAAAGGTGGCTTCGGCATCAGCCGGGGCCGGACGAGGACATCGCCGGAAAGAAACGCACGGCCGACGCGTCGCGAGCCTCCCGTCCCCCTCATTCGACCCGACGATGTCGAGCCACCTTCTCCCGCAAGCGGGAGAAGGAAGAGCCCCACCTACCCCGCGCCGTCGGCCATCCTCGAGCTGTTCAAGCCGATCACCTGGTTCCCGCCGATGTGGGCGTTCGGCTGCGGCCTGGTCTCGGCGAGCCGGCCTCTCGCCGGGCACTGGAGCGTGGCCCTCGTCGGCATCGTGCTCGCCGGCCCTCTGGTCTGCGCGACGAGCCAGGCGGTCAACGACTGGTTCGACCGCCACGTCGACGCCATCAACGAACCGAACCGTCCGATCCCCTCGGGCCGCATCCCCGGCCGCTGGGGCCTCGCCATCGCCTGCACCTGGACTCTGGTGTCGCTCGCCGTCGCGGCGACGCTCGGCCTCTGGGTGTTCGTCGCCGCTGTCGTCGGCCTGGCGCTGGCTTGGGCCTACAGCGCGCCGCCTCTCCGTTTGAAGGAGAACGGCTGGTGGGGCAATGCCGCCTGCGGGCTCTGCTACGAGGGGCTCGCCTGGGTCACCGGCGCAGCCGTGATGGTCGGCGGCGGGCTGCCGGCGTGGCCATCCCTCGTGCTGGCCGGGCTCTACAGTCTGGGCGCCCACGGCATCATGACGCTGAACGATTTCAAGGCCATCGAGGGCGACCGCATCATGGGCGTGCGCTCGCTGCCCGTGCGGCTCGGCGCGGACGGCGCGGCGCGCGTCGCCTGCCTGACGATGGCGCTGCCGCAACTCGCCGTCATCGCGCTCCTCCTCGCTTGGGACCGGCCCTGGCACGCGACACTCGTCGCCGCGCTGCTGGCGGGACAGGCGGTGCTCATGCGCCGCTTCCTCGCCGCCCCGGTCCGGCGCGCGCTCTGGTACTCGGGGGTGGGCGTGCCCCTGTTCGTCTCCGGCATGCTGGCGAGCGCCTTCGCCGTGCGCGCTCTCGTGGGGGTCTGACCGTGACCAAGACGCTGAACGAGGCATACGACGTGGTGGTGGTCGGTGGCGGTCCGGCCGGCGCGACGATGGCCGAGGACATGGCGAGGCGCGGCCATAAGGTGGCGCTGCTCGACCGCGCCGGCCGCATCAAGCCTTGCGGCGGCGCCATCCCGCCGCGCCTGGTGCGCGACTTCGCCATTCCCGAGCATCTGCTCTGCGCCAAGATCTCGTCGGCCCGCATGATCTCGCCCAAGGGCGTGGCGGTGGACATGCCGATCTCGACCGGCGGCTATGTCGGCATCGTCGACCGCGAGCATTTCGACGAGTTCCTGCGCGACCGGGCGGCGAAGGCGGGGGCGGAGCGCCGCACCGGCACGTTCTCGAAGATCACCCGCGACGCCGACGGCACAGCCGTCGTGAACTATCTCGGCGACGATGGTCTTCGAACCATGCGTGCCCGCACCGTCGTGGGGGCCGACGGCGCCAACTCGGCCGTCGGGCGCGACAGCATCCAGGATTTCAAGACCGGCAAGTTCGTCTTCGCGTATCACGAGATCGTCGAGGCCCCGGCGGTGCCCAGCGAGAGCTACGATCCGACGCGATGCGACATCTATTACGATGGTTCGATGTCGCCCGATTTCTACTCCTGGGTGTTCCCGCACGGCAAGGCGATGAGCATCGGCAACGGCTCGGCGGTGAAGGGCTTCTCGCTGAAGAACGCCATCGCCGACCTGCGCCGCCGCACCGGTCTCGCCGAGCTCCGGACCATCCGCAAGGAAGGCGCGCCGCTGCCGTTGAAGCCGCTGAAGACGTGGGACAACGGCCGCGACGTGCTGGTGATCGGCGATGCCGCCGGCGTGGTCGCGCCGTCGTCGGGCGAAGGCATCTACTACGCCATGGCCTGCGCCCGCTTCGCCGTCGAGGCGATCGAGGGCGCGCTGGCCGCCACGACCGACAAGGCTCGCAGCAAGGCCCTGGGACTGGCCCGCAAGCGCTTCCTCAAGGCGCACGGCAAGGTCTTCCTGGTGCTCGGGATCATGCAGTATTTCTGGTACTGCTCCGACAAGCGCCGCGAGAAGTTCGTCAAGATGTGCCGCGACAAGGACGTGCAGGAGCTGACCTGGCAGTCCTACATGAACAAGGAGCTGACCCGGAAGAAACCGGCCGCCCAGGTCCGCATCTTCTTCAAGGATCTGGGGCAGCTGGTGGGGTTGGGGGCGCACTGACGCCTAGCGATACGAAAATCTTCCCTAGAAGCCCCAGTCGCAGATAGACGGACGGGGTGATTGTTCGCCCCCTCCTCGACGTCGAGCGCTCGCTCGCCGGCCGCCCCTGGCGCCGGCGCCTCGACCCGCATGGCGAGGCGCAGGCGCTGGCCATCGCGCAGCTCGGCGGCCACGGCGACGTCCTGTCCCGCATCCTCGCCGCCCGCGGCATCGCGCCGGAGGCGACGGCCGCCTACCTCGACCCGGCCGTGCGCGACCTGATGCCCGATCCCTCGAGCCTGTCCGACATGGACGCGGCCGTGGAGCGCCTCGCCAACGCGATCGCCGCCGGCACGAAGGTCGCGATCTTCGGCGACTACGACGTCGACGGCGCGGCCTCGGCGGCGCTCTTGGCCGATTACCTCGCGACCTGCGGAACGCCGCACGTCATCCACATCCCCGACCGCCTCTTCGAGGGCTACGGCCCCAACGTCGAGGCCGTGCGTTCGCTGGCCGCCGGCGGCGCCGGGCTTCTCGTTTCGGTGGATTGCGGCACCACCAGCCATGCCGCGATCGCCGAGGCCGCCGCGCTCGGTCTCGCTCCGATCGTGCTCGACCACCATCAGGCGCCCGAGCGGCTGCCGCCGGCCCTCATCGTCAATCCCAACCGGCTCGACGACCTGTCCGGTCTCGGACAGCTCTGCGCCGCCGGCGTGGTGTTCATGGCGCTGGTCGCGCTGCAGCGGGTGCTGCGCCGGCGCGGCTTCTTCGGCGCGCAGAGGCCCGAGCCCGACCTGCTGCGCACGCTCGACCTGGTCGCCTTGGCGACCGTGGCCGACGTGGCTCCGCTGACTGGGCTCAATCGCGCCTTCGTCCAGAAGGGACTCGCGGTGATGCGCGCCCGCGCGCGGCCCGGCCTGGTGGCGCTGTTCGACGTCGCTGGCGCCGATGGTCCGGCGACGACCTATCACCTCGGCTATCTCGTCGGCCCTCGCATCAACGCCGGCGGCCGCATCGGCGACGCCGCGCTCGGCGCCCGCCTGCTCACCCTCGGCGACGAGGACGAAGCCACCGCTATCGCCGCGCAGCTCGACCGGCTCAACCGGGAGCGCCAGGCCATGGAGCAGGCCACGTTGGCCGAGGCCGAGGCCGAAGCGCTGGCGCAGGTCGGGCTGCACGACGAGGGCGCGGCGATCATCGCGGTAGGCGCCGTCGGCTGGCACGCCGGCATCGTCGGGATCGTCGCCGGACGCCTGCGCGAAAAGTTCGGACGGCCGGCCTTCGCGGTGGCGCTCGGCGAGGACGGCGGCGGTACCGGCTCGGGCCGCTCGGTGCCCGGCGTCGATCTCGGCCGCTCGGTACGCGCGGCCGTGGATGCCGGCGTGCTGGTCAAGGGCGGCGGCCATGCGATGGCCGCTGGCGTGACGCTCGGCTCCGGCGGCCTACCGGCCTTTCGCGCCTTCATCGAGGCCGAGCTGAGCGCGGCGGCGCTGGAGGCCCGCGCCTGCGAGGCGCTCGACATCGACGCCACGCTGACCGCGGGCGGCGCCACGCCGGCCCTGCTCGCCGATCTGGAGCGCGCCGGACCGTTCGGCTCGGGCAGTCCCGAGCCGGTGTTCGCCTTCCCCGGGCACCGCCTCGTCGACGTCGCCGAAGTCGGCACCGGACACGTGCGCCTGCGGGCGGCAGCGGGCGACGGCACCACGCTGGACGGCATCGCCTTCCGCACCGCCACCGAACCGCTCGGCCGAGCCCTGCTGGCCGGCCGCGGCGAACGCTTCCATCTCGCCGGCACGCTGACGCTCGACCGCTACGGCGGCCGGGAGCGGGTGCGGCTCAGGCTGGTGGACGCGGCGCCGGGGTAAGGTCGCTGTCAGTGCGAGAACCGATCGGAATTCGCCTCGACTTTGGCAAGACGCGGTTTGGCGGGCTCGGTAAGAATGATCGTAAGATAGCCGACGGCCGCGATCGCCAATCCCAGAAGGGGCATGACGAGGAGCGTGAAGAGCTGCAGCGTCATGGCTTCAACCTTCCGAGAGCCACCTGCGCTGCAAGGTGGAGAGCGACCGACAGCGAAACGAAGATAGCGCGATCGCAGCCGTTGGAAACAGCGGTGATGCATGCGCAGTTGCCAGAGCGATAAGAGGGGCGACGAAACCGGCGACAAAGGATCCGGCACCCATGGTGTCGAGATAGGTCGCAAAGAGCTTGATACGCTCGTTTCGTACCATGGTGCGACAAGGCTCCGTGTTGTCCGCAGCATTCGAGAGTCGATGCCGTAGGCTGTCTATGCCTGAAGACCACCCGCTTGCCCGAGAGGCCGACGGCTAACCGATCGAGGGAGGAAAGCTCCCTAACGCGCCGGCGCCGATGCCGCGTCGGCCGGCGTCGCGACGGGCGCCTCGATCGGCGGCGGGGCGGCGGGCAGCAGCGGGCGGGCGACCACCCTTTCGCTCACGGGGCGGTCGCCCAGCACGGCGGTCACGTCGGCGTCCTGCGCGCGGCGTGCTCCGATGGTGGCGCCGATGCGCTGCACGACGTCGGGCGCGGTGGCGTAGGTCCCGTGGCCGATGAAGGTGGTCTCGTCGCCGGCGAGGTCGTAGACGCCGACGCCGAGCCGATCGAGCACGGCCTTGTCGGTCGGATCCTTGGGATTGAGCGCACCGACCCGCGGGCGATCGCCGGCGAGCCGTCGCGACAGGGTCAGCGCCTTGTCGTTGACGGAGACCAGCACCGAGATGTGGTGGGGGTCGAGCTTGGCGATCTGGTTGCGGAACACGTTCACGTCGATGTCGGGGGCGGCCAGCATCACGTCGCCGAGTTTGCCGTCGAGATCGGGCTTGCCGGCGATCGCATCCTGCCGCAGCGCCTCCATCGTCAGCCAGGTGCCCATCGAGTGCGCGAGGATGTGGATCCTGCCGACGTCGGGCGTGGCGCCGAGATCGAGCAGCAATTGCGCCAGCTGGTCGCGTGAGGCCGAGGCGCTCTCCTTGGCGGCCTCGTAATCGAACAGGCTCCCGGAAGCCGGCCAGGTGAACAGCACCGGCACGCCGCCGAAACGCCCGTCCGTCACCACCTGCGCCAGGCGGAAGCGCGCCTCGTCGTAGCTGGTGTTGAAGCCGTGGACGTAGACCAGCACGTCGCGGTTGGAGCCGACGCGGCCCGACAGATGCGACGCCACCTCGGCCTTGAACTCGGTCTCGTCGAGCGAGCGCACCGCCGAGACGGTGAAATGGCTTTCCGGGTCGGCGCTGCCCCAGCGGGGCCGCTCGACCTCGCCGGAAACGTGGCTCGGCGGCACGGTGATCGTCTGCAGCGACTCGTGGGCGCCGTCGGCGAGTTCGTCCGCGTCGCCGCTTTTGCCGCGGCGCGTCGACACCACGAAGATCGGCACGCGACGGGAGGCGATCGGATCGGCCTTGGCGAAGACGTCGCCGACCGACGAGGTCACCTCGTTCACCTTGTCCGTCACGCAACCGGACAGGACGCCGACGATCATGACGATCGCGGCGACGCGCAACGCGAGCCTCGGCCAACCCCTCATCGACGCCACCCCCGCTCCACCTGTGGAACGGCCCTCCCGACCCGCCAGCGTCTCCCCATTGACGCCGCGCACGCGGGCAGGCCACTGGGGTAGCGATGAATGATGTCGTTACGGCGGCGCGTCCGCAGGTGCTCGTCACCGGTTTCGGTCCCTTCCCGGGGGCGCCGACGAACCCCACCCTCGAGATGCTGCGGCGGCTCGAGCTCGACGGCGTGGAAGGCGTCGATCTTGCGCTCGCCAGGCTGCCGGTGACCTTTGCCGGGGTCTGTCCGGCATTGCGCGAAGCCGCCCGCCATCGGCCCGATGCCGTGCTGATGCTCGGCCTGGCGAGGGAGCGTGCGATCATCAGCCTCGAGACGCTGGCGCGCAACGTCGTCGGACTCGCGCACCCGGACACCGACGGCGCCGCGCCGATGCGCGCGACGCTGGTTGCGGGCGCGCCGGCGACGCGCGCGGCGAGTTGGCCCGCAGCCGCCGTGCTCGCGGCGCTCCACGACGCCGGTCACGCGGCGGCGGTCTCGCAGGACGCCGGAGACTACGTCTGCAACGCAGCCCTGTTCCACGCCCTGGGCGACGAGCTCGCGCCCATGATCGGTTTCCTCCACGTGCCGAACGCCCGCGACGACGGTCACGGCCCCACGGCCGAGACGCTGACGGACGCGGCGCGATGCGTCATCGCCGTAATGGCCGCGGCGACGACACGCACGGCTACGCGGCCGGCACCGGCTGCCGCGCCGCCATCGCCTGGCACAACGCGATGAGCTCGCCGATCGACAGCACGACATGCTCGTCGCCGCCGCTGGCGCGCAGCGTGGAGAGAAGCGCGCTGTCGCGGTCGGCATGCCACAGCCCGATGACCACGGTCGCGCCGGGCATCTGCCGCTGCACGCGCCGGATGAAGTAGCGGATCGAAGCGGCCGTGCTGCCTTCCTCGAGGATCGAGAGGCAGCAGAGCCTCGCGGCGGCGAGGCGCGGCGGCATCGCCTCGCGCACGTTGAGCACGAGGTTGGCTTCCCCATAGGCGCCGAAACCAGCATCGCGCAATGCGTGCACCGCCATCAGGGCCGCGAGATCGTCGAGCTGACCTCGTCCGGGCACGCAGACGATCGCGTCGTGGTCACGCCAAAGCGATGGTAAAGCCTTGGCCGCACCGACTTGCGGCATCGCAGTCGGGTCTTTGGCGAGCCTCCGGGCCGCCTCCCGCTTGGCGTCGACGCGAACCCTGACCAGCAAGGCTCCGATTTGCCCGTGGATCGCATCGAGGCGCTCGAAGGCCGAATCGTCGCGCGCGAGGTCGCCCTGGGCGAGCGCCAGGCCCGGCAGGGCGACCCTGTCGCAATAATCGACGTAGGAAGAGGCGCCGATCCGCTTGCGGGCGTCGGGCGCCAGCGCCATGCCCCTGCTTTCGAGCGCGCGTTGATAGAAGGTCTCGGGCGGCTCCAGCGGCGGCTTGTCGCCGAGGATCACATCCAGGAACGAGAGCGCCTCGACGTGCCGCCCCATGACGACGAGGCAGACGGTGAGGGGCGTCGCGATGAGCAGCCCGATCGGTCCCCACAGTAGCGCCCAGAAGGCGGTGGCGACGATCACCGCGAGCGGTGACAGGCCGGTGTTGTGGCCGTAGATCAGCGGCTCGACCACCTGGCCCATCACGCTCTCGGCGACGCCGAAGATCGCCAGCACGATCACGGCCAGGGACCAGCCCGGCACGATGGCGACGGCCAGCAGAATCGGCGGCACGGCGGCGACGATGACGCCGAGGAACGGCACGAAACGCATCACGCCGGCGAGGATGCCCCAGAGCAGCGGGCTCGGCATGCCCGCGATCCAGAGCGCCACGCCGATGACCGCGCCGAACGTGGCGTTGATCCCGAGCTGGAAGAGGAAGAAACGCGACAGTCGGCTGGCGGCATCGTTCATCGCCAGGATCGTGCGATGCAGATCCTGCCGCCCGACGAGCCGCACGAGCCTGTCGCGCAAATCCTCGTTCGACAGCAGGATGAAGAAGGCGAAGATGAGCGTGACGCCGAACGTGCCGAGCGGTCCGAGGATCGGCAGCGCCACCGAGCGGAACAGGGTCAGGCCCGACATATCGGCCGGGAGACCGATGCCGCCGGCGGTCTCCTTGTCCGGCTTGGCCGCCTTGCCGGGCTTGGCACCCGCGGCCTCGCCGATATCCTTGGTGAAATGCTCGACGGCGCCGACCTTGGCGACCATCGCATTCCACTTGGCTTCGATGGTGCTCTGGTAGGCCGGCAGGCTCGAGGCGAGCGAAGCGGCCTGGCGTCCGACGACCGCGCCCAGCCCGCCGAGGATGGCGAAGGTCAGCAGGACGGCGACGAGCACCGCCAGGGCGCGTGGAAGCCAGAGGCGCTGCAGCAGCGTGCAGAGCGGCGCCAGCACGAAGGCCAGCAGCGCCGCCAGCACCAGAGGCACGGTGAGTTCCTGACCGTAGTACAACGCCGCCACGATCACGGCGGCGCCAAACAGCGTCGGCAGGACGGACCGGCCTAGGTCCTTGTTGCGAACGACATCGTCGGCTTCGTCCTGTTGCAATTCGCTTTCCCGCGTCGAAACATGTTTTAGGGTGGCTGCCGCAGCCTCGAACGTGGCACTAGCACGAAACGTTCGACTCATCAGGATTGGTCATGACCAAGCTCCTCCTCGTCGAGGACCACGAAGAACTCTGGGACTTTCTCTCCCGCCGGCTGCGCAAGCGCGGGTTCGAGGTGGTCCTCGCGCACGACGGCAAGCAGGCGCTGGAACAAGTCGAGACGCAGACGCCGGACCTGGTGCTGCTCGACATGGACCTCCCGATCATGGACGGTTGGACTGTCGCCCGCACATTGCGAGAGAGATCCGACACGACGCCGATCATCGCGCTGACGGCGCATGCGATGAGCGGCGACAAGGAGAAGGCGATCGCCGCCGGCTGCGACGACTATCATGCCAAGCCCGTCGATTTCAGCCGGCTCCTCAACCAGGTCGACGAGGTGCTGCTGAAGCGCGAGGAAGCCGAAGGCTGATCCATCTCGCGAAAGGTTCGAAGGACGCGATCTCGTTTCGACGGCGGCCTCGGCCGGGCTGCGCTCGTGACTTCGCATGACCGCTAGAAGCGGTCCTCGGCCGTCGACGGTGCAGGGCGGCGTCGAGGCCGACGGGCTGCCGGCCCCTCGCCGCTACTGGGCGATGCTCGCGATCGGGCTCGGCATCACCATGGCCGTGCTCGACTCTTCGGTCGCGAACGTCGCTCTGCCCACCATCGCTCACGAACTCGGCGCATCGCCGGCGGAGGCGACGTGGGTGATCAACGCCTACCAGCTCGCCACGGTGGTGACGCTGCTGCCGTTCGCGGTGCTCGGCGAGCGCCTGGGCTACCGCCGCGTCTACCTCTTCGGCCTCGTGGTGTTCACCGTCGGCTCGCTTGCCTGCGCGCTGTCCCACAGCCTGACAGCGCTGGTGCTCTCCCGCGTCCTGCAGGGCATCGGCGCGTCGGGGATCATGGGCATGAACGGCGCGCTCGTGCGCTACACCTATCCGCAGGCCACGTTGGGGCGTGGTGTCGGGCTGAATGCTCTCGTCGTCTCGTTCGCCGCCGCGATCGGGCCGACGGTGGCCGCGGGCATCCTCTCGATCGCGTCCTGGGAATGGCTGTTCGCGGTCAACGTGCCGATCGGCATCCTCAACCTCGCGCTGGCGGCGCGCGCGCTTCCGGAGTCGCCGTTGGCGGACCGCCCGCTCGACCGGCTCAGCGCCGTGCTCAACGCGTTGCTGTTCGGCCTGTTCTTCATCGGCGCCGACGGCTTCGCTCACGGCAGGGCCAGCGATGCGATCGCGGCGGGCGAGATCGCGGTGGCGCTGCTCGCCGGCGTGTGGCTGTGGCGACGCGAACGACGCGCGAGCCGTCCGCTGATCCCGCTCGACCTGTTCGAGGATTCCGTCTTCACGCTCTCGGTGGCGACCTCGATCTGCTCGTTCACCGCCTACATGCTGGCCTTCGTATCGCTGCCGTTCTACTTCGAATCGACGCTCGGCCGCGACGCGATCCAGACCGGCCTGCTGATGACGGCGTGGCCGGTCGCGCTCGGCGTCTCGGCGCCGGTCGCGGGATGGCTGTCCGACCGTTGGCCGGCCGCGGTGCTCGGCGCCTTCGGCCTCGCCGCGCTGGCGGCCGGCCTGGCATTGCTGGCGACCATGCCGCAGCACGCCACGGGCCCAGCCATCATATGGCGGCTGGCGCTGTGCGGCCTCGGGTTCGGTTTCTTCCAGGCGCCGAACAATCGCGTCCTGCTGGCGACGGCGCCGCGCGCCCGGGCCGGCGCCGCCGGCGGCATGCTCGCGGTCGCCCGGCTCATCGGCTTCACCGCCGGCACCACGATGGCCGCTTCCGTGTTTCGCCTGGCGCCGGCCGGGGCCGAGACCATCGATCTCGCGCTCGGCGCCGCGCTGGCCGTGGTGGCGGCGCTCGCCAGCCTGGCGCGGCTCTCGTCGCCGGGCCGGAGCGCGTCGCTCTAGGCCGGGTGAACGCTCAACGATCGTTCGGCGGCGTGGCCTTCACCGCACGGGCGAGCACCGCCACCGCCGCCAGATAGAGCGGCACGGACAGCGCGAAGAACAGCGGCCAGCCCAGCGCCGCCGCCAGCATCGGACTCACGACGCGCATCGGAAACGACACCAGGAAGGCGATGCCGAACAGCACGGCATAGTCGGTCGCGGCGTGGCGCCCCTCGGCCCAGCGATACATCACGTTGAACACGGGGACGGCGAGGCCGGCCTCGAACAGGATGTTGACCAACGCCGCCCCGACGCCGAGCGCCACGAGATGGCCCCATGTCGCACCGGCGAACAGGAGGCCGCTCGCCGCCACCGGCAGCGCCAGCGCCACGATCCAGCGGTGGGAGGCCATCCGCGCCAGAGCGAAGCCCGAGAGCGGCATCATCACCACGTTGATCGCGGTGGTGAGCGGCCCGGTGAGGACACCGACCGACGGCAGCGACACGCCGAGGTCGAGCAGGGCGAGGCTCGGCGTCGACCCGAGCATGATCGAGGGCGCGAAGTAGAGGCCGATGATGGCGCCCCGCGCGCCGACGGTGCGCAGGCGCGCCAGCGTCGGCCGAGCGCGCGCGGCGAGGCCGAGCGGCAGCCGCCGCTCGGCCTCGCGATAGCGCAGGATGGGCAACATCAGGACGGCGTCGAGGGCGGCGACGATCAGCATCGCCCGCGGCAGGTCGAGCGACGCGGGCGAGACGGTGACGATGGCGATGCCCAGCGTCGAACCGAACGAGGAGCCGATGAGCTTGGCCGTGGTGACCGCGGGACGACGCTCGCGCGGCACGGTCTCGACGACCAGCGCCTCGAGCGTCACGTCCATCGTGGCGACGGCCACGCTCGTTGCCAGCACCAGCGGGAACAGCGCGGCGATCGGCCAGGCCGTGCCGCGGCTCAGCACCAGCAGGAGGATCACGGTGGTGACCTGCGAGGCCAGGATCCAGCCCAGCCTGTGCGACAAGCGCGGGAAGCGGATCCGGTCGATCAGCGGCGCCCAGACGAAGGTGATGCCGATCGGCAGGTAGATGAGCTGCAGCAGCCCGATTTCCTTCAGCGGCATGCCGTGGGCGCGAAACACCAGCGGTGCGCCGGTGCCGAGGAGGCTGAAGGTGGCGCCGAACGTGGCGTAGAGGCAGGCGAACGGCAGCAGGAAGCCGGCCTCGCGCCGCAGCCGGGCGAGCCGGAGGTCGCGGCGGCGCGGCAGGATCTCGATCGTCATTCCGGCCTCTCTCCGGTCGGTCCGGCCCGTCGATCGCGGCAGCGCGTCGTCGAGGGTGAGGCCGACGGGCGTAGCGTGACGGCGACCCGAGAGGCAACGTGGAGCGCGGGCTGCTTCGACCCGTTCTAAACCGATCCTCCGGCTGGCAGGCCGCCGCCGGCCTGCGGCCACCCGCTCGCTTCACCGCGGCGTCGCCGTCGGCTAAGAAGCCGCATGAGCCTCGTCTTCTACGACACGCCCGTCGCCTCTCGGCTGATCTGCGGCACGGCGCTGTTTCCCAGCCCCAAGGCCATGGCCGACTCCGTGCGCGCCGCGAACGCCGCCATCGTCACCGTCTCGCTGCGCCGGGAGTCCGGCGCCGGGCGCGCCGGCGAAAGCTTCTGGGCGCTCATCCGCGAGCTCGGCGTGAAGGTCCTGCCCAACACCGCCGGGTGTCGCACGGCCAAGGAGGCGATCACCACGGCGCAGATGGCGCGCGAGGTGTTCGGCACGCCGTGGATCAAGCTCGAGGTGATCGGCGAGGACGACACGCTGCATCCCGATCCGTTCGGTCTCGTCGAGGCGGCGGCCGTGCTCGCGCGCGACGGCTTCCAGGTGTTTCCCTATTGCACCGAGGATCTCGTGGTGGCGGAGCGGCTGCTCGGCGCCGGCTGCGAGGTGCTGATGCCCTGGGGGGCCCCGATCGGCTCGGGGCGCGGCCTGAACAATCGCTTCGGGCTGCGCGCGCTGCGCGGGCATTTTCCCGGCGTGCCGCTGGTGGTCGACGCCGGGCTCGGCACGCCGTCCCACGCGGCGCAAGCGATGGAGCTCGGCTACGATGCCGTGCTCCTCAACACCGCCATCGCAAAGGCGGTCGATCCCATCGCCATGGCGCGGGCCTTCGCGCTGGCCGTCGAGGCCGGTCGGATGGCCTTCGAGGCCGGCACGATGGAGCCGCGCGACATGGCCTCGCCGTCGACGCCGGTGATCGGTCGCGCCTTCGGTGACGCCAAGGCGTGAGAGCCGTTCTCGCCACGGCTCTCCTTGTCGCGAGCCTGGGGGCGGCCGGCTCCGACCGGGTGGAGGCCGGCCCCGGCGTGTCGGTGAAACGCGACATCGCCTACGGTCCGCGTCCCGAGCAGACGTTGACGACCTGCCGTCCCGCGGCCAACGGCGCGAAGGCGTTGCCCGGCGTCGTCCTGATCCACGGCGGCGCCTGGGTGTCGCTGGACAAGACCGACCTGATGCCGCTTTGCATGGCGCTGGCGCGCGACGGTCTTGTCGCCGCGACCCTCGACTATCGCCTCGTGAAGAAGACCGATCCGGCGACGCTCTGGCCGGCGCAGCTTGCCGATGTGCAGCTCGCGGTGCGCTGGCTGCGCGCCAACGCCGCCTCGCTCCACCTCGACGGCTCGCGGCTCTGCGCCTACGGCGAGTCGGCCGGCGGCCACCTCGCCGTCTTTCTTGCCGCGAAGAAAACCATCGAGCCCTCCGACATGGCCGGACGCCTCGCCGATCAGCCGGTGACGGTGGCGTGCGCGGTCGACAATTTCGGTCCCGTCGACCTGACCGACCCTGGTTCGCTCAAGAATATCGTCGAACTGCTCGTCGGCAAACCGATGGGCGTCGTGAACGCCGCCGCGTTCCGCGAAGCCTCCCCGCTCTTTCTCGTCGGCAAGGACACCGCCCCGATCTTCATCGAGCACGGCAGCGCGGACGAGGTCGTGGCGCCGGCGCAATCGTTCAAGCTGTTCGGCGCGCTGACGGAGAACGGCGTGCCGGCGCGCTTCACCGTGTTTCCCGGCGGCCATACCTGGAAGAACGTGTCCATCTCCGAGAAGACGTTGATGGCCAACGAGGAGCGGCAGTTCCTGCGGCTGTTCCTCGCCGCGCCTCCGGTGCGCTAGGCTCAAGCCGGAGGCGAAGGCTTCGACTGCTCGCTCGGCATGACGCGAACCAGGATGCGACGCGCAATCTCGCCGAGAACCGCCACGAGGAGGATACCGCCGGCGAGGCGCAAGGCGCCGCCGAGATCGGCCGTCTCGGCGCCGACGGCGATCACCACCGCCGTGGTGCCGCCGGCCGGGCTGCGGGCCTCGGTCGCCATCTGCAGCACCGATGTCAGCGCCACCGCGATGATCACGGCCAGGGCGCGCTCGGTGGTGATGTCGTGGTCGCCCATCATCTTGCCGGCATGCACCGCCTGCGCGGCGTAGACGCCCACGAAGCCCGCCGCGGCGCCGATCAGCTGGCCGAGCACGATCGTATAGGGTCTGGCGCCGGGCTGGTTCGGAGTGAAGAGCTGGGTGAACGCCGCGGCGGCGATGCTCGGCGCCAGCCACGCCTGCTGCGCCCATACGCTACAGAACGCGACGAGGCCGATCACGACGACGAGGAACAGGGGCGGAAGGACGAGCTTCATGAGACGTTGGATCCGACAGCCGGCGCGGCGGCGCGAGCCATAGCCGCGATCATGCGGACGCGTCTCGCTCATTGCCGTGTTTTCGATGCGCGGAGGCGCACGTTGGCGTCTCCGCAAGCGACGAACGATGGGCGCCGCGCGATGCGTCAGGCGCGCGTCGCGCGTGGTCCCGGCATCACGGCGGCGGCGATCTCGCCGACCGCGTGGAACACCCAGTTCGGGCCGAGCTTCGCCAGCGCCCCGACGGTCGTGTAGCCCCAGGACACGGCGCCGCAGGCGACGCCGACCGTCCGGGCGGCCTCGATGTCGCGGATCTCGTCGCCGATCGCCAGCACCGCGGACGCCGGCAATCCGCTTTGCTTCAGCAGCCGCCGGATCTTCGCCGCCTTGCCGCTGAGCGACGAGCCGCAGGCGAAATGCGCGACGCGCGCGCTGAGCGACGGCCCCAGCACGCGGCGAACGTTGCCTTCGGCATTCGAGCTGACGATGGCGATCGTCACGCCGGCTTCGGCGAGCGCCTCGATCAGCCCGCCGATGCCGGGGAACAGCGCGATCGCATCGATGTCGCGCGTCATCAGACGGCGCAGGTGGCGGGCGATGAGCGGCACCTTCCAACGCGCCACGCCGAGGCGCTCGAGCATCGTGCGGGTGTCGAGGTCGCGGATCTGCTCCAGCTCGTCGCGATCGACCTCGCGGAACCGGTAGCGCCGCGCCACTCCGTTCATCACGCTCCAGAACCAGGGACCGCTGTCGGCCAGCGTGCCGTCGAAGTCGAAGATCACGAGGCGATAGGTCATGACGCCGTCATGCCGTGGCTCGGCGGAAAGGTCGAGGGCGGAAGCACCGGTCGAGGCGGCCATCGACGAAACCGGAGGCGCGCCGGGCACGTCGTAACGACGGCATCGACGGCGCTCCGTTTTAAAATAGGATAAGTCCGACGGCGGAGTCGCGCCGTCGCGAGCCGGCGATCAGGGGACGACATGACGAGCTTCGCGTGAGGACGGCCTTGTCCCCGATCGATGCCGCGGCGCTGGTGCGCGACGGCAGCACGGTGATGATCGGCGGCTTCATGGGCGTCGGCTCGCCGCACCGCTTGCTCCGTTCCCTCGTTGAACGGAAGGTCCGCGGGCTCACGATCATCGCCAACGACACGGCGCGTCCCGGGGTCGGCATCGGGCTGCTCGTCTCGGCCGGCTGTGTCGCCAAAGTGGTCGCCTCCCACATCGGCACCAACCCGGAAACTCAGAAGCTGATGCTGGCGGGCACGATCGACGTGCAATTGGTGCCGCAGGGCACGTTGGCGGAGCGCATCCGCGCCGGCGGCTCGGGTCTCGGCGGAGTTCTCACCGCGACGGGGCTCGGCACGCTGGCGGCGGAGGGGCGTCAGCAGGTCGAGCTCGACGGACGCACCTGGCTGATCGAGCCGGCGCTGCGCGCCGACGTGGCGCTCATCGCGGCCCGGAGCGCCGATTACAGCGGCAATCTCGTCTACTCGCTGACGGCGCGGAACTTCAATCCGCTGATGGCCATGGCGGCGGATTGCGTGATCGCGGAGCCCAACGAGATCGTGCCGCTCGGCGTCCTGCCGCCCGATGCGATCCACACGCCCGGCGTTCTCGTCGATCACCTGCTCGAACGTCCGCAACTCGTCTGAGGAATGGCACGCCCGTGGATGCACGAGAGCTCATCGCCCGCCGCGTCGCCCTCGAACTGCGCGACGAGACGCTGGTCAACCTGGGCATCGGCCTGCCCACGCTGGTCGCCAACCACGTGCCCGCCGGCCTGCGCGTCTACTTCCAGTCCGAGAACGGCATCATCGGCTTTGGCGCCCGACCGCCGGAGGGCATGGAAGACGTCCATCTGACGGACGCCGGCGGCGCGTTCGTTTCGGCGCTGCCGGGGGCTGTGGCCTTCGATTCGGCAATGTCCTTCGCGCTGATCCGTGGCGGCCACCTCGACATGACCGTGCTGGGATGCCTGCAGGTCGATCGCCTCGGGCGGCTCGCGAACTGGATGATCCCCGGCAAGCTGGTGCCCGGAATGGGCGGCGCGATGGATCTCGTGTCGGGTGCCCGGCGCGTCATCGTCGCGATGAACCACACCCAGAAGGGCGAACCCAAGATCATCGAAGATCTGACGCTGCCCGCGACCGCCGAGCGGCCGGCGACGCTGATCGTCACCGACATGGCCGTGATCGAGCCGACCCCCGAGGGGTTGGTGCTGCGCGAGACCGCGCCCGGCGTCAGCGTCGAGGCCGTGCGCGCGGCGACGGCGACGGCGCTGATCGTGGCGCCGGACGTGCGCGAGATGCCGCTGGCGGCGTGAAAGGGCCTCGACGTTGGAGGTCGAGCGAGTCCACGATAGCGGACGTTGCCCTAGCGCCCGAGCTTGCGGTCCCGCTTCGCCAGCGTGCGCAGGCGCAGCGCGTTGAGCTTGATGAAGCCCGCCGCGTCGCGGTGATCGTAGGCGACGGCGCCTTCCTCGAAGGTGACGAGGTCCTGATCGTAGAGCGAGTTCGGCGAGGAGCGACCGACGAGGATCGTGTTGCCCTTGTAGAGCTTGAGGCGCACCTGCCCCGTCACCGGCTCCTGGCTCTTGTCGATCAGCGCCTGCAGCATCTCGCGCTCGGGCGCGAACCAGAAGCCGTTGTAGATCAGCTCGGCGTATTTCGGCATCAGCTCGTCCTTG
>CAXTVT010000034.1:0-36878 GCA_964247745.1 uncultured Beijerinckiaceae bacterium
GGCACGAGACCAACGGCGCGCTGCAGGAGGAGCCGGCCAGCGCCGACCGCATTCCGGCGTGATCGAGCATCTCACGCTTCAAGCGAACGGCGCCTCGTTCCACGTCGCGCGGCTCGGCAGCGGGCCGCCGCTGCTGTTGCTCCACGGCTGGCCGGAGTTCTGGCTGACCTGGGAGCCGGTGATGGCGCGCCTCGCCGATCGCTTCACGCTCTACGCTCCCGACCTGCGCGGCTTCGGCGCCAGCGACAAGCCGACTGGACCCTGGGGCAACCGGGAGGCGGCCGCCGACATGCTGGCGCTGCTCGACGCCCTGGCGATCGAGCGGGTCGGCGTGGTCGGCCACGACGTCGGCGGCGGCGTGATGCAGCCGCTGGCGCGGCTGGCGCCGGAGCGGTTCGCCGGCCTGTTCCTGTTCGACTTCTTCTATCCTCAGGTCGGCCCCCGCGCCGGTACGCCCGACCGGCTCGCCGAGATCTGGTACCAATCCTTCCACCTGCTCGACCTCGCGCCCGAGCTGGTGGGATCGTCGCGCGAGGCCTGCCGCGCCTACATCGGGCATTTCCTGCGACACTGGTCGCATGACGAGCACGCTTTCGACGACGTGCTCGAGGTCTTCGTCGACAACTTCCTGGCGCCCGGCAATCTGCTCGGCGGCTTCCAGTATTACCGCGGCGCGCAGGAGCAGCGGCTCGCCGCCCTGAAGGGCGAGACCGAGGCACCCCCACCTATCGCCGTGCCGGCCTGCGTGCGCTGGGGGCGGCACGACCCCGTGTTGCCGGTGGATTGGATCGACCGCGTCGGCGAGGTCTTCTCCGATCTCGACCTGGAGGTGCTACCCGATGTCGGGCATTTCCCGCACCGCGAGAGCCCAGATCTCGCCGCCCGCGAGATCGCCGCCTTCTTCGGCAAGATCGGCTGGGGCCGGCGATGACGAGAGCGAAGCTCGTCGGCATCAATCACGTGGCGCTCGAGGTCGGCGACATCGACGAGGCGCTGGCCTTCTATGGGCGTCTTTTCGATGTCACCCTGCGCGGACGCGCGCCGGGCCATGCCTTTCTCGACCTCGGCGACCAGTTCCTGGCGCTGTCCGAGGTGGAGGATGCCGGCGTCGGCGGACCGACCACCCGGCATTTCGGTCTCGTCGTCGACGACCTCGCCGCCGCGCGCGCCGTGATCGAGGACGCCGGTATCAAGATCGTGCCCGGCGGCTTTCTCGATATTCTCGACCCCTGGAACAACCGCATCGAGATCGTCGAGTATCGCGGCCTGCAGTTCACCAAGGCCGCCGCCATCTTGGCCGCGATGGGCGTCTCGCCCGAGAAGAGCGACGATGCCCGCCGCCAGCTTCGCGACAAAGGCATGGGGTAAACGGAAACCCACTCGGGGCCTCGTACCACGGCCTAGGCAGGCAGCGCGTCGAGCCCGGCCTTGGCGCAGATCCCGTCCTGGAACGACTGGACTCCGGAGATGCCGATGGCGCCGACGAAAGCGTCGCGCCAGACGATCGGCACTCCGCCCTCGATCGTCGTGGCGCCCGGCAAGGTCATCATGTGCAGCTTGCCGTCGAGCACCACCTTCTCCAGCGCCGCCGACGGTCGCTTGAACAGGATGGCGGTGCGCGCCTTCTCCTGCGCCACGATGCAGGAGGCCTTCTGCGTACCATCCATGCGCTCGAGCAGCACGAGATGGCCGCCGTCGTCGACGATCGCCACCACCACCGCCCAGCCGTTCTTCGCCGCTTCCGCGCGAGCGGCGGCGGCCATGACCTTGGCATCGTCGAGGGAAAGCACGTGATGCGGGATCATCGAAATCGTCCTGGAGCGTGGGCTCGCCTTTCTGCGGAAGCCGGGCGTCCGACGCAAGCGCGGATGATTTCGATCAACTTCTATCCTTCGTGGTCGTCCGATGGGAAGGATGACGCGCAAAAGTCCCGTGTTTGCCGTTACTTAGGTCGAGGCGGCGCGTCGCCGTTAGGGATTTCGGCGCGCGCCGGCAGGCATGCTCAAGCTCATGAGACACCCGGGACCTGTCATGAGCCAAGCCGCCTTCGACACCACCCTCGACAGCTTCTCCATCACGCGGCACGCCGCCGACCCGCGCGCCGACGGCGGCTGTCGTCTCGTCCGGATCGGCGCGACGGCGGTGATCATTGAACGCGCGCTCGACGGCGTCCGGATGCGCGTCGGCGTGCCGGTGGCAGCCTATCGCGGCCTGTTCATCGCCGTGCAGGGCCCGAGCGGCCGCGCCACGCTGAGCCTGCGCCACGACGATGGCGACCTCGACGTGGAGCTGGGCAGCGGCGTGGCCGAGGAGGTCGCGCGCTCCGCTCGCGCCTGGAGCCGCGTTCTCCGCAAGACGGTCGAGGTCGAGGAGGCCTGCGTGATCATGCGCGCGCCACACGCCCGCGGTCGCAAGCGCATCAAGCCGTCGACCCGTCGCTCCGCGTTCGGCCGCCGCCGCAAGCCCGGCGTCGCCGCCCGGACGCAGACGAGCTTCGCCGCCGAGCACGAGATCATCGCGCGCGATTGACGACGCCGTGTTGACGCCACGAACCGGACCGAGAAGAGGCGACTTCACTGGCCCTTAACGCCATCACGCGATGGTCGGGCTCGGGAAGGCATGCGCCAACTCGGGAAGGATCAAGCCTCGATGAACGCCGGCTGGTTGCGCAAGCCGCTCGTCTTCGCCGCATGCGTCGTGGTTTTCGCGGCTTCCGCGGCGCGCGCCGACCAGATCGGCAAGGCCTCCGGCCTAGCGGTGCCGCGTTACGTCAGCCTGAAATCGGATCGGGTCAACCTGCGCGAGGGCCCCTCCAAGGAGAACCGCACCACCTGGATCTTCCAGCGTGCCGGGCTGCCGGTCGAGATCACGGCCGAATTCGAGACCTGGCGCAAGGTGCGCGACAGCGAAGGCTCCGAGGGCTGGGTGCTGCATTCGCTGCTGTCGGGCCGCCGCACCGGCCTCGTCACGCCCTGGAAGAAGGAAGGGCCACCGATCACGGTGCGCGGCAAGCCGACCGACGATGCCGCGGCGACGGCCAAGCTCGAGCCCAACGTGATCGCCAACATCCGCTCCTGCGACAAGAGCTGGTGCCGCGTGAACGGCCAGGGATTCGACGGCTTTGTCAAGCAGGTCGACCTCTGGGGCGTCTACCCCAACGAGGTTATCGAGTAGCGGCTACCGGTTGGTCTCCACGTCGCCGGTGCTGCCGCCGTCGCGGCAGGCCTTCATCTGCATGACCTGGCCGATCGCACAGCCCTTGAGGCAGCCGAACTTCACGTTGTGGTTGGTGTCGACGTAGTCCGAGGCGGCGGCGAGCGCCTTGGCCGTGCACGCATCGGTGCAGGCCTGGATGCGATCGTTCATCGCCTTCTTGCAGGCCTCCTGTCTCTCGTCGGCATGAGCGTTGTTCGCGGCGAAGAGCGCGAGCGCGATGGCGGCGGCGGCAAGACGCAAAGCGGGATCCTCCTGGAGCGTTGCCGCGGCCTTGGCGGCGTCGACGATTGTGCAGCAGACTAGCCGAGCCGCCCGAGTCGTCAAACGGCTACGGTGCCGCGGACTTCATTGCTTCTCAAGACTGAAAGCGCAGGATCGGAAGCGTCGGAGGACTCATGGCGCCGTCGTCGAGCACGAACGTCGAGGTGGCGGTGATCGGTGGAGGCGTCGCCGGCACGGCCGCTGCCGCCGTGCTGGCGCGACATGGACATGACGTGGCGCTGATCGATCCCCGCTGCCGGGCCGCGCCGGACTTCCGCGCCGAAAAGCTGACCGGCGGCCAGGTCGCGGCCCTGCGCCGCCTCGGGCTCGACGCACCCGTTCTCGCCGCCGCGACGCCGATTTCGCGCTTGCGGATCGCCCGGTTCGGCCAGATCGTCGAAGAGCGCCCCAACGACGAATGGGGCCTCGGCTACGCCACCCTCGTCGACGCCCTGCGCTCCGTCGTGCCGCCGCACGCCCTGCGGATCACGCGGGCGGCACGCATCGTCGCCGACGAAGCCGGCGCAACCATCACCCTCGCCGATGGCACGACGATCACGGCGCGCGTCGCGGTCGTGGCGACCGGCCTCGGCAAGACGCTCCTCGCCGACCTCGGCATCGAGCGCGTCGACGCGATCCGCGACCATAGTTTGGCGATCGGCTTCGACCTGTCGCCCGCGCAAGGCAGTCCACCCGTCGTGCCGCTCACCTATTTCGGCGAACGTCCGGCGGACCGCGCGGCCTATCTTACCCTCTTCCCGATCGCGGACCGCCTGCGCGCGAACCTCTTCACCTACCATCGCGCCGGCGATCCCTGGATCGAAGCTCTACGCGCGGCGCCGCTCGACGCCCTCGCCACGTTGATGCCAAGCTTGCCGCCGCTGCTGCCACCGCTCGACGGCGCGACGGCGCCGGTGATCCGACCCATCCATCTTTTCGCCAGCGCCGGCCATCTGCGCCCGGGCGTCGTGCTGATCGGCGACGCCTTCTCCAACACCTGCCCGACCGGCGGAAACGGCCTCGCCAAGGTGCTGAACGACGTCGAACGGCTCGTGGCGATCCTGCCGGGCTGGCTGGCGACCCCGGGCCTGTCGCGACGTAAGGTCGCCGCCTTTTACGCCGATCCGGCCAAGCGCGCCGGCGACGCCGCGGCCCGAGCGATGGTGCGCCACGCCCGCGCGCTGGCGCTCGCCCGCGGCCCATTATGGACGTTGCGTCGTCAAGCCGGCTTCCACGTCCAGCGCCTGCGCTCGCGCCTGCGCACCTCAAGCGAAGGTTCTACTCGACCGGGCATCTTGCCCAAGGTGACGTCGGGCCGTTGACACGCCAACGGGCGGCAGCGCAGTTATGAAAAGCGTTTCAGAGGGCCCGCCGGAGCGGGCCGACGGCCAAGGTTCCCAAGAGAGAACCGCCGTTGCGCCGGGAGAAGCGAATGCGGTCGGATACCGGTCTCTACGCCGTCGAACGCGGCGGATCCGACGGCGCAGTCTCCGACGTCCAGCAGCGCTTCGCCGACCTCAAGACGTACATGGAAGCGCGCCTGATCGGGGGCACCCACCTCGTCGAACGGTTGATCATCGCGCTGCTCGCCGGTGGCCATCTGCTGGTCGAAGGCGCGCCCGGCCTGGCCAAGACCCGCGCCGTCAAGCTGCTGGCGCAGGGTCTGCACGCGCCGTTCGCCCGGATCCAGTGCACGCCCGACCTGATGCCGGCCGACCTCACCGGGTCCTCGATCTTTCGTCCCGACAAAGGCACCTTCGAATACGTGCCGGGCCCGATCTTCCACTCCCTGGTGCTGGTCGACGAGATCAACCGCGCGCCGCCCAAGGTGCAGTCGGCGTTGCTGGAAGCCATGGCCGAGCACCAGGTTACCGCCGCGGGCGTGACCCATCCGCTGCCGGCGCCGTTCATGGTGGTGGCGACGCAAAATCCGATCGAGCACGAGGGCACGTTCCCCTTGCCCGAGGCGCAGCTCGACCGTTTCATGCTCAAGGTCGAGGTCAGCCTGCCGGATGCCGCCACCGAGCGGCTCATCCTCGATCTCGTCGAGGGCGAGGCGGGCGGCGAGGATGCCGCGACCATGGCGCCGATCGGCGCCGACGAGATCGTCGCGGCGCAGCGTGCGGCGATGGCGGTGTTCCTGTCGCCGGCGGTCAAGGACTACATCGTGCGCCTGGTGACCGCACCGCGCCAGGTCGATGGTGCGAAGGGCGCGAGCGCCGAGAGCTCGGCGAAGGTCGAGCACCCGGCCTCGCCGCGCGGCACGCTCGCCCTGGCGACCGCCGCCAAAGCCAAGGCCTGGCTGGCCGGGCGCGACCACGTCGTGCCGGGCGACGTCGCAGACCTCGCCGGCGACATCCTTTCGCACCGCACCATCCTGACGTGGCGTGCCACCGCCGACGGCGCCACCCCGCGGCGGATCATCGGCGAATTCCTCGACCGCATCCACGCCGTGTGATGGGGAACATTCCTTGTCATCCCGGGGGGAGCGAAGCGGGAACTTGGAACCCATTGCGCCTTTCTGATCAGCGTGCCGCCGAGCTGCGCCGAGGGTTTCGGGTTCGGCTGCACCGCCCCGGATCGATAGGCACGGCGGTTCGACGACCATGATCCCCGGCGTCGATCTCGACACCCAGGGGCTGCTCGACCTGCGGCATCTCGCGACCCGCATGCGCGACGTCCGCACCGTGCCGCGCTCGACCATGCCGGGCGACATCATCCACAAGCGGCGCGGACGCGGGCTCGAGGTGCACGACGTGCGCCCGTGGGTCGAGGGTGACGACATCCGTCACCTCGACCAGAACGCCACGGCCCGCACCGGTGTGCCACACACCAAGACCTATTTCGACGAACGCGAGCGGTCCGTCCTTCTGGTCGCCGACTTTCGCCCCTCGATGCTGTTCGGCACGCGCCGCGCCTTTCGCTCGGTGGCCGGCGCCGAGGCGCTGGCGATGCTGGGCTGGCGCGGCATCGGCCACGGCGGACGCGTCGGCCTGCTCGCCGCCAACGCCCGCGGCACGCGCTTCTCGCGCCAGGGCCGCGGCGAGCGGACGATGATCGCCGCCGTCGGTGTCCTCGCCGAATCCCATCGCGAGGCCCTGGCCGACGGCGGCGCACGCGAGCCCGACCTTTCCGACGCGATCGACACCGCGACGACGCTTGCCGGCACCGGCTCCATGCTGATCGTCGCGACCGCCCTCGACACGGCCGGCGCGGGCTTCGACGAGGCGGTGCTGCGCGCCGTGCGCCGCCACGACGTGGTGTTCCTGCTGATCGAGGACGCCTTCGAGCGTGAGCCGCCTGCGGGCGACTATCCCTTCGCCTCGGACGAGGGCCGCGGCGGCTGGCTGCGCATCGGCCGGGACCGGCTTCCGCCACCGGATCGCATCGGCGCACTGCGCCGGCTCGGCGCCGGGGCGCTGCGCTATCCCGCCGCCGACAGCCCGGCGCGCTCGGCCGCGTTGTTGGAGACGATCGATGGTTGATCGTGTCGTGACCCGCCGCTCTCGCGAGGCTAGCTCACGCCGTGGCTGACGTCGCCCAGCTCCTCCAGAACTTGCACCCAATGCGCGAGCCGCCGCCGCCGTCGCCGATCGCGCCGTTCCTGCTGATGTTCGCCATCGGCGTGGCCATCGCCGCCATCGCTTACGCCGCCTGGCGACAAGCGCGCCGCCGCCGCGCCGGCCTGCGGCGCTCGGCCGAGCTGGCGCTCGCCGCCACCCGCACGCTCGATCCCGGCGAGCGCCTCGCCGCCCAGGCCAGGCTGCTGCGGCGGCTCGTGCGCGCGCGGGACGGCGAGGTCGCGGCGCGGGCGCAGGGCGACGGCTGGCTCGCCGCGCTCGATCGAAGCTTCGGCACGACGTTCTTCACCGCCGGGGCCGGCCGCGCCTACGCGGACGGCCTCTACCGCCGTGACGGCGAAGGCCGGGACGAGGACCGCGTGGAGGCGCTGGACCGATCGCTCGACGATCTCTTCACCCATCTCGGCGCACGACCGCGCGCGAAGGCCGACGCATGAGCGGCTTCGATCTCGCCTCGCCCTGGGCCCTGCTGCTGCTGCCCCTGCCACTCCTCGTCGCACTGTGGCGCCGCCGCGGCGCCGGCACGGCGACCGGGCCGAGGCTTGCGGCGGCGACGCGCGAGCGTCTCGGCGGCGAAACCAGTGCGCGGCGGCCGCCCTCGCGCGCGACGCTGGCGCGATGGGCGGCCTGGATCCTCTTCGTCGCGGCCCTCGCCGGCCCGCGCACCGTGGCGGCGACGCCGGCGCTGCCTGCCACCGGCCGCGAGATCATGTTCGCGCTCGACCTCTCCGGCAGCATGATCGCACCCGACATGCTCGACGCCGGCAAGCCGATCACGCGCATCGACCTCCTGAAGAAGGTCGGCGCCGAGATGATCCGCCGGCTTGCCGGAAACCGCGTCGGCGTGGTGATCTTCGCCGAGCGGGCGCTCGCCGCCGCGCCGCTGTCGTTCGATGCCGACGGAGTCGCCCGCATCCTCAAGCAGCAGGAGATCGGCCTCGTCGGCCGGTCCACCGCGATCGGCGATGGTCTCGGCCTGGCCGTGAAGCGGCTCTCCGAAATCAAGGCGCCGACGAAGGTTATCGTGCTGCTGTCGGACGGCTCCAACAATGCCGGCACGATGGACCCGATGGGCGTCGCCAAGCTGGCCCATTCGCTCGGCATCAAGATCTACACGATCGGTTTCGGACCCAACGAGACTCTGACGCCCGAGGACGACCCGGATTCCGTCGACTTCATCGCCTTGCAGAAGCTCGCCAAGGAAGGCGCCGGCCAGGCGTTCCGCGCTCGGAACGGCGAGGAGTTCGCCGCCGACGCCCGCACCCTGGAGACGCTGATCGCCGGCGAGACGACGGCACCGCCCGCCGTGCTGCACCACGAGTTCTGGCCGCTGCCGGCGGCCGCGGGCTTGATGGTCGCCTTCGCGATGGCTGCCGTCACGAGGCGACCGCGATGATCGCGCTCGGTCATTTCGCGCTGCTGCGGCCGTGGTGGCTGCTCGCCCTGCCGGCGGTCACACTGCTCTATCTCCTCTCGCGATCGCGGGGCGGCGCACTGGCCGGCTGGGACAAGGCGGCGGACGCGCACCTCCTCGCCGCCATGGTGGCGCGCGGCGCCGGTGCTGCCGGCAACCGGCTGCGCGCGCCGGCGATCCTGGTCACGCTGCTCGTCGGCATCGTCGCCCTGGCCGGTCCGGCGGTGCGACGGCAGGACCATGATCGCCTCCGCAACCTGGACGCCACCATCATCGTGATCGACGTGTCGCAAGACATGGGCAGCCAGATCCGCGAGGCGGCGAGTGCCGCGCACGACGTCATCGCCCACCTCGGTGCGCGCCAGGCGGCGCTGATCGTCTTCGCCGGCGATGCCTATCTCGCATCGGCCCTGACGGATTCCACGAGCGCGCTCGACACCGACCTGTTCTCGCTCGACGACAGCACCGTGCCCGATCCGGGCGTGCGGCCGGACAGGGCGCTGGCGATGGCCGACCGCCTGCTCGACGAGGCCCATATCCTCGACGGCGACGTCGTGCTGATCTCCTCGGGCGGCGGCTTGAGCGGAACGGGAGCGATCCGCGCCGCGGCGGCGCTGGCGCGTCACGGCCAACGCGTCTTCACCGTGGACGCCGCCGCCGTGCGTGGGACCGCATCCGCGCGCGTCGCGCTGGAGGCGGTGGCGGCGGCCGGAAACGGCTTCGAGGTGCCGATGCTACGGCCCGACCGGCTGCTCCGGGCGCTCTCGGGCGAAGCCATCCGCCGCACCGAAAGCAGCGTCGTCAACGCGTTGGCATGGCGCGACTTCGGACGGCTCGTGCTGGTGTTCGCGGCGATCCCACTGCTTCTCGGGTTCCGGAAGGCCGCGACCGCATGAGACGATTGTTCATCGCCCTTCTCTTGATCGTGCCGGCAGCGGCACTCGTACTGGCCGGCCCGCTGATCGCCGGCCACGCCCTGTTCTCGCTAGGTTTGCGCGGCGCGGCGGCGCCTTTGATGCGCGATGCCGGCTGGCGCGGTTACGAGCTCGGCCGAGCCGGCGACTGGCTCGCCGCGGCGCAGGCGTTCGGCGCCAAGCCCTCGAACGCCTACGATCGCGGCGTCGCGCTGACCAGGGCGGGTCTCTACGAGCAGGCGCTCGACGCCTACGACGACGCGCTCGCCGCCGATCCGGAGGACGAGGACGCCCGCCACAACAAGGCGCTGGTGCAGCAGATCCTCGACACGGCGGTCACTCCGCCTGGAGCGGTCGGGGGCAATGCCAATGCGCGCGCCAACAAGGAGCGCCACCACGGCGGCGAGGGCGACCAGAACGCCGACACGTCGTCCACCGGGATCGGCTACACCGGCAACAAGGAAGGCTCCACCGACGCCTCGACGCAGGGCGGCAGCAAGGTCTCCAAGATGGGAAAGGGCCAGCAGAGCGCCAGCGGCGACGATTCCGAGAAGGCCTCCGGATCGGCCGGTCAGGCCTCGGGCAAGGGCCGCAGCGGCGGCGACCTCGCGGATTCGATCACCGCGCAGCTCGCCATCAACCAGCGCAAATACAGCCCGGCCTTCACCAAGCTCAACGTCAAGCCGACCGTGGAATGGTTGCAGACGGTGACCGACGATCCCGGTGAGTTCCTGAAGCTCCAGATTCGTGCCGAGCAGAAGCGGCGGCAAGCCCGCGCGGATCGCGAAGCCGGCGCAGGGGACGACGATTGATGACGTCGAGGATCGATCCGCATCGGCGTGGCGCGCCGGGCTATGTCGCGCGTCACGCGCTCGGCTTACTGGCCCTGATCGCCGCCTCCATCGTCGGTCCGGCCCGCGCCGACCCCGAGACACCCGGTCCCGCCGTCGATCCCTCGATCGGCAAGGTCGAGGTCACGCTCGAAGTCCCCGCCAGCGGCGACAAGCCCTATGTCGGAGAGATGATCCTGCTGCGAATGCGCTCGTTCATCCGCGCCGACATCGCGCGGGACGAGATCATCCAGCCGCCTCTGCTCAACTTCTCCTGGCAGCAGCTGGGGCGCGACAAGCCGATTTCGGCCATGGTGGACGGGTTCCAGGTCGCGGGCGTGGAACGCGATCTTGCGATCTTCGCCAACACGTCAGGACGGCTCTTCATCGAGCCGTTCACGCGCCACGTCGTCGTCGTCAATTCCAACAACCAGCAGGTGCAGGCCGACTTCTCGTCCAAGGCGGTCTACGTCGACATTCAGAATTACCAGGCGATCAACCCGCCTGGCGCCTGGTGGCTGCCAGCCAAGAGCCTGACGCTGTCCGAGAGCTGGTCGCAGGTCCCCGACGAGATCAAGCCCGGCACCTTGACCCGCCGGACCGTCACCGTCGAAGCCGCCGGCCTCACGGCGGACCGCCTGCCGCCACCGCCCGACATGGAGGCGCCCGGAACGATCGCGTTTCGGGGACCGGTCGAACGCACCACCGTGCTGACCGAGGATGGCCCCATCGCCCGCGGCACCTACGTCTGGGATCTGCGACCGACGACCTCGGCGCCGGCGAAGCTGCCTCCTATCGCCGTGACATGGTTCGACACCGAGCAGCGTCGCATCCGCGCCAACGTCATCCCCGAGACCTGGATCGCCATCATCGGCACGCTGGTGCATCCCTCGCACGAGAAGCCGAGCATCATCGGCCCGCTCTCACCGGGGCCGATCGTCGCCGGCCTCGCCGGTTTCGCCTGGGCGGCGGGCTTGGCCGGGTATGTCGCCTCGTCGCGACGTCCGCTCGGCCGCCGCGCGCTGCGTCGCGCCCGCGCTCTGAGGACGTTGCGCGCCGCGGGTGGCGCCGAGGACGATGGCGCCTTCTCACGGGCTTTGGTCGAGCTCGGGCGAGCCGACCCGCCGCGCTGGCGGAAGGTCGCTATCGAGCCGAAGGTGGCAACCCGCCTCGCCGCGCTCGATTCCGCCCGCTTCGGTCGTGGCGGCGGGGTGGCGCCGGCGCTCAAGCCGCTCGCGGCCGACATCCGCCAACTTTGGCTCGAAGCGGAACCCGAGGCTGCGGTCGCGAGTGACGGGCTACCGCTGCTCGATGAACCGTTGGATCCGCCCCGACGACGCGGTTGGATCGGCGCCCGTCGCTAGAGCGGGACGTCAGGACCGTCACGCCGCCTCGAGCGCCGCCTCCTCCTCGTCGCCGTAGCCCAGGATGTGCAGCGGCTCGGCCTCGATCCCCTGCGCCCTCGCCCAATGCACCAGCGCGTCGGCCTCGCCGTGGGTGACCAGCAGCTTCGAGCAGCCCGTCTCGGCTACCGTGGTCAGCAGCGCTTCCCAATCGGCGTGGTCGGAGACGACCAGCGGCAGCTCGATCCCCTTCTGGCGGGCGCGGGCGCGCACGCGCATCCAGCCGGAAGCGAAGGCGACGACGGGATCGGAAAACTTGCGGGCCCAAAGATCCTGCAACGCGCCGGGTGGGCAGATCACGATCTCGCCGCCGAGCTTGCCGCGCTGCTTGGGGTCGACACGCACGACCTCGCCGAGCGCGATGCCCTCGCCTTGGTAGAACGCGGTCAGGCGTTCCATGGCCCCGTGGATGTAGATCGGGCGCTCGTAGCCCGCCTCGCGCAGCAGCGCCATGACGCGCTGCGCCTTGCCGAGCGCGTAGGCGCCGACGAGATGGGTGCGCTCGGGGAACAAGTCGCGCGAGGCGATGAGCTTGGCGATTTCGAGATCGGTGCGCGAGTGCCGGAACACCGGCAATCCGAAGGTGGCCTCGGTGACGAAGACATGGCAGGGCACCACCTCGAAGGGCCGGCAGGTTGGATCCGCCTCGCGCTTGTAGTCGCCGGAGATCACCATGACGAATTCGGGAAAGGCGAGCCGGATCTGCGCCGAACCCAGAACGTGGCCGGCCGGATGGAAGCTGACGTCGGCTGCGCCGAGAGACACGCGCTCGCCAGGTTCGACGGCCTGCGCCGTGTCGCAGAATGCCTCGCCGTAGCGTACCGCCATGATCGCCAGCGTCTGACGCGTTGCGAGCACAGCCCCGTGCCCGGCCCGGGCATGGTCGGCGTGGCCATGGGTGACCAACGCCCGGCTGACAGGCCTCGTGGGATCGACAAAAAAATCGCCTGACGGACAATAAAGTCCCTCAGGCGACATGACGACCCGACCGAAAAGGTCCAAGCGCTACTCGGCGCCGCCGCACACCATCCCGAACGTCGGCACTTCCTTGCCGTCGGGGCCAGTCATCTTCGTGACCCGGACGCAATCTTCGGCCTCGCCAGGCGCAGCCTTGGCAAGCTGAATGGAAGGGCCGGCGGCGAGCGACTGAAGCTGCCCGATCTCCGTCTTCGCCATCACGTTCTTCTGCACGAAAAGCGGCGCGGCAACCGCAGCGCCGATCGACGCGAAAGTGAAAGCGGCGATCGAAAGCTTGATGAGCGAGCGGTGAAAGCGCTTGGTGGTGATGACCATGACCGTGGCCCCCGAAGAAGAATGCGAGCCCCAGCTCGCGGTTGTTCAGAGAACCGGCTCGGCTCGAAAAAGTTTCCAGGCTGTCAACCCTTTGCGCAAGAAATTTTGAGGCGGATGAGCGACCGTGCTTTTGCCGTCACGATCGCGAGGTTCGAGCCGGCGCACTTCGCCAGGGGGCAACTTCGCGTTTCGGGTGAAGTCTGCGGGCGCGACGCAGGGTTGTCGCAAACTCGGGCTTGCTGACGACCACATTCGCCTGCACTCGGCGGCCTCACCGAGGCCCGCCGAGCCGTCACGGCATCGACCACCACTGCGGAAAGCCGAGGGGCCGAGCGGGGCCGAAGCCGATGCTACTCCACGGTCGCCTTCTTACGGTGGCGATGCTTCGGCTTATCGGCGGCATCGGCTGTCGCGGGGACGGTCGTGCCTGCGGCCTGGTTGGCGGCGAGCTGAGCCGCGGCTTGCGGGGCCGGATCGGCGGCTGGCGTATCCGGGGCCGTCGCGAAGAACGATGTCGGCTGCGGTTGAGCGTCCGTGGCCGTTGTCGCAGCCTGCGTGGCACCTGATGGATCGAGCTGCGCGAACATCGTCGTCTTGTGCGAGCGACGCGCTGCGGCAACAGCCTGGCCGCCGAGTCGATAGGCGGCGACGTGCTCGAAGCCCTGTTCGCCGCGGGCGACCACCGACGTCCCGCCATCGTGCTGCCAGCGCTTGGGCGGCGTCATCGCACCGTCGCGGCCCGCGATCATGGCGACGCCGTCGTCGCCGTTCTTGTCAGCCACCTTGGCTGTGTTCTTCTCGACGATCTTGCTCGCGTGAGCCGGCGCCGCATGCGCGATAGCCTCGAGCTGCGCCTGCGCCGGAGCGGCCTCGACGCCGGCGGGCGCCGCGGCATAGGCGAGTTGCTGCGGAGCCGGTGCGGCGGCCTCCGGCGCGGGAGCCGGCGTGCCCGAGCCAAAGAGGCTCCAGCCTCCAGCGTCGGCCGAGGCGACCGCCGCCGCAGCCGGCTCGGAAATCGGCTCGTCGGGCACGCCGTTCAGCGGCGCTGAATCCGCCGTGCGCAACGCGCCGAGGATGCCGCGGCTCTTGGCGGTGGCGTAATAACCGCTCGCGTAGAGCCGCACCGCCGCGTCCTCGCGCTTGCCGGCGGCGACGAAGGCGTTGGCGAGATACGGCACGGCATAGGCGAGGTTGGTGACAGGGTTGAGCAGCTGCTCGGGCGTGCCCTTGAAGCCCATGCTGCGCGCGGTGGGATAGCTGATCTGCATCAGCCCCCAGAACGAGTGATTGCGGGCGCGCGGATTGTAGCGGCTCTCCCGCATCACGATGCGACGGACCAGATGCTCGGGGACGCCATGACGCTTGGCCGCCCGGATGATCGCCGCGTCGAGCTCGGCCGAGTGCGGCGGTTCCTGGGCGATCGCCGCGCCGCCGCAAGCGCCCGCACCGGCGGCGAGAGCCACGAGGGCGAAGGCCGGAAGCTGCCGTCGCAGCGCGCGAAGCGGCGAGATCACGTTCAATGAGTCTCCGGCGCAGGCGCGCCAGCCGGAGCAGGAGGCGGAGACGGAGCGGCTTCGGGCGACGCCTTGGTCGAGCCGGTCGGCGCGATATCGGCCCCTTCTGACTTCGCCGGCTCGGAAGCATCGGCATGCTGCGGGACGCTCGGGGCGGCAGCGGTTGCCGCGGTGGGCTTGTCGGGGGTCTCGACGCTCTTGGCCATCGAGGAGGTCTCGCCTCCTTCCGGCTTCGCCTCGGCGGCCTTCGCAGCCGGAGCGTCGGTCTTCGTCGTGTCCGAGCCGACATCGTCGGCTTTGGCCGCGTCCGTCTTGGAGGCCTCCGCCTTGGACGCCTCAGCCTTGGAAGGCTCCGTCTTGTCCACGTCGATCTTGGCCGCGTCGGTCTTAGCCGCGTCAGTCTTGGCCGGAGGCTCGGACGTCACGGCTTCCATCGGCGCCTTCGCGGGTGCCATCTCGGCCGGCTTCTCGCCGGCCTTGCTCATCTCCGCCGGCGGGTCCATCGCGGCGCGTGCGGTGGCCGCCTCGGCCTCCGCCTTGGCGGCGTCGGCGGCGGCGCGAGCTTGGGCAGCCTTCGCCTGCGCGAGCTTGGCCTCGGCGCTCGCGAGCGCCCGGCGCTTGAGGTCGGCGGCACGAGCCTCCTGGCGGCGCTGCTCGGCCGCGATCTGCTCCTGGCGCCGCGCCTCCTGCATCTTGGCTTCGACGGCGCGGCGGGACGCGGCCTGTGCCTCGGCCAGCTTGGCGGTGGCGCGGCGCGCTTCGGCGGTCGCTGTCGCGGCAGTGTGCTTGGCCTCGAGCTCGGCAGCGACGGCCTTGTCGGCGGCCTCCTTGGCGGCGGCGAGTTCGGCATCGCCGGGCGCCGGCATGCTCGCGGCGGCGACGGGGGCGACCGGCTGGGCGGTCGACGTCGGCGTCGGCTCGGGCGCCTTGGCGACGGCGGTCGGAGCCTCGGGGGCGCCGAGGTCGCGCTGGCCGACGATGGTGCCGCTGTAGGGATTGAACATCAGCTGAATGCGATGTCCGGCGTCGTTCTCGGCCATGGCGAAGAAGGCGCGGCCGCGGCGGTGCGGCGCGGTCGTCAGATGCAGGCCCTGGCCTTCGGCGACGCGGCGCATGCGGCCCGTCGAGGCGATCGCCGGGCGCTGGCGCTCGGCCTGCTGTGGCGGCTCGGCGGCGGTGTCGCGCTGCCGCGGTCCGCGGGCCTCGCGCGGCTGCGGGCCGACGTTGTCGCCGTTGAAATTATAGCCGCGCAGCGGATCCATGACCTGCGCCGACGCACCCGGCGGACCGACGATCGCCACCGTCGCGGCGAGCGCGGCCAACCGCGCGTAGTGCCCGGCGCCGTCACCGATCGTCAGCCTGAACTTGCGCATCGATATCCCCGATCGCCCCCGCGAATTGCGGACGAACCTTGGGGTCAAATGAGGCGAAACATAGTTCCGGCGACGTGTTTCCGGCAGCGAGTTCGCAGCTGTGTCCGGACAGCCGCACTCGCCGCTTTCGGCTTGATTCACCTCGCGATCCGTTGCAGGCGCCGACCGCGCCAGACGTCACGCGAGCCGCCGAAGGGTGGCCTGGTCCGGCAGGCCGCCGCAGAAGCGCGCGAGCGCCTCGCCGAACCGGTCGCCCGAACCGCCGACGTGCTCGAACAGGGTCATGCAGGAGCGGAATTTCAGATGATCGGGTGAGCCGAAGATCGTTTCGAGCGAGCGGTCTCGGGTCGCCAGCACGACCGCGGTGGCCTCGCGCATCCGCGGCCCGAGGATCGGGTGCGCGAGATAGGCGCCGGCTTCGGCGAGCGAGGCGATGGCGTAGCGCTGCGCCATGGCGCTGGACCCCAGCCCGGCGAACTGGGGAAAGACGAACCACATCCAGTGGCTTCGCTTCGCGCCGGCGCGAAGCTCGACGATGGCCCGCTCATACGAATGGTGTTGCGCGACGACAAAGCGGTCGAGATGAAAAGGATCGTCCGTCATCGGATATGTAGAGGTGGGAGGCTGGACAGAGACCCGCCCGGTCTCGTTAGGGCTGCTTCCTTCCGGACCTGACCCGGTTGGCGAGTGGAACGTCCACCGCCAACCTCCCGAGACCCGTATGGCCTATCCGCCAGACGGGCGCAACGGCGGCCGCGCTCAGAGATCGGCGGACGCCGGTGGGAAAGATCGAGGCGCGCGCCGCGTTGAGCCGCATCGTCAAATGGAAGGGTTCATGTCGAAGACCGCGATACCACCCTACCCACTCCTGCTCGGGCTCGCGGGATTGATCCCGTTCTGGGCTCTCGCAATCGGCCTCTTGATGCACGGCGCGCTCGGAGTCGTCCCGGCGCAGCTCGACACGGCCCTGGCGACCTACGGCGCGATCATCGTCTCGTTTCTCGGCGGAATTCGTTGGGGTCTTGCGGTCCCGACTGGCGACGCGGGCCGCAACTACGCCTTCTCGGTCGTACCCTCGCTTGTCGGCTGGGCGCTTCTCGCGGCGCCCGAGCCATGGCGCCTCGCCGGGCTCGGCATGGTGGCGCTGGCGCTTGGCCCCATCGACCTTGGCCTCGTGCGCAGCGGAATGGCGCCGGCCTGGTTCGGGACGCTGCGGATCATCCTCTCCGTCGGCGCCGGGATCGCGATGTGGCTCGGCGCCTACACGTTGCGATAGGGCGACCGGGCCGGCTTGGCGTTGCGAGCCTGGCTCTCAGGCCACCGCGTGGCGTAGCCGAGGCGCGCCGTGGCGGAAGACGAAGGGCATGTCGCCCTCGACCAACAGGTCGGAGCAGAGGGAGCCTGCGCGCTCGCCGCCGCCGAGCGCGATGAAGCCGTCCGGCGCCAGCGCGTTGACCAGACCGGAGATCACGCGGCGCTTGGTGGCGGCGTCGAAGTAGAACAGAACGTTGCGGCAGAAGACGAGATCGAACGGACCGAAGTCGCGCGGGATCAGCAGCAGGTTCTGGGTGCGGAACGTCACCTTGGCCCGCAGGTAGTCGCTGATCCGCCAGCCTTCGCCATGACGGCCGAAATGGCGCAACAGCATGGCCACCGGCAGGCCGCGCTGGACCTCGAACTGGCTGTAGACGCCGGCCTTGGCGGACTCGAGGACGGAACGGGAAAGGTCCGTCGCCAGGATCTCGACCTGCCATCCCGAGAGCTGGCGCGTCATGTCGTCGAGCACCATGGCGAGCGAGTACGGCTCCTGTCCGGTCGAGCAGCCGGCGCACCAGATCCTGAGCCGGCGTTTGTCGCGCCGCGTGTCCAGCAGCCGCGGCAACAGTTTGTCGGACAGGGCGGCGAACAAGCCGCGATCGCGGAAGAACGACGTCTCGTTGATCGTCAAGGCCTCGGCGACCGCGTCGGCGAATTCCGAATGCCGGTCGCCATGGAGGCGCTGCGCGAGATCGTCGAGGCTGGCGATCTTGCGCTCGCGCATGAGACCGCGGAGACGATCTTCGGCCAGGTAGCGCTTGTCGTCGTCGAGGCAGAGGCCCGAGGTTTCGCGCAGGAAGCGCTGGATCAGGGCGAAGCCGGCGGTCAACGCGTCGCCGCCGCGCAACGGAGGCGGCGCACCACCTCGCGGGCGATGGCGTCGGGTGGGAGGACGGCGGAGGCGAGCCCGGCCTTGGCGACGGAGCCCGGCATGCCCCAGACAGCCGAGGTCGCGTCGTCCTGCACCAGGATCGCGCCGCCCGCCCTGGCGACGGCGCCGGCCCCGGCGAGCCCGTCCTTTCCCATGCCCGACAGCACCACCGCGAGGGTGCGCGGGCCGAACGCCTTGGCCGCCGAGGTGAACATGACGTCCACCGCCGGCTGGCAGAAATCGGCGGAGGTGCTCGCGGCGAGGCTCAACGACCAATCCGTCGCGGTCCGCGCTATGACGAGATGGCGGTCTCCCGGGGCGAAATGGACCGCGCCCGCGACGAGGCTGCTTGGCGCGGTGACCACGCGAGCATCGACGTCGCAGCGGCGGGCCACGTGGGCGGCGATCACCGGCATCAGGTCGCGCGGCATGTGAAGGGTCACGCAGATCGGCAGCTGCGACACGTGCGGCGCGAGCCCGGCGATGAGGGTCACCAAAGCCTGGGGACCGCCGGTCGAGGCGCCGACCACCAGCACGCCGGGCCCGAGCGGCGTGCCGAGGGTCGGTCGGGTCGGCGGTACGAGCGGAGCGACGCGGATCGTCAAGACGCCAGCAACCCGACTTCCTGCAGCTTCGAACGGAGGATGTCCTTGTCGAATGGCTTCATGATGTACTCGTCGGCACCGGCGGCAAGGGCGCGGGTGATCTGCGCGACCTCGTTCTCGGTCGTGCAGAACACAACCTTGGGGTTCATGCCGGATGGCATCTTGCGCAGCCGCGACAGGAATTCGAGACCGTCCATGATCGGCATGTTCCAATCGAGCAAGACCGCATCCGGCATCGCCGCCTGGCAGGCGGCGCAGGCCTCGGCGCCGTTCTCGGCCTCCCTCGTGACGAAACCGAGCGACTGTACGATGCGGCTCGCGACCTTCCGGATCACCCGGGAATCGTCGACGATCAGCACCTGCATGATCCGTGACGAGAGGGGAGCCCATGGGTTGGTGACGTCGATGGTCATGTCTGGCTGCTCACGGCTGCAGCCGCCCGGAATTGCCGCGCTCATTCCCTGCCGCCGAACGTCAGAACCCAATCGAGATCGAGGATCGGCAGGATCAGCTCCTCTAGCCGATGGACCGATTCGATCGGGACGCCTTCCCCGCCGAGATGCGGAGGAGTGTCGATCAACGTGCCCTGATCGAGCGTGAGCACGTCGCCGACTTCGTCGACCACCAGGGCGAAGCTTTCGTTGCGATAGTCGATGCCGACGGCGATGCGGCAGGCCTCGACGGGACCGTCGGCGCAGTTCAGCCGCCGCCGCAGGCTCACCGCGGTGACGATCTTTCCGCGGAGGTTGACGAGGCCGAGCACCTCGCGGGGCGCCAACGGCACCGGCGTCACCGCCATCATCTCGAAGACGGTGTGGATGTGCTCCACCGGCAGCCCGAAGGTGCGGCCGGCCACGATCACGGTAAAGCAGCGCCGGTCGCCGAGATCGGCCGCGACGCGCGGCGCAAAGCCAGCTGCCGGCGCGGATGGCATCATCATGCGGCGAACTCCCGGATGACACGCTCCTCGAGGCCGTGCGGCCCGAGCGTCTGGTTGTCGAGGTTCGCCCGCAGCATGGCCAGCAAGGCGGCGCGGTCGAACTTGCCGACGACGCCGCACATTCCGCTCGCCGCCGCCGCCTCGTCGACGATGGGCGCGGTGTTGGCGGCGAGCGCGATGATCGGGATCTTGGCGTGGCGGGGATCGCGCTTGATCTCGCGGGAGAGCGTGTAGCCGTCCATGTCGGGCATGTCGGTGTCGCTGACGATGGCGTGGAACATGGCGCCACGCGACAGCAGGAACAGCGCGTCGCGACCGGAATTGGCGGTGGTGACGCGGTATCCGGCGGCGGCGAGCAGCGGCGCCAGCATGTCGCGAAAAAACAGCCGATCGTCGACGAGCAGCACCGAGAACCGGCTGACGATGCCGCGCGCCAGCGCATCGGGCCGGGCGATCTTGACGAAATGCGAGATGTCGATGACTTCGACGACGGAGTTCGAGATCCGCGCCGAACCGATCACGCCGGGCGAGCCGCTGGCGATCTCGATGTCGAGGAAGTCCTCGACGATGTCGAGGATCTCGTCGACCACCAGCCCGACGCTCTCGCCGCCGATGCCGAGCACCAACACGGGATGGTCGGCGGCATCGTCGATCGCCACGCGCCCGTCGAGCGTCTGCAGCGGCATCAGGTGACCGCGGTGCTGCATCACGAGCATGCCGTCCGAGACACCGATCGCGCCGGTGGCCGATTCGATGCGCGAGATGAGAGACAACGGCACGACCTTGAGCGCGGCTCCGCCGGCGCGGAACAGAACAAGGCGGGTCTTCTCGCGCGGCGGGATGAAACGTTCGGAGATGTGCTGGATGCCGAGTTCCAGCGACTGGCTGAGGCCGATCGAGCGGGCGAGCCCGACGGTGTCGAGGATCAGCACCACCGAGCCGTCGCCGAGAATGGTGTGACCCGAGAACATGAAGAGATGGGCGAGCGACGCGCCGAGCGGCTTGACCACGATCTCCTGCACGTCGGCGACGTGATCGACGAGAACGGCGAAGGAATGCGGGCCGAAGCGCATGACCACGGCGAGCTTCGAAGGAGCCTCGGCTTCATGCGCCAGCTTGAACGTGTCGCGAAGGTCGACCAGCGGGATGACCTTGTCACGCAGCCGCAGCACCATGGCGCCCTGGACGCGCTCGACGCGGTGGGGGCTGCCCTCGCCAAAGCCGATCGCCTCGACCACCGATTGTTGCGGCAGGGCGAAGCGTTGGTTGCCGGTCTCGACGATGAGGGCCGGCGCGATGGCGAGCGTCAGCGGGATCTTGAGGTCGAAGCTGGTGCCCTTGCCGAAGGTCGAGGTGACGGAGATCGAGCCGCCGATGGTCTCGATGTTTTCGCGCACGACATCGAGGCCGACACCGCGGCCCGAGATGCTGGTGACCTTGTCGGCGGTCGAGAACTCGGGAAGGAAGATGAACCGGTAGATGTGCTCCGGCGGCAAGTCGTCGACCTCGGCGGCAGCGACGAGGCCGCGGGCCAGCGCCTTCGCCTTGATGCGCTCGATGTCGAGGCCGCGGCCGTCGTCGGAGATCGAGATGGCGATATACCCGGCCTCGTGGGAGGCCGAGATGCGGACGGTGCCGTTCTCGGGCTTACCGGCCATGATGCGGTCGGCGGGCAGCTCGATGCCGTGGTCGGCGGCGTTGCGCAGGATGTGGGTCAGCGGGTCGCGTACGACCTCGATGAGCTGGCGGTCGAGCTCGGTGTCGCCACCGTCGATGACGAGGGTGAGTTTCTTGCGGGTCTCGCCGGCGAGTTCGCGGATAAGGCGCGGCAGGCGCGAAAAGAGGCGGCTCAGCGGCTGCATGCGGGCGCGCATCACCGAGTCCTGCAGATCCGAAGTCAGCGAGGACAGGCGCTGCAGCGGTGACTTGACGGCCTCGTCTTCCTGCTTGCGGTGAAGCTCGAGGAGCTGGTTGCGGGTCAGCACCAGCTCCGAGACGAGCACCATGATACGCTCGAGCGAGGAAACGTCGACGCGGATGGTCTCGGACCGCTTGCCGCGTTCGGGGGCGCCGGGCGCGGCGGGACCGGCCTGAGACGAAAGCTCGACGATCGCGCGTGGCTCGGCCGTCCGATCGAAGTCGAGCGACTCGAGCTGCGCCTCGAGTTCGCCGATCAGCGCGGCGTCGTCGCCGGGCGGCTCGGCGGCGTGGGCCTCGATCTCGGCGAGAATGATCTTGACGCGGTCGACGGCCGCGAGGATCAGCGACACCATTTCCGGGGTCGCCGCCCGGCCGTCGCGAAGGCGGCTGATCACCGCCTCCGCCGCATGCGTCAAGGCTTCCAGCCGGGTCAGACCGAGGAACCCGCAGGTCCCTTTGATGGTGTGCACCAGCCGGAAGATGCTGGACACGATCGTCGAATTCGACGGATCCGTCTCGAACATCACGAGCTGCGTCGAGGCAGCATCGAGATGCTCGGAGGTTTCCGCGAGGAAGTCGTTGAGAAGCTCGTCCATCGGGATCCGCGGCGGGCCCGGAGGGGCTGTCGACGGACGTGAGTATCGACGGCTTAGGTTAAAGAGCGCTGAAAGACCGCTCAGTCGTCGTCGCGACGAGAGGCCTTCGAGTTCGAGAACACCGAGCGCACATCGAGATCGTCGTCGGGATAGACCCGCGCCTGCTGCGAATCGGCGAACACGGGAGCGGGCTGATGGGTCTCGCGAGGGCCCGTTGTGATCTCGGCCGGGATCAGGGTAGGGCCGCGATCCTCGATGCCGGCCGGCCGATCCCTCGCAGCGCGGTTGACCTCGAAGTCGAGATCGATCTGCGAGCACAGGCCCAGCGTCACCGGGTCGAGCGGCTGCAGCTGCGCCGAATTCCAATGCGTGCGGTTGCGGATCGCGTCCAGCGTGGTCTTTGTGGTGCCGGCGAGACGCATGATCTGCGCGTCCTTCAGTTCGGGATGGTTGCGCACCAGCCACAGGATGGCATTGGGCCGGTCCTGCCGGCGCGATAGCGGCGTGTAGCGGGCACCGCGACGCGGCTTGATCTCCGGCATGCGAACCTTGGGGACAGCGTTGCGCAGCTGGTGCGCCGCGTCGCCCTCCGCCTTGGCGATCTCCTCGCGGGTCAGCTGGTTCGACGTGATCGGGTCATGGCCCTTGATGCCGGCCGCCACCTCGCCGTCGGCGATGCCCTTCACCTCGAGCGGGTGCAGCTTGCAGAAGTCGGCGATCTGGTCGAACGTCAACGACGTGTTCTCGACGAGCCAGACGGCGGTCGCCTTCGGCATCAGCGGCGCGGTGCTCATGGAAATGCTCCTTGGGCTCGGAAGCCGGGCGCTTGCGCGACGGGACGCGGCGGCCTGCCGGCGCTCCTCGCGAACGGAAAACGGGGAAGCGCCTGCTATAAAAGCACAGGGCGGCGAAGGCAATTGTGAAGCGTGAAGCGCGCGAAGGTCGTGCTTGCCGACCGACGCCCGCTTCGAAGAAGCTTCTCGAACGGCTTGACGATGCAAAATCGTTGTTTAGATCTGTTCTAAACAAGGGTGTTCCGATGAAGCGTTTTTCTGATCTCGACGAGCGCGAGATCCTCGCCGTCGCCATCGCGACGGAGGAGTACGACGCGCGCGTCTACACCTATTTCGCCGAGGACCTCCACGGCCGCTACCCGTCGACGGCGAAGGTGTTCGAGACGATGGCCGAGGTCGAGAACGGCCACCGCCGCGACCTGCTAGCCACCTACGAGCGGCGCTTCGGCGCCAATCTCGTGCCGATCCGCCGCGAGGACGTCGAGGGTTGCCGGACGCGTCGCCCGATGTGGCTCGTGCGCAACCAGTCGCTCGCAGCGATCCGGCGCGAGGTGACGGCGCGCGAGGCGGCCTCGACCGACTATTACGAACGCGCCGCCGCGCAGACCCGCGACATCGCCACGCGAGGACTGCTCTACGACCTCGCCGCCGTCGAGCGCGCCCACGAGGGCGCGATCGGCTTACTGGAGGAGGAGCACCTCGACGGCGCCGCCAAGGGGAGTGAGGACGTCGAGCGCCGCAAGCTCTTCGTGCTGCAATACGTGCAGCCCGGCCTCGCCGGCCTCATGGACGGTTCGGTCTCGACGCTGGCGCCGCTGTTCGCCGCCGCTTTCGCGACGCATGCCAACTGGCAGACCTTCGTCGTCGGGCTGGCCGCCTCACTCGGCGCCGGCATCTCGATGGGCTTCGCCGAGGCACTCTCCGACGACGGCCTGCTGTCGGGCCGCGGCTCGCCGCTGCTGCGCGGCGCCATCTGCGGCACGATGACGACGATCGGCGGCCTCGGCCATTCGCTGCCGTTCCTGGTCCCGGGCCGCTGGCCGAACGCTTTCTGGACCGCCACCGCGATCGCCGGCCTCGTCGTGTTCGTCGAGCTGTGGGTGATCGCGTGGATCCGTGCCCATTACATGGACACACCGATGTTGAAGGCGATTTTCCAGATCGTGCTCGGCGGTGCCATCGTGCTGGCCACCGGCATCCTCATCGGCGCGTCCTGACGCGGGCATCCAATCCAGGCGGCCGCGTCATGGACACGCGAACCGCCGAAGCTATATCCAGCGAAGCCCGGCGCATCCCCGCGCCGACGTTCATCGGCGCGTTTCGAGCCTCGCGCGCCCCGCAGCGAGACGCGCTTGGCCTTCATCCTGGCACACCTGTCCGACGCCCATATCGGGCCGCTGCCGCACGCCCGGCGCCGCGACCTGATCGGCAAGCGCATCACCGGCTACATCAACTGGAAGCGCGGCCGCTCCAACTCGCACAACATGGAGGTGCTGGCCGCCGTCGTGACCGACCTGCGCGACCAGAAGCCGGACCACGTCGCCATGACGGGCGACATCCTCAACCTCGCCCTGCCCGGCGAGTACCCGCTGGCAGAGGCCTGGCTGCGGACCCTGGGCGAGCCCGGCGCCGACGTGAGCTTCGTCGCCGGCAACCACGACGCCTATACCCGCGGCTCGCTCCCCACCCTTGCCCGCACCTTCGCGCCGTGGACCCGCTCCGACGACACCGGTCAGCCCGGGTATCCCTACATGAAGGTGCGCGACGGCGTGGCCTTGATCGGCGTCTGCTCCGGCGTGCCGCGCGCGCCCTTCGTCGCCTCGGGGCGGCTCGGCCACGTGCAGCGCGAGGCGCTGGAGCACCGCCTCGCCGAGGCCGGCGCCCTTGGGCTGTTCCGCGTGGTGATGATCCACCATCCGCCGCGCATCACCGACCCCGGCGGCCACATCGGCCGCGGCCTGACCGACCACCTCGGCTTCGGCAAGGTGATCCGGCGCCATGGCGCCGAGCTGATCCTCCACGGACACAATCACAAGCTGTTCGTCGACAGCCTTCCCGGCCCGACGCGGCCGGTACCCGTCGTCGGCGTGCCATCCGCCTCCGCCGTCAAGGGCAAGCCGAAGAACCGCGCCGGCTACCTTCTCTTCACGATCGAGGGACGAGGCCCCGATGCGACCGTCACCGTGAGGGCGCGCGGGCTGCTGCCGGGCGAGGAGATGATCGGGGATCTCGGACCGATCGAGCTGTAGCGCTCAGGGCAACAAGCCCTCGAACGCATGGCCCTGGGGGCCGAGCGGCAGAGGCTTCACCCAGGCGGCCGAGGCCGCCGCCAGCGATCCGTAGAGATGCGGAAACAGCGCGCCGCCGCGCGACGCTTCCCATCGCAGCGCTTCGCCCAGCGCCTTTGCCTCGACCGCGACGAGGAGCAGGTCGCTCTGCCCGGCGAAATGCCGGCGGGCGGTTTCGCCGACCTGGTCGGCGGTGGACAGGTGGATGAAGCCGTCGGCACGGTCGACGGGCGCGCCGGCGAAGCGCCCGGTCTCCTCCGCCTCGAGCCAAAGCGCCCGCGGCACGATCTTGTAGACGAAGGCCACGCCTCTACTGCGCGGCGGCGAGGTGCCCGTTTTCCATGGCCGCCTTGAGGTTGGCGTCGACCTTGTCGAGGAAGCCGGTGGTCGAGAGCCAGCGTTGGTCGGCCCCGACCAGCAGCGCCAGATCCTTGGTCATGTTGCCGGACTCGACCGTGTCGACGCAGACCCGCTCCAGCGTCTCCGCGAAGCGGCCGAGCTCGTGGTTGTCGTCGAGCTTGGCGCGATGGCTGATGCCGCGCGTCCAGGCGAAGATCGAGGCGATCGAGTTGGTGGAGGTCTGCTTGCCGGCCTGGTGCTGGCGGAAGTGCCGGGTGACGGTGCCGTGCGCCGCCTCGGCCTCGACGGTCTGGCCGTCCGGCGTCATCAGCACGGAGGTCATCAGGCCGAGCGATCCGTAACCCTGAGCGACCGTATCGGACTGCACGTCGCCGTCGTAGTTCTTGCAGGCCCAGACGTAGCCGCCGGACCATTTCATCGCGCAGGCCACCATGTCGTCGATCAGCCTGTGCTCGTAGGTCAGGCCTTCGGCCTCGAACTGCTCCTTGAACTCGCTGGCGTAGATCTCGGCGAAGATGTCCTTGAAGCGCCCGTCGTAGGTCTTCAGGATCGTGTTCTTGGTCGAGAGATAGACCGGATACTTGCGCGCGAGCCCATAGTTCAGCGACGCCCGGGCAAAGTCCTTGATCGAGCCGTCGAGGTTGTACATCGACATGGCGACGCCGGCATCGGTGAACTGGAACACTTCCTTCTCGATGACCTGGCCGTCCTCGCCCTCGAACTTCATCGTGAGCCGGCCCTTGCCGGGAATGCGGATCATCGTGGCGCGGTACTGGTCGCCGTAGGCGTGGCGGCCGATGACGATCGGCTGGGTCCAGCCCGGTACCAGGCGCGGCACGTTCTGGCAGATGATCGGCTCGCGGAAGATGACGCCGCCGATGATGTTGCGGATCGTGCCGTTGGGCGAGCGCCACATGTGCTTGAGGCCGAACTCCTCGACGCGCTGCTCGTCCGGCGTGATGGTCGCGCATTTGACGCCGACGCCGTGGGTCTTGATGGCGTTGGCGCTGTCGAACGTGACCTGGTCATTGGTGGCGTCGCGGTTTTCGACCGAGAGGTCGTAATAGTCGAGCTTCACGTCGAGGTAGGGATGGATGAGCTTGTCGCGGATGTAGTGCCAGATGATCCGGGTCATCTCGTCGCCGTCGAGCTCGACGATCGGTTCCTTGACCTTGATCCTGTTCATGTGCGCCGCCTTCTCGTGGTCATCCGTGCCGGGGGTGCACGGGTGATGCCGCAAACGTCACGTTTCGCCTATAGCACCCTGCCATGACCGATCAAGAGCGTGATGCCAGGCGCGAAGGCGGGATTGGGGGCAGCGGATGAGACAGTCGAACCTTCGTGCCGTGATGCTGGTCGCCGCCTGCCTCGCGCCGGCCGCGGCCGTGGCCGCCAAGAGCGACTTCCGCGGCCTGGAGACCGGCATGAGCGTGGCGCAGGCGAAAGCAACGGCGTTGCGCAACGGCATGACCTGCGAGACGAACTTCACCAACCAGACGACATGCCGGGGTGGCGACGCCTCGGTCGTCCTGGTGACCACCGGGCGTCGCGGCAACCACATCTGGCAATTGCAGGTCAGCCTCATCGGACATTACGATGGACCCGAGATGCGCCGGAAGCTCGAAGAGTTCTACGGCCTCAAGACGACCACGACGCCACACGTCTTCGACACGGCCTCGGGCCAGCAGCTCATGCTGCTGGAGATCGGCGAGACCTCGACGATCTTCTACTTGAACAATCCCGTCGTGCTCCATGACGATTCGGACGCGCTGCCGCCGCCCAAGCTATAGCCATCGAATCGAAGGCCGGAGCTACCTTCGAAGCCGGGTCCAGACCTTGTCGATGAGCCGCAGCGCCGGGGCCGGGCAGGTCGGCGTGAACACGATCTTCAGATCCGCCGGCAGCTTCAGCTCCGGTGCGGTTCGCATCTCCTGATCCAGGAAGGCGTCGCTTCCGGTGATCGCGTTGGCGTAATGCGTGAAGTTCGACGATTGCGCGATGATCTCGGGCCGCATCATGAAGTCGAGGAACAGCTTGGCGTCGGCCGCGTCCCGCGCATCGCGGGGCACCGCCAGATTGTCCATCCAACCGGCGACGCCCTCCTTGGGGAAGACGAAACGGATCGCCGGGTTGAGCAGGCGCGCGCGGGCGGCATCGCCGTTCCAAACCTGGTGCATCAGCGCCTCGCCCGAGGCCAGCCGCTCGATGATGCCATCGGAATTGTAGACCTCGACGCTCGGACGCTGTGCCTCGAGCAGGGCATCGACCTTCTTCATGGCGACCGTCTCGGTCTGGCACGGCGCCAAGCCGAGGTCGAGTTCGGCCAGCGACATCACCTCGCTTGCCGCGCCGAGCATGCCGACCTTGCCGCGCGCCTCCGCCGGCGGATCGAACAGCGGCTTCAGCGAGTCGAACGTGCCCGGCACCTTCGCGCTGTTGTAGGCGTAAGCGGTGACGCCCCAATGGAACGGAACGGTGTAGACGTTGCCCGGATCCCAGGCCGGGCTGCGCCAACGCGCCTCGATGTTGGAGAAATGCGGCAGGCGCGGCGCGTCGACCGTCTGCAGCAGGCCCTGCTCAATGAAGATCGGCACGAAATCCGAGGTGATTACCACGACGTCGTAGCCGGACGAGCCGCCCTTCAGCTTGGCCAGCAACGTCTCGTTGGAATCGTAGGTGTCGATGGAGACTGCGATCCCCGTCTCCTTCTCGAAGGCCTTGATCAGCTCGGGCTTGGTGTAGTCCGTCCAGGTGTAGAGAGAGAGGTGACCGCCGGCGGCCTCGGCCGGTGCGGCCAGGACCACGAGGACGCCGACGAGAACGAGCCGGCGCACGTCTAGCGACCGTAGCGCGCGGTGAGGGTCGCCTTGCCGAGCGCGTGGCCGGCGAGCCAGGCGCCGACCTCCTCGTCTTTGCTGCCGGCGTCGAAGGGCAGCTTGTCCTCGCCCACTGCCCACACCGTGAACACGTAATGGTGCGGCGGGTCGCCGGGCGGCGGGCAGGCGCCGCCGTAGCCGGCGATCCCGAAGGAATTCATCGCCGATTGCGCGCCCTCGGGCGGATTGCCCGGCTTGCCGGCATCCTCCTCGATCGCGTGGGTGTCGGGCGGCAGGTCGAACAGCGTCCAGTGCCACCAGCCCTGGCCGCCGTGGGCGTCGGGATCGAACAAGGTGACGGCGAAGGCCTTGGTGCCGGCCGGGGGCGCCGTCCAGGCCAGCGCCGGCGAGAGGTCTCCGCCGCCGCCGCAGCGCGCCATGCCGTTCAGCTGAGCCTTCGCCAGCGTCCCACCGTCGGAAAACGCCGAGCTGGTGAGGGTGAAAGCGCCGGCTTGCGCGACGCCGGGGGCCAGCAGGAGCAGCAACGAAAGCCACAGGCGCATGGTGATCTCCTTGAACGATCGACGAGCCTTATACCGCACTCGCGTGCATCTCCGCCTGGTCGAGCTCGAACTCGATCCGGCTGAAGGCCGCATTGCCGATCTCGCGCGTGTCACGAAGCTGGTGCAGGCGGTGGCGGCCGGCCTCGATCGTGAGAAGGCGCAGGTCGTCCTGCGCGGTGCGCTCCGGTGCAAAGCCATCGGGATGATCCTCGGCTTGGCGCAGCACCTCGGCGTATTCGGCGCGCAACGCCGCGGCATCCGGCGTCCTGTGACCGTCCAGCGCGGCAAGTGCGGCCTGCACGACGGCGGCGCGGGCCTGGCCTATCTCGCGGGTGACGGGATCGTCGTCGGCGAGGTCGACCCAGCGCAGCAGCGGCTTCAGCGTCAAGCCCTGCAGCACCAGCGTGCCGAGCACCACGGTGAAGGCGGTGAGCAGCATCAGATCGCGGTGCGGGAAGGTCTTCGATAGAGCGAAGGCGGCAGCGAGCGTGACGATCCCGCGCATGCCGCTCCAACCGACGACGAGACTGGTCAGGACAACGGTGCGGATGGATGGATCGCCCCCTGGCAGGGCGCCGAAGCGGCCGGTTCGCGCCAGCGGTCCGAACCTGACGATCCCATAGAGCGTGACCCAAAGCAGGCGCGCGACGATGCAGGTGCAGAGCACCGCCAGCGCGAAGCCGATCGAGAAGACCAGCCTGCTTGTTTCCATGCCATCGAGGATCGGGCGCAGCTGCAGGCCGATCAGCACGAAGGCGAGCACGTTGAGAAGGAAGGTCGCCGTTTCCCAAACGGCGAACGACGGCAGCCGCAGGCGCGCGGCCATGCGCCGATCCTTGCGGGTCGAGATCGTCACGGCGTAGGCGACGATGGTGATGACGGCCGAGAGCTGCAGCCGATCGGCGAGCATCCAGAGGCCGAAGGTGGCGGCGAATTGCACGATGATGGAGGACGGCACGTCACGAATCGCGTCCACGGCCCGCATCGTCGCCTGCGCGAAGAGCCATCCCGCGGCGAGGCTGAGCGGAAGCACCAGCGCGAAAGACGCCAAGAGGAAGCCGGCGCTGAAATGGCCGGCCGCCAGCGTGCCGATCGCGAGCCGGAACAGAAACAAGGCGCTGGCGTCGTTCAGCAGGCTCTCGCCCTCGAGCACGGCGCCGATGCGGGCGGGCAGACGCACCTGACGCAGGATCGCCGTCGCGGCCGTCGCGTCGGGCGGGGCGACGATGGCGCCGAGCGCCACCGCCGCCGCCCAGGGCAGTTCCGGCAGCATGATGCGGGCGGCGATCGCCACGGCCGCTGTCGTCACGCCGACGCAGGCGAGCACCAGCAGCGTGATCGGCGCCCATGCCGCGCGCAGGTCTCGCAGAGAGGCGTCGTAGGCGGTGTCGAGCAGCACCGGCGCGACGAAAAGCGCCAGGGCGAGATCGGGGTCGAGCGTCAACTCCGGCCCGCGCGGCAGCAGCGCCAGCGCGACGCCGCCGATTGCCAGGAACGCGGGATAGGGCGCACCCAGGCGCCCGGCCACGGCGGTGAGCGCCACCGCCCCGATGAGCAGCGGTACGATCCATTCGAGCAAAGCCATGTCGCGCCACAGTCGAGCGTGGCCGTGCAGCGGTCAAGGCGCGGCTGCCCCGACAAGCGCGCGACTTGAAGCACGCCCGCTTCGATCGGATAGACAAGGGATAAAAGGAGATGCGCGTGCGGGCAGGCTCGACCCATCGATGACCGATCCTTGATTCACCGGCCGGGCGCGATCCTGTTCTCGTGCAGCTTCAACGCGGTGCGCTCGCCGATCGCGGAGGGGCTGACACGGCTCTACTTCGGCCGCGAGATCTACGTTGCGTCCGCCGGGGTGAGGGACGGCGAACCGGACCCGTTCGCCATTGCGGTGATGGACGAGATCGGCGCCGACATCACCCGGCACAGGCCGCAGACATTCGAGGATCTCGCGGATTCGTCCTTCGACCTGATCGTGACGCTGTCGCCCGAGGCGCACCACAAGGCCCTGGAGTTCACTCGCACGCTGGCTTGCGATGTGGTCTACTGGCCGACGATGGATCCGACGGCGACCGAAGGATCGCGCGAACGGCGGCTGGAGGCGTATCGCGACACGCGCGACACGCTGGCCAAGCGCATCAAGACGCTGCTCGATTACCGGGCGAAAGGCAACGAGACGTGAGCCGCACGAGTGGGTCGGCTCAAGCCAGGCCGAGCCGATCTGTTGAGATTACGCTGCCTTCGCCGTCGCCCCGGCCAGCGACGGGATCGCCTTGGCCTTCTCCATCAAGCCTTCCGCCATGCGGATCGAGGCGACGTCGATGAGACGGCCATCCAGCGTCACCGCGCCCTTGCCCTGCTTGGCGGCGTCCGCCATCGCCTCGAGGATGCGCTTGGCCTTGGTGACCTCCGCCTCGGAGGGCGAGTACACCGAATTGGCGATCGGCACCTGCGTCGGGTGGATCGCCCACTTGCCCTCGTAGCCAAGCACCGCGGCGCGTCGCGCGGCGGCCTCGTAGCCGGCCGAATCCTTGATGTCGCCGAAGGGCCCGTCGATCGGACGCAGGCCGTTGGCGCGGCATGCCAGCATCATTTTCGTGAGCGCGTAATGCCAGGGGTCATTCCAGTAATAGGTCCGCTCGTGCCCCTCCTCGATATCGGTCAGCACGCCGTAGTCCGGGTGCACGCCGCCGATCGAGGTCGAGCGGGCACGAGTCGAGGCGACGTAGTCGGCGATGCCGAAGCTCATCGCCTCGTTGCGCTTCGAAGCCTTGGCGATCTCGTCGCAATTGACCATGCCGAGAGCGGTCTCGATCAAAATCTCTAGTCCAAGCCTCTTCTCGCGTTTCTTGCCGATCTCGATCGAGGTGATCAGCGCGTCCACGGCGTAGACGTCCGCCGCCACGCCAACCTTGGGGATGAGGATCATATCGAGCCGCGGGCACTGCTCGACGATGTCGACGACATCGCGATACCAGTAATGCGTGTCGAGCCCGTTGATGCGCACCATCATGGTCTTGGTGCCCCAATCGATGTCGTTGAGGCCGGCCACGATGTTGTTGCGCGCGCGCTCCTTGTCGTCGGGAGCGACCGCATCCTCGCAATCGAGGAAGATGACGTCGGCGTCGCCTTTGGCCGCCTTCTCGAAGATGCCGTCTTGCGTGCCGGGCACGGCGAGTTCGGAGCGGTGGAGGCGGGGCGTGGCCTGCTCGACGAGGGTGAAGCTCATGGGGGGTTCTCCTTAGATGTATCCGGATCGTCATTCAGGGGGCGCCGAAGGCGGACCCGGAACCGGTGCGCTTCAACCCTTCTTGCAAACACGAGGGCTTACCGGTTCCGGATTCGCGGTGCGAGCCACGGAATGACGGCCATCACGCCGCCTTCCTGTGCTGCTCCAGCGCCTGCGCCATCGTCGAGCCGAGCTCGCCGGGGCTCGGCGCAACCAGCAGGCCGTGACCCCGCATGATCTCCGACTTCTCGGCGGCACTATCGCCCTCGCCGGAGATGATCGCGCCGGCATGGCCCATCCGGCGCCCCTTGGGCGCGGTGAGCCCGGCGACATAGCCGACCACCGGCTTCTTCATGTTCTTCTGGATCCAGGCCGCGGCTTCCGCTTCCTGGGGGCCGCCGATCTCACCGATCATCAGCACGGCGTGGGTCTCGGGATCGGCCTCGAACAACTCGAGGTGGTCGAGGAAGGACGAGCCGTTGATGGGATCGCCGCCGATACCGACCGAGGTCGAGATGCCCAGCCCAAGCGCCTTGAGCTGCTCCGCCGCCTCGTAACCGAGCGTGCCGGAGCGCGACACCACACCGATGTTGCCCTGCGCGTAGATGTTGCCCGGCATGATCCCGAGCATGGCCTTGCCGGGTGAGATGATGCCGGCGCAATTGGGCCCGACCAGCATGGTGCGGCGCTCCTTGGGGTAACGGCGCAGGTAGCGCTTCACGCGCATCATGTCCTGGGCCGGAATGCCGTCGGTGATGCAGCAGATCAGCCGGAGACCGGCGTCGGCGCCTTCCATGATCGCGTCCATGCAGTAAGGCGGCGCGACGAAGGTGATCGAGGCCTCGGCGCCGGTCTTCTCGACCGCTTCCTTGACGGTGTTGAACACCGGCTTGCCGAGATGGGTCTGCCCGCCCTTGCCGGGCGTCACGCCGCCGACGACGTTGGTGCCGTAGGCGATCGACTCCTTGGTGTGGAACGTCCCCTTGTCGCCGGTGAAGCCCTGGATGAGGATCTTCGTCTTCTCGTCGATCAGAATGCTCATGAAACCCTCCTCCTTCAGGCCGCGACGGGCTGGTGGTCTCTGGCGACCTTCACGGCGATCTCGGCCGCCTCGGTCAGGCTTTCGGCAGTGTGCATCGTGATCCCACTTTCGGACAGGATCTTGCGTCCGGCCTCGACATTGGTACCCGCCAAACGGACGATCAGCGGCACGGAAAGCTTGGTCTCCTTGACCGCCTTGACGACGCCGTCGGCAACCCAGTCGCACCGGTTGATGCCGGCGAAGATATTCACCAGCACCGCCTTGACGTTCTTGTCCGACAGCACGAGCCGGAAGGCGGTGGCGACGCGCTCCGCCGAGGCGCCGCCGCCGACGTCGAGGAAGTTGGCCGGTTCGCCGCCAGCGTGCTTGATGATGTCCATCGTCGCCATGGCGAGGCCGGCGCCGTTCACGATGCAGCCGATGGTGCCGTCGAGCCCGACGTAGTTGAGGTTGTGCTCCGCCGCCTGGGCCTCGCGCGGGTCCTCCTGCGCGGGGTCGTGCATGTCGGCGACGCGGCGCTGCCGGAACATCGCGTTGTCGTCGAAGCTCATCTTGGCGTCGAGCGCGATGATGCGGCCGTCCTTGGTCAGCACCAGCGGGTTGATCTCGAGCATCGTGGCGTCGTGGTCGCGGAAGGCGCGGTAGCAGCCGAGGATGGTCTGCACGGCGGCCTGCACCTGCTTGATGCCCAGGCCGAGCTTGAAGGCGATCTCGCGCGCCTCGAACTGCTGCATGCCGACGGCGGGCTCGACGATCACGGTGATGAGCGAGTCCGGCTTGTCCTTGGCGATCGCCTCGATCTCCATGCCGCCCTCCTTGGAGGCGATGACGCGGACCCGCTCCTCCTTGCGGTCGAGCACGAAGCCGAGGTAAAATTCCTTCTCGAACTGGTCGGCGACTTCGACGTAGACGCGCTGAACCGGCTTGCCCTCGGGCCCGGTCTGGTGCGTCACCATCGGCTTGCCGAGCATGCTTTCGGCGGCGTCGCGGACCTCGTGGTAGGTCTGGCAAAGCTTGACGCCACCGGCCTTGCCGCGGGCGCCGGCGTGGATCTGCGCCTTGACCACCCACTTCCAGCCGCCGAGCTCGGTGGCGGCGTAGACCGCCTGCTCGGCGGAGAAGGCCACCGCGCCGCGCGCCAGGCCGACGCCGGCCTTCGCGAGGATCTCCTTGGCCTGGTACTCGTGGATGTCCATCCATTCCTCCTTTTCGCCGGCTCTGCGGCCGGTCGACCGATGCTGCTGCGGTTCAGACGACGTTCTGCGGCTTGCCGCCGACGAAGGCCTCGACGTTGTCGACGAGCTGATCGGCGAGGATCTGCATGGCCTCGCGGCTGGCCCAGGCGACGTGCGGCGTGACGATGAGGTTGGGAATCGAGGGGTCGAGCAGCACGTTTCCGTTGCGCGGCGGCTCCTCGGTCAGCACGTCGAAGCCGGCACCCCCGATCTCGTGCGCCTTCAGAGCCTCGGCCAGGGCCTTCTCGTCGACGAGGCCGCCGCGTGCGGTGTTGATGAGCACCGCCGTCTTCTTCATCTTCTTCAACTCTTCGGCGCCGATCATATTGCGCGTTTCGGGCGTCAGGGGCGCGTGCAGCGTGATGACGTCGCTCTCGCGCAGGATCGTCTCGAAGTCGACGAGGCCGTCCTGCGGGACGGTGTCGTAGGCGATGACCTTCATGCCCAGCGCCTCACAACGCTTGCCGATCGACTTTCCGATGGCGCCGTAGCCGACAATGCCGATGGTCGAGCCGGCGACGTCGTTGATGTCGTGGTCGAAAAAACAGAATTGGCGCGAGCTGTTCCAGACGCCGTTCTGCACGTCGTTGTGGTAGTTCACGAGCTTGCGCTTGAGGGCGAACATCAGCGCGATCACGTGCTCGGGCACGGTGTTGAACGCGTAATTGCGGATGTTGACCACTGTGATGCCGCGCTCCTTGGCGGCGGCCTTGTCGATGCAGTCGGTGCCGGTGGCGGCCACCGCGATGAGCTTCAAGTCGGGTAGCTGCGCCAGCGTCTCGGCGCGCATCGGCACCTTGTTGATGACGGCGACGGCGGCACCCTGGAGCCGCTCGACGATCTCGTGAACCTCGGTCGCCTCGTGCTCCTCGTAATGGTGATCGAAACCGAACTCGCGCACGTCCGCCCCAACGCTCTCGCGATCCAGGAAGACGACTTTATGCTGCATGGTCTCGGCACCCCGACTTCATCGCGATGGCCGGATGTGGAACAAGAGAAGCCGCCAGTCTCCCACCGGTCGCCTCGGCTCGCTCCATCCCAGACCGGCGGCTCGGGCGTCGCCCGGCCGCTCTTCGCTTGGCTGGACCGTGAAGCAGAAGCCCGACCCGTGCAAGGCCAAGGCACTCCGCCGAAAGGGGAAATATTTTTGAGTTTCGTTGAGCGGAAGTTGGGGTCGTCGAGGCTTGGAGCCGCCGATAGGCTTCGCTCGACCTCCGCTTCGGGGTGCTACGCTCAGCCGCTGTCTTGAGGCTGGGACACCACTCGTCGGTCGGCTGCGGAAGCATGCGCCCGGCGGCGCAGCCTCGTCGTCGTTGACCAATCAGGTGCTGTCATCGTGTGACGCATGTCCAACTGAACGCACTCGTCTCGATGAGCACGTCGGCCCGAAAGTTTTTCCGCAAGTCTTGATCACAGCGGTCAAAAGGGTTCGAAAGCGTCGCCCCTGAACGAAGGATCTTTGATGAAAGGAATTATCTTGGCCGGCGGCTCGGGAACGCGCTTGTATCCCCTGACGCTCGTGATCTCGAAGCAGCTTCTGCCGGTCTACGACAAGCCGATGATCTACTACCCGCTGGGCACGCTGATGATGGCGGGGATCCGCGACGTGTTGATCATCACCACGCCGCACGATCAGCCGTTGTTCCGTCAGCTGCTGGGAAGCGGCGAGAGCTTCGGCATCGCGCTCTCCTATGCGGTCCAGCCGGCGCCCAACGGTCTCGCCGAGGCTTTCATCATTGGGCGCGATTTCGTCGGCGACGACAGCGTCGCCTTGGTGCTGGGCGACAATATCTTCTACGGCCACGGCCTGCCCGAGCTGTTCGGCAACGCTCTCGCCCGTCGGAGCGGTGCCAGCGTGTTCGGCTACGTCGTCTCCGACCCGGAGCGCTACGGCGTCGTGGAGATGGACGCGGCGGGCAAGGCGCTCTCCATCGAGGAGAAGCCCGCCGCTCCCAAGTCGAACCTCGCCGTGACCGGCCTCTACTTCTACGACAATGCTGTGCTTGACATCGCCGCCGCGCTGAAACCCTCGCCGCGCGGCGAACTCGAGATCACCGACGTCAACAAGGTCTATCTCGAGCGCGGCGCGCTCAGCGTCGAGATGATGGGGCGCGGCTTCGCCTGGCTCGACACCGGCACGCACGAAAGCCTCGCGGAGGCGGGACAATTCGTCGAGATTCTCGAGCGCCGGCAGGGGCTGAAGATTTCGTGCCTGGAGGAGATCGCCTTCCACCAGGGCTTCATCGATCGCGAGACGGTCCTGCGCAGCGCCGAGCGCTACGGCAAATCGGGCTACGGCGCCTACCTGAAACGGCAGATGGAGCTGGTGGCTTGATGAGCCTGAAGGTCGAGCCACTCGCGATCGCCGGCGTGCTGCTGGTGATTCCGCCACGCTTCAGCGACAGCCGCGGCTATTTCGTCGAGACCTACACGCAGCGAACCTTTCACGAGGCCGGGATCACGGCCGAGTTCCGGCAGGACAACCAGTCCCTCTCGACCCAAC
>CAXTVT010000035.1:0-35702 GCA_964247745.1 uncultured Beijerinckiaceae bacterium
GGCGTTGGAGGTGGCGATGCCGCGCGTGATGCTCTCGACGTGGCCGTCGATCTGCTGGCGGTAGCCCATCAGGTCGACCTTGGCCGCGTCGCCGACCTCGAACGAGCCCATCTTGGTCTCCTCGAAATAGCCGCTGACCCAGAAGGAATCGCTGTCGACGACCGAGATGTTGGGCGAGCCGGTGTTGGCGTAGTCGCCGATGCGCAGCTGCAGGTTGGTGACGTAGCCGTTCACGGTCGAGACCACGTCGGTGCGCTGCAGGTTCACCTTGGCCTTCTCGAGGTTGGCGAGCGCGGTCTGGTAGGCGCCCTGCGCGACGTCGTAGTCGCCGGCGTATTTCTGCTTCTCCTCGATGGAGGTCGAAAGCGTCGTCAGCTGCTGGCGCCGGGCGCTCTGCTGTTGCTTGACCTCGAGATCGGCCTTCTTGCTGGAGACGTCGGCGTTCGCCATGTCGAGGGCGATCTTGTAGTCGATCTTGTCGATCACGTAGAGCAGGTCGCCCTTGTGGACGAACTGGTTGTCGGCGGCGTGCAGCTCGGTGATCTGGCCGGCGACCTGCGGCGCGATCTGCGCCACCTGGACCCGCACCTGCCCGTCGCGGGTCCATGGCGAGACCATGTAATGCGCCCACAGCCCCCAGACCGCGACGACCGCGGCGAGCAGCAGGACGCTCGTCAGGATGACGCGGAAGACACGGCGCGCTCGGTTGAACATCGGCTCACAGGACCAGGTTTAGGGCGGCGAGGAGACAGAGATAGATCGCGCCCTCCGCGAGCACGGGATGCCAGAACCACTTGTCGAAGTGGAGGTGGACCAGAACCAGGCGGATCGGCAGGAACAGCACGCCAGCGATCAGCGCGAACTTGACGAAGGGCGAGATGAGCAGCCCGGCGACGACGAACTCCCTCATATCTTTCGTCTCAGCAGCTTGATGTGGGCGAGCAGGCGCAGCTCGTTGTTGGTGCAGAGCGCCGTTCCGTAAAGCCCGGCCGCCGCATGCACGATGGCGGTGGCGGCCTCTCCGGTGCGCCCGTCGGCGGATCTGAGATATTCGGTGGCGAGCGCGTACGTCGCCTCCGGCGACAGGCTCGGCAGGATCCTTCGCGCGCGCGCATCGAGGTCGGGCGAGACCGCGCCGCGGGCGTGATCGAGCAGGCGCCAGGTGCGCCGCACGGCCAGGTTCAGGTTGCCGACGTCGACGAGCCGCTTCATCGTGTTGCGTCGGGCGAGGCTGGGCGCATCGTGGCCCTGCCAGGTCTTGAACTGCGCCAGGCGATCGTATTGCAGGCTGGCGCGGGGCTGTTCGAGCCGATCGCGGTCTGCGAGCGCACCGCGCAGGGCGTTGCCGACTGCGAGAGCGATGCGCAGGCGCCGCTGTGCCGGCTGCACCGGCAGGATGAGCTGGAACGACAGGAAGATCGCAATGCCGGAGACGACCAGCATCGTCGCCGTCTGGACGAAGGCGTTCGGGTCGAGGGTCTGCACGTTGGCCGGCGAGATCTGCGCGATGGTCTGCACGCCGAAGATCAGCCCGGCGCCGCCCATGCCGATCTTGATGAACCAGCAGATCGCGATCACCAGCGGGACCAGCGACAGGATGAACAGCGGGTAGCCGGTGAGGATTGGAAACAGGATGAACGAGTAGAACGTGCCGGCGATCGCCACGGCCGGCATTCCGAAGAGCGCGGTCTTGCCCATGACGTTGGGATCGGGCTGCACCGCGCCGAGCGACACGAAGACGGAGGTGAAGAGGATGGCGGTGGCGGTGTCGGCGATCCCCGACCAGACGGACAGCACCGCGACGATTCCGAGCGCGACGAGGACCCGCACGCCGTTCAAGACGACGGCGAACCAGTCCTGGTGCACGTCGATCGCCACGTCGCGGCGCGGCGCCCAACCCATGCGCAGCGCCCGCATGCCGTCGCGCACTTGGCCCAGGCACAGCAGCATGAAATGCAGGCGCTCGAGGACGTAGGCCTCGCGCATGGTGAGCGTGCCGGCCTCGATCGCCGGACGCGCCAGCGCCTCGATCTCCTTCTGGCATTTGGCCGGGTTTTGCACGCGCAACGCCCTGCGTGCGATCGCCAGCGCGTCGTCGACGATGCGCGAGGGCTCGTGCAATTCGCCGAGCCCGGCGCCGACCGCCTGGATCGCCGAGATCACCTCGAACAGGCCGAGCAGGGCGCTTCGTGCGCCCTTGGCTCGGTTGCGACCGTTGGGCTTCTCCGGGCTGGCGAAGCTGATCTCGGAGCGCAGCGGCATCAGCCGCGCGCTGAGATCGATGCAGGTGACGGCATCCGGCGGCCGGCGCTCGTCGATCGTCGCGAGCGCGAGAGCCGCGAGATCCTTGGTCGCGTCGCGCAGCTTCGAGATCAGCGAGCGTGACGATTCCGCCGTGGCCAGGAAGGAATTCGCGAGCGCGATGGCCGCGATGCCGACCACGATGGCCGCGACCCGGTTGATCGAGGCCGAGAAGAACTGGTCGGGCGCATTGATGTTGGAGATCGACACGATCGCGATCGTGTAGCCGGCGAGGATGCACGCGTAGGAGCGGAAGTCGCGCAGGATGCTGCCGAGCGCCGTCTCGATCGCCATCACGACGGCGAAGCTCGCCAGCAGCATGGTGCGATCCTGCGGGAACAGCGCGGTCAAGGTCGTCGCGACGATCACGCCGACGATGGTCGCCGCGAGGCGATAGATCGACTTCGACAGAACCATGCCCTGGGCCGGCTGGGCCAGGATCAGCACGCAGACGCCGGCGCTGGACGCGCCTTCGAGCTCGAGCCAGAAGGCGGCGTAGAAGCCGATCGCCAGGGCGACCCAGGTCCGGAAGGCGAACCAGGTCGTGCCTTCGGGCCAGGGAATCGAAGGCAGCTTGAAGAGGGGTTCGCGCGCGGTCTTCGAGGCCGAGGATGACACGGCGGTCAAGCGAAGCTCCTCGCTGCGATCGTCACCTGGCCTCTATACCGTTCCAAGACGATGAGGTCTCCCCCGTCGATCGCGGCGTTCAAAGCGCCAGCTCAACGCGGATCGGGACATGGTCCGAGGGCTTGTCCTCGGCGCGCCTGTCCTTGTCGATGGTGACGCCGACGAGCCTGTCGGCAGCTTGCGGCGACAGCAGCAGGTGGTCGATGCGGATGCCCTTGTTCCGCTGCCAGGCGCCGGCCTGGTAGTCCCAGAAGGTGTAGAGGCCGGGCTCGTCGGTGGTGGCGCGCAGGGCGTCCGTCAGGCCGAGGTTGATCAGCGCGCGATAGCGCTCGCGGGTCTGCGGCAGGTAGAGCGCGTCGCCGAGCCAATTGCCCGGCTCGTAGACGTCCTCGGGGCCGGGAATGACGTTGTAGTCGCCGGCGATGACGAGCGGCTCCTCGAAGGCGAGCAGGGCGCGCGCGCGGGCGTGCAGCCGGTCCATCCAGGCCAGCTTGTAGCCGTACTTGTCCGTGTCGGGCGGGTTGCCGTTGGGCAGATAAAGGCAACAGACCCGCACCGGCGCGCCATCGGTCGCGATGACGGCCTCGATGTAGCGGGACTGCACGTCGGCCTCGTCGCCGGGCAGTCCGAGCGTGGGCTCCATCGGCCGTTTGGAGAGGATCGCGACGCCGTTCCAGCTCTTCTGGCCGTGGACGGCGACGTTGTAGCCCGCGGCCTCGATCTCGAACCGCGGGAACTGCTCGTCCGTGCACTTGATCTCCTGGAGGCAGAGCACGTCGGGCGACACCTCGCGCAGGTAGCGCATGAGGTTGTCGAGGCGCATGCGCACCGAGTTGATGTTCCAGGTCGCGATCTGCACGGGTGTCTCCACCGCGCCTCAGCCGAGCGCGGCGCGCCAGCTGTACAGGCTGAGGGCCGGGTGGAAAACCGGGTCGTCGCGCAGCACGTGCCGCCAGCGCGCGACGAACACGGCCCGCTGGTCGCCGTATTTGTCGAGCCGCCGGAAGGTGGCGCCGCCGCGGCTGAAGCTTTCCTCGTGGAGGAGATGCACGGCGGGATCGACGAGCGTCTGCCAGCCCCGCGCGTTGAGCTTGAAGCAGAGATCGATGTCGGAGAGTTCGATGGGCAGGTGCGCGGCATCGAAGCCGCCGACCGCTTCGAATCTTTCGCGGGCCACGGCGAGGCACGCTCCGGTGACGGCCGAGACCTCGTGCAGGACGCTGTTGCGACCGGCCCAGCCGGCATCGTCGCCCGGCGCCGGCGCGCCGAAATGGCCGGCGCTGCCGCCCATCCCGGCAAGGACCCCGACGTGCTGGAGGCGGCCGTCGGGATAGGTGAGCCGAGCGCCGACGGCGCCGACGCCGGGCTCGAGCGCGTGGGACGCGAGCCGGTCGAGCCAGCCCTCGCTCAGCACCTCCATGTCGTCGTTGAGGAAGACGAGCACGTCTTCTTTGGAGGATAACGCCGCCTCGTTGCAGAGGGCCGAGAAGTTGAAGGGGCCGGGCCTGCGCAGCACGTCGACGTCGGCGGCCGCGGCCAGGTCGGCCAGCACGGCTTCGGCCGGGCCACCGGCGTCGCCGTTGTCGACCACGACGAGGCGGTAGGTGCCTGGCTCCGTTTTCGCCCGGATACTGGCCGTCAGCCGCGTCAACAGGGCCGGCTGGTCGCGTGTCAGGACGATGATGGCCGATTTCGCCGTACGGGACGGTCGCGCGACCGAGGCCGTCTGCGGGCGATGCCGCGTGGTGGGACCGGGACCGGCGACGAGGATACGGCGCAGCGCCAGCGGGATGACGCCGGGCGGCACCGACCAGGGTTCGCCTCGCAGCATCGACCCGAGCGCCTCCTTCGTCACCGTGGACGGTGCGGCGAAGACGGCTAGGCCGAGATAGGGCAGGGCGGTCGCCAGCCGCGGACACCATCCCGGCTTGAGGATCAATCGATCGTCGGCGATCTCGTCGCCGTAGACCATGAGCGTTTCGGGGTCGCGCGCACGACGCTCGGCGACGATGGCGAGGGCTTCGGGTCGCAGCGTTGCACCGGCCGTGACGATGCCGAACCACGATCCATCGGAGAGCACCGACGAGGACGCCTCGGACGCGGAGGCGAGATGCACGATCCTGTCGTCGTCGTCCGGTTGGGCGTTCGGCGCGCCGATGACCAAGACTTGCCAGCGGGCGAAAAGCTGGCGGCGCAGGCTGTCCAGCGTGCGCTCCAACGCCATTGGGTCGCCTGCGACGGCCGACACGACCACGCGGATCGAGGAGGCTTCGTCCCGGGCGATGCGGGGTCGATCCAGCTCGTCGAGCTCGAGCGGACGGCGGCGCTCGGACGACCAGGTCGCGACCTCCTCGAGCGGATGCGCGCCGATGGCCCAGGCGAGATTGTGATCCGACTCCGGTCCCCAGCCGATCAGCTTCGTGAGCACGGCGCTGCGGGTCGGACGCGGCGCGCGGTTATAGCCCTCGATGAGCAGCGCCGGCCAGAAGCGCCGGCGGATCGATTCGATGCGGAAGCCGAAGCGGCCTAGCCGGTTCGTGGGGCTGACGTGGAGTTGGGTCGTGCCGCGCGGCATCCGGCCGGTCCATGACGCCGAGGCCTCGAACGGCGCTGGCGCGATGATCTCGGACAGGACGGCGTCGTCTCTCAGGAACCGCAGCAGCGGACGCGCCGGTGCGTCCCAGATCGCGGTCCGGTAGACGATCGTGACGAACGACCCGGCAAGCTTCCGCAGGGCCGGTGACACCAGCTCGAGCCAAGGCTCTCCACTCGCCGCGACGAAATCACAAGGACCGATGGCATCGGCATCTCGGAGCGGGACGAGCGCGTAAGCGACCCTCGTCAAGCCCGGGTCAGAGACGATGGTCGAGCACGGACGCCGTGATGACAGCGCCGCTGGACCAGGTCATGAAGCAGACGAGCAGGACGAAAAACAAATCGACGTAGCGCTCGGGGTAGGAGAAGTCCTGCGGCAGCGTGGGCTGCACGAACACCGCGAGATAGATCGACTGCCTGATCGACGCGAGACGGGCTCGTTCCAGCCCCTGCCGGGCGAACTCGAACATCTTCTCGGAAAACAACTTCTTGAGTTCGAGTTCCTCGAACCGAGCCATGGTGGCGGCCATGTTCTTCGACGTTTGCTTGTCGCCGGCCATCTGGTTCTGCAACTCGAGAACGTGCGTGTTGATGCTGTCTAGGCGCGCCTTGATGCCGGTGATGCCCGGCGCGTTCGCGCCCTGCGCCCGCTGCATCACGTAGAGCTTGCCTTCGGTCTCGATCTTGTCTCCCATCAATTGCAGCAGCAGCTCTCCGGTCGATTTCGCGGAGTCGACGGGATCGATGAGGTGCTGTGCATTGCGAAAGGACGTGAGGTCCGCGAGCGCGAAGCGCACGCCGCCCTCGCTGCGTCGCACTTCGTCCTCGGCCAGGCGCGTCTGGTCCGCCTGCATTTTCAGGTTGAGCGAATTGGCGAGTTTTTCACTCGCGGCGAGAATGGCCTTCGTCAAGTCGAGCGCGTCCTGGCTGCGGAAGGCGCTCGCCGAAACCTGGACGATGCCGGACGACGTCTCGACGTACACTCCAATCATGCTGTTCCAGTATTTCGTCAACTCTTCCGCCGTCGCATTGGATGGCAGGCGCGCCCAGAAATCGGCCTCCGGCCTCTGGAAAATGGCGCGAACGTCCACTTGCCGCGACACGTCCTCGATGGCCGCGCGGCTATGGATGTAGCTGGCGATGATACCCGCATCCTCGCCGGCCAAATTCGGGCCGCCGGACAACAGCGACATGCCGCCGCCGCCAACCCCGCCGGCATCTCCGGCTACGCCGTCCGAACCTGACGGCGCCTCGGCGCTTCGCACCGCGAACCGTGTTTCGGCGACGTACTGGTCGGTCGCGAAGGCGAACAGATAGAGACTGACCGCGAGCGTCGGAAGCAGGACGACGACGACGAGCGATAGGATGATGATCATCCGAGCGCGGCTGCGTGGCTCGACGATCTGATCCGGCAGGACCAGCTCGGTGGCGGGAACGTCGACCTCGCGCCCCCTGGGGCGGCGAAATGGGGTGAGCGCGCGCCCGACCAGCGACGAACGCGGTGCGACGATCGGGACGGCGCGTGCCTCGACCGGCACGTCTTCCGCCACCAACTCGATCTCAAGCTCGCGATCACGGACGTCGGTCATCTGCACCGTCTCCCGGCTCGGACGCGATGACCCTGGTCGGGCTCACGCATTGGCCGCCTCGAAAGCGTTGGCGAGAGAATAAAAGACCTCCAGGTCCTTCTCCAGGATTCCCTCGATATCATGGTTCTGCCTGAGGCGCTCGCCCAGTTCGATGATGCGCGGATATTCGTTGATGGGAGGTATGCGGGATACCGCGACGCCGAGCAGCTCCGCCAGCCCGGCCGCGAAGCCGTTGCCTTCGGAACGCAGCCCCAGGAGCTCGAACGAGGCCAGAGAGTCGAGCGACGTCGCCACGGCCGCCTGGTTCGGCATTTCGTCGGGTGTCGCACCGGTCAGCTGGCGGACGAGCGGGTTCGAAAGGATCACGGAGACTTCGGCGGGAGCACGCCGAAAGAAGCGCTTGCAGAAGGTATCGTCGAAGACCTCCCATTCGCCGAGCGCCTCGATCACCGGCGCGAAGATCATCGCGTCGCGCTCCCCGAGGATTTCCTCGGCCCGCGATCCGATGTTCTTCAAAAGGATGAGCCGTTCGGCCAGCTCGCAATACGGATCGCGCAGGATGCCGATCGTCTTGACGCCCTTGGCCAGGTAGATTTCGTAGTTTTTGTATTGCAGACGCCCACTGATGTAGGCGGAAGCGCTGTTGCTGATGTTGAAGACCTGGTTGGCCGTCTCGCGACCGAACCGGTCGATTCCCTTGTACCAGAATTGGAAGCGGCTCTTCACCGCTTCGTCGACCCGCCACAGCGGCAGGAGGTGAGTTTCGAAGCGGAACACCTGCTGGTCGACCGCCTCGACGGGACGACGGCGGTAGACCAGCACGTCATGAGTGGCTTCGACGACTTCGAGATCGGCATAGGTCGCCATGTCGGGCAGCACGGTCTCGTCGATGATGAAGCCGCAACGGCCTGTCGAATGGCGGCCGGCATCCACCAGCGTCGTCAAGGTATTGTTAGCCTCGAGCCGCAACACGTCCTTGCCGCCGGCCCGCAGCACGACCGATGGAGTCGTCCCCCCGGCGTCCGGCACGACGTAGGCGACGATCGTGTGACCTTCGTCCCTGTCCACGTTGAACAGCATCGCGTCGCCTACCTCAGGCGGCCGTCGCGTCGCATCGCATCAGGCGAGCTGATGTCGTGCGAGCGAGATGCCGAACAGCGTGACACCCCAGATCGCGACCGCAGCGAGCGCGAACAGCAGCATGTCGAGCCCACGCTTGGGATATTCCGATTGCTGCGCCTCGACCGGCCGGATGAAGGCGTTGAGGTAGAGCAGCTTGGCCTCGGACAGGAGACGCGCCTGCTCGAGGGCGGCCAGCGAGCCGCCGTAGATCTTCTCGGCGATCTGGTTCTCGAGGTTCGCGTAGTCGAGCCGCGAGGTCGAGCCCGACAGCACCTTGCCGCCGTCGTCCTTCGTGCCAGGGCTGCGCGTCACCTGCGCGTTGAGCGCGTCGAGCTGCTTCTGCGCGGCGTCGAGCTTAGTCTGCAGGTTGCGCATCTGCGGTGCGTCGGCACGGACGTAGTGGCGGTTGGCATCGTAATCCTGCTGCAGCTTGATCTTCTCCTGCTCGACCGTGGCGATGAGCGTCATCAGCGCGGTACCCTGCTTCTTGGCGTCGAGCATGCCCTCCTCGTTGCGGACCTTCTGGAGGTTGGCGCGCGTGTCGGCCAAGGCGGACTGCGAACGCTGGCGCTCGGTGTCGGCCAGGGTGACGGCGTCGTCACGCATCTTGTCGTTCATCTGGTTGACGAGCAGCTCGCTGGCGTCGAGCGCGGCGTTGGCCACCTTCACCGCCTCCTCGGGCGAGAAGGCGCGCACCGTGAACTCGATGATGCCCGACGGCATCTGCACCGAGAGTTTCGCGTGCTTGTTCCAATATTTGACGACCTTCTCGACCGGCTTGTGCGGCGCCAGGCGCGAGAACCAGTCGATGTCGTCGTTCTCGTAGAGATCCTCGAACTGCACGCTGCGGTTCAGCGCCTCGACCATCGCCCGGCTCTTCATGTAGTTCATGATGACCTGGGTATCCTGGACGATCAGCGCGGTGGGCACTCCCTTCCCTTCGGCGAGGCCGGTCATGCCACCGCGCACGGTGAAACGCGCCTCGGCGACGTATTGCGGCGAAGCGACGAAGAAGATGTAGACGCCGAACAGCAGGCTGGGCACCGCCACGATGCCGATGAAGGTCGAGATCCGGAGCAGCCGGATCAACCGCTCGCCGCGTCGCGCCCGCAGGCCGCCGGCGGTCAGGCTGCGGCGGCGCTTCGTCGAGAACCGGGCGCGCCGAGCCGCCTCGCTCAGGGCGCGGGCGACGAGAGCGGCGCGCTCCTTTGACGAGAAGACGGTTGGGGTTTGCCCGACGACGTCTTCGCTCATGTCTCGCTCCGGACGAAAACCGATCGTGAAAGCCAACCTCATCCGCGTTCGACGCGCAAGGCATCACGAGCAGGGGCTGCGCCATGGACACCGCAACTCCACGGCTCTTTCAAGGCGCATCATGCCGCGGTGCAGCATCGTCGGGGAGTCATCCCGCAATTCGAAGACGTCTTTAAGTCGGAATATGGTCAACGAAGATGTAACGTGTTCTGAACGCAAGTCTTTTTGCGGAGGCTGCGGCTGACGTTAGGGCTTTGGCAAGCCGGCCCATGGCACCGTCGCCTGACTGAGCGCGCTTCTTCGAGCGCGGCGCGAGGTGGTCGTCATAATGTTCCAACGGCTCGCGCGTCGCACGTTGATCGTCACTCTGCCGCCGGCGTCGGACCTGTTCGGGCGCAAGGCGCGGGCCTGCGCGGCCCTGTTCGCCTTGGCGGCACTCGGCTTGGGCGGCTGCGCCCAGCAGCCTCAGCAGGTCGCCGCGGCCGGCCATCCCAAGGAGTATTTTCCCTCGTCGGTCTACGGCGCCGCAAGCCGCCGCGTGATCGCCGACGGGCAGCCGGTGCCGCGCGGGGGCGGCCAGTATCTGGTCGGCAAGCCCTACACGATCGCCGGTCAGACCTATTATCCCAGCGAGCGCCGCGTCACCCAGGTCGGCCTCGCCTCCTGGTACGGCGATGCCTTCCACGGCCGGCTGACCGCCAACGGCGAGATCTACGATCGCGATTCCTTCACCGCGGCCCACCCGACCATGCCGCTGCCGAGCTACGCGCGGGTCACCAACCTGCGCAACAACACCTCGATGATCGTGCGGGTGAACGATCGCGGCCCCTACCACTCCAACCGCATCATGGACGTGTCGCGGCGCGTCGCCGACGCGCTCGACATCCGTCGGACCGGCACCGCCAAGGTGAAGGTCGAGTGGGTGGCGCGCGCCAGTCTTGCCGGCTCGGACGATGCCAAGCTCGCCGCTACGTTGCGCAACGACGGGCCCGCGCTGGCCAATGGCATCGAGGAGGGCATCCAGCTGGCGACGGCGCCGGCACGGGCCGTGGTCGCCTCGCTCGGCGAATTCGCGCCGGCTCCCGCGCCGATCCGCCCGCCCCCGCGTCCGACCCGCTTCGTCGAGCAGGAGCGACCCGACGCCCTCGAAATGTATCGTGCGCCCCATCCCGCCGCGACGCACGCGACGCGCCACGACGAGATGCGGTCCGGGGAGGAGGACGAGGCGCGCTACGCGCATCGATCCACCCCGCATCCGCAGCGTGACAGTTCCGACGACGATGAGACCGGTTCGCTCCGAGGCCGCGGCGCACACGCAAGTCGACAGGAGCCGTCGCGACGCAACGCCACCGGCGATCGTCACGGCGACGAGCGTCGCATCGCGCGCGTCGACGATACCCGCCATGACTCACGAACCGCGCAACGCGGGCCGAGTGAAAGTCTCCATGATCGTCACGGCGCGCAGCGTCTCGCAGCGCCGTCGCCGCTTCGGCGCCCGATCGTCGCGGCAGCCCACGTCCGACCGCCGGCGCGGCCCGTCCATTTCGCTGCGCTGGCCCCGCCCGTACCCGCCCACAAGCCGATTGCGATGCCGCGCGGGCGGTCCCACGACGATTGACACTGTGGTAGAAGGCGTTGCGGGCGTGCGAGACCTCGCGCTCGGGGAGGAAGCAACGTGAGACGCGCACCGCTGCTCGCCGCACTGGCGCTCGCGACCGTGCCCTCCTCGGCCTCCCGGGCCGAGCCGCCGGCCGGCAACGGGCTGCAGGTCAACGTGCCCAACGTCATCCTCATGGATGCCGGCACGCGCACGGTGCTCTACGAACGTGGTGCCGACGATGTCGTGACGCCGGCCTCGACGGCCAAGCTGATGACCAGTGAATACGTGCTCAGCCTGATCAAGGCCGGATCGCTGAAGCGCGACCAGGCCTTCACGGTGAGCCTCAAGGCTTGGCGCGAGGGTGGTGCGCCCTCTGGCGGCTCGACGATGTTCGCCAAGGTGCGCAGCGAGATCCCGGTCGACGACCTGCTGCACGGCCTCATCATCGATTCCGCCAACGATGCCGCCATCACGCTGGCCGAGGGCATCGCCGGCTCCGAGGACGCCTTCGCGACACGGCTCAACGAACGCGCCCGCGAACTCGGCTTGAGCCATCTGCGATTCGCCAACGCCTGGGGCAACGCCGACCCGGCCGAGACGGTGACGCCGCGCGAAATGGCGCTGCTGGCCGACCACATCATTGAGGCCTATCCCGACGACTACAAGATCTACGGTCAGCGCGACTTCCTCTGGAACAAGATCAAGCAGCCCAACCGCAACCCGCTGCTGGCGATGGACATCGGCGCCGACGGGCTGAAGACCGGAAACATCGACCAGAGCGGGTATGCCATCGTGGGCTCGGCGGTGCAGAACGGTGAGCGGCTCATCGTGGCGCTGTATGGCGCCAAGAGCGCCGCGGAGCGCTCCGAGGAGACGCGGAAGATCCTGCAGTGGGGCTTCCGCACCTTCGAGCACCGCAAGATCTTCTCCGCCGGCGACAAGGTCGGCACGGCGCAGGTCTTCGGCGGCGCGGTCGGCGACGTCGCGCTGATGACCCCGACGGACATCGCCGTGCTGGTGCCCCGCGACGGCAGCGAGAAGCTCACCGCCAAGGTCGCCTACACCGGCCCGCTGATGGCGCCGGTCGAGGAAGGCAGGGAGCTGGCGCGGCTTCAGCTGTTCCGCGGCGACAAGGAGGTGCTGAGCGTGCCGCTGCGCACAGCGGCGGCGGTTCCCGTCGGTTCGCTCTCCAGGCGCGCGCTCGATGCCGGCATGGAATTCGTCGGCGACCTGTTCCGGAAGTACGTGCTGCGCTCGTGAGGGACGTCGGCGATCGCGGCGCCTTCGTCACCATCGAGGGCGGGGAGGGCGGGGGCAAGTCCACGCAGGCACGCGCCCTGGTGGCACGGCTCCAGGCCGCCGGCCTGCGCGTCGAGGCCACGCGCGAACCGGGCGGCTCGCCGGCCGCCGAGGACATTCGCGCGGCGTTGCTCGCCGGCGCCTTCGAGCATCTCGGGTCCAAGATCGAGGCGCTGCTGTTCGCCGCCGCGCGGATCGACCATCTCGACGTCAGGATCAAGCCGGCGATCGCAGCGGGCGCCTGGATCGTGTGCGACCGCTTCCACGATTCGACCCGCGCCTACCAGGGGGCCCACGGCGGCGCCGACATGCGCTTCCTGCGACGCCTCGAGCGCGTCGCGCTCGCCGGAACGCGGCCCGACCTGACCCTGATCCTCGACCTGCCGGCCGAACTCGGCCTGGGGCGGGCCGAGCGCCGACGCGGCAGCGAGACCGTCGACCGTTTCGAGAAGCAGTCGCTCACGTTCCACCAGAACCTCCGCGACGCCTTCCTCGCCATCGCGGCGGAAGACCCGGAGCGTTGCGTCATCGTCGATGCCTCGCAGTCGAAGGAGGATGTCGAACAGGCGATCTGGGATGCCGTGACGCATCGGCTCGTCCTGCCAGGGCGAACTTCGTGAAAGCGCCGGCCGCAATCGCCGCCGACGACGAGGCCGATCGGTATCCGGAGACACACCATCCGCGGCACGCGGCCCGGCTCATCGGCCACGCCGATCACGAACGCGGCCTTCTCGATGCCTATCGGCAAAATCGATTACCGCATGCGATCATCATCGCCGGTCCGGAGGGCATCGGCAAGGCTACCTTGGCGTGGCGTCTGGCGCGGTTCCTTGCAGTGCATCCGGTCGCGTCGGCACCTTCCGTCCGCGATGCGGGCGATCTCGGCGTGGCGGAGGGTTCGCGAGCGGCGGCGCAGGTCGCCTCGCTGGCTCATCCCGACATCGGCCTGCTCCGGCGCCAGGTGAATGAGAAGACCAGGCGCTTCTACACGGAGATCCGCGCCGACGACGTGCGCCGGGTGATCGGCCTGTTCCAGCGGGCAGCCGGGGCGGGGGGCTATCGCATTGCCATCGTCGACAGCGCCGAGGACCTGAATCGTTCCAGCGCCAACGCGCTCCTCAAGCTCATCGAAGAGCCGCCGCCGCTCTCGCTGTTCCTGCTCGTGGCGCATCGCCCCGGCCTGATCCTGCCGACCATCCGCTCGCGGGCTCGCCTGATCCGCCTCGGCGCGTTGCAGCCGGATCAGATCTCCGGCGTGGTCGGCACGCTGGGCGCGCCGTGGTCCGAGCTGCCGTCCGCGCAGGTCGCGGCGGCCAGCGCTGCGGCGGGCGGATCGGTCCACGGTGCCCTGCGGCGGCTCGGCCGTGGCGGCAACGATGTCGAGGTCAGTATGACGAACCTGCTGGATCGCCTTCCGGCGCTCGAATGGCGCGCCGTGCACCGGCTCGCCGATCAGGTCGCCGGCCGGGACGGCGACGCCGCCTTCGAGACCGCCATCGCCGTCGTGTTCGATTGGCTGCAGACGACGGTCCGCGCGGGAGCGCAGGGCGCCCCGCGTCGCCTTGCCCCCTATGCCGAGGTGTGGGAGAAGGTCGCCGCGTCGGCGCGCGAGACCGAGGCCCTCAACCTCGACCGGCGGCCGTTGATCCTGTCCATTTTTTCCGACCTCGCGGGGGCGGTTCGCGCCTCGTCGTCCTGAGGAGCCAAGCCGGGCCGCGCTTGTCGCACGAGCCTTCATGTCCGACCGTCCCACCTTCTCCGTTTCGACCGCGATCCCCTACGCTAACGGTTCGCCGCACATCGGCCACGCCTACGAGCTGATCGCCGCCGACGCGATCGCGCGCTTCAAGCGCCTCGACGGTCATGACGTCCACTTCATCTCCGGCATGGACGAGCACGGCCAGAAGATGCAGCAGACCGCGGCGAAGCTCGGGATCACGGCTTCGACGCTCGCCGACCGCACGGCGGCCGAGTTCGAGGCCATGGGCGACCTTCTCGAGACGAGCGTCGACGAGCGCATCCGCACGACGCAGCCGCGCCACCACCGCGCCGCGCAGGCGATCTGGCAGCGCATGCGGGACAACGGCGACATCGTCCTGTCGAAATATCCCGGCTGGTATTCCGTCCGCGACGAAGCCTTCTTCGACGAAGACGAGCTGACGGTCGCGTCCGACGGCACCAAGCGCGCGCCGGGCGGCGCTCCGGTCGAGTGGGTGGAGGAGGAGAGCTACTATTTCAGGCTATCGGCCTACGCCGAGCGGCTGCTCGCGCATTACGCGGCGCATCCCGACTTCATCGTCCCCGACAAATATCGCAACGAGATCGTCGCCTTCGTCGAGCGGGGCCTCAACGACCTCTCGATCAGCCGCTCGACGTTCGATTGGGGCATTCCGGTGCCCGACGATCCCAAGCACGTCATGTACGTGTGGGTCGACGCGCTCACCAATTACCTCACCGGCACCGGCTGGCCGGACGCCGCCGAGCCTCGGTTCTGGCCCATGGATGCCCATGTCATCGGCAAGGACATCACGCGCTTCCACGCGATCTTCTGGCCGGCGTTCCTCATGTCCGCCAAGCTGCCGCTGCCCAAGCAGATCGTCGTGCACGGCTTTCTCTTCAACAAGGGAGAGAAGATGTCGAAATCGGTCGGCAACGTCGTCAATCCGCAGTCGCTGGCGGCGACCTACGGGGTCGACCCGCTGCGCTATTTCCTTCTGCGCGAGGTGCCGTTCGGGCAGGACGGTAGTTATTCTCACGAGGCGATCGTCAACCGCAGCAAGGCCGAGCTGTCGAACGATCTCGGCAACCTCAGCCAGCGCTCTCTGTCGATGGTCGCCAAGAACTGCGAGGGCAGGGTGCCCGAGCCGGGCGCGATGACGGCGGCCGACGAGGCGCTGCTCGCCGACGCGCACGCCCTGCCCGCGCTGGTGCGCGCGTCGATGGACGCCTTCACGCTGCACCTGGCGCTCGGTCACATCTGGCGGGTGGTGGCGGATGCCAACCGCTATTTCGCCGCCGAGGAGCCCTGGGCCAAGAAGAAGACCGATCCGCCCCGCATGAACACGATCCTCTACGTGACGGCGGAGGTGGTGCGCATCGTCGCGATCCTGGCGCAGCCCTTCATGCCGTCGGCGATGGGGCGCATGCTCGACACCCTCGGCGTGCCCGCCGACGAGCGCGACATCGCCTGGATCGCGGCGGCTGGAGCGCTGAAGCCGGGCGCGACGCTGCCGCCGCCGGTCCCTATCTTTCCTCGTCTCGTGGATGAGGCCAAGGTCGAGGCATGATCATCGACAGCCATTGTCACCTCGACTTTCCCGACTTCGCGCCCGAGCGCGACGCCGTCGTCGATCGCGCCCGGGCCGCGGGGCTCGTCCGGATGATCACGATCTCGACCCGCGTCGACAAGTTCGACCAGGTCCGCGCCGTGGCCGAGGCGTACCCGGACGTGTTCTTCACCGTCGGGACCCACCCGCACGAGGCGCATCTCGATCCCGAAGCCTCGGCCGAGCGGATCGTCGCGCTGGCGCGCCATCCCAAATGCGTCGGCATCGGCGAGGCCGGGCTGGACTATCACTACGACCGTGCGCCGCGCGATGTCGCCGCCCGGGTCTTCCGCACCCATATCGCCGCCGCCCGTCTGAGCGGCCTGCCGCTGGTGATCCACACCCGCGACGCCGATGCCGACACCGCGGCGATCCTCGCCGACGAGATGGGGCAGGGTGCCTTCAAGGCCCTGCTCCATTGCTTCACCGCCGGGCCCGCTCTCGCCCGCTCGGCGCTCGATCTGGGACTGTCGATCTCCTTCTCCGGCGTCCTGACCTTCAAGAAGTCCGACGACCTGCGCGCCATCGCCGCCGACGTGCCGCTCGATCGGCTGCTGGTCGAGACCGACGCGCCGTTCCTGGCGCCCGCGCCGCATCGCGGAATGCGAAACGAGCCGGCCTTCGTGGTGCACACGGCCAAGGTCCTGGCCGAGGTCAAGAACGTCTCTTACGAGGATCTGGCGGCCGCGACTTCGAACAACGTGCTCTCGCTGTTCGCCAAGATGCCGCCTCTTCGCGCCTCCGAGGCGGCATGAGCCTGTCGATCACGATCCTCGGCTGCGGCTCGTCCGGTGGCGTGCCGCGGGTCGGCCAGGGCTGGGGCGCCTGCGATCCGACCGAGCCCCGCAATCGGCGTCGGCGTTGCTCGATCCTCGTCACGCGACGCGGCGCCGACGGCGGCCGCACCCAGGTTCTGGTCGATACCTCGCCCGACCTGCGCGAGCAGCTCCTGGACCTCGAGGTCGATCGGCTCGACGCGATCCTGCTGACGCACTCCCACGCCGATCACACCCACGGCATGGATGACGTTCGTCCCCTCGTGATCAAGCAGAAGACCCGGATCGCGCTCCATATGGATGAACCGACGGCCGCCGTCGTGCGCCGCGCGTTCGCCTACATCTTCGAGACGCCACCCGGGAGCCACTACCCGCCATTGCTTGACGAACGGCGCGTCGAGCCAGGGCTCGCCGTTACCGTGGAAGGGCCGGGCGGAATCGTTCGAGCGATCCCTTTTCCGGTCGCCCACGGCGAGATCGATGCCCTCGGCTATCGCTTCGGTGACATCGTCTACACACCGGATCTCAACGCCATTCCCGAGGACAGCATCCGCTTTCTCGAAGGCCTGGACCTCTGGATCGTCGATGCGCTGCGCTACACGCGTCATCCCAGCCACTTTTCCCTCGACGAGACGCTCGGCTGGATCGCGCGGCTGAAGCCACGCCGCGCCGTGCTGACGAACCTCCACACGGACATGGATTTCGCCGGCCTGGCCGCCAAGCTGCCGGCGGGCGTGGAACCGGCGTTCGACGGGATGACGATCGAAGGCTGACCCGTCGGACCCGGACGTCAGCTAAGGTTCCATAATATCGATTATGCGAATGACGGGTGCAGTCCTGGCCGAGCGCCAAAAAGATCACGATCCTAAATTTCAGCAACCCTGCCGCGTTTCCAGCGCAATTCCGGTAGCCAACTTTCTTAAGGGCTGGTAGCACTGTCAGACGCGGGGCTTCTCCATTTCAACGGGTCACACCATGATGTAAGAGGCCGGTGGCGAGAGCTGCGGGTCTTTTATGCGTGTGTCATTGCATTGTAATACTTAGAGAGCACGGCGGGTAGGCGGAGAGACGAGCAGGCACACCATGAGCAAAGGTCGAGATTTCCGGGGGCCGAAGAAGCGTGGCTTCGACGACGATGGCCCCTCCCCGTTCGATGCACCCCGCTTGCCGCGGACCCCGCGGCCGGCGTTCGGTGGCAGCACGTTCGGATCGCCATCGGCGCCTCCGATGGACGGTTCCGCGCCGACCGTCGATGCTGTCGTGAAATGGTTCAAGGGTGACAAAGGCTTCGGCTTCGTCGAACTGGCCAACGGCGCCGGCGATGCGTTTCTCCACATCGGCGCACTGCAGTCCGCAGGCTACGAGACGGTGCCGCCCGGTGCCAAGCTCAAGGTGTCGGTCGGCAACGGGATGAAGGGTGTCCAGGTCACGCGTGTGTTCGAGGTCGACACCACCGGTGCCGCCGAGCGCGCCCCGCAGCGGCCTTCGTTCGGCGACAGCCCTCGGCCGCCGCGCCGCAGCATGCCCGATCCGTCGACGGCGGTGTCGGTCAGCGGCAGCGTCAAATGGTTCGACGAGAACAAGGGGTTCGGCTTCGTCCAATCCAACGACGGCGGCAAGGACGTGTTCGTCCATATCTCGATCCTGGGCTCCTCGGGCATCCAGCACCTGGCCGAAGGGCAGGCGGTGAACATGCGCGTCGTCGACACTCCAAAGGGGCGCGAGGCCTTGTCGATCTCTCTTGGCTGAGGCTGCCGGTCCATCCATCACCAAGGCGCGCCCCTCAGGCGCGCTTTTTTTTGCCCTGCCCGCGAGCTGAACCGTGACGCCGTCGCCCGACATCGAGACCTTGATCGCGATCATGGCCGAGCTCAGGACGCCCGGACACGGATGCGCCTGGGACCTCGCCCAGACCCACGCCAGCCTCGTGCCCTACGTGCTCGAAGAAGCCTACGAAGTCGCCGACGCGGTCGAGCGCGGCACCGCGAGCGACCTCCGCGACGAGCTGGGCGACCTGCTTCTCCAGGTCGTGTTCCACGCGCAAGTCGCGAGCGAGGCCGGCCGCTTCGCCTTCCCCGACGTGGTCCGCGCCATCTCGGAGAAGATGGTCCGGCGCCATCCCCACGTCTTCGCCGATGTCGCCGCGAGAACGGCCGACGACGTCGTCGCCGACTGGGAGCGCATCAAGGCGGCCGAGCGCGCTGGCAAAGGCGAGGCGCGACGCGTGCTCGACGACGTCCCGCTCGCCCTGCCCGGCCTGACGCGGGCCGTGAAGCTGCAGACGAAGGCCTCGCGCGTCGGTTTCGATTGGGGCGATCCGCGCCTGGTTCTGGCGAAGATCCGCGAGGAGGTCGACGAGATCGCCGGAGCGCTCGATCTGGAGGCCTCCGCTCGCGATGCCGCGGTGGCGGACGAGATCGGCGACCTGCTGTTCGCCGTCGCGAACCTGGCCCGACATGCCGGCACCGATCCGGAAGCCGCGGTTCGCGGTACGAACGCCAAGTTCGAGCGGCGCTTCGCCTACATCGAGGATCGCCTCGCCGAGCGCGGGTCGCAACCGGCGCGATCCAGCCTGGAGGAGATGGACAGGCTCTGGGACGAGGCCAAAGCCGCCGGCCTCTGAGACCCGATGCGTTTTTAGATCGCGTCCGGCCCGGTCTCGCCGGTGCGGATACGGACCGCATCCTCGACGGCGGAGACGAAGATCTTGCCATCGCCGATGCGGCCGGTCTGCGCAGCCTTGCGGATCGCCTCCACCGCACCCTCGATCGCGCTGTCGTTCAGCACCACCTCGACCTTCACCTTCGGCAGGAAATCGACCACGTATTCGGCGCCGCGATAGAGCTCGGTATGCCCCTTCTGACGACCGAATCCCTTGGCCTCGATCACGGTGATGCCGGCAACCCCCGCGTCATGCAGCGCCTCTTTCACCTCGTCGAGCTTGAAAGGCTTGATGATCGCCTCGATCTTCTTCATGGCCGCCGACGATCTCCGTGTGCTTTCAAACTAGGCAATAGGCCCGTCCTTAGCACTCGCTGTGCCAGAAAGTCACGGTGGCGAAGGAAGGACGTTCGGCGCCGGTCCGGTTTCGATCGGCAGATCCGTGCGGGCACCCCACTCCGACCAGGAGCCATCGTAGAGCACGCCGTCGCGGATCCCGAGCTGCTCCAGCCCGAGCAGCAGCACGGCGGCCGAGACGCCGGATCCGCAGCTCGTGACGAGGGGCTTCGCCACGTCGACGCCGGCCTTGCGGAAGGCGGCGGCGATCTCCTGCGGACTTCGCAGACGTCCGCCGCCGTCGACGATCTCGCGCCATGGCAGGTTGCGGGACCCGGGGATATGACCCGAACGCAAGCCGGCGCGCGGCTCCGGCACGCTGCCGGCGAAGCGAGCCGCCGCACGGGCATCGACCACCTGCCCTCCGCTCTCGGCGATCCTGCGGACCTCGCCGGCATCGGCCACGTGTCGCGTGGCGGCTTTCGCGGAAAGCGCGCGCGGCGTTCGCCGGCTCGCGCCGCGCTCGATCGGAAGGTCGCTCGCCTGCCAGGCGCGCCAGCCGCCTTCGAGCAGATGCACGTCTTGGACGCCGTAATGCTTGAACATCCACCAGGCCCGGGCTCCGCCGAGCAGGTCGCTCGCATCGTAGATCACGACCGTGTCGCCATCGCCGATCCCGAGCGCGCCCACCATGCGGGCGAAGCTCTCGGCGTCGGGCAGCATGTGCGGCAGGTCGATCGAGTGGTCGGCCACGGCATCGACGTCGAAGCGCGCGGCACCGGGGACGTGACCGTCGCGAAACAGCGCGTCGGGATCCTTGCCTTCGTCGGGCAGGTAGAAGCTGGCCTCCACGGGAACGACGTGCGGGTCACCCAAATGGGCGGCGAGCCATTGCGGCGTGACGAACGTATCCGTCTGGGCGGGGCTCAAGACGATCTCCGTTTCTCGGTCAGAATGGTTAGGCCGCGACGCGCACCGATGTCGATCATACGAATCCCGGATCGATGCCGGCGCTCCGCTCGAGCCAGCCCGGCACCGGCAGGTTCTTGCCGCGCAGGAAGGCAGGGTTGAACAGCTTGGACTGATAGCGCGAGCCGGAATCGCAGAGGATCGTGACGATCGTGTGCCCCGGTCCGAGCATGCGGGCGAGATGCATGGCGCCCGCGACGTTGATGCCGGAGGAACCGCCCAGCAGCAATCCCTCGTGCTCGGCGAGATCGAATACGATCGGCAGCGCCTCCTCGTCCGAGATGCGGAAGGCGAGGTCGATCGGCGCATCCGCCAGGTTCGCCGTCACCCTGCCCTGGCCAATTCCCTCGGTAATCGAAGCGCCCTCGCTCTTCAGTTCGCCGCGCTCGATCCAATCGTACAGCGCCGATCCGTGTGGGTCGGTCAGGGCGATCTTGATGTCCGGGTTCTTCGCCTTCAACGCATCGGCCACGCCGGCGAGCGTGCCGCCGGTGCCGACCGCGCAGGTGAAGCCGTCCACCTTGCCGCCGGTCTGTTCCCAGATCTCGCGGCCCGTCGTCGCCGCGTGGCCGGCGCGATTGGCGATGTTGTCGAACTGGTTGGCCCAGACGGCGCCGTGCGGCAGCTCGCCGGCGAGCCGCTCGGCGAGGCGGCCGGAAAGCTTCACGTAATTGTTGGGGTTCTTGTAGGGCACCGCCGGCACCTCGATCAGCTCCGCACCCTGAAGCCGGAGCATGTCCTTCTTTTCCTGGCTCTGCGTGTCGGGAATGACGATCACCGTACGAAAGCCGAGCGCGTTGGCGACGAGGGCCAGCCCGATCCCGGTGTTGCCCGCGGTCCCCTCGACCACGGTGCCGCCGGGCTCCAGGGCGCCGCGAGCCATCGCGTCCTCGATGATGAAGAGGCCGGCGCGATCCTTCACCGAACCGCCCGGATTCATGAACTCCGCCTTGCCGAGGATGGTGCAGCCGGTCGCCTCCGAGGCATGCCGCAGCTTGATCAGCGGCGTGTTGCCGATGGCGTAGAGGACGGATGGCTTGGGCGACATGAGGCTTTCTTGGGAACTGGGACGAGCCTGACATATACCGGAAGCACGGGACGCGGGTTCCGAAAGCAGGCCGCTGCGGAGGCAAACGTTCCCACTTATCGTGCCACGCCGACCCACGGCGTCGCCTGGATCACCGGCGCCAGTGCCGGGATCGGCCGCGCGCTCGCGCTGCGGCTCGCCGCCGAGGGCTGGACGGTGGCCGTCACGGCACGCCGGACGGACGCGCTCGCGGCTCTGGCGGACGAGGGAGGCGGCCGGATCGCGCCCTACCCCGGCGACGTGACCGACGCCGCGGCGATGGCGGCCGTCGTCGGCGCCATCGAGGCGCAGGCTGGCCCGATCGCGCTCGCCGTGCTGAACGCCGGGGTCTACCATCTGGCGGAACGCGAGCGGCTCGACGCCGATCTCGCCTGGCGCACCATCGAGACGAACGTCGGCGGCGTGCTGCGTTGCCTGGACCCACTGCTGGCCGCGATGCGGCCGAGACAGCGAGGGCAGATCGCGCTGGTCGCCTCCCTCGCCGGCTACGGCGGCATCCCCGGCTCTCTCGCCTACGGCTCGGGCAAGGCCGCGGTCATCAGCATCGCCGAGGCGCTGCGGCTGACGCACGAACGCGACGGGCTGACGATCCAGATCGTCAATCCCGGCTTCGTGCGCACCGCGATGACGGCGCCCAACGACTATCCCATGCCCTTGATGATGAGTGCCGAAGGGGCGGCGGAGCGAATCGTGGCTGGCCTGTCCCATGGCGGTTTCGAGATCGCCTTTCCACGCCGTTTGGCCTGGGCAACGAAGGTCGCCGGCCTGCTCCCCTACGCTCTCTGGCTTCCGCTTATGGCTCGTGCGACCCGCCGCGCGCTTCGCTGACGTCAGCTTTCATGACGTCATTGTCGAACCTGACGTCAGTGTCGAAACGAAAAACGCGGACCCAAGGGTCCGCGTTTCCGCAACGGTTCGAAAACGTCACGCCGCCTTTTTGGCTGCCTCTTCGGTCGGCACCGAAGCGATCGTCTTCAGGATCTGCGAGGCGATCTGGTAGGGGTCCCCTTCGGAATTCGGCCGGCGATCCTCGAGATATCCCTTGTAGTCGCCCTTGATGAACGAATGCGGCACGCGGATCGAGGCGCCACGATCGGCCACGCCCCAGCTGAACTCGTGGATCGAGGCCGTCTCGTGCTTGCCGGTCAAGCGCATCTCGTTGTGCGGCCCGTAGACGGCGATGTGGTCCTCGCGGGCATCCTCGAACGCCTTCATGAGCTTCATGAAGTAGTCCTTGCCGCCGACCGTGCGCAGATATTCGGTCGAGAAGTTCGCGTGCATGCCCGAGCCGTTCCAGTCGGTGTCGCCGAGCGGCTTGCAATGATACTCGATGTCGATGCCGTACTTCTCGCACAAGCGCTGCATCAGGTAGCGAGCGACCCACATCTCATCGGCCGCCCTCTTCGAGCCCTTGCCGAAGATCTGGTATTCCCACTGGCCCTTGGCCACTTCGGCGTTGATGCCCTCGTGGTTGATGCCTGCCTCGAGGCAGAGGTCGAGGTGTTCCTCGACGATCTCGCGCGCGATGTCGCCGACGTTGGAATAGCCGACACCGGTGTAGTACTTGCCCTGCGGCGCGGGGTAGCCGGCCTCGGGGAAGCCGAGCGGGCGCCCGTCCTTGTAGAAGAAGTACTCCTGCTCGAAGCCGAACCAGGCGCCGTCGTCGTCGAGGATGGTGGCGCGCTTGTTGGTCGGATGCGGTGTCACGTGGTCCGGCATCATGACCTCGCACATCACGATGACGCCGTTCTTGCGGGTCGCATCCGGGAAGTGGCGGACCGGCTTCAGGAAGCAGTCGGAGCTACCGCCTTCGGCCTGCTTCGTCGACGATCCGTCGAAACCCCAGCCCGGAAGCTGTTCGAGCGTGGGAAAGGTGTCGAACTCCTTGATCTGCGTCTTGCCACGCAGATTCGGTGTCGGCTCGTAGCCGTCCAGCCATAGGTACTCGAGCTTATATTTCGTCATGTACTCCCTCGCGCGACCGCCCTGCAGAAACCTTGGTGAGCCCGCGGCAACCTGCCAGCCCGACCACGCCCGGCGGTAGCAGCAATTGTGCCAGGGAGAGCGCATCCTCGGGTGGCAAGCGCGGCGCCGTGGGTCTATCAAGCGGCGCTTCACGCGCTTTCCCGGAGCCCGCCCTCATGAAGACCGCCGCCGACGTCCTGCGCTCCATCAAGGACAACGACATCAAGTATGTCGATCTCCGCTTCACCGACATGCGGGGCAAGTGGCAGCACGTCACGCTCGCCCAGTCGATGGTCGACGAAGACCTCTTCTCCGACGGCACGATGTTCGACGGCTCGTCCATCGCCGGCTGGAAGGCGATCAACGAATCCGACATGACGCTGATGCCCGATCCGACGACCGCGGCGATGGACCCGTTCTTCGCCGCGCCGACCCTCTCGGTCGTCTGCGACGTGCTGGAACCTTCCACCGGCGAGCCTTACGGCCGCGATCCGCGCGGCATCGCTCGCAAGGGTGAAGCCTATGCCGCCTCCGCCGGCATCGGCGACACGGTCTATTTCGGGCCGGAGGCGGAGTTCTTCGTGTTCGACGACGTTCGCTTCTCGACCGACCCGACCAACACGGGCTTCGTGCTGGACTCGACCGAATTCCCCGGCAACTCCGACACGCCCTACGAGGGTGGCAATCTCGGCCATCGAATCCGTACGAAGGGCGGCTATTTTCCGGTACCGCCGATGGATTCGGCGCAGGACATGCGCGGCGAGATGCTGGCGGCGATGGCGGCGATGGGCGCCCAGGTCGAGAAGCACCACCACGAGGTGGCCTCGGCCCAGCACGAGCTCGGCCTCAAGTTCGGCCCGCTGACCCAGATGGCCGATCACATGCAGATCTACAAATACTGCATCCATCAGGTCGCGCAGAGCTACGGCAAAACGGCGACGTTCATGCCCAAGCCGATCTTCGGCGACAACGGCTCCGGCATGCATGTCCACCAGTCGATCTGGAAGAGCGGCAAGCCGCTGTTCGCCGGCGACAAATACGCCGATCTCAGCCAGGAGTGCCTGTGGTACATCGGCGGCATCATCCGTCACGCCAAAGCGCTGAACGCCTTCACCAATCCGTCGACGAATTCCTACAAGCGCCTGGTGCCGGGCTACGAGGCGCCGGTGCTGCTGGCCTATTCCTCGCGCAACCGCTCGGCCTCATGCCGCATCCCCTATACGACCAACCCGAAGGCCAAGCGGCTGGAGGTGCGTTTTCCCGATCCGATGGCGAACCCCTACCTCGCCTTCACCGCCATGCTGATGGCCGGGCTCGACGGCATCAAGAACAGGATCGATCCCGGCGCGGCGATGGATAAGGACCTCTACGACCTGCCCAAGGAGGAGTTGAAGTCCATCCCGACGGTCTGCGGCTCGCTGCGCGAAGCGCTGGCCAGCCTGGAGGCCGACAACGCCTTCCTCACGGCCGGCGGCGTGTTCACGCCCGACTTCATCGAGAGCTACGTCGCGCTGAAATTTCCCGACGTGCTCAGGGTCGAGACAACGCCGCATCCCGTCGAGTATGAAATGTATTACTCGTACTGAACGACGCTCAACGAAACGACATATTGCCTAATTGATAGGCATCATGAGGCACCAGCGACACGCTCTTTCCAACGGCGGCGTGGACCGGGCGTCATCGCCGCCTTGTCCGGCGACCTCGCGTCGGCCGCCAGCATCTGGCCGTAGACGGCCGTGATGCGCTCGACATGGAGCTCGAGGGTCGGCGGTCGTCGCCAGTAGGCGGCGTAGGCCGCCTGCGACATGGCGGCGACGCGACCGTCGTCGGCCATCGTCTGCAGCGCGCGGGTGAGGTCGCCGACATCTTGGCTCTTGAACCATAGGCCGGTAACGCCGTCCTCGACCTCCTCGCGTCCAGCGCAGGCATCGCTGACGATCACCGGGACACCCAGGCCCTTCGCCTCCAGAACGGTCAGCGGCTGGCCCTCGTACCAGAGCGACGGGAAGACCAGCCCGCGCGCCGCGCGCATCGCCGTTCGCACACCGGCGGCGTCCTGCCAGCCGAGCAGCCTGGCTTCGGGGTACCGCCGCGCGATCTCGCCCGCGACCGGGCCATCGCCGATGAAGGTCGGCCGCAACCCCGCTCGCCGGGCCGCCTCCGCGTAGACGAAGGCGCCCTTTTCGGGCGACAGCCGCCCGACGAAGATCATCTCGCCGGAGAGGGGGTCGGGCTTCGGACCGAGGTCCGGCACCGATACGGGATTGTCGATGCGCAGCAGCGTCGCGGCGCGCGGCAGCAGCGGCGCCACGATCGCCTGCTGGAAGTCCGAGATCGCGATGTAGTGCGAGAAGATGTCGGGCAGGTGCGCCACATGCTTCGCCACCGAGAGGCGGGCGTTGCGCCACAGCTTGCGGCCGTAGCTGCGCGAATCGCAGTTCGTCGCCCAGCACGATGCCGACAGCGGCGTCAGCTTGCAGACGTGGTGCTGCTGGTAATTGTAGAAGCCGCCGTTGGGGCAGAACTGGAAGTACTCGTGGATCGTGTAGATCGCCGGCAGCCCTGAGCGGCGGATCGGCACGGCGATCGAGGGCGACAGCGCCTTGGCCCAGCCGTGGACGTGCACGATCGTCGATGAGCGCGGCAGCGTCGCGAGGAGGTCGCGCAGGGCGCGCGCGGCGGTCAGGTTCCAGATGCCCTGCGCCGCCGCCGCCAGCTTCGACGGATTGCCGACGAGGTCCTTCTGATCGAGGCAGATCGTTTCGATCCCGTGTTCGGCGAGCATGGGAGACACCGGGCCGGCCGCGGCGAAGACGATCGGGCGATGCCCGGCGCGCTTGAGGCCCACGGCCGAGTCGAACGCCACCTTCGCCTGACCGCCCGTGACCGCCGCGTGATCGAACAGGATGACGACGGTGAGCGGTTCGACCATGGCAAGCGCCTGCGCGAGTGACGGTTCGTCAGCCTAGCAGGCCGGAGCTTAAGCCCGGGTTAGCTCGGTCCGTCGAATGGAGCGCTGGCGAGAGCGTCCCAGACGCCCATCAGCTGCGTGATCGAGGCCTCCAGCGCCGCGAGCGCCACGCCATCGCGGGCCTGGATCGAGAGACCGACGAGGACGCTCTCGAACAGCGTGGCCAACGCCGTCGTGTCGGTCCGATCGCGCAGCTCGCCGGCGGCCACGGCGCGGGCGATGCAGGCGAGCAAACCGGCGCGGTTGCGGCGACGCTCGGCGGCCAGCATCTCGCGGATCGGCCTGCTCTCGATCGAGCAGGCGATGGCCGAGACGACGATCAGGCATCCCGGCGGGTGGCCGTCGCCGGTCTGCATTCGCGCCGAATCGCGCAGCGTGGCTTCGACCACCGCCCGAGCCGCCCGCGCCGGATCCCTGAGAGGCGCGGTGACCCTGCCGTAGGTGTCGAGGTAGCGGCGGACGACCTGGCGGAACAGCGTCTGCTTCGAACCGAAGGCGGCATAGAAGCTCGCCGTCGAAAGCCCGCCCATCGCCGTCTTGAGTTGGGCCAGCGACGTCGCCTCGTAGCCGTGCTCCCAGAACAGCAGCATCGCCTGGTCGACGGCGGCTTGCGTCTCGAACTCGCGCGGGCGGCCGGTGCGCGCCAAGGCTTGCTCCTGATATCGGGACTGATCGATCTTGAAGTCAGCGATCTTTGGCAAACGCTGCGACTTCCGGATCGGTCAATCTACAATAGGAGTTTATCGGCTTCGTCCACTCGCGATCCATCGGCGAGGGTCGGCTCAAGTCGGAAGCTTCGGCGGCCACACCGCTGGTGATTAGCGCACAAGTTTATGGTATGTTCTCCAAAGCGACGGCGGCGGCCTTCCCTCGGTAGACCGCGGAAGGGTACCCTCAGGCATGGCGAACTCTCGTGATCTCTTCGGCGGCGCAGCGGCGCGCAAGCTGCCGGCGTCCGCGCAAGCGCCGGTCTCGCGGCCCGCGAAAGCCGGCACGCCGTCGGAGGCCGACTACACCGCCGCCTCGATCGAGGTGCTTGAGGGTCTCGAGCCCGTACGTCGGCGCCCCGGCATGTACATCGGCGGCACCGACGAGGCGGCGATGCACCACCTCTTCGCCGAGGTGCTGGACAATTCCATGGACGAGGCGGTGGCCGGCCACGCCACCTTCATCGACGTGGCGCTCGACGCCGAGGGCTTCCTCACCGTGACCGACAACGGCCGCGGCATGCCGGTCGAGCCGCATCCGAAGTTTCCGAAGAAGTCGACGGTCGAGGTCATCATGACCGTGCTGCACGCCGGCGGAAAGTTCGATTCCGGCGCCTACCAGACCTCGGGCGGCCTGCACGGCGTCGGCGTCAGCGTGGTCAACGCCCTGTCCGAGCAGCTCGAGGTCGAGGTCGCGCGCGCGCAGACGCTGCATCGCCAGACGTTTTCGCGCGGAGTGCCGACCTCGCCGCTCGAGACGGTCGGCAAGGCGCTGAACCGCCGCGGCACCAAGGTGCGGTTTCGTCCCGACGCGCAGATCTTCGGTCCCGACGCCGCGTGGAAGCCGGCGCGCCTGTTCCGCATGGCGCGCGCCAAGGCCTACCTCTTCGGTGGCGTCGAGATCCGCTGGCACAATTCCGCGCTGAACAACGAGGGCAACACGCCGCGCGAGGCGGTCTTCCACTTTCCAGGCGGCCTCAAGGACTACCTGGCGCAGGACACGGCGGGCAAGGCGCTCGTCACCGACGCCGTCTTCACCGGCAAGGTGCAGAAGCCCGGCGGCCACGGCTCGCTGGAATGGGCGGTGTGCTGGCTCGCCCAAGACGACGGCTTCGTCCATTCCTATTGCAACACGATCCCGACGGCGGACGGCGGCACCCACGAGGCCGGGTTGCGCACTGCCCTGCTCCGCGGCCTGCGCGAGCACGCCGAGCGGATCGGCCAGGCCAAGCGCGCCGCCGTGCTGACCGCCGAGGACGTCATGGTCTCCTGCGCGGCGCTGATCTCCGTCTTCATCAGGGAGCCGGAGTTCCAGGGCCAGAACAAGGGCCGGTTGATGACGGCCGAGGCCGCGCGCCTCGTCGAGGGCACGGTGCGCGACGCCTTCGACCATTGGCTCGCCGGCGCACCCTCGCAGGCGACCCGGCTGCTCGATTGGGCGGTGGAGCGCGCGGAGGAACGCCTGCGCCGCCGCGCCGAAAAGGACGTGCAGCGCAAGAGCGCGACGCGCAAGCTGCGGCTGCCCGGCAAGCTCGCCGATTGCTCCAACACCGGCGCCTCCGGCTCGGAATTGTTCATCGTCGAGGGCGATTCGGCCGGCGGCTCGGCCAAGCAGGCGCGCGACCGCGCCACGCAGGCCGTGCTGCCGCTGCGCGGCAAGATCCTCAACGTGGCGTCGGCCACGCGCGACAAGCTCGCCGCCAACCAGCAGCTCGCCGACCTGATGCTGGCGCTGGGCTGCGGCAGCGGCGCCCGCTACCAGGACGGCGAGCTGCGCTACGAGAAGATCATCATCATGACGGACGCCGACGTCGACGGCGCCCATATCGCTTCGCTGCTGATCACCTTCTTCTGGCGCGAGATGCCGAAGCTGATCGACGGCGGCCATCTCCACCTCGCGGTGCCGCCGCTCTACAAATTGAAGCAGGGCGCGGCCCACGCCTACGCCCGCGACGAGCGCGACCGCGACCGGCTCATGAAGAGCGGCGTCGGCGGCAAGGGCAAGATCGAGACGCAGCGCTTCAAGGGCCTCGGCGAGATGAATGCCCAGGAGTTGAAGGAGACCACGATGGACCCGAAGCGGCGCAGTCTGCTGCGGGTCACCGTGGTGGACGGCGAGCACGCGCGCGCCGCCGATTCCGTCGAGCGCCTGATGGGCAACAAGCCGGAAGCCCGCTTCGCCTTCATCCAGGAACGCGCCGCCTTCGCTGGCGAGCTGGTGGACATCTGACGTCCACCTGCCGTGCGACCTCGCCCGGCTTCCCCCTCTCGTGCGAAGCGCCTATGGTGCGGCCGTTCCCACGCGTCCTCCTTCGGTGATCCGATGTTCCGTCAGCCAATCTCGACAACCGCCGCCCTGCCCTTCGCGCTCGCCGCCCTGCTCGCGGCCGGTGTCGTGTCGGTACCCGCAGCGGCGCAGAACGCCAAGGTGCCGGAGCCCGAGCTGATGGCGTCCGAGGCGCTGCCCGACATCGTGCAAGGCAAGGCCGATGCCCCGGTGACGATGATCGAATACGCCTCGATGACCTGCACACATTGTGCGCACTTCCACGAGACCACCTACCCGACGCTGATCAAGGACTACGTCGACACGGGCAAGGTCAAATTCATCTTGCGCGAGTTCCCGCTCGATCCGCTCGCCACGGCCGGCTTCATGCTGGCCCGCTGCGCGGGACCGGACCAGCGCACCGCCGTGGTCGACCTGCTGTTCGACAAGCAGCAGAGCTGGGCCTTCACCGAGAAGCCGCTCGAGGCGCTGGAATCCGTGGTGAAGCAGACCGGGATGAGCAAGGACGAGTTCGAGGCCTGCCTCAAGGACCAGAAGCTCTACGACAAGGTCAACGAGGTGCGCGACCGCGGTGCACAGAAGTTCGGCGTCACCGCCACGCCGACCTTCTACGTCAATGGGACCAAGGTCACCGGCGAGGTGAACCCGCAGACGCTCGAGAAAATTCTCAACCCGCTGACCGCCAAGAAGAGCTAGCCGGAGCCGCGACGCTCTGACCGGACGACGCGCGCCTCGGTCCGGGTTAGGCAGGCTCAACGGCGGCGGGCGGGTGTATGACGAAGACAAAGGGTGACGACGCGTCGGGTGGACCGACGATCGTCTGGTTCCGAAACGATCTCCGCCTTGCCGACAATCCGGCGCTGCACGCCGCCCTCGCGCGGAAAGCTCCGATCCTGCCGATCTTCGTGCTGAAGCGCGACAACGGCCTTCGCGCGCTCGGCGCCGCGTCGCTCTGGTGGCTGCACCATTCGTTGCAGCGTCTCGGCGAGGCGCTCGAGAAGGCCGGCGCCAAGCTCCACTTCTACGAGGGCGAGGCCGGCACCATCGTGCCCGAACTGGCGGAGGCCTGCGACGCCGGTGCGCTCCTGTTCAACCGCCGCTACGGCGACAGCGGGCGCAAGCTCGACGAGGCGATCGTCAAAGCCGTCGAGCAGCAAGGGCGAATCGCCGAGAGCTTCAACGGCCGCCTGCTGAACGAACCCTGGGAGATCGAGACCAAGAGCGGCGGTCCCTATGGCGTCTACACGCCTTATTGGAAGAGCATCAAGGCGAAGGGCCTACCCGAAGAGACGCTGCCCAAGCACGGCAAGCTCGACGGCGCGAAGGCGCCGTCCTCACCCAAGAGCGGCACGCTCGACGCTCTCGGGTTGCTGCCGTCCAAGCCGAATTGGGCGGAAGGCTGGGACGACACCTGGACGCCGGGCGAGGCCGGCGCCGCCGAGCGTCTCCGCGCGTTCCTCAAGGATCATCTGAAGGACTACAAGACCGAGCGCAACACGCTGGCCTCGCGCGGCACCTCGCACCTCTCGCCGCACCTTCGCTTCGGTGAGATCTCGCCCCGCCAGATCGTCGCCGCGGTGAAGGAAGCGACCACCAAGTCGAATGCCGAGGATGCCGACAGCTTCCTGTCGGAGATCGCGTGGCGGGAGTTCGACTACCACAACCTGTACTACCATCCCGACGTCGCCGAGAAGAACCTGCACGACAAGTACGATGCCATGCCATGGGAGAAGCCGAACAAGGCCGATCTCGACGCGTGGAAGACTGGGCGGACCGGCTTTCCGGTCGTCGATGCCGGCATGCGCGAGCTCTGGCAGACCGGCTACATGCACAATCGCGTGCGCATGATCACGGCGTCGTTCCTGATCAAGGACATGCTCTGCGACTGGCGGGTCGGCGAGCAATGGTTCTGGGACTGCCTCTGCGACGCCGATCCGGCCAACAACACGATGAACTGGCAGTGGGTGGCGGGCTCGGGCGCGGACGCCTCGCCGTTCTTCCGCGTGTTCAACCCGGTGACCCAGGGCGAGCGCTACGATGCCGACGGCGACTACATCCGTCGCTGGGTGCCGGAACTGGCCAAGCTCGACAGGAAGGCCATCCACGCGCCTTGGGAGGCCGATGGCGATGCTCTGGCGAAGGCGGGGGTGGAGCTGGGAAAGAGCTACCCCAAGCCGATCCTCGATCACAAGGCGTCGCGCGACCGCGCTCTGGCCGCCTACAACAAGATCAAGTAGCCGGCCGCTCCGTCCCGCTCAGCCGACCGGCCATGTCGCCCTCGATGTCCTCGAGGCTGCGCCTGCTGGTCTCCGGCACGAACCGCCAAGCGAAGGCGAAGGCGATGATCGTCAGCACGCCGAACAGCGCGAAGGCGCCTCCGAGTGTGAGCAGGACGATGAGGTTGGGGAAGAACAGCGCGACGACGAGGTTGGAGCCCCAGTTCGCCATCGAGGCCACGCTCATGCCGCGACCGCGGTAGGCCAGCGGGAATATCTCGGCGATCAGCAGCCAGAAGATCGGCCCGAGGCCGATGGCGAAGCCGCCGACGTAGGCGGCGAGCGCCACGGCGGTGATCGCGCCGGCGTCCGCGCTGCCCGTCGAGAGCGCGATGGTGATGGCGATGAGGCAGAACAGCATGATGCCGAGGCCCACCAGCAGCAGCTTGCGCCGTCCGGCCTGATCGAGGAGCAGCAGCGCCACGACGGTCGCCAGCACGTTGACCACGCCGATGCCGATCGTCGGCAGCAGCGGCGAGGTCATGCCGGCCTGCTGGAAGATGCTCGGCGCGTAATAGATGATCGTGTTGATGCCGGTGACCTGCTGGAACACGGCGAGGCCGATGCCCACGATCAGCGGCAGGCGCGCCTTGGGCGCGGCGAACAGGGCCGAAAGCGAGAGGTCGCTCTTTTCTGAGACGATGTCGCGGCGCAAGCCCGAGAGTTCCTCGTCGACGTCGTGACGGTCGCGCATCATCCGCAGCACCGCGGCGGCTTGGTCGAAGCGACCCTTGGAGGCGAGCCAACGCGGGCTTTCAGGCAGGAACAGCATGCCGACGCCGAGCAGGATGCCCGGGATCGCGCCGACCCCGAGCATCCAGCGCCAGCTGCCGGCGACCTCCGCGAAGCCGAAATCGACGAGGTAGGAGATGAGGATGCCCAACGTGATGCAGAGCTGGTTCAACGAGACGATGGCGCCGCGCTTATCCTTTGGGGCCATCTCGGAGAGGTAGAGGGGTGTGAGCATCGAGGCCGTGCCGATGGCGACGCCGAGGATCAGCCGGGCGACGAACAGCATGACGATGCCGGTCGCGGCGGCGCTGAGCAGCGACCCCACGGCGAACAGCGCCGCCATGGCGACGATCACCGGCTTGCGCCCGAAGCGATCCGTGAGGCTGCCACCGAAGGCCGCTCCGACCACGGCCCCGATCAGCACCGCCGTGGTGACCACGCCCTGCATCCAGGCGCTGAGCGCGTAGTCCTGCTTGATGTAGAGCAGCGCGCCGGAGATGACGCCCGTGTCGAACCCGAAGAGCAGGCCGCCGAGCGAGGCGACGGCCGCTACGAGATAGAAACGCATCTCAGATTTCCGCCGTGAGCCTGGGCGTGGATTAGATGGCGGAAACGAGCGAGGCGATATCGGTCGAACGGACCCTGCCGCTCAGGCGTCGGCGCTTTCCAGCGGTCTTGACGACGCCGGCACGATCGAGACCGATTCGCCGCAGCCGCACGCCGAGACCTGGTTCGGGTTCTTGAAGGTGAAGGTCGATGCGAGCTTGGTCGTCTCGTAGTCGAGCTGGGTCCCGAGCAGGAACATCAGAGCCTTCGAGTCGATCAGGATGGTGACGCCCTTGTCTTCGACGACCTCGTCGAGCGGGTTCTTCGTCTCGGCGAACTCCACCGTGTAGCTCATACCCGCGCAGCCGCCGTTCCTGACGCCGACGCGCAGGCCCGCGACGGGCTTGTCGGAAGCGGCGATCAGCGAGCGGGCACGCTCGGCGGCGCGCTCGGTCATTGTCATAGCAGCGAAGCGAGGACGAGCCATCGCGTGTCTCCTCGAGGAAATAACATGATCAATATGGGCGCAAATGCCGATCGGCGGAAGCCCGTCCCCAACGAGACGGACCACGCGGAGCGCTCGCTAGAACATGTCCAGCGAGATGCGCGCCTCGTCGGACATGCGACCCTGGTCCCACGGCGGGTCGAACACGAGATCGACGGTCGAGCCCATCGTGCCGCCGACGCCGCCGACGGCCTCCTCGACCGAGGCGACGATGTCGCCCGCGACCGGGCAGCCCGGCGCGGTCAGCGTCATCTGCACGGCGACGAGCCGGTTGTCGGGCACCTCGACCCGGTAGATAAGGCCGAGCTCGTAGATGTCGCAGGGGATCTCGGGATCGTAGACGGTCTTCAGCGCGGCGACGATCTCCGCCTGAAGGCGCGCGCGCTCCGCCTCGTCGATCGCCGGCTCGAAGCTCCAGGAGGGTGCGTTCGGCAGGATCTCGATCGTGTCGCTGGTCATGTCCTCACCCTCAGGCGAACAGCCCCTCGGCCTTGAGCAACGCCTCGGCGAGCTTATCCACCTCTTCCATCGTGTTGTACATCGCGAACGACGCGCGGCAGGTCGAGGTCACGCCGAAGCGCTTCAGCAGCGGCATGGCGCAATGCGTGCCGGCCCGGACCGCGACGCCGGAGCGGTCGATGATGGTGGCGACGTCGTGGGCGTGCGCGCCCTTCATCTCGAACGAGACGATGGCGCCCTTGCCCGGCGCCTTGCCGAAGATCCTGAGCGAGTTCATGCGACCAAGTCGCTCCATCGCGTAGTCGCCGAGCGCCTTCTCGTGCGCCGCGACCCGCTCCCGGCCCGCCTCGCGCATATAGTCGAGCGCCGCACCGAGCCCGACCGCCTCGATGATCGGCGGCGTGCCGGCCTCGAAGCGATGCGGCGGCGCGTTGTAGGTCACATTGTCCTGCGTCACGTCGAGGATCATCTCGCCGCCGCCGAGGAACGGCGGCAGTTTCTCCAGCCACGGCGCCTTCGCGTACAGCACGCCGATCCCGGTCGGCCCGTAGAGCTTGTGCCCCGTCATGACGTAGAAGTCGGCGCCATGGTCCTGCACGTCGTTTGCGAGGTGCACCGCCCCCTGCGAGCCGTCGACCAACACCGGGATGCCCCGTGCGTGGGCCAGCGCCACGATCTCCTTGATCGGCAAGACGGTGCCGGTGACGTTCGACATCTGCGTCACCGCGATGATCTTGGTCCGTGGCGTGATCGCGCGCGCGACGTCCTCGGCGGTGATGATCCCGTCGTCGTCGCAATCCACCCACTTCAGCACCGCACCCTTGCTCTCGCGCAGGAAGTGCCAGGGCACGATGTTGGCGTGATGCTCGAGGATGGTCAGGACGATCTCGTCCCCCTCGCCGATGTGATCCGCGCCGAAGCTGCGCGCGACGATGTTGATCGATTCCGTCGCCGACTTCGTGAAGACGATCTCCTCGAGCGATGCGGCGTTGAGGAACGAGCGCACGCTCTCGCGCGCGGCCTCGAAATTGTCGGTCGCGGCGTTGGCAAGATAGTGCAGCCCGCGATGCACGTTGGCGTATTCGTAGAAGGTCGCCTGGTTCATGCGCTCGACGACCTGTCGCGGCTTCTGCGAAGAGGCCGCGTTGTCGAGGTAGACCAGCGGCTTTCCGTAAGGCGTCAGCGTGAGCGCCGGAAAGTCGGCGCGGATCGCGGCGACGTCGAGGGGAGCGGAAAGGGCGTCGTGGGTCATGGGACCTCGGGATGTTCCTTCTCCCGCTGGCGGAAGACGGTGGCCCCGCGCGGCGGGGCGGATCAGGGTTCGTGCCGTGGCAGGCACCCGAACGGGAAAAGGGAACGCTCCATTCCCGGCCTATTTCGTCGGACCATCTTCTCATTGCGAGAGAAGGGCACGCCGCAGCGTCACTTAGATGATTGAGACCGCCCTGCGAGCCAATGCGCGATTTCGGCGCGGAACTGGGCCGTGAGCCGCTCGTCGCCGACATCGTCGGCCATCTCGCCGGCGAAGGCTTCCAGTAGCAGCGCCTCGGCCTCCTTGTTGGGAATGCCGCGGGCGCGCAGGTAGAACAGTTGATCCTCGTCGAGGCTGCCGACGGTCGCGCCGTGGCCGCAGACGACGTCATCGGCGAAGATCTCAAGCTCGGGCTTGTTGTGCATCGACACGTCGTCCGAGAGCAGCAGCGCCCGGCTCA
>CAXTVT010000036.1:0-35218 GCA_964247745.1 uncultured Beijerinckiaceae bacterium
GCGCAGGCGCGCGTTCATCGCCGGATCGGGCAGGCCCATCTTGGCGGCGACGGTGATCTCGCGGGCCAGCTTGGAGAAGAGCTTGGAGCGAATCGCATCCTGCTTGCCCTTCTTGTGCATGATGTTCTTGAACTGACTATGCCCGGCCATGCCCGTTCTTTGCCCTCAAGCCTGCGATGAGGCGCGTGTTCTAGGCGGGCGCGCGCGCGAAGGGAAGCAGGTCGCTGGACACCCCCGCCGCCCCCTCGCCGCCTCCCAAGCGCGGCAGTCTTGGCGCGGCAGTCTTGGCGCGGCGGAAAAGAAAAAGGCCCGCTTTCGCGGACCCTCTCGCTCTCAACCATCGGAGACCCGGGCGCCGAGGCGCCTCGAAGCCTCAGTTGCGGGTGGAGTAGCCGCCGGCGTTGCCGCCGGTCGCGGTGGTGCGGGGATCGCGGCTGCCGACGCCGTACGACACGCCGTTGTGGTGATGGTGGCCGTACATCATGTGGTAGTGGTGGGCCGCGTGGTAATGGTGATGAACGTAGGTGCTGCGACCCGTCTGCAGCGTCTCGGCCTGCGCGGAAACGGCGAGATTGCCGCCAGCGACGAGCGCGGCGGACACGAGAAGACCCTTGAGCATGGAAAGTCGTCCTTGAAAGAGCGCTGCTCTGGAGCAGAGAAGGCTGGTCCCAAAACGCATGGAGTCCGGCTTCGTTCAAGCCACGACCGCTCGCGCACGATCGATTAATTCGGGTTTAGTTAAGCCGGCGGCGGTTGCTCTCTCGACCCGCCGGCCTAGGTGCCGATCATCGCGGGCCGACCGCGGGCAAGGAAGGCATCATGACACGATCCGAAGGGGGCTCCGGCAGCAGCCGCTGGAGCACGCACAACACGGTGAGGGTCGTCGACCCGTCGCCGGTCAACTGGCTGAGCATCACCTGGAACACGATGGAGGAACCCAATTGCGTCGATCACGCCGGCCAGGGCCAGCCCTCGCTCGCCACCGACTTCACCTGGGTGGACGATCACACGCTCGAGATGGGCATGCGTGACGCCGTCTATCAGGACGGCGAAAAATACGACGCGCACATGTTCAAGCTCGGCTTCGACAAGGTGCAGGAATGGGACGCCCCGCATCCGCCCGGCGCGTTCCTGAACTTCGCCAAGGACGTCACCTGCGACGTCGTCGACGGCAACCGGATCCGCATGACCTTCCCGCAGAAGGACTCCGCGGCGCTGATGAAGCTGCGCGGCATGCACCTGCCCTCGACGCGCTTCTGGAACGAGTGGGGCTTCCGCGATCCCGCCACCGGATCGGCCGAAGGCCATTGGTGAGTCATCGACGCTCCTGGTCCGTGGGGGACCGGTCCGTTCGTGCTTACCGAGGGTTATTCGCGCATCACCGAGCGCACCGACGAGGTCGTGCTCGAGCCCAACGAGACCTACTGGAATTTGCAGCGTAAGCCGCAGGTCCGCATCGTCTACGACAACAAGATCGGCAAGAGCGAGGCGATCCAGGCCGTGGCGTCCGGCGACGGGCGCGTCGACGTGGTGTTCGACATCGTCCCCGATGCGGCGCACGTGTTCACGTCCGGCAAGGCCCGCATCCAGAGCAAGCGCTCGAAGAGCGTGCTGGTCGGCGTGTTCAACGAGAACAAGCCGAAGTCGCCGTGGGTGAAGCCTGAACTCCGCAAGGCGCTCAACATCGCCATCGACCGCGCCCGCATCCTCCAGGACGGAGCCTACGGCTACGGCGAGCTCATGCCGGTGTTCATCCAGACCGGCCGCTACGGCTGCGACGCCGGGCTGACGCCGTTCGAGCAGAACGTCGGCGCCGCCGCCAAGTCAATCGAGGCCGCCGGCCTGAAAGGCCAGGAAGTGGTGATCGTCACCTCGCCGACCTACGAGAATCCGGCCAAGGAGATCTGCAAGGACCTCGACAAGGTCGGGCTCCGCGGCAAGGTCGTGGTGACCCGCGACGAACCGCCGGACGGCTGGGACCTCAAGCTCGAATGGTACTTCGACTGGTCGCCCCAGTATCCCGTCGGCGTCGTGCACCGCGAGTTCTTCGGCAAGAGCGGCATCCTGCGCCACGCGCCGGAGGATCCGGCGTTCGACGCGCTCTACGACAAGCTTCTCGCCACGGTGAAGCAGCCGGACCAGGAGAACGTCGTCAAGGAGGTCGAGCGCTACTGCCACGACCACGCCAAGGCGCTGTTCCTGTACTCGCCCTACACGCTGTTCGCGGTGTCGGACCGGGTCGAGTTCACCGCCTACGACACGTGCATGTCGGAGCTGGCGGAAACCAAGATCAAGGGCTGATCTCTCCCGGGGAAGGCCGATGGTGGCTTTCCCCAACTTCGCCGTGTCCCGCGCCGACGAACCACAAGCGGTCGCTCGCTCGAACGGCCCGACAGGAGGTTCCCTGCTCTACGAACTTACCACGCTCTCCTGCCCGCTGATGGCGTTGGGGCAGGCCGGTGACAAGGCTCTCGCCTGGGTGGCGGACGGCGACGCGAAAGGTCGCTTGTTCGGCTGTTGGCGGACGGAGATCGGCACCCTCGGCCGTCTGCTCATCCTGCGCGGGTTCGAAGCACACGAGGACATGACGGCGGAGCGTCGCCGCGCCCTGCTGAGCGCAAATCCTTTCCATGCCGGAGACCTCGTCACGGCCTTGGAGATGGACAGCTACGCGCCACTCCCCTTTTTGCCGCCGATCCGGATTGGGAACCGTGGCGGCGTCTACGAATTTCGCAACTACAGGCTCAAGCCGAATGGCCTCGCACCCACCCTCGTTGGATGGGAAGCCGCCTTGGAACCCGCGCGCGAATATACCGCCCACCTCGTCCTGAACATGTATGCGCTCGACGGCGCGCCGCGCATCACGCACATCTGGGGGTTTGCCAGCGTGGAGGAGCGTCTCGCTCTGCGCGCCCGTGCCTACGGGGCCGGCCTGTGGCCGCCGAAGAATGGGCCCGAGCAGATCGTCGAAGCCACCTCGACCATCGCCTTGCCGCTGGCCTTGTCGCCCCTGTGCTAGATCCCGTCGCCGGCGCGCCGGGCGCTAGCGCACCAGGCCGCAGGCCAGCGTCTCGGGATGGCAACTGCCGTCGGTGCCGCGCTGCGCCACGCAGATCGTGCCGTCGGCGAGGTCGTAGCGGGCGAGATCGGGCCCGGTCGTGAGCTTGATGCAGAGCGCCGGCACGGGCGGCGAGATCATGAACTTGTCGGAGAGCGCCACGGCATAGGCCTGTCGCGGCGCATCGAAGCGACGCGTCGCCTCGCTGTCGGTCGAGGCGGTGTGGCCGTCGTGATGCACCGTCACCGTCGCCCGGCCCTGCTCCGCCCCGGGCGGGAAGGCCAGCGTCAGCGAATAGCCGTAGGCGACGTCGCCGACCTCGTAGCCGAAATCGACGGCCAGCGATCCCGCGGCCTGGTTGCGCAGCACGGGGCCGCTCGGGCGCCGCTTCGGCTCGAAGCCCGTCGCGCCCGGCACCGGCGTCAGCAGCGCGAACCCGTCGGCCGTGCTCCGTGCGCCGCGAGCCATGATCCGCCATGCGACGAGGCCGCCGACGACCAGGATCACGACGAGCACCACGACGGCGAGCGTCTTCAGGCTGCGTGACATGCATTCCTCCGCGCGGCCCCGGCGCCGCGGCGGCGACTTGGGCGCGCGCTGTGGTGAAGTCATGGCGTCGCGCGGCGCCTTTTTTTGATTAACCACATCGTGCGATGCTGGCGCGGTCATGAGCACGAGCGCGCATCGCCCAAGCCTCCGCGAGATCGCGACCGACCGGACGCTCGCGCTGATGCTGGGCCTCGCCTACGGCACGGGTCTGCCTTTTCTGCTAGTCTTTTCCACGCAGTCCGCACGGTTGACCGAGGCCAAGATCCCGATCGAGTCGATCGGGCTGATCTCCTGGGTGGCGCTCTGCTACTCGCTCAAGTTCCTGTGGTCGCCGCTGATCGATAGGATCGACATTCCGGTGCTCGCCGCCCTCCTCGGCCGCCGGCGGGCCTGGCTGCTGACGGCGCAATGCGGCGTCATCCTCGGCCTGTTCGGCCTCGCCCTCGGCGATCCCGCGCAATCGCTCGGTTTCATCATCGCCTGTTCCGCCTTCACCGCCTTCTTCGGCGCGACGCAGGACATTGTCGTCGATGGCTGGCGCATCGACGCGGCGCCGATCGAGCGCCAGGGCATCATGGCGGCGACCTACCAGCTCGGATACCGACTCGCCCTGCTCTCGGCCGGCGCCGGGGCGTTCTACATCGCGCAGTTCTCCGGCTGGCGTCAGGCCTACGCCTGCATGGCGGCGCTGATGCTCGTCGGCGTCGTCGCCGGGATCCTGTCACCGCGCCTGCCGGATCGAGACAGGTCCATGGACCGTCGGGGCTTCGGCTTCGGTCGCAGCTTCGTCGATCCGCTGGCCGATTTGGGGCGCCGCCTGGGCTGGTGGCTCGCCGCGATCCTGCTGCTGGTCGCGCTCTACCGGTTGCCCGACTTCCTTACCGGCGTCATGGCCAACCCGCTCTACATCACGCTCGGCTTCCAGAAGGCCGAGATCGCCACCGTCACCAAGGTCTGGGGTATCTGGATCGGCATCGGCGGCGCCTTCGCCGGCGGCATCGCCATCGCCCGGCTCGGGCTGATGCCGAGCCTGCTGATCGGCGGCATCGCCGCCTCGGCCTCGCACCTTTGCCTGGCGCTCCTCGCGGCGAAGGGGCACCACATCGAGCTGCTCGCACTGTCGGTCAGCGTCGAGAGCTTCGCCGGCTCCTTCGCGGGCACCGCGCTCATCGCCTACATGTCCTCGCTGGTCTCGCCGGCGATGGCGGCGAGCCAGTACGCGCTGCTGTCCTCGCTCTACGCCCTGCCCGGCAAGATCATCGGCGGCCTGTCGGGGTTCGCGGTGGCACGATGGGGCTTCGCCACCTTCTTCGCCTCCACCTCGACGATCGGCATCCCCGTCGCGATCCTGTGTCTCGCGGTGTGGGCGCACCAACGGCAGTCGGGCCGCGGCTCGGTCGCGATCAGCGACACGCAGCTTGCCGGAGGCGGCTAGGGATTACGTCCGATCCGACGCGCGAAGGTCGGACGGGGCGGATACAGGAATAGAGCGGCCGGCGGGTCGCGCTTACCCCCGGCGCCCTCCTCCGGTCCGACTTCGTCGGGCCACCGTCTCTCGCGAGCGGAAAAGATGGCTCGCGCCCAGATGCACTTCGGGCTCGGCATGCGCGCGTTGCCGGTCGAAAACGGAGCTGGGGCGACGCTGTCCGATCAGAGAGAGGTCCTACACGGTCGTTGTGCCCGACGCTAAGCCGCCAGCGCCGCCCGCAACGCATCCTCGGCGTAGGGCTTCGAGATGACGTGCACGCTCTTGAAGCGCTCGGGCACCACGACCTGCTCGCCGTAGCCGGTGGCGAAGACGAAGGGGATGGCGCGGTCCTGCAGATCCTCGGCGATGCGGTAGCTCGTTTCGGTATAGAGGTTCACATCGAGGATCGCGGCATCGAAGCTGTTGAGCTCGATCGCGCGCCGGGCGTCGCTGGTGGTGGCGACCAGCTCGACTTCGGCGCCGCAGTTCTGCAGCATCGCCTGGGCGTCGAGCGCGATCATCATCGAATCCTCGACGAGCAGGAGGCTCTTGCCGCTGAGGTCGGCGCGGCGCACCGGCGCCGAAGGCTTGCGCACCACGTCCGCCTCGGCCCGCTGCACGAAGTCGAAGGGGATCTTGAAACGGGCATCGATGCCTGCCGGCGGGTAGGCGATCGACGCCTCGCCCTGCAGCTCGAAAGGGATAGACTGCTCGATCACGATCGTGCCGAAGCCGCGGCGCGTCGGAGGCGTCATCGGCGGCCCGCCGCGCTCGGTCCAGGTGAGGACGAGGTCGCCGGTCTTCTCCAGGGACCAGGCGATGGTCAGCCGCCCCTCCTTGACGCTCAGCGCGCCGTATTTGGCGGCGTTCGTCATCAGCTCGTGCAGCACGAGCGCCAGCGTCTGGTAGGCGCGCGCCTCGACCATGATCGGCGGACCATCCAGCGTCAGGCGCGGATCGCCCGGCTCGGTCCAGGCCTCGGCCTCGACCTCGACGAGACCGCGCAGCGGCGCCTGCTTCCAGTGCGCCTGGGTCAAAAGGTCGTGCGCCTTGGCCAGGGCGTGGATACGCGATTGCAGATCCGAGGCGAACCCATCGAACGAGGTCGCGACCTGCTGGCTCTGGCGCACCAGCGAGCGGATCACCGCCAGCACGTTTTTCACGCGATGGTTCAGCTCGGCCACCAGCAGCAGCTGGGTCTCTTGCGCCGCGCGCCGCTCGCGATCGACCATGTTGGCACGACGAAGGATCACGTCGAGCAGCGCAATGCGCAGGGTTTCCGCCATCTCGAGTTCGCCGCGGCGCCAAGGCAGCGAGCGGCCCTCGACCTGCTCCTTCCAGGCCGCGAAACTCTCGCGCGGGCTGAGACCGCCCCCATCGTGCTTGACGGCCTTGCGCGGATCGCCGCCCCAGGTCACGGTCTGCACCACCTCGCGGCGAAACAGCAGCACGTAGTCCCTCGGCTCGCGCGAGAACGGCACGGCGATGATACCGCTCACCTTGTCGACGTAGCGCATCGCGTCCGGCAGCGCCTTGGCGAGCTTGTCCGTGGAGAAGCAGCGATCGACCCGCTTGGCGTCGAGGAAGCGGATCAGCTCCTCCACCGCGTCCATCGGCGGAATGACCCCGTCGCCCTCGAAGCGCCCGTCCGACCAGACGCCGATCCCGTCGCACGGGATCATCGCCTTCAAGGGCTCGGCAAAGGCGCGCAGGTTCTGGAAGATGGTCTCTTCCGGCTCCATCCCGGCGACCATCGAGTCGAGCACGTCGCGCGCCTGCGCGAAATAGGTCAGCTCGTCCTTCTGCATCTTGGCTTCGACGAGGCCGGAGAAGACCTGGGCGAAGAGCTCGACCGCCGCCGCCATCGGCGACGAGATGCGCCGCGGGGTGTCGTGATGGCAGGCGATCATGCCCCAGAGACGTTCGCCGTCGAGGATCGAGACGGTGAGCGTCGCCGCGCTGCCCATGTTGCGCAGGTACTGCAGGTGGATCGGCGAGGCGGCGCGCAACGTCGACAGGCTGAGGTCGAGCGGCGTGCCCTTGGCCGTCAACGTCGGCACGACCGGGACCGGCACGCCATCGACCTCGGGGATCGTCCGCAGCCATTGCCGCAGGAACAGCGCGCGCGCCTGCGCCGGGATGTCGCTCGCGGGATAGTGCAGGCCGAGGAACGGCGGCAGACCCGCGCGCAGCGCCTCGGCGACCACCTCGCCGCTGTCGTCCTCCAGAAACTTGTAGATCATCACCCGATCGTAGCCGGTCACGGCGCGGATCTGCCGGGCCGCCGACACGAGAAAGGCCTTGAACGAGGTGGTGCGCCGCAGCCGCTCGATGATGGTCTTCACCAGAGTCGCGGGATCGGTGCGGATCGTGTCCGCGCCGGCGACCGGGATGAACTCCGCCACCGCGATCTGGCCGGAGGGATGGATGAGGATGTCGTGCGGCGCGCCTCCGACGCCGACCGGCTGGCCGGCGAGACGCTCGGCGAAACCCGAGACCATCGCGGCCTGGAAGGTGTTGCGCAGGTCGTGGATGATCGCGGGCGGCAGCACGGTCTCCATCGTGCCGCCGAGCATCGCCTCGGCCGAGGCGGCGCCGAACAGCGCCGGCGCGTTGGCCGAGACATGCGCGACCTCCCAGGTCGGTAGGCTGAAGGCGACCAGAACCCCGAACGGCTGGATCGCGCCGGGGATGTGGACCGGCTCCTTGTCGCATTCGGCGTAGTCGGTCGGCCTGGCGGGCAGCGGCAAGCGGAGGTCCATTCTTGGCGAGGCGGCGGTCTTCACCGCTCGGGGCTAATCTATCTCTTGCAGCGTGCGATATCGCCCGTCGAAGTGAAGCAGGGGCAAGCCGGGCCGCGACTCGGCGGCCATGACGCGCCCGACGAAGATGGAATGGTCGCCGCCCTCGAACGGCTCCTCGAGCGCGCAGGCCAGCGTCGCCATCGCGCCCTCGATCACCGGCACGCCGTCGAGCGTCGCGAAGGCCGGCGGACGGTCCGCCTGACCCTGCTTGCCGAAGTGACGCGCCACGTCGACCTGGCGATCGTAGAGGATGCTGACGCCGAATCGTCGCCCTTCCGCGATCAGCCGGTGGCAGCGCGATTCGCGGGCCAAGGCCACGAGCACAAGTGGCGGATCCAGCGACAGGGACGAGAAGGCGGTCGCGGTCATGGCGTGGACGCCGCCGGCCCCGTCGGGCGTGGTGATCACCGTGACGCCGCTGGCGAAGAGACGAAGCGCGCCGCGGAACTCCTGTTCCCCCACGGCCCCTTCGATTGGCAACGTCACCGTCTTGAGCATCGGCTCTCCCCGGAGCGGCACCCGCCGACCCGACGCGCGAGCATAGGCGAACGCCGGAAGCGACGCACCCTGTAAATCGGCGCGGGGCCGACCCGGCGACGTCGGAACCCCGCGAGCGGGGCGGACATTGCGCTGTACGCGGCCCGAGCCGCCTTTCACCCAAGGAGGGCCGCCATGGCTTTCGACCTGTCGCAATATGCCAACACCGATCCGCATCTGTCGTCGGGGGAGCGGCTGCTCTCGATCGTCGTCGGTCTGGGCCTGACCTCGCTGGCGGCGCAGCCGCGGCCCAACGTGTTCCTCAGCATGCTGGCCCTGGCGAGCGGCTCCTACCTCGCCTACCGCGGCGCGACCGGCTATTGCGTGGTCAAGGCGTCGCTCGACGACAAGCATTCCGCACCGCAGGTCTCGCACAAGGCGTGAGGTTTGCCGGCCGCCGGCCGGACGTGCTAGCCGGCCGCCATGCTCGAAGGCTTGCCGCCCAACAATGCCGCCCACGTGATGCGGCTTCGGTGCCGCGAGGCCGAAGCCCGTCGCATCGTCGACATCGTGACCGAGTTCTTCGATCCGGCGGACACGGCCGCGGCGGCGTTCGAGGAGACGATCTCCACCCGCACTTGGAACGACGGCGAGCCCTGGCTCGTCGAGATCTATTTCGGCCACGAGCCGGACGAGATCGAGGTGCGCCGGCTGGTGGCGACGGCCTGCGACGACGACCTCGCCGCCGCCGCGGCCTTCTCGCGGGTCGAGCAGCGCGACTGGGTGGCGGCCTCGCTCGCCGGGCTTGAGGCCGTACGCGAGGGGCGCTTCGTGATCCACGGCTCGCACGGCCGCTCGCGGGTCGGGATCGGCGATATCGGCATCGAGATCGAGGCGGCGCTCGCCTTCGGCACCGGTCATCACGGCACGACGCGAGGTTGCCTTGCCGCGCTCAACGTCGTGCAGCGGCGGCGCAAGCCGCGCCGCATCCTCGATATCGGCACCGGCACCGGCGTTCTCGCCATCGCCGCCGCGCTGCGTTGGAAGTCCCGTGTCGCGGCCGGCGACATCGATCCCATCGCGGTGACGACGGCCGCAGCGAACGCCCGTATCAACCGGGCCGCCGCCCTGGTCCGACCCGTGCTGGCGAAGGGCACGGCGCAGCCCAAACTGCGAGCCGGCGGTCCCTACGATCTCGTCTTCGCCAACATCCTGGCGCGGCCGCTCAAGGCGCTGGCGCCGGCCCTACGCCCGCTGGTGGCGGCGGGCGGCGAGATCATCCTGTCCGGCCTGCTCGCGGCCGACGTCCCAGGCGTCGTCTCGGCCTATCGCGCCCAAGGCTTCGTCCTCACGCGGCGCCGCGATCTCGAGAATTGGGCGACGCTGATGATGCGAAGACCCTGACCGTTGGCGGTCTTGACGGTCGGCCGCTCGGCGCCTCGAACTAGCCCAGGAGGATCGACATCATGACCAGCTGGCAGGCGCGGCGCAGGCTTCTTCAGACCATGGGATTGGCATTGGCCGGTGCCGGCCTGGCCGGACGCGCCGCGGCGGCAAGTCTTGCGATCGGCCCGGCGCCCGACCTGCTCGAGCCCGGCTCGGACACGCTGCGTGGCCTTTCCGCCAAGCTCGCGGTCGCGCCGCGCCGCCGCGATTTCGACACCGTGCCGATGATCCTGACGAAGCCGGATCAGTGGGACGCGGAAGCGTTGGCCCTCGTCCTCGCGAGCCGCGCCGAGCCGCGACAGGTGTGGAACAACACCGAGATCGGCGGCTATTGGCTCACCGTGATGCGCAACGCGCTGAACACGCAGATCTGGGGATTCCGACACCCGGACTTCCTGGTGGTCTCGGCGACGCACGGTTCCGCCGGCATCGGGCTCTACGACCAGGCGATGTGGGACAAGTACGACATCGCCAAGCTGCTCAAGGGCAAGCTGGCCTCGAACACGCTCATCATCGAGAAAACGGCGCGCGACCCCGGCGATTTCGAGAATCCCGAAGGCACCTTCTCCGCCACCGACGATTCGATCCCGACGCTGCAGCGCCGCGGCGTCGTGTTCCTGGCCTGCCACAACGCAATCTGGGCCCACGCGGAGCTGCTGATCAAGCAGGGCTCGAACCCCGACAAACGCGACGTGGGGCGGCTCGCCGCCGAACTCACCAATCACCTGGTTCCCGGCGTGGTGCTGACGCCGGGCATCGTCGGTACGCTGCCGGAGCTCCAGAAGGCCGGCTTCGTCTATGCGGCGGTCTGATCGCCCGCGACGGGCTTCGGTGCCGCGGCGAAGGCGATCAGGCTGACGAGCGCGGCGCCGCCGAGATAGAGGCCGACGAAGCGCAACCCGCCGCGATCGGCCAAGGCCTGCGCCAGGATTGGCGCGATGCCGCCGCCGAGGATGCCCCCGACGTTGAACGAGAGCGAGGCGCCGGTGTAGCGCACCGGCGCGGGATAGAGGCCCGGCAGCCAAGCGCCGAGCGGCCCGTAGACGAAGCCCATGGTGAACAGCGCCAGAGAGAGCCAGATCGCGATCGCGGGCAGCGACCCGGATCCGAGCATCGGCGCGAGCAGCAGCGCGACGACCAGCGTCGCCGCCGCACCGGCGACGAGCACGCGACGCGGCGCGCTGCGATCCGACCAGACGCCGGCAAGCACGATGCCGGCGGCCAGGAACAGGATCGCGACGAGCAGCACGGCGAGCATGGCGCGCCGATCGTAGCCGAGCGTGCCCGTGGTGTAGCCCAACGCGAAGGCTGTCGAGAGATAGAACAGCGCGAAGCACACGACGACGGCGAAGGTACCGGCGATGGTTTCGCGCAGATGGTCGCGGAGCACGTCGAGGATCGGCACGGCGACGGTCTCGCGGCGTGCCACCGCCGCGGCGAAGGCCGGCGTCTCGGAGAGTTTGAGGCGGACCCATAGACCGAGCCCGACCAAGATCGCGCTGGCGAGAAACGGCAATCGCCAGCCCCACGCCGCGAACTGCGCTGGCGTCAGAGTCGCGCCGAGCACGAGGAACAATCCGTTGGCGGCGATGAAGCCAACCGGCGCGCCGAGCTGCGGCACCATTCCGTAGCGCGCGCGAAAACCCGGCGGTGCGTTTTCGACCGCGAGCAGCGCCGCCCCGCCCCACTCGCCGCCCAATCCGAAGCCCTGACCAAAGCGCAGGACGCAGAGCAGCAGCGGCGCGAGCCACGCGATGTCGGCATAAGTCGGCAGCAAACCGACGAGCGTCGTCGACGCGCCCATCAGCAGTAGCGAGGCGACCAGGGTCGACTTGCGTCCGATGCGATCGCCCCAATGCCCGAAGACGGCCGCGCCAAGCGGCCGGGCGACGAAGCCGAGACCGAAGCTGCCGTAGGCGGCGAGGAGACGGGCCGACGAGGTGGGGAAGAACAAGGATCCGAAGACCAGCGACGCGGCGGTGGCATAGACGTAGAAGTCGTAGAATTCGACCGCCGTGCCGACGAGGCTCGCAACGAGGACCCGGCGCCGATCGCGCGGAATTTCAGTCGAACGGCTAAGAGACAAACCGACCTCGGCGCTTGGATGGCGGTTTCTGCACAAGCCGCAGCGCCGAATCGAGAAAAAAGTGTTGACAGCAGCGATGGTTTCAACCAGCCCTTGTCGAGGTACCGGCGCAACGAAGTTTGATCTCAAACTTTTCGTGATCGCGCCGGGCGCGACGGCCCGACGTGCGGGTGGAACATACCCTTTCGCGATGCGAGGTCAAGCGAAGGGGATCGAAGGAGCCGAGGGTCCCAAATGGTCAAAGCCGCCCGATCGCCTGCCGCTCCAAAACCGCCGGCCGAAGCCGCGCCGGCCAAAAGCGTTTCCGCCAAGAGCCCTGTCGTCAAGCCGGCCGGCGCCGAGAAGCCCGTCACACCGAAGCCCGTCACACCGAAGTCCGTCGCGCAGAAGTCCGCAGCGACGGTGGCCGGAACAGCGAAATCCGCGACCGCCAAACCCAAGCCGGCGCCCAAGCCAGCCGCGAAGAAAGCCGTCGCGAAAGGCACCACCGGAAGCCGGGCCGAGCGCGGTGCAGCAGCCGTCGGAAAACCTCGCGCGTCCGCCAAGGCGGCGCCATCGTCGGCGTCCGCGCTCAAGCGGAGCGCCACGGCCGCTCCGAAACCGACCTCCGCTTCGAAACCGACCAAGGCAGCCGGCAAGCCGACCCAGGGTGTCGCGTGCGCGCCGATCAATCTCGGCTTCCTCTCGGGCTTCGTCGGCTTCCATCTCCGCCTCGCGCAGGATGCGTCGTATCGCGCCTTCGCCCGCTTCAAGGACAAGGATCTGGTCAAGCCCGGCCGTTTTCCGGCTTTGGCGATCATCCACCTCAATCCCGGCATTTCGCAGAGCGCGCTGGGTCGCGCGATCGCGCGCGACAAATCGACGGTGAGCCCGCTCATCAAGGATCTGCAGAAAAACGGTTTGATCAGTCGCAAGCCCTCGCCCAACGATCGCCGTAGCGTGACGCTCAACCTGACCAAGAAGGGCGAGCGCGTGCTGGATCGGTTGCATGCCCGTGCGCTCGAACACGAGGCCGATCTCGACAAGGTCATCGGCGCATCGAAGAGCCGCCTGGTCGGCATGCTCGACAAGATCACCGGAAGCCTCACGGCCTCCTGAGCGCGAGACGTCGGCAACGGGAAGGCCCGGTGCGCGTGTCGGTCGGACGCCGCGGGACCGTGCTCGCAGGAATGGAAGAAAAGGATGCGGCTCATGAACAGAAGCCTGACGCTCGGTTTCGCGCTCGCCATGGCCGTAGGCGTCGCGCGAGCCGACGAGATCATCGAGATCTCGCCGGGCGATACGGTGCTCGTCGAGCGCTACGTGCGCGCGGTTCCCGAGCCGCCGCCGATCATCGAGGAGCACATGACGTTGCGGCCGGGCTCGGTCCTGCCCGACGCGGTTCCCCTGCGCCGGTTCGAGGGGCAGCCTTCGCTCGAGCGCTACGCCTTCTTCGTGTCGGTCGATCATAAGATCGTCGTGGTCGATCCGCGAACGCGCGTCGTCGTGCGCATCCTCGACCAGAAAGGCTGACGGTCGACCCACGATCGATGTCGCGAGAAGCGCGGCATGTCTCCGGGGCAATGCCGAAACGAAGATGGGCGGCCGAAGCCGCCCATCCACTGCACCCGAAGGTTGCGGTCCGCTCAGGCGGCGAGCGCGCCCGATTTCTTGCCCATGAAGGTCGCGATGGCGTCCATCAGCGGCGGCGACAGCACGTCGTAGGGCTCGAGGCCGATCGACTTCAGCTTCGAACGGACCGCGCCCATGTCCTTGGGATCGTGGCCCTGTTCGATGATCGAGGACACGAAGGCGGCGAACTGCGGCTCCTGCCAGCCCTTGTCGTTCGACAGTTCGACATGGACGAAGTCGAGGCCCTTGAAGGGATGATCGGCGACGATGCGGCCGAACATGTGGACGCCGCACTGCTTGCAGGCATGACGCTGGATCGTCGCGGACGGATCGACGATGTGCAGCTTCTCCTCGTGCGCGGTGACCTTGAGATGATCGGTCGGCACGACGGCGACGACGGAGAAGGCGGCGCCTTCGGGCTTCCAGCACTTGGAGCAGCCGCAAGCGTGGTTGTGGGCGACGTCGCCGGTGATCGTCACCTCGACCTTGTCGGAGGCGCAGTGGCAATGCAGCTTGCCGCCGGCGATGCTGCCGGTCCCTTTCTGGAGACCGTTGTCGATCATCGGGTGGAGCGAGGGAGTCGCCATGGTGGACCTTTCTCGAGAGTGTTTCCGGGGCGCGATCGTCGTCGGAAGTGCGCCGCCGTCCATCGTGCCTAGACCGGATCATGGCCGATGCGGCGCGCGGGTCTTACCCTTCGGGCGCGTCCGTTACCAGTCGAAGCTTTTTTTGGATTGAGTTCATTTCATATATTTGATGTTATACTGTACGGTGAGACGGCGCCGGAACGAGGCTCCGCACCTCGGGATGGATGTTGACGAGCACGCTCAAGGAGTTGCCACGTCGGCAGCGAGACGCAACATGCGGCGAGGCCCTCCAGACGAGAGTGATTCGCATGGCGAAGAAGGCAACGGCGACCCGCGCCATCAGCACCGAGACCGAGGAGCCCGCGCCCAAGGCGGCGCCGAAGAAGGCGGCCGTCGCGGCGGCACCGAAGGCCGCGAAAGCGCCGGTCCTGCTGACCTTGACGGATATCGGCGATCATCTCGCCTCGACCTTCGACATGCCGAAGTCGCACGCCAAGATCTATCTCGCCGAGGCGGTCACGTTGATCGGCAAGAACCTGCGCAAGGGCAACAAGGTCCGCATCGCCGGCCTCGGCGTGTTCCAGGTCAAGAAGCGCGCGGCCCGCAAAGGCCGCAACCCCGCCAACGGCGAACCCATCAAGATCAAGGCCACCAAACGCGTCGGCTTCGCGGTGGCCCGCGACCTCAAGGCCAAGCTCTAGGCTTTCCGGCGTTCGCCCACCGCGGACGATTCGGCGTTAGCTTGAACTGGCGTCGTTCGGTCATGACATTTCAACCATGTCACCGTGAGGCCATCTCGTCTCGTGCCGTGTCAGCGAACGCGTCGATGGCAGGCTTCCATGTCAGCGTACCGCGACATCGACCCGCTGTTTTGTCGCCGTTCCCTGACTTTGGCAGGTCGAATGTCACGGCTCGCGACACCTCGTCCGCGAGCTTCGAAGGCGATACCGGGCAGACGCGCACCGGCTTAACGGTCATCTTACCTAGACTTTTCGGGTGAGGCGATCAAGCTCGACGGAGGCGACGCGACATGGGGCTCGATCGGCGCGCGATGGTGAGGGGCGCGGCGGCCGGCCTCGGTGCGGCCTCGGCTGTCGGCCGCGCCGTGCTCGCCAAGGCGGCGCCGGCGCCGATGCTGTTGGAGGCCAAGCCGACCGAGGCCGGAAGGCTGGCCTACGGCGGCAGGGTGCCCGGTCCATTGATCCGGATCCGCCACGGTGGAACGGTGGCGGCGACCCTCAGGAATGGGCTGGCCCGTCCGACCACGATCACCTGGCATGGTGTGCGGATCGTCGATGCGATGGATGGCGTCGCCGGGCTGACGCAGGCGGCGGTGCCGCCCGGCGGCAGCTTCGATTATCGCTTCACGCCGCCCGACGCCGGCACCTTCTGGTACCACCCTCATGCCGCGCCGGAGGCGGCGGAGCAGACGGCGCGCGGCCTCCACGGCGTGCTGATCGTCGACGAGACCGCGCCGCCCGCCGTCGACGAGGACATCCTGCTGGTGCTCGCCGACGCCTCGCCCGACCCGGCCGCCGCGGTCACGGTGAACGGCGCGGCGACGGCGCCGGACCGGGTGGCGCGGCCCGGCGCGCGGGTCAGGTTGCGGCTGGTCAACGCCTGCATCGCGCGGGTCTGCATCGTCGCGATCGTCGGGGCGACGCCCAGCGTGGTCGCCATCGACGGTCAGCCGAGCGAGCTGTTCCAGCCGGCGGGCGGCACGGTGCCACTCGTGCCGGGTGCGACCTTCGAGCTGATGCTCGACCTGCCGGTCGCGGTCGGCGCCAAGGTCGGGCTGGTGCTGCACGGCGGCGGGACGGGCGCGGAGACGACGCTGCTGGCGGTCGCCACCGCCGGCCCGCCGCTACCGGCGAAGCCGCCGATCGCCCGCCTGCCGCCGAACCCGCTGCTGCCGCAGCGCATCGCTCTGGAGAGGGCCTCGCGTCACGATGTGACTCTTGCTGCAGCGGGCGCCGGCTGGAGCGTGAACGGCGTCGTCGGCATGCCCGGCAAGCCGCTGTTCTCCGTGGCGTGGGGCACGCCGGTGGTGCTGACCTTCCGCAACAGGAGCGACGTGGCCCAAGCCATGCACGTCCACGGCCATTGCTGGCGCCTGCTGCACGACCTCGACGACGGCTGGGACCCCTACTGGCGCGACAGCGTCCTGCTGGCGCCGGGCAAGGGCAAGCATGTCGCCTTCGTCGCGGACAATCCCGGCCGCTGGGCGCTGGCGTCCGGCGACCTGCGCCGCCAGGACGGCGGGCTGGCGACTTGGTTCGAGGTCAAGCCCGGTTCGAGGTGAAGGCTGGTCCGAGGTGAGGTGAGAAGCCGTGTCGCAGAGCCTGGATTACGCCAAGGAGGTCTATGCCGCCTGCGCCACGATCGGCTTCGACGACGGCTCGGCGGCCGATCTGAAGACGCTGCTCGACCGCCTCGCCGCGGGGCAGGACGTGTCCGAGGCCGAGCTGCTGAGTGCCGCCCAGCAGGCGCACTTGGCCGCAGCGAACTGGGCCGGCCGCTGAGGGTTGGCCGGGAGCAGAAGTGGGAGCGACGATGAGCGATCCGAAGACCGTCAACGACACCGAGGGCAGCAAGACGGCCAAGCCGTTCCACGAGGACGAGCCGGCAGGCGGCGCGAGCCCCGGCATGGACCAGGCGCCGCACGATCGCGCCGACGCCGTCGGCGACGACGCCAAGAAGGCCGAGATGCCCAAGACGACGCAGCGCCAGGAATAGCGCCGCGTCCTTCAGGATCAGAGGCGGCCGGTCAGCAGCATGATGATGAGGATCAGCACGACGAGCCCGAGGATGCCCGACGGGAAATAGCCGAAGTGCACGAGCCCGAGCGACGGCAGTCCGCCGAACGCGAAGAGCACCAGGACGATGATGAGGATAAGGACGATCGGGTTCATGGAAGCCTCGTGAGAACATCGCTATAGAAGCCCGGGAGCCAAACCTGGCAACCGCATTTCCGATGTTCTCCTCGGCCTTGACGGCTATGGTGCCCTTCGAGAAAGACCATGGACGCGCCCTACTCGCCATCTCAGCAGGTCGCGGTCGCCGAGCCTGTCGGTCTGCGCCGCACCGTCGCCGTCGTGGCCGGGCTCAACCTCGGCATGTTCGCGGTAGAGATCGTCGTGGCTCTGGCCAGCGGGTCGGTCTCGCTGTTCGCCGACAGCGTCGACTTCCTCGAGGACGCCTCGATCAACCTGCTGATCCTCGCCGGTTTGAGCTGGAGCATCGGCGCCAGGGCTCGGCTCGGCATGGGGCTCGCCGCGATCATCTTGGCGCCCGGCTTCGCCACGCTGGCGATGGCTTGGCACCGCTACGCCACCGGTGTGCCGCCCGAGGCGCTGGCCGTCGGCGTCACCGGTCTCGCCGCACTCGCCGTCAACGCCACCTGCGCGGTGCTGCTGGTTCGCCACCGCGCGTCGGCGGGCAGCCTGAGCCGCGCGGCCTTCCTCTCGGCGCGCAACGACACGCTCGCCAACGTCGCGATCGTCGCCGTGGGCTTGGTGACCATATGGTGGCGCTCGCCCTGGCCCGATCTTGCCGTGGGGCTCGCGATCGGCCTGCTCAACGCCGGCGCCGCCTGGGAGGTGTGGGAGGCCGCGCGCCACGAGCGACGCGTTGCGGGGTAGGATCCGGCTAAGCCGGGCGCCAGAGCGACGATCAGGCCGCGAAGGACTTCGGCTCTTCCGCCAGGATCGCGTAGATCATGCCGGCGTCGCGTGTGCCTCGTAATCTTGAGGTGACCGCGGGGGAGCGCAGCAGGCGGGCGCCGCGCGCCAGAGCCTTGAGGTGGTCGGCCCCGGCGGTTTCCGGAGCGAGCAGCAGCAGGATCAGGTCCACAGGTTCGCCGTCGAGCGCCTCGAAGTCGATCGGCTTCTCGACACGCGCGAAGACGCCGAAGATCCGCTCGACCTTGGCCAGCTTGCCGTGCGGGATGGCGATGCCGTTGCCGATGCCCGTCGATCCCAGCCGCTCGCGCTGAACCAAGGTGTCGAGCACCTCGCGCGCCGCGAGGCCGCAGTGGCGCGCCGCCTGCTCGCTCAGCTCGACGAGGGCCTGCTTCTTGTTCGCCACCTTGAGCGCCGGGAGGATGGCGTCGCGGGCGATGAGATCGGTCAGTGTCACGCTTGAAATCCAAGGGCGGTGGTCGACGCGATACCAAGGTTCGGAGACGATGCCTCGCCCGGCGACAATCCCCGGACGCCGAGCCGGGGTTCCAAATCGCCCGACGTGGCCGACACGAAATTGGCGGCCTCACGACGGGCCGCCAACCCCGTCTCCATACCACGTGACCGATTTAACTCAAGGTGAAGCGGTCCCGGCGGCATGGCCGTTGGTGACACCCAGGGGATCGATCCAGCCGATGTTCCCGTCCGGTCGGCGGTACACGAAGTTGATGCGGGCGTTCTCGGCGTAGCGGAACACCACGACCGGGCAGTCGGCTGCGTCGAGCTTCTCGACCGCGGCGGCCACGGTCATCTCGACGATGCCGGTCGCGTGCTCGGCCACGACGGCCGGAAAGCAGGGCTCGTCGTCGAGCTCCCCGGCGCTCTCGATCTCGGAAAGCGGCGGCAGAGCGAAGGCTTCCGCGGCGCTGGCGTCGATGTCCTCGGCATGGCCGTTGCTGCCGTGGCGGCCCTGCGCCCGCTTGCGATGATCGCGCAGGCGCCGCTCGATGCGGTCGGCCGCCTTGTCGAAGCTGGCGTAGGGCTCCTGCGCGAGCGCCTCGACCTGAAGGGTGATGCCGGCCTTGAGGAACAGCGTGCAGTCGGCGCGATAGCCCGAGCCCTCCGGCTCGATGGTGACGTGACCCGTAGGCCGCCCCGCGTTGTACTTGGCGACGACGCCGTCGATGCGGCTGTGGACGTGGGTCCGCAGGGCCTCTCCGATCGCGAGATTCTTGCCCGACACGCGCAACGTCATGGATCGCCTCCGTATGAGCCGTGGCGCGCGGCGCTTCCGGCTGCGCGCCGGATGGGCAAGGTAGGGACCGGCGGCGCGGCAAGTCAATGGAACGATGGATCCAAGCTTTCGCACTCGCGAGGGATCGATGCCGAGACCTCCGTGTTTTGGAACCGGTCGAATTCCAAGGTGGATGCCATGAGCGAGCACTACGACGTCATCATCATCGGCAGCGGGCCCGGCGGCGGCGCCATGGCCACCGTGCTCGCGCCGACCGGCAAGAAGGTGCTCATGCTGGAGCGTGGCGGCTACCTCCCGCGATCGCAGAAGAACTGGGATTCCAAGACCGTCTTCGTCGACGGCACCTACCAGGCCAGCGAGACCTGGTTCAGCAAGAAGGGCCAAAGCTTCCATCCCGGACTTCACTATTGGGTCGGCGGCAACTCGAAGGTATACGGCGCGGCTCTGTTCCGGCTGCGCGAGAAGGATTTCACCGAATTCGCGACGCACGACGGCATCTCGCCGGGATGGCCGCTGGGCTACGACGTCTTCGAGCCGTATTACGGCAAGGCCGAGGTATTGTTCCAGGTTCGCGGCAAGCGCGGCGAGGACCCGCTGGAACCGTGGTCGTCGACGCCCTACGCCCATCCACCCGTGAAACACGAGCCGCGCGTCGCGCAACTCTCCGAAGATTGGGCGAAGGCGGGCGTGCACCCGTTCCACCTGCCGCTCGGCATCATGCTCGACCAGGAGGAAGACGGAAGCCCGACCCCGCATTCCCCCTGCATTCGCTGCGATGCGTTCGACGGTTTTCCCTGCGCGATCAACGCCAAGGCGGATTCGCAGGTGATCTGCGTCGATCCGATGAAGAAGGCGCACGACAATTTCACGCTGATCACCGGCGCTTACGTCGAGCGCCTGGAGACGGACGCCTCAGGGCACAGCGTCAAGACCGTCCACGTCACCCGCGACGGCAGGGCCGAGACCTATTCCGCCGACATCGTCGTGGTGGCCTGCGGCGCGCTTTCGTCGGCGCTACTGTTTCTCCGATCGGCCAGCGACAAGCACCCCGGTGGTCTCGCCAACAAGTCCGACCTCGTTGGGCGCAACTACGTACGCCACAAGATGAACATCCTGATGGCGCTGCTCAAGGAATCGAACGAAACCGTATTCCAGAAAACGCTGGCGGTCAGCGACTTCTACTTCGGTTCGAAGGACTACGATTATCCGATCGGCCTGATCCAGATGTGCGCGACCTCGCACGGCGAGCAGATCCGCGGCGAGGCCGTACCCGGGTTCCTCGACAAGCTGCTCCCCGAGATGCCCTTCGACGTCATGGCCCGGCACTCGATGGATTTCTGGCTGCAGACCGAGGACATCCCGCTCGCCGAGAACCGCATCACCTACCAGGGCGGCAAGGTGTACCTCGACGTCACCGAGACCAACACCAAGCCGGCCAACGATCTCAAGAAGGAACTCGAGAAGCTGTGCTCGAGCACGGGCGCCAGCACGATGATGCTGGAACGCAGCCTGTATCTCGGCAAGGGCATCCCCCTGAACGGCACGGCCCATCAGGCCGGGACGCTGAAGTTCGGCGAGGACCCGAAGACCTCGGTGCTCGACCTCGACTGCAAGGCCCACGAGCTCGACAACGTCTACGTCACCGACGCCAGCTTCTTTCCATCGATCGGCGCCGTGAACCCGACGCTGACGATCATCGCCAACGCGCTCCGCGTCGGCGACATCATCAAGCGCAGGCTGGCCGCCTGATCCTGCCCGGCAAAGACGTCCTTTCGCGCGGCTAAGCGAGGACTTCCCGCACCTCGTCGAGCCGGCTGTTGGGCCGGCCGATATCGATATGCCTCCGGCTGAACTGCCAGTAAATCATCACGCTGATGATCGCGGCATACAGGCACCAGATCGAGGTGAAGGCGTAGCTCTTGACGATGACGGTGACGACGACGCCGGCGAGATTGAGAAGGCCGAACCACATGACGACCCTGTGGCTCGAGGCGATCAGCGAGCCGCAGGTGACGATCACGTAGAGGAGCGCCACCACCAGGTGCTGGTCTTGGCATTATCGTAGTTGAGCGAATGATCGACGACCCGCACGTGGGTCTCGTCGGCAATCAGTCCGTAGAACACGTAGCCGCACAGCACGGCGCCGACGATCGTCAAGCTCGTCACGACGGTCTGCCGCCATCCCGACGGCTCCATCAGGAGGACGGCGAGCGGCATGAGGAACGGCAGGATGCCTTGCGCGTAGAGGACGAAGAGGAACACGACGTGCCCCTTCGCGTCGGGACGGATGTCGCTGTCGATACCCAGCCACACGAAGCCTTCCGTGAACTGATGAAGGGCGAAGAGCAGCGGCACGGCGGCGAACAGGACGGCGCGAGGTTGGCGAACGTGCGATAGCGTCGCCACGCCGATGGCCGCGATCGCCGCACTGGCGATGAAGTTGGCGTTCGCCGAGAAGCACATGATCGAGGTCTCCGGTCGCGGGACCGTTCGTTGACCCCACGCTTGGTCGACGGTCAAGCGGCGGCGGCGCTCAGGTGGCGAAGACCTCGCAACGCGGTTCGTTCACGATCCGACCGGGTGCCCGACGCGCGGCGCGCGGCGCCTCGAAGGCCAAGACCGCCAAAGTCCGATCGAGCATCAAGGCCGAAGCGGCGTTCGACGTCAGGTTGTGATCGAGATCGTCCAGGATCTCGACCGAGACGTTGGCGTAACGCAAATTGCGACCGTCGGCGCCGAAATAAGCGCCGAGCTCGTCCACGCTCGGATCGCCCCGCGTGAACGTCAAGGAGATGCGGGTTTCGCGTGCGGCGAAGAGCTCGAAGAGATGGGTCACGCGCGCCGCCATCGCGTCGCGCAGGAACGACGAGCGCAAACCGAGCGGCAGACGGGCCATGCCGTTGCGAGCGGCTTTCTTGACGAGGAAGGCCATGGCCGGAGCGATGCGGCGACGGCTTCGCACGAGTTTACGCAGGATACCGCCGCGCCGAATATCGCCAACGTAATCGTTCATCGAACGCAGCCCGAAGCGGATCACGTCCGCCATGTTCTCCGCCGGATTCCAGACGAAGCGCTGCGGATTGAAGACGATGACCTCGCTGACGCGCGGATCGGCGGCAGCCGCCGACAACGCGATGAAGGCGCCGGAGCAGACGCCAGAGAGCGCGATGCGGGCGTGTCCGCGCTGTGCGAGCAGGTCCACGGCGGCGCGCACGTCGGGGAGCAGAAGGTCGGAATAGATCAGGTTGGCCGGACGACTTGGCTCGTCGCGGCTCTCGCCGAGGCCGGCGACGTCGAAGCGGAGGCTTGTGATCCCGCTCGCCGCCAGGGCGCGCGCATGGTCGACGCTCACGCGGCGCCAGCCGATGTGCGGATTCAGCCCGCGATTGAGCATCACGACGGCGGGCGCATCGAGCCGCTCGACGAGGGGTCTGGTCAAAACGCCGAACAGCGCATCGGCCGGACCGAAGCGCACCGGCTCTTCGCGAAAGACGTCGGTCACGAGGGCGTCGGGAAAGCGCGGCGCGATGACCGTCGCCGCCGGCGTGGCGGGTGCGGCGCGCCGAAGCGCCGCGACGATCCGCTCGGGAGACGCGGGCAGCGGCTGGATCTCCGTCGCGTCCGACACCATCAGGTGGTAGGGCTCGACCCGTTCGAGCGTGACGGCGAGGCCGGTCCGGCGCAGATGCTCCGACACTTCTGCGCCCGCCTTGCGGTCGGCACTGTCGAAGATCGTGACGTCGCGGACGGCGAGATCCGTGATCTTCGTCAGGTCGAGCGTCTTCAGGCTGTCGACCATGGCGCGCGACAGGCCGAACCCGACCACGCTCAGGCCCTCGGCGGCCAGGGGCTCGAGCTCGATGCCGATGCGGTCGGCGACCATGGTCGCCGTCGCCGCGAGTTCGCGCATGTGGTGACGCCCGCGGGCGACCGGGGCGAGCAGCTGCAAGGCCACGACGTCGCTGCGGGAACGCGCCGCCATGACCGCGAGCATCGCCCCGAGCGATTGCCCGATGAACACGAAGCGGCGCACCCCCGAGTTCAGCCGGAGCACGTCGGCCGCGTCGTGGATCGCCTCGATCCATGGCGCCACGGTCTCGATCTCGGTCGCACGCCCGAGGGAATCGCCGGTGCCGGGATAATCGAAGCGCAAGCAGGGATAGCCGGCGGCGGCGATCGCCTCCGCGAGCAGCCGCCAGCTCTTGCGCATCACGAGGTCCTCGAACCCCCAGGGCGAGCAGAGCACGACGCCGGTCGAGCCGCCGGCCGGATGGAAGAAGCCCGCGCAGCCCTTGAAGGCGCACGGCACGCCGTAGCTCAAACCGTCAGGGACGACGAGACGCGCCGGCTCGCTGAACGCTTCGGAAACGACGTACATGCGGGGACCCTCGGCACGACCACCGGTCACGGTGCCGCAATTTCGTTGCGATTTGCTTGCAGGGGCGCCCCGAACTTTAACCGGATCAGCCCGCCATCGCGAGGTCGTCCCGTTCGGCCGCCGTCCTGTTGAGGATCAGGCCGAGGAAATCCTTGCGCTCCGACACCGCGTCGATGGCGCCCACGAAGTCGTGGCGCATCACCCCGTCCCATCCCGCGACGAGGGCGAGGCCGTCGCAGGCGTCCGCGAGCGCGAGGCACGCCGCAACGCCGTCGGCGAAGGCCGGCCCGTCGAGCAGCACGACATCGAAGCGGGTGCGGGCTTGGCCGACGAAGGCGGCGAGCGAGGCGACGGTGCTCGACGGGGTGAGGGACGCGCCGGCCGGCAGCACGGTCAACGGCGGCCGAGCGACCAGCGCGGCCGCCGCCTTCAGCGTTCCGGCGAGCACCTCGGCGAGACCGGCATGCGTGGCCAGATCGAGGCGAGCCGAGAGACCACCGCCGGCATCGACCAGCAGCACCCGGCGTCCCCGGCCTTCGAGCACGGTCGCGACGGCGAGCGCGAGGCTGGTGGCGCCCTCTCCCGCGGCCAGCGGCGCGAGCACCACCGCCCTGCCCCGCCCGCGCGAACTTGGTCCGGCGAGCTTGTCCGCCAGCGCCGCGATGGCCTGGGCGAAGGCGCCATCGGGCCGCGACTCGATCTCGGCCACGGCGTCGGCACGGGCACTGGGCACGCGCGCCAGGATGAACGCGTCGCCGCGTCCCGCGCGCGGCGCCTCGTCGGGAACGGCGCGCCTGCGCCTGACGTCGAGACCGGCGGCGAGTGCCAGGCCGAGGATCAGGCCGGCGACGCCGGCGACCGGCACGATGAGCTTGGTCTTCGGGGAGGCCGGCGACGACGGCTCGAGCGCCGGCGAGATCAGGCGGGCATCCGGCTCCTCGAAGGCCGAGGCCTCCTGGGTCAGCTTGGCGCGGTTGAGGAAGTTCTCGAACAAGGCCTTGTTGGCCATGTTGGTGCGCTCGAGCTCGCGCAGCTTCACGCCGACCTCGTTGTCGCCGCCGGTCACGCCGGACAGCCGGTTGACGGTGGCCCGCATCGCGTCCTCGCGCGCCTTAGCCACCTCGTAGTCGTTGTGGAGCGTGGTGACGAGGCGTCGGATCTCGGCGGTGATGGCGTGGTCGTAACCGGCGCGCTGCGCCCGTATCTGGGTGATGGCGGGATAGGCCGGCCCGTACATCGCCGAGAGGTCCGCCTCGCGCCGCATCAGGTCGGCCTGCTGGGTGCGCAGCTGCGAGATGGTGGTGGAGCGGACGATCTCCGGCAACGTGTCGAGGTTAGCGCCCTCGATGCGGAACCGCGCCGCCTGCTGGTAGCGGGCGAGCTTTTCCGCCGTATCGGTGGAGGCGACGGCGAGCTGCTGGTTCAGATCCTGCAGCTGCTGCTCGCTCACCGTGATGGTGCCCTGCGACATGTTGGTGGTGGTGAGATTGTTCTTCTGCCGATAGGCGGCGACCGCGCTTTCGGACTGGCGGACCTGGTCGCGCAGGCGGCCGAGCCGCTCCTCGAAGAACGAGGCGGCTTGCTGCACCGATTGGGCATGGACGTCGATCTGGTCCTCGACGTAGGTCGAGGCGAGGCTGTTGGCGAGCCGTGTGGCCTTGGCGGGATCCTTCGACGACACCGAGATCGAGAGCACGTAGGTCTTGGCGACACGTGTCACCTCGACCTTGTTGAAGAGGTGCACGATGACGGGCGCGAGCTTGGGATCGATGCCGTCGAGCGAAGGCCCTTCGACCTTCTTGAGCTTGACGCCGCGGAAAAGGCCGAGGACGCGTTCGAGCAGGCCGGGTTTGGCCGAGCTGGCGAACTCCGGATCGTCCTCGAGGTTCTCCTTACGGATGATCTTGGCGAGCAGGCGCGTCGACGTGATGATCGGCACCTGGCTGTCCACGATCGAGGAGTCCAGCGCCGAATCCTGCGCCCCCGCATCGTTGCCGAAGATGTGCTGCTTGCGCGGGTCCAGCAGGATCTGCGAGGTCGCGGTATAAACCGGCGTCATCGCCACGCAAGCGAGCCCGGCGAGGACCGCGCATGCGATCGCGGTGGCGAGCACGAGCCGCCAGCGCCGCGCCAGGAAACGCTGCACCTCGGCGATGTCGAGGCGGTCGAGATCCCGGCTGGCGTCGGACGTTGGGGACATAGGTGACGAGAACTCTTGCACCGAAACTCGGCCCCGCGGCCGGGCCCGGCGCGTCACCGCGCAGGGATAAGGAACCCTAAGCAAACAGTCTTAAGGCTTTACTCCGTCAGCGCGATGGCACGCTCCCGCGAGAGTGGCGGCCGCACGGCGGCATCGGGCGAAGCGGGTCGAGGCGCTGGCGACCGCCCGTCGCGAAGCATCCTGTGGCTGAGCGCGACGTGGGCGCGCGCGAACGCCCGCGAGCTCAGACCATCCAGCGCCATGCGCGCCTGCGCGGCCTGGGCCCGGCGTAGCGCGGCCGGTCGATCCGCGGCCGCCGCATCCACCGCGCCCCGAAGCGCGTCGGGATCGCCGGGCGGCACGAAGCTCACTTCGTCATCCGTGAAATAGCTGTCGAGACCGCCCGCGCGCGAGCAGATCGCCGGGCGACCGGCCAGCGCCGCCTCCTGCAGCACGGTGGAGCCGGAGGCATGCAGGTTCGGCCTCAACGGAAGCACCACGGCGTCGGCCCAGCGGTAGAGCGGCATCAGCTCGCCGTTGTGCGAGAGCCGCACGATGGTGACGTTGCCGTAGCGGGCGACGGCGGTCGGCGACAGGTTGCCCGTGGCGATGCGGACCTGATAGTGCGGCCGTCCCCCGAAGGCTTCGAGCAGGAGCGGCCAATCGCGATGGCGATCGTTGCCGACGGCCAGGATTCGCACGCCGGCATGCGCGGCGGCATCGCAGGGTGCGAGCTTGGCATCGGCGTTGATGCCGAAGCACACCAGCTCGCAGCTTCGGCCCGGAAAGCGCTGCTGCGCCTTGGCGCGGTTCAAAGGCGAGTGGAACGTCAGGATGCTGGCCTCGGACATCAGCCAGCGGTAGAGCGCCCTGCGAAAGGGGTCGAGCGCGTCCCAACGGTCCATAAGCCAGACACTCTGGGCGATAAGCTTGGGGCGACGCGCGGACGGCATCAGCTTCAGCATCGCCGCGATCCCGAGGTGCTGCGATTCCGTGTGGGTCCAGACGACGTCGGCATCGTGGAGCGCGGCGCGATTGCGCCAGGCGTGGACGAGATCGAAGCCGAGGACCAACCGAAGACCGCCGCGCACGAGCCGACCGATGCGCCGCTCCGCGGCATCGCGGGAGAAGCGCAACCGGCAATCCGGCGATTCCGCGTGGTGGTAGCCGTAGGGGCTCGGCTCGTTCACGCCGATCAGCGAGCCCTCGTCGAAACGGCGGCGCCACTCCCGCGCGTCGTAGCCGTGCGCGAGGTGGACGTAGACCCTCATGGGCGCGTTCATGCGAGAGCCCCTCCCGAGATCGTGGATGTTTGCGTGAGCCTCAGCGAGAGGAGGCGACGGACCGGCCTGTCGTAGAAAAGGTGCGCGCCGGCGCAGAGCGCGACCAGCAGCAGCACGAAGGAGATGCCTTCGGCCGCGGTCTGCCGTTCGAGGTCGAGGTGCAGCAGCCCCTCGCCGCGCAGGAACAAGCCGACGAGCGGAGCGTGCAATGAATAGACGAGGTACGAGCAGAGGCCGCCGATCGCGCAGGCGCTCCTGAGCGCCGGCGGCGGCTCGGTCGCCACGGCGAAGAACACGATCAACGGCACGACCAGCGCGCAGGCCCCGAGTTCCCATAGAGCGCGGGCGCCGGCCGGCGGGATGCAGAACAGCAGCGTCGCGGCGACGATCGGCAGCCACCACGGCAGGCGCGGCGCGACGAATCCAATGCGCCGGAAGCGCTCGATCAGGACGCCGGCGGAGAATCCGAACAGCACCCGGCCGACGCCGCCTGCGCCGTGGCGCCACTCGAAGCCGACATGCAGCGTTCCGAACGCGGCCGCCGTCGCCGAGAGCGCCACGAGCCCGACGACGGCGGCGGCGGTGACACGCGTCACGCTCCAGAAGCCGAAGGTCGCCGCGTAGAGCGTGTTGATCGCGATCTCGAGCGCCAGCGTCCAGGCGACGAAGTTCAAGGGATAGAGGGTGGGTGTGGCGGGGAAGACGAGATGCGAAGGCAGCATCAGCAGCGCCGACGGCAGCGAGGCGAGCATCTCCAGATGGAAGGCGCTCGGACCTTTGGCGACCAGCAGGACGATCGATGGCGCGACGCCCAGCAGGGTGCCGAGCAGGTAAAGAGGATAGAGCCGGATGAGCCGGATCGCGACGAAGCGTTTCGTGCTCATGCCGGCTCGCAGGTCTCCATCGTAGCGATGCGCGATGATGAAGCCGCTCATGCAGAAGAAGAGGTCGACGGCGATCTGGCCCTCCGCCGGCATCGCCACGCCGAAAAGGAAATTGGCGTGAAACAGCACGATGACGATGGCGGCGACGAAGCGGAGCGCATCGAGCGTGTGGAAGCTGCGCAGCCGGGCCAGCGCCGCCGGACGATCCGCGGCGAAGGCGTCGGCGCCGTGTCGCACGAGCCCGCTCACGAGCGTTTCTCGTAGGCGACGATCGACTTGATGTACATGAGGGACGGGTTCGGGGTCTTGTCGATCGGCCAACCCGAACCGAGCGCCAGGTTGACCAGCATGTACATCGGCTGGCGATACTCGGGCCGCGTCGGCGTGCGCCAGACCTGCTTGCGGTTGAAGTAGAACGTCACCCAGTCGTGGTCGATGGCGACGCCGTAGCGGTTGAAGTCCGCCGTGGCGCTGCCGATCGGGATCGGGACGACCTTGCCGTCGCCGAAGGTTTGCTGCCCGTCGACCCAGACGTGGACGTTGGCGTGATAGCCGTCGGGCGCGTGACCGTAATACTCGAACACGTCGATCTCGGCGCCGGGCTTGCTGTCGATACCCGACAGCCAGAACGCCGGCCACGTGCCGGGCCCCGGCGGCAGCTTGGTCTCGATTTCGAAATAGCCGTAGAGCTGGGCGAAGCCTACGCCGCCGGATCCCTGCCGGTCGCGCGAGCTGATCAGGCCGGATCGCCACTTGCCGTCGGCATCCTTGCGTGCCTCGATACGCAGGATGCCGCTCGCGGTCTGGAACGGGAAGCCGGGCTCGGGATCGGTGAAGACGGCATCGCCGAAGTCGCCATGCCACGGCGTGTGCGCGATCCAACGCGTGCCCGGACCCCAGGCCGAGACGTCGAAATGCTCGAAGGTTTCGACGAAGGTCTGCCGATATTGCGACAGGTCGAGGTGCGGGCTCGAATCGCCGCCGGAGGCAGCCGTGCCCTCGTCGCAGGCCGCAAGCGCGAGGCAGGCGACGGCCGCGAGCAGCAGGCGATGGTGATCCATAATGCAACCCTCGGACCGGAGTCGGAGCGAAGGCTGCAGCCGCCGTGCCCTCGCGGGACTAGCCGCTTTGGAGGCGGGGCCTTATTGGAAGCTTGGTGAACGAACCGTTTACGCGGCTTCGCGCAAGCGCAGCCGTGTGGTGCAGAGCGCCCGTTCCATCGCGTCGACGCCCCATGCCCAAAGGGCCATGGTGAAGATCGCCGTGGCGAGCAGCATCATCGAGATGCGACCGGTCGGTGCGACGACGAGCAGTGGCAACGCCAGCGCCGCCGTGGCGACGGCGACGACGCCAAGCACGCGTGCCAGATCGGGACGCAGGGTCGGGACCAGCCGCCCTGCGATGGCGATGCGGATCAGGAGGTCGACCCCGACCCGGAGCGCCCAGGCGACGGCCGCGCCCTCGATGCCGAACCACTTCAGCAAGACGAAGAGCAGGGGCGCGTAGAGCGCCAGCTCGGCCAGCGAGAATTTCGCGTTGACGTCGGGGCGGCCGATCGAGTCGATGAAGCCCGACACCACGCTGTCGGCGGCACCCAGGATCACGGCAAGCGCGAGCCATCGCATGACCGGAGCGGCGTGGGCGGCGAAGTCGTCGCCAACCCAGAGCCTCAGGATCTCGTGGCTGAAGGCCGCAGCCACGAGCGAGGGCACGAACAGGATGGCGGCGATGGCGAGGATCGAGCGGCGCACCAGCCTCGCGGCATGAGCCGGATCGGTGCGGAACGAGGCGGCCATCGCCGGGAACGCCGTGTTCATGACCGCGACGGAGACGAGAGAGAAGCGCCCGAGCAGGTCGCTCGGCGTCGCGTAATAGCCGGCCGCGGCCGCCGAGAGGACCGAGGCGACGAGGAAACGGTCGATATACGTCAGCACCGGCCAGGCGAGATTGGACACCGTCATCCAGCCACCGAGCTTGCCCAACGCGCGCGCATGGCGCCAATCCACCTTGGCGCCGACGAGCGACGGCATCTCATGGATGCAGATGCGCCAATAGCAGACCGTCATGACGATGCGGCAGGCCACCAGCACCGCCATCACCGCGACGAGACTGTCGACCATGCGCAGCACGAGCAGCGGGCCCAGGTAGTAGAAGGCGAGGATCGGCATGTTGACGAGGTTGGCGGCCTTGAACTTCTGGAAGGCCGAGATGACGCCCCAGAGCGCGGCGTTGAGGATCACGAAGGGCACGGCGAGGCAGAGCACGTAGAGCGCGCACAGCACCTCATGGCGCTCGGCCGGGGTGACGTGAAGGCCATGATCGACCCAGAGATGCGCGAGAGCGGCGAGAACGACGGCGCCGACGACACCGAGCAGGGTCAGCAGCACGAGGCCGGTGCGCGTCATCGCCGCCGCATCGTCGATGTCGCCGACGGCGAGGCGTTCGGCGAGCAGCTTCGTCAGGGCGCGACCGATCCCGAAATCGAAGATCCCGAAGATTCCGATCAGGCTCAGCGCCAACGCGAACAGGCCCCAGCGCGTCGGTCCGAGATCGGCGACGAGGAAGGGCGTGGCGATCAGGGCGACCACCATCGGGCCGGCGCGGCCGGTGATGTTCCAGAACGCGCTGCGGGCGATCGTAAGGCTGTCCGTCAACCGCGAGGGAGCCTGCGAGGGGACGTCCATCGTCGCGATGCTCGCCTGCGCCTCGATCTTCGTCATGGACGTCCTGCGATGCTGCGACTCGATCCCTTGTCCCGCTGAAGCTTGAAGGAAGCGTGAAGCCGGCCGCTCGCATCGCATGCGTCGTGGTTAGCGCGGCTTCAACGCGGACCACCTGTTCGGAGACATCGGCTCGTACCGGCCGGTAAGAATTGCGTGCTTAGGTCGGCGAGCAAAGGGTGTTCTCATGCGCGTCGCCATCGTCCACTACTGGCTCGTCGGAATGCGCGGCGGGGAGAAGGTGCTGGAAGAGTTCTGCCGGCTCTATCCCCAGGCCGACATCTTCACGCACGTCTTTGTGCCGGAGAAGACCAGCGCGCTCATCAAGCGTCACCGTATCACCACCACCTTCATCGGGCGGCTGCCGTTTGCCGCGAAGCTCTACCAGAAATACCTGCCGCTGATGCCGGCCGCGCTCGAGGAGCTCGACCTCACCGGCTACGACCTCGTGATCTCGTCGGAATCGGGGCCTGCCAAGGGCGTCATCACCCATCCCAACGCGGTGCACGTCTGCTACTGCCACTCGCCGATGCGCTACCTGTGGGACCAGTACCAGACCTATCGCGGCAACGCCGGGCGGCTCACGCGGCTCTTCATGTCTCTGACGATGCCGCCGCTGCGGATCTGGGACGTCGCGTCGGCTGCCCGCGTCGATTGTTTCGTCGCCAACTCAAGCTTCATCGCGCGGCGCATCGCCAAGGCCTATCGCCGCGACGCCACCGTGATCTTCCCGCCCGTAGACATCGACGCTTTCACCATCGCCGAGGCACCGCGACGCGATTTCTATCTCTGCGCGGGCCAGCTCGTGCCCTACAAGAGGGTCGATCTCGCTGTCGCCGCGTGCACGCGGCTCGGCCGTCGGCTGGTGGTGGTCGGCACCGGCCCCGAGATGGCGAGGCTGCGGGCGATGGCAGGCCCCACGATCGACTTCAAGGGCTGGGCCTCGTTCGAGGAGTTGCAGGACCTCACCCGCAATTGCCGCGCCCTGCTGTTCCCGGGCGAGGAGGATTTCGGCATCGTGCCGCTCGAGGCGATGGCATGCGGCCGGCCGGTGATCGCCTACGGCTCCGGCGGCGCGCTCGACACGGTGGTCGAGGGCGAAACCGGCGTGTTCTTCCACGAGCAGACGGTGGATGCGCTGCAAGTCGCGATGGAACGCGGCGAGCGCATCGAGAACGACTTCGATCCACAGCGCATCCGCCGCCACGCCCGCGGCTTCAGCAGCGAGGTGTTCCGCGATCGGTTCGCGACCTTCGTCGAGACCGCGGTGCGCGACCTGTCCGGCCGCCGCCGCCCTGCGGATGAGACCTCGTTCGCGAGGGCCGCGGAATGAGCCCGGCCCACTGGGCGATCAACGGACGCTACCTGACGCAGCCGCAGACCGGCGTGCAACGCTATGCCGGCGAGATCACGCGCGCGATCGATGCCGCCCTGGCGCGGGATGAGACCGCCGCGCGGGCCATGCGCTGGGAGCTGCTGCTGCCGGCCGACTGCGAAGCGACCCCTCGCTTCGAGGCCATCACGGTGCGCCGCGCCCGCCACGGCAGCGGTCAAGTCTGGGAGCAGACGGTGCTCGCGGCCGCGGCGAGAGGCGGCCTCGTCAATCTCGCGAACCTCGGGCCCTTGTGCCATGGGCGCCAGATCGTGTGCATGCACGACGCCAACGTGTTCCTCGAGCCGACGAGCTACTCGCGCTCGTTCCGGCTCGCCTACAAAGCGCTGTTTCCCGTCCTGGCGCGACGAAGCCGCGCGGTCACCACCGTTTCCGCCTTCTCCGCCGCGATGCTGCGCGACTTCGGCGTGACCGGATCCCGCCCGGCCCAGGTCATCTGCAACGGGCACGAACACGCCCTGCGTTGGAACGCGAACGCCTCGCCGTTCTCCGCCCCCGACCGTTTCGCGCGCCCCTACGTGTTCGCGCTCGGCAGCCGCGCCCGCCACAAGCAGATCGACCTGCTGCTCGGGCTGGCGCCGGCCCTCGATGCACTCGGCCTCGACCTGGTGTTGTCGGGCGGAGGCGCGTCCATCTTCGCCACGACGAACGAGGCCGCGCGCGAGGCCGCGACCAACGTCCATACGGTCGGGTTCGTCGGCGACGACGATCTCGCCGCGCTGTTCCGCGGTGCGCTTTGCTTCGCCTTTCCCTCGCGCACGGAAGGCTTCGGTCTGCCCCTGCTCGAGGCCATGGTGCACGGCGCGCCGATCGTGTCGTCCGACTGCGCGAGCATGCCCGAGGTCTGCGGGAATGCCGCGCTCTACGCGCCGGCCGACAAGCCGGAGGTTTGGCTCGCCCAGATCCGGCGTCTCGCCACCGATCCCGTCCTGCGCGAGGACCTGCGCGAGAAGGGCCGTAGCCGCTACCCGCGCTTTTCCTGGTCGGCCGGCGCCGAGCGCTATCTGACGCTGGCCCAGCAACTCTCTCCGGACACGGCCGCCGCGGTCAGGCCGGCGCCGCACCTGCGCCGCACCGCGCTCTGAGCGGAGCCGTCGGAGCTACCGAACCGTCGCAGGTCGCGCGCCGGCGGGCGCCTTCGTCGCGACGCTGCCGAAGAGGCTCATGCGCCAGCCTTCGAGACGCCCGGCCAGCACGTTGCCGTAGTAGGCAGCCAGCGTCCGGTCGCCTTTGAGGATCGCCAGGATGCCGCGGATCGCCGGGCGCAGCAGCCAGTCGGCGACCTGCCGAAGCGGGTAGCGATGCCGCCGCAGCACGTAGCCGAAGCCCCTGGCGTAGGCGCGCCCCTTCCGAAGCATGGCCGGCGAGCGGATGTCGAGCTCGGCATGATGCCCGTAGACGGCGGGGTCGAACACGCAATGGAGACCGGTCTCAAGCGCGCGCAGCATGATGTCCTGCGCCTCGCAGGACTGCCACGGCGTCTCCGCCCCGATCCCGATGCCGGGATCGAACCCGCCGAGCGTTTCGAAGACCTCACGCTTGAAGAAGATCACCCATTCGATGCCGGCGGTCCACACGTTGTCGCGAGTGATGGTCGTGCGCGCCTGCATGTAGCGACCGTTGATGTCGCGGCCGGCGGCATCGGCGGCACGGCCGCTGAGCACGTCCGCGCCAAGCTCCGTCATGCGGCGCATCGCGTCGGCGAGGAAGCCGGCGTCGTACCAGCAATCGTCGTCGGGAAAGAGGATGATGGACCCGCGCGCCCTCGCGAAACCGGCATTGCGGCCGCGGCTGGCGCCGCTCTCGTGCGGCGTGCGCAGGTGGAGCAAGGGAAAGCCCCAACCCTCCCGGTCCGGCGACCCGATCCTCCCGTCGGCGTTCTGATCGACGACGATCACCTCGAAGTCGCGAAACGTTTGCGCCTCCAGGCTGCCGAAGAGGTCGCGAAAAGGCGCCGACCGCCCTTTGGTGGCGACGATCAGGGACATCACGGGCGAAGGGGACAAAGGCGAGCCTCCCACGGCCGGATCCGATCATCTCGCACGGCATGCGACAAGCGTAGGGACCAGCCGTATCGACCGTTATCGTCCGTCAGCCCTAAGAAGAGGTTACGCCATCTCTCTCATGCCGTGCTGTCGCGAGGATCGACCATGAGCGACGACGCCGATCTCGTGACCTGCCTCGATGCCGTCCAGGAATGCTATCTCCTGGCGGACAGCGCACGTTGCGGGATCTCGAGCCTGACCGAGAACCGGGAAGCGCTGCGCCTTTTCGCCAGCATCGGCGACCCCGATCTGCGTGAGGCCGTGCTCAGCCTGCTGCGGGTGCTGGCGTGGCCGGCGGACGCGATTGCATCTTCCGCTCCCAGCGCCCCGACTCGTCCTGCTGCCAATAGGCCAGCGTGAAGCCGGCGCCCTTCAGGCGGCTCCACTGCCCGCGCGCGGCGTCGAGTTCGGCCTCGTTGCGCCCGTCGAAAAGCAGCATCACCCGCTCGTAGGTCGTCTCCTGCGGCGCGAGGTCGATCTCGGCCCCCTCGACGTAGATCCGCACGACGGCCTCGTTCGGATTGCCGGGCAGGCTCGTCAGCACCACCGGCTGCCGCGCGGCGCGGGGGTCGCCCGCCAGGCCATGAGGCAGGAAGCTCTCGTCGCGGAAGGTCCAGAGCTGATCGTCGAGCGACTTGAGGCGGAGGTCATCGACGGTCTGCACGACTATGCGCCAGCCCCGCTCCAGCGCCTTGCCCGCGAGGATCGGAAGCACCTCGCCGAGAGGCTGGCGTTGCAGGTGGTAGAACCAGACCTCCACGGGCGGAAGCCGACGCTAGTGCGTCTCGTAATGGTCCTCCACCAGGCGGTTGAGCAGTCGAACGCCCCAACCCGAGCCCCAGCTCTGGTTGATGTCGTTGGAGGGCGCCGCCATCCCCATGCCGGCGATGTCGAGATGCGCCCAGGGCACGTCGTTGACGAAGCGCTGGATGAATTGCGCCGCTGTGATCGAGCCGGCGTGTCGGCCGCCCGAATTCTTGACGTCGGCGAACTTCGAATCGATCAGCTTGTCGTAGGCCGGGGCGAGCGGCAGGCGCCACAGCTTCTCGCCGGTCGCCTTGCCGGCGGCGAGGATGCGGTCGGCGAGCTCGTCGTCGTTGGCGAAGAGCCCGGCGTGCTCCTGCCCCAGAGCGACGATGATCGCGCCGGTCAGTGTGGCGAGGTCGATCATGAACGCCGGCTTGTACTTGTCCTGCACGTACCAGCACACGTCGGCGAGCACGAGGCGGCCCTCGGCGTCGGTGTTGATGATCTCGATGGTCTGGCCCGACATCGAGGTGACGATGTCGCCGGG
>CAXTVT010000037.1:0-32767 GCA_964247745.1 uncultured Beijerinckiaceae bacterium
GGCACGCCGCCCATGTCCTTGATGCCGCCGAGCGCCTTCTCGAGCTTCTCGCGCTCGCGGCTCATCATCAGCCGCTCCTTCTTGGTGAGACCGACGGCGCCGTGATCGAGTTGCTCGTCGATCTTTCGCAGGCGCTGGATCGAGCCCGAAATGGTCTTCCAGTTGGTTAACATGCCGCCGAGCCAGCGCGAGTTGATGTAGTACTGCGCCGAGCGCTTGGCGGCGTCCGCGATCTGGTCCTGCGCCTGGCGCTTGGTGCCGACGAACAGCACGCGACCGCCGCGTGCCACCGTGTCCGACACGGCCTTCAACGCCTGGTGCATCAACGGCACGGTCTGCGCGAGATCGATGATGTGGATGTTGTTGCGGGCGCCGAAGATGTAGGGCGCCATCTTTGGATTCCAGCGATGCGACTGGTGGCCGAAGTGGGCGCCGGACTCGAGGAGCCCACGCATGGTGAAATCGGGTAGTGCCATAGGACTTGACGTCTCCGGTTGGACCTCCGCGGATCGTTGAGGAGCTGTCCGTCGTGACCGACATCGAGCCCCACCGGAAGCATGCCTTGAAGCAGGCATGCGCGATCCGCGTGCGGGATGGGCGGCGGTATAGGCGCCCCTCGGCCTTTCGGCAAGCGCGCGCTCGGCTGTTTTCGTGTAGCGTCGCCTCGTGGGCACCGCGCCCGGAAGATGGAGGTTGCCTTGTCACGCATGACGATCACGATCGTGCTTTGGGCTGGCCTCACGCTGCCGCTGGCCGTCTCGGCTCACGAGCACGGCAAGAACGCCGCCGGCGAGGCCGGCCAAGGCGCGGCGACGACGGTGCACGCTCTCACCATCGTCGAGCACGAGAACGGCACGATGGCGTTCTCGCCTGACACGCTGCGCGTCAAGCGTGGCGAGACCGTTCGGTTCGACGTCACCAACTCCGGCAAGCTGCCGCACGAGTTCCGCGTCGATTCCGTCGCAGGCAACGCCGCGCACGAGGCGATGATGCGGGAGATGCCGGACATGAAGCACGAGGAGGGCGACAGCATCGCGCTCGCTCCCGGCGCCACCGGCCATCTCGACTGGACCTTCACCCATGCCGGCACATTCCAGTACGCCTGCCTGATCCCTGGCCACCTGGAGGCCGGTATGCATGGGACCATCACGGTCGAGCGCTGAGCACCGCGACAACCGCGGCATCGCGCGCACGACATCGAGCGGTCACGGCCATAGCAGCGGCGCCTCCTGCGCGACGGCCGCGCCGCCGCGGCCGGCGAGCATGACGATAGTGTGGGCGAGATCGTGCGGACGCACGTCGAGGAGGCTCAAGGCCACCAGCCTGTCGCGCCGGCGCCGGCTCCATTCCACGCTCCAGCCGCCGATCCGGAACGGATTGTAGCGAGGCGCGCCCTCGACCGCGAGGGTCAGGCGCACGGCGGCGATCCCGTTGGCGGTGCCGACGATGGCGACGGCGCTCACCTCGTCCCAGGCGATGCGGCCCTCGCCGAGCCGCGTGTCGCACATGCCCTCGGCATCGACCGTCAACACGGGCCGCATGGCGAGGGCGTCGCGCAGGGCCGTCGCCGCCACGCCAGCAGGAATGAGCGCCGCGACGACGAACAACGCCGCCAGCGCGCAGCTCGACAACGCATCGCCGTTGGCTCCCGCCAGCACGTAGGCCAGGGCCAGGCAGGCGAGCGACACGGCCACGGCACAAAACGCGGCCACTGCGAAGCGAAGACCAAGCCGCGCCTTCAATGGCAGCGTGACCCGCGTCAGCATCCGTGGCGGCACGAAGGGGCGCTGCTCCGCAGGGATGTGAAGGATGGTGTCGAAGATGGTCAAGCCGAGCTCCGCCGACCGATGGGCCGATGCGATGGCAACGCGCCACGGTCGCGTTTTTTCCGCCTGGATCGCGCTTGCCAACGTGAACAAATGGGGTACATTGATCGGCGACGAACACCGTTTGCCTGCCCATCCCGTCGCGTGCCAGAAGGATCGAAAGCGATGTCCCAAACCAATCTTCGCGTCGTGGAAGGATCCAGCGTGGACAAGACCAAGGCGCTCGACGCCGCGCTGTCCCAGATCGAGCGAAGCTTCGGCAAGGGCTCGATCATGCGGCTGGGCAAGAACCAGCAGGCGCTCGAGATCGAGACGATCCCGACCGGCTCGCTCGGTCTCGACATCGCGCTCGGCGTCGGCGGCTTGCCCAAGGGCCGGGTGGTGGAGATCTACGGGCCGGAATCCTCGGGCAAGACCACGCTGACGCTGCACGTGATCGCCGAGGCCCAGAAGAAGGGCGGAGTCTGCGCCTTCGTCGACGCCGAGCATGCGCTCGATCCGGTCTACGCCCGCAAGCTCGGCGTCAACCTCGAGGACCTGCTGATCTCGCAGCCCGACACCGGCGAGCAGGCACTCGAGATCACCGATACGCTGGTGCGTTCGGGCGCGATCGACGTGCTGGTGATCGATTCGGTGGCGGCGCTCACGCCGCGTGCCGAGATCGACGGCGAGATGGGCGACAATCAGCCCGGTCTCCAGGCCAGGCTGATGAGCCAGGCGTTGCGCAAGCTCACCGCATCGATCTCGCGCTCGCAGACGATGGTGATCTTCATCAACCAGATCCGCATGAAGATCGGCGTGATGTACGGTTCGCCCGAGACCACCACGGGCGGCAATGCCCTGAAGTTCTACGCCTCCGTTCGTCTCGATATCCGCCGCATCGGCTCGATCAAGGACCGCGAGGAAGTCGTCGGCAATCAGACGCGCGTCAAGGTCGTGAAGAACAAGGTCGCACCACCGTTCAAGCAGGTCGAATTCGACATCATGTATGGCGAGGGCATCTCGAAGGTGGGCGAACTCGTCGATCTCGGCGTCAAGGCCGGCGTGGTCGAGAAGTCGGGCGCCTGGTTCTCCTACGACAGCCAGCGCCTGGGACAGGGCCGCGAGAACGCCAAGGCCTTTCTCAAGGCCAATCCGGCTGCCGCCGAGCGCATCGAGAAGGCGATCCGCGAGAATTCCGGCCTCGTCGCCGAGCGTATCCTCGACCAGGCCGACGAGGCCGAGGAAGCGTAGCAGCGCACGCGTCGGTCGCGCACGTTCGCGGCCGACACTCGGCGCGGCCGATGCTTCGATGGGATAGCGCAGGATTGTCGCGATGATCCGCTATGCCGACCCTGACGGGTTCGCCGAACTCGCGGTCACCACCAACTTCTCGTTCCTGCGCGGTGCCTCGCATCCCGAGGAGCTCGTCGCGCAGGCCATCACGCTCGGCCTTGACGCGATCGGGATCGCCGATCGCAACTCGCTCGCGGGCGTGGTCCGCGCCCACCTTTTCCTGCGCCACAACAAGGAGGCGGCGGACGGCCTGCGCGTGCTGCCGGGAACCCGCCTGGTGTTCTGCGACGGCACGCCCGACATCCTCGCCTATCCGCAAGACCGCGCCGCCTGGGGGCGGCTTTGCCGGCTGCTCACGATCGGCAACATCCGCGCCGAGAAGGGCACGTGCCGTCTGACCGTCGACGATCTCCTCGCCTGGGGCGAGGGGCTGAGGCTGATCGCCCTGCCCGTCTCGACCTTCGATCTCGACGTCGAGGCGCGATTGGCGGGACGGCATTTCCCGGACTTCGACGAGGGTCCATCCTCCTTCGCCGAAACCGACGCTTCCCTCGATGACGGCCAGCCAAGCGTCGCTCGCCCGCGTCGGCCCCCCCTTCCCGCGCCAGGCGCCGAAGGCGACGATGGCCTTGCACGGCTCGCCTCGACCTGCGCCGGACGCCTGTGGATCGGCGCCGTGATGAGTTATGGCCGCAGCCCACGCAGCGACCTGCTGCGCCGCCGCAAGCTCGCCGACCGTCTCGGCGTGCCGTTGCTCGCCACCAACGACGTCGCCATGCACGATCCCGCGCGGACCCCGCTGCTCGACGTCGTGACCTGCATTCGTCACAGCATCACGCTTGAGGCGGCTGGGCGCAAGCTCGCGCAGAACGCCGAGCGCCACCTGAAGCCGGCGGCCGAGATGCGCCGGCTGTTCGCCGAGGCTCCGGAGACGGTGGCCGAGACCCTGCGTTTCGTCGACGGCCTGGCCTTCTCGCTCGACGAGCTCGGCAACGATTATCCCGAGGAGCTGCGCGAGGGGTTCGCCACCCCGCAGGAGGCGCTTGCGGCTTTCGCGGCCGAGGGCGCACTCCGGCGCTACCCGCCGGCCACCTATCCCGACGGTGTGCCGGCCCACGTCACCGCCGCCATCGCCCACGAGCTCGATCTCGTCCGGCAGATGGACTACGCGCCCTATTTCCTCACCGTGCACGACATCGTTCGCTTCGCCCGTTCCCACGACATCCTGTGCCAGGGACGGGGATCGGCGGCGAATTCGACGCTGTGCTTCTGCCTGGGCATCACCGAAGTCGACCCGGCGCTTCACGACCTGCTGTTCGAGCGCTTCATCTCGCTCGACCGTCGGGAGCCGCCCGACATCGACGTCGACTTCGAGCACGAGCGGCGCGAGGAGGTGATGCAATACATCTACGACCATTACGGTCGCGCCCATGCCGCGCTGACCGCGACGGTCGTGACCTATCGCGCCCGCTCGGCGGTGCGGGAAGTCGGGAAAGTGTTCGGCCTGTCGGAAGACGCGATCGGCATGCTGTCGGGCACCATCTGGGGCTGGGGAGAAGCGGCCGTGGACGAGACCGGCGCCACCCGCGCCGGCATGGACCCGAGCGAGCCTGGCCTTGCCCGTGTGCTGGCACTGTCGCGCGAGCTGTCGGGCTTTCCGCGCCACCTGTCCCAGCACACCGGCGGCTTCGTCATCACCCGCTCGCGCCTCGACGAGGTCGTTCCGATCGCCAACGCCTCGATGCCGGAGCGCACCACCATCGAGTGGGACAAGGACGACCTCGACGCGCTCGGCATCCTCAAGATCGACGTGCTCGCGCTCGGCATGCTGTCGTGTCTGCGCGGCGGCTTCGACCTGCTCGCGAAGCACTACGACGTGCACGAGACGCTGGCCTCGATCCCACAGGAGGATCGCGACGTCTACGCCATGATCCAGAAGGCCGACACGCTGGGGGTTTTCCAGATCGAGAGCCGGGCGCAGATGTCGATGCTGCCGCGGCTCAAGCCCAAGACCTTCTACGACCTCGTCATCGAGGTGGCGATCGTGCGGCCCGGCCCGATCCAGGGCGACATGGTGCACCCCTACCTGCGCCGCCGCGTCGGCAAGGAGATCGTGACCTATCCCTCGCCCGAACTCGAGGCGGTGCTCGGCAAGACCTTGGGCGTGCCCCTGTTCCAGGAACAGGCAATGCGGATCGCGATCGTCGCCGCCGGCTTCACGCCGGGGCAGGCCGACCAGCTGCGCCGCGCCATGGCGACCTTCAAGCGCGTCGGCACGATCTCGACCTTCTACGAGAAGATGGTCCACGGCATGGTGGCGCGCGGCTACCCCGCCGATTTCGCCGAGCGCTGCTTCAAGCAGATCGAAGGTTTCGGCACCTACGGCTTCCCCGAGAGCCACGCCGCCTCGTTCGCGCTGCTCGTCTATGCCTCGTGCTGGATGAAGTGCCGTTACCCCGACGCCTTCGCCTGCGCTCTGCTCAACGCCCAACCGATGGGCTTCTACGCGCCGGCGCAGATCGTCCGGGACGCCCGCGAGCACGGCGTGGCGGTCGCCGAGGTCGACATCAACCTGTCGGACTGGGACTGCACGCTGTTTCGCGGGGACGAGGCGCCGCCCTCCATCCATCCCCGCCACGCGGATCGCGCGCAGGCCATCCTCGGCGATCACGCGATCCGGCTCGGGTTCCGCCAGGGAAAGGGACTCTCGGAGGTGGACATGCGCCGCCTCGTGGAGCGTCGCGGCTCCGGCTACGACTCGGTGCGCGACCTATGGCTGCGGGCGGAGCTGAGTCCGGGAGTGCTGGAGCGGCTCGCCGAGGCGGACGCGTTCCGCTCGCTGGGACTCGACCGCCGCGAGGCGCTGTGGATCGTCCGCGGGTTGAACCGCGCCGGCGACAAGGACGACCTGCCGCTGCTTCGCGCGCTCAGCCTCACCGAGATCGAGCCGCAGGCGCGGCTGCCGCCGATGCCGCTGGGACAGCACGTGGTCGAGGACTACCGGCACCTCACACTGAGCCTCAAGGCCCACCCCGTCGCCTTCGTCCGCCCTCGGCTCGGCGACGCCCTCAAGGCCGAGGCGCTCACCGACCATCCCGACGATCGGCGGGTCACGGTGGCCGGCCTCGTGCTGGTCCGCCAGCGGCCGGGCTCGGCCAAGGGCACGATCTTCCTGACGCTGGAGGACGAGACCGGCATCGCCAACATCATCGTCTGGCCTCGGGTGTTCGAGGCGCTGCGTGCTATCGTGATCGGCGCGCGCTTCATCCGCGTGACGGGCCGGCTGCAGCGCGAGGGCGAGGTGACTCACATCGTGGCGGAGAAGGCCGAGGACGTGACCCGGCTACTGTCGCTCCTGTCGCGAGATGGGGCCGACGTCTCGGCGCTGGCGCGGGCCGACCATGTCAAGCGACCGTTGCTACCGCCGCGCGTGCGCCGCTGCGAACCGGACAGCGAGCCGAACCTCTTCGCCGCCCTGCCGCCTCCGGCCGACGAAGCCTCGTCCCTCCGGCAGGTGCTGCCGAAGGGGCGCAACTTCCAATAGACCTCAGCGGTGGCCACCACCGTGGCCGCCGCCACCACCATGGAAGCCACCGCCGCCGCCGGGGCGACCGCCACCGAACCCCCCACCTGGTCGGCCACCCCCGAATCCCCCGCCCGGGCGCCCGCCGCCGAAGCCGCCTGGACGGCCCCCGCCGCCTAAGCCGCCACCAAAGCCGCCGGGACGGCCCCCGCCAAAACCAGCGGGACGACCACCGCCGAACCCGCCTGGCCGGGCAAAACCGCCCTGCCCGCCCGCGACACCACCAGGGCGGCCGAAGCCCTGGCGGCCTCCGGGCAGCGCAGCCCGCCCACCGGGGGCGCCGCGACCGACGCCGCGGACCGCCTGGCGCCCGCCGCTGGCGGCACCGACCCGGCCGCGTTGCACCTGCCGTCCGGCACGACCCGCGACACGCTGTTGGCGACCCTGCGCGCCGCGCCCTCCGGCGCCACGCGCCTGGCGTCGCGTCGCACGATCCTGGCGCTGGCCGGCCTTGTCTCCCCCGTCGCGCTTGGCATCGGTGCGCCCGGACTCGCGAGCGCCCTTGCCGCCTTCCGCCTGCCGGGACGTCACGCCCGGTCGCGCGGCCGCGCCGGCGGCACCCGCACGGCCAGCATCGCCGCGCCCGCCCGGCAAGGCATTACGACCGGCGTCGCCGGCGCCCCGCAAGCCGCCGGGCTGCGCCCTGGCCGCATTGAGCTGGCCTGGCGTGGTGATGCCGCGCCGTTCCAGCGCACCGGAACGCGCCAGTGCCGCTGCCGGCAAGGCCACGGCCGCCGCGCCGACCGCCGCAGCGGCACCGACCCGGCCGAAGCCGCGCGGGCCGCCACCCGGAAACGAGTCGTGGATGTTGTTCACCACACGAGTGTTGCCGATGAAGACGTCGTCGCGATAGCCGCCGAACCCGCCACCTTCGAAACCACCGTAGAAATAGTTGTCGTAGGGAAACACCACGAACGGCGGCGGATCATAGTACACCGGCAGAGGCACGAAGGCCGGTATCGGCAGGAAGAACAGGCCCTCGGGCGGCGGCGGAGGCGGCAGATCGATGAAACCAATCGGAACCGGGGGCAGCCAGTAGTCCGGCGGCGGCGGCAGTGGTGGCAGGCCGTAGCCCGGCTCGACAAAATCGAACACAGGCCCGTCGACAAACGGAAGTTCGTCGGGCGGCGGCGGCGGCACATCGTAGGCGATCGCCTGGAAATCGGCCGGCGGCGCCGACGGGGCCGTCAGCGCGGCGAGGCGCAGTCGGGCCGCCGTCGCGTGCGGCCCATGCGGATAGCGTCCGAGATAGGACCAGAAGGCCGGCCGCGTATCGACAGAGATGGTGTGGCGCCAGGTCAAAGCCTCGCGCCGGGCCGCGAGCAGCACGCGGGCGCGTTTGGCCAGGGAATCCTTTCCGAAGCTCGTCACGAAGCTCTCGTAGGATTGATACGAATCGCGGGCGACGGCCGCGTTGTAGGCCTCCTTCACCGGCAGCTCGCCGATCGGCTTGGTGGTGAGCGCGGCGACCTGCGCGGCCGAGGCGGCCGGCGCCGGGGCGCCCTGCTTGCGCAGGAAGAAGCGGAAGTCGGCGTCGATCTTCGAAACGTCCCAAGGGATCTCGGACCCCTTGGTCTGCTCGTTCACCCGCAGGCGCACGCGATCGAAGATCTCGTCGGGCGTGAGGCCACCATCGCGCATTTCGGCGGCGAGGGATTGCGCGAAGACGCCGTAATTGCCCTTGCCGACGGGGGCGACCGTGCCGGGCGCGGCGTTGTATGCGATCAGCGAGCCGGGTGTCGCCTCCTGCAGGTTGAGACCACCCGGCAGCGGCGTGCCGGTCACCTTGAACGGAAGCTGGTAGGCGGCATCGAAGACCATGAAGCGCGCCTTGAGGTTCAGCGCGACGAGTGGTCCTGTGAGATCGCTGAGGCGAATGGTCTCGATCGGAATATCGGCGTCGCGCGAAACGCCGGCACCGATCGGCACGTAGTAGTTGTCGTTGCCGTATTGGAGACCGTAGCCGGACATGTAGACGAAGGCGACGGTGTCGGGTCCGGCCTCCGTGACGCGCTTCAGGAAGTCGGCGAAGGATTGCCGCAACGTCTCGGCATCGAGATCGCGAGCACCGACGACCGCGAAGCCGGCGGCCTGAAGCGTCTGGGCCACCAGACCGGCGTCGTTGGCGGCGGTCGGCAACGCGCCGGCCGCGTAGCTCTCGTTGCCAATGACGAAGGCGATGCGCTTCTCGCCTTTGGCCGTAACGCCCTTGGCCGCGTCGCTTCGAGCTTTGTCGCCGGTGCCTTGGGGGACATCCTTTGGTGCGACACCCTTGTCCGATGCGGGCGCCGCCGCGGTGCCGGGCTGCGGAAGTCCCGTCGCCTTCGGCGCATCGGTTAGCGCGGACGGAGGCGAGTTCGCCGTCCCGCCGGATGTATCCTGCGCAACGGCGCTGGTAACGAGAAGCCCGGTTAGGGCGAAGGCAACGAAAAGGGCCGGAAGCAGACGCATCGCGAACGGATCCTGGACAACGGCCGTGATCTAAGGGGGCGACGAGACCGAAAGCAACATGGTCGGGAGCGCGACATGGTCGTATGTCTCCCGAGCAGTCGAGGAATTGGCAAGCGCTCGAGGGCGCCAGGAACGATGACACGATGACCGATCAGACGGCCGACACCACCTCCTTGATCGAGAGCCTCCCGCCGCGGCGAGAGTTGCTCCATCGCCACAGCATCTGGGTCCGGCTCACGCATTGGATCTGGGCGATCTCGATCGTCATCCTCTTCATGAGCGGCATGCAAATCTTCAACGCTCACCCGAGCCTGAATTTCGGGAATTTCACACAATTCGATCCGCAGGACACCGGACCGAACCGGCTCGTCGTCAACATCGACAACGACGGCAACAAGGGCATCACGCAGATTCTCGGACACACGTTCGACACGACCGGCGTGCTCGGCGTCTCGACGGCGCCCGACGGGCCTTCCGCGCGGGCCTTTCCTAGCTGGCTGACGCTACCGGCGACACAGGATCTCGCCTCGGGGCGCCGCTGGCATTTCCTGTTTGCCTGGATCCTCGCGATCAACGGCCTGGTCTACATCGCCTACGGCCTGATCAGCGGCCACTTCGTACGCGATCTGCTTCCACGCCTACGCGAGTTCGGCAGCATCCCTCACGACATCGTCATGCACCTGAAGCTGCGCTTCTCGCATGGCGCCGACGCCCCGCAGTACAACATCCTGCAGAAGCTCACCTATGCGGGCATTCTGTTCGTGGTCCTGCCGGTCCTGGTGCTCGCCGGCCTCGAGATGTCGCCGCGCGTCGACGCGGCCGTCCCGTGGCTCGCCGACATCTTCGGTGGCCGGCAGAGCGCGCGCACGATCCATTTCCTGATGGCCTGGACGCTCGCGGCTTTCCTGGTCCTACATCTCGTAATGGTCGTGGTCTCGGGCTTCTTCAACAACATGCGCTCGATGATCACCGGACGCGTCGCCGTGAGCAGAGATTGATGGGCAGGGAACCGACCATGGGCATCAGGCTGGACCGCCGCAGCTTCGTCGTGGGCGTCGCCGGCCTCGCGCTCGCCGGATGCGACCGCCTTGCCGGAACCCGGCAGGGCCAGCAGGCACTGGGGGTCGATGCCGATCAGACCGGCAGCGCCGCCGAGGGCGTCGGCAGCGAACTCACCTGGGAGGCGCAAAAGGCGCTGCCGACCGGCCAGCTCGCCGCGGAATATCCGACCTCGGCCATCACCAAGATCTTCAAACCGAACGGCTCGATCGACCCCAAGGATCCGGCCTACAAGAAGCTCGCCGCGGAGAAATTCGCGAGCTACTCGATGTCGGTCGGCGGCATGGTCGAGAAGCCGCGCGCGTTCACGCTCGCCGAACTCAAGGCCATGCCGTCACGGACGCAGATCACCCGACACGATTGCGTCGAAGGCTGGAGCTGCATCGGGCAATGGACCGGCGTACCGCTCGTCGATCTCCTCGACGAGGTGCGCCCGCAGCCGGGCGCGCGTTTCGTGGTGTTCCACTGCTTCGACCGCTACGCGACGGATTACACGACCGAGACATCGGACGAAAACAGCAGCATGGACTCGTCCCAGAACCCGCTCTTCTACGGCTCGATCGATTTGCGCGAGGCGCGCCATCCACAGACGCTGCTGGCCTACGGCTTCAACGGGGGGGAATTGCCTGTGGAGCATGGTGCCCCGGTTCGGCTGCGCGTCCCGCGGCAGCTCGGCTATAAGAACACCAAATACATCCACAGCATCGAGCTCGTATCCAGCTTCAAGGACCTCGGCCAAGGCAAGGGCGGGTACTGGGAAGACCAGGGCTACGAGTGGTACGGCGGCATCTGAGCAGAGCCGTCGCCCGTCAGGCGGCGCGGCGGTTCTGATAGGCCTGAAGGTGGCAGAAGGCCACCTTCAGCACATCCGTCGGTACGCCCAGCCTATCACCTCTCGTGATCATGTCGCCCTGGAGATTGTCCGCCTCGATGCGACCACCGTTCTCGAGGTCGCGCAACATCGAGGCGGTGAAATCCGAGCCGTGCTGCGTCAGGAACGGTCGCGCCCATCCCTGCGCCTTGGCCCGGGGGGCATGGCCCGATGCGGCGGCGACGGCATCGCATTCAGCGAGCAGAGCGAGCGTCAGGCGTTCGCCGTCGTCGGTGTCGACGATGGCGCCGACGCTGGCACGCATCAGGCAGGTGATCGCCGCCGCCGCCGTGATGAAGGCGAACTTCTCCCACATGTCCTGCAGGATGTCGTCGCTGCGCCGGGTGTCGAAACTCGCGTTGCGAAGCGCCGCCTCGGCCGCGGCGCAGCGGGGCGCCTGATCGGGCGTGCGCGCGCCGAGCGTCAGCGTCTGCAGCTTGTTGAGGTGGCGGATCGTGCCATCGGGCGCCAGCGCGGCGCTGATATGGGCGAGACCGCCGAGCACGACCTCTGGGCCGAACACGACATCGAGCCTGTCGAGATGCGCGAGGCCGTTCAGCAACGGCACGATCGCCGTGTTGGGGCCGACGGCCGGGCGGATCGCGCCGATCGCCTCGTCGAGGTCGTAGGCCTTGCAACTCAGCAGCACGAGATCGTAGGCGCTTTCGACCTGCTCGACGACATGCACCGCCATTCGCGCATCGCCGAACGGGCTCTCGATGCGCAGGCCGCCTGCGCGCATCAGATCGGCGCGCGCGGGACGGACCAGAAAGCTGACGTCGGCGCCGGCCTCGACCATCCGTCCGCCGAAGTAGCCGCCGATCCCGCCGGCGCCGAGGATGAGAGTTCGCATCAGACGGCCTCGTCGAGGATGTGCCGGAACCGCTCGCGCAACACGGCCTTCTGCACCTTGCCCATGCTGTTGCGCGGCAGCTCGTCGATGCTCACGACGCGCTTGGGCAGCTTGAAGCGGGCGAGCCTCGCCTGCAGCACATCGCGGATCTCGCTCTCCTCAAGCGTCTTGCCCGCTTCCGGTACCACAACGGCGACGACCGCCTCGCCGAGATCGCGATGCGGAACTCCGATGACGGCGCTTTCGCGCACGCCTGCGAGACCGTCGAGCTCCAGCTCGACCTCCTTGGGGTAGACGTTGAAACCGCCGCTGATGACGAGGTCCTTGCCGCGCCCGGAGATGTGAAGGTAGCCCTGCGGATCGACCGACCCGAGATCGCCGGTGACGAAGAACCCGTCTTGTCGGAAATCCGCCGCCGTCTTCTCGGGATTACGCCAATAGCCGGCGAAGACGTTGGGCCCTGAGACCTCGATCGAGCCGATTTCGCCCGAGCCGAGTTCGCTCGGCTTGCCTCCAACATGGCCGTCGGGCGCGACGACGCGGATGCGGACACCGGGAAGCGGCACGCCGACGGCGCCGGGGCGTCGCTCGCCGTCATACGGATTGGACGTGTTCATGCCGGTCTCGGTCATCCCGTAACGCTCGACGATGGCATGACCCGTGCGCTCGGTGAAACGGCGGTGGGTCTCGGCGAGCAGCGGCGCGGAGCCGCTGACGAAGAGCCGGACACCAGCGACGACGTCGCGGGTCAGGCGAGGATCGTCGAGAAGCCGCGTATAGAACGTCGGCACGCCCATCATCGCGGTGGCGCGCGGCAGCGCGGCGAGCACCGCGTCGGTCTCGAAACGCGGCAGAAAGAGCAGCGCAGCGCCGGCGACGAGGATCGTGTTCACGGCCGTGAACAGCCCGTGGGTGTGGTAGGTCGGCAGAGCGTGGAGCAGCCGGTCGGCCTCGCTGAAGCGCCAGATGTCCGCGAGGGCTTCGGCGTTGGAGACGAGGTTGCCGTGGGTCATCATCGCACCCTTGGACCGGCCGGTGGTTCCCGAGGTGTAGAGGATGGCGGCGAGATCGTCGGCACCGCGCGTGATCGGCTCGCAAGGGGTAGCGGCCGCGATCGCCTCGGCGAGGCTGCCGCGGCCGTCGGCTCCCAAGGTCAGCAGTGGCATGCCGAAATCGACGATGGCGTCGACCTCTTGCGGGTCGCAGACCACTAGGCTCGGTTCCGCATCCGACAGGAAATAGGCGATCTCGGCCATCGTATAGGCCGGGTTCAGCGGCAGGAAGACGGCTCCCGCGGCGACCACGCCGAGATAGAGCATGAGGCCTTCGGGCGATTTCGCGATGCGCGCCGCGACCCTGTCCCCCGGCCGCACGCCCTGTGCCGTGAGAGCGCCGGCTATACGGGCGACCCGGTCGCGCAAGGCGCCGTAGGTCCAGTCCCGGCCCTCGGGCCACGGGACGAGAAACGGTGCATCCATTTGCGCCCGCGCGAGGAGGCGACCGACCAGGTAATTGCCCATCGCGCGCGCGACGCTCAGCTGACCTCGGTCTTTCGCGGCGGGCCCATCAACGCCGGCTGGAAGAGGATGGCGGCGGCGAGCGTGCAGACGAGCGACAGCGCCATCAACTTGCCCATCGACGAGGTGCCCGGATGCTTCGACGCCCACAGGCTGCCGAAGGCAGTCGCCGTCGTCAGGGCGCTCCAGAACACCGCGCGCGTGAGGCTGGACTGCAGAAGCTTCTTCGTGCCGGATCTCCAAGCCAGCACGAAGTAGATCTTGAAAGCCACGCCGAGCCCCAGCAGCAGCGGCAGCGCGATGATGTTGGCGAAGTTCAGCGGCATGTCGATCAGCACCGTGATCTCCAGCGTCACCACGGCCGCGAGCAGCAGCGGCACCAGCGTCAGCAGCACGTCGCCGACGCGCTTCAGCACGAGCCACAGGATCACGAAGATCGAGGCGATGGCGATGATGCCGGCCTCGATGAACGCCTGTTTGACGGTCGTGCCAGCAGACTGGATGGCCACGGGCTGGCCGGTGGCGTGGGCCGAGACCGATTTCACCTGCTCGGCGAATTTGACCATGTTGTCGTTGTTGTTGGGATCGCCCGCAGGTGCGACCTCGACGCGGGCCTGCCCCGTCACCGGGCTGACGTAGAGATCCTTGAGGTAGGCGGGGATCGAGTCGATCGTGATCTTCGAGGCATCGAGCGTGTCGCGCAGCGACTGGATCGTGATCTTGAGCGGCGGGACCAGCGCGGCGGTCGCCCGGACGCGCACGTCCGGCTTGGCCGCGGCGAGGTCGTCGGCCAGCTTGGCGAAACGGCGCGCGGCGTCGGCGCCTTGGCCTTCCTTGCCCTTGGCCGTGTTGGCGAAAGCGCTCGCCGAGCGCTGGATCGACTGCACGCTTTCCTCGTCGGTCGGCGGGTCGAGCGCGCGGCTGGGATCGAGCGCAGGCCCGAGGCTCCTTTTCGCCTGAGCGATGATCTGCAATTTCTGATCCTGATCGTCCGGCACGAGATTGCTCAGGGTGGTCACCCGCGCGACATCGCTGAGCTTGCGCATCTTCTCGGCGATGAAGTCGGCGGACGTCAGGTTCGGCTCCAGCACGCTGATCACCTGCGTGTCGGTGTCGGGATCCTTCATCAGGCTCTTCAGCGTGACGATCGCCTCGGACTTCTGGTCGTCGAGGTTCAGCGGATTGAAGTCGAAGTGGAGGTTGCGCAGCAGCGGCATGCCGGCGATGGCGACCGCCAGCGTTCCGATGACGATGACGTAGCGATGCCGCTCGATGAAGTCGTCGACCGGTGCCAGGAACTTGTAGCCCGCGGCCTCGCGCTCAGGCGCGGGCTTGATGACGGTAAGCAACGCCGGCAGCAGGGTGATGGACGCGGTGAACGCGATGATCATGCCGGTGCCGGCGATTTCGCCGAGTTCGGACACGCCGCGATAGGCGGTGGGCAGGAATGCGTAGAAGCCGGCCGTCGTCGCCGCAGCCGCGAGCGCGAGCGGACGCCCGACCTTGGCAGCACCCAAGGCGAGCGCGTCATGGAAGTCGGGGTGATCGAAGCGCTCGGCCTTGTAGCGGACCGAGAACTGGATGCCGAAATCGACGCCGATGCCGACGAAGAGCACGGCGAAGGCGATGGAGATGAGGTTCAGCGCGCCGACCAGCGCAAGACCAGCCGCGAAGGTGATGGCGAGACCGGCGAGCACCGTCACGAAGACGGCCGCGACGATCTTGAGCGACTTCAACGCGGAATAGATGATGAGGAGGACCACCACGGCGGTGATCGCGCCGTTGAGGCCGAAGCCGTCGGCGACCGTCGCGAACTCGCTGTCGGAGATCGGCACCTGCCCGGTGATGCGCACGTCGGCGCCGGTCGCCTTGGAGAGGTGAAGGTCTGCGATGGCTTGGTTGACGAAGGCGATCGGCTTCTCGCCGGGCTCCAGCGCCTTGTAGTCGAGGATCGGCGTGATCTGGATGAACTTGCGCAACTGGCGCGGCTGCGGCTTCTCACCCTGGGAGAAAAGGTTCTGCCACGAGAAGAACCCCGGCTTGTTGTTCAGCACGTTCTGCAAGGCGTTGTCGAACTGCGCGATCGGCTTCTCGTACTGGTCGAACGTGCCTTTGCCCGAGGCGACACCCTTGGTGACGAACTGCATCGCATCGAAGATGCCGCGCAGCGACTGGTCCGAGGACAGGATCGAGAGGACCGGCTGCGCCTGCTGCAGGCCGCCCATCGCCTTCTTGACCTGCTCGGTATCGGTGAACAGCAGGCCGTTCTTGGCGAAGAAGGGACCGCCGTCCGGCTCGACCACCAACTTGAACAGTTCGGGATGTCCCTGCAGCCGCGCATCGAGCGCGTCGACCGCCTCCTGCGTGCGCTCGGGAGTCACCCCGTCGACCACGACGATGATCTGATTGTCCTGGTCGGGAAACGCCTTGTTGTAGGCGATCTCGTCCTGGCGCCAGGGCACCGTCGAGGAAATGAAGTCGTCCGTGTTGGTGTTGATCTCGAGCTTCGTCGCCGCGTACCAGCCGCAGAAGGCGGTCAGCGCCAAGCCGACGAGGATGACGACATAGCTGAACCTGGAGCAGGCCATCACCACCAGGACCACCGCCTTGGTGATGGGTCCGTGGCTGACGTGTGCCGCGGCCGGCTCTTGCGAATTCGTCATACGTTGCGTGCACCGTAGGTCTTGGACACGGCCATGCATGCCGGACCATCCGGTCTGACGCAACTGATGTGGCCTAGATGCGGCAGCATCCGACCAATGCGGCCGAAGCCGTGCACAGCCTTGTATTTCGCCGGTGTCAATGTCATCCCTTCGGCAGCCCGGCAAGCAAAAAGAGGTAGGGGCTCGGGCGCGGAAGCCGCGCCCGGTGCGCCTCGGACGCTCTGCCGACTCTTGAACAGCGGCAGGCGATCGCGCGGGGACGGTCGGCCGCGAACAAACATCGAGGAACGATTTTGGGCATTCCGCTTCTTCAGATGGCGAGCGTCGGGGCCTACGTGGCCCGCAAGGAAATCACCGGCACCAAGCGTTACCCGCTGGTGCTGATGCTGGAGCCGCTGTTTCGCTGCAATCTCGCCTGCGCGGGATGCGGCAAGATCGACTATCCCGACAAGATCCTGAACGAGCGTCTGCCGCTCGCCGACGCGCTTCATGCCATGGACGAATGCGGCGCACCGGTGGTGGTGATCGCCGGCGGCGAGCCGCTCCTGCACAAGGAGCTGCCGCAGATGGTCGAAGGTGCGATCGCCAAGAAGAAGTGGGTGACGGTCTGCACCAACGCTCTTCTGCTCGAAAAGCATCTGCCGAAATACAAGCCCAACAAGTATTTCAACTGGTCGGTGCATCTCGATGGCGGCAAGGCCATGCACGACAAGTCCGTGTGCCAGAAGGGCGTCTACGACAAGGCGCTGTCGGCGCTGAAGAAGGCCAAGGAGATGGGCTTTCGCGTCACGATCAACTGCACATTGTTCAACGATGCCGATCCCGCAGACGTCGCGGCCTTCCTCGACGAGGCCAAGACATGGGGTATCGAGGGCGTCACCGTGGCGCCGGGCTATGCCTACGAGCGCGCGCCCGACCAGCAGCATTTTCTCAACCGCACGAAGACGAAAGAGCTGTTTCGCTCGATCCTCGCCAGAGGCAAGAGCGGCAAGGCCTGGCCGTTCTACCAATCGATTCTCTACATGGATTTCCTCGCCGGCAACCAGAAGTACAATTGCACGCCCTGGGGTAACCCGACGCTGACGGTCTTCGGGTGGCAGAAGCCATGCTACCTTCTCGGCGAAGGCTACGTGAAGACCTTCAAGGAGCTGATGGACGGAACGGACTGGGACAAGTACGGCACCGGCAACTACGAGAAGTGCGCGGATTGCATGGTCCATTGCGGCTTCGAGGCGTCGGCCGTCACCGATTCGTTCCGCAAGCCGTGGAAGCTTCTCGGTCTCGCGGCCAAAGGCATTCGCACCAGCGGCCCGATGGCGCCGGAGATTTCGCTGGCCGATCAGCGGCCCGCCGAATTCGTGTTCTCACGCCATGTCCAGAAACGGCTAGTCGAGATCGAGGACCGCGAATCCGCTCCCAAGCAACTGACGGCAGCGGAGTAGCGCGGCAAAGGCTTTCCGGGCGTCCAGCCCCGTTCGGATCAGCCCGGGCAATTGCCCGGGCTGTCTTGCGAGCGAGGCGAGGATCGCCGGCAGGTCGACTCTGCCGTCGGCCCTCATCCCGACCGTCGCAGCATGCGGCAGGCTTCGATCGGCTGAATCGGTGACCGCGCGCAGGGCGGCGAACGGAACTCCGGCGTTCTGCGCGGCGCGGGCGGCCAGATGCGACTCCATATCGACGAGCGCGGCGCCGGTGGCGGCATGGAGTGCAGCCTTGCCGGCGACGTCGGCGATGGGCACGTCGACCGCCGCGAAGACTGTCGTCGGGGCCGCGAGACGCCCCGCGAGCCGCAAAGCCCATTCGGGATCGGAGGGATAGCGTTCCCCTTCGGTCGTGACCACGCCGGCCGCCACCGCGAGGGCACCCGGCTTCAGGGACGGATCGAGACCACCGGCGACCCCGAAGCTGACGATCGCAGCGGCCTTGGGGGCGAGACGCGCGAGATCGGCGGCGAGACGCGCCTGGTCACCGCCGCCGCAAACGACCGTGACGTCGTCGCCGGCCGCGATATCGGCCTCCGCCTTCAACCCGCAGACGACGAGGATCAACGACGGTCTGGCCGGACGAGGATGGCGGCAGCGATCGCCGCGCCCGGCACGCGCCGCGACGCCTTGCGGCTCCGAGACCGCCCGGTGCGCTCCAGGAAGACGGGTAACCCGATCACATTCCGACCGCGACCTGGCGGTGGTTGCTCTGCTTGAGATTGCGGTAACGCGCCATCGCCCACAGCGGGAAGAACTTCGCGTAGCCGTGGTAGCGCAGGTAGAACACCTTCGGAAAACCGGTCGCGGTGAAGCGCTGCTCGCTCCAGAATCCGTCCGATCCTTGGGTCTGCGCGAGGTATCGGATGCCGCGCTCGACCGACTCGTCCTCGATTTCGCCGACCGCCATCAGCGCGATCAGCGCCCAAGCCGTCTGCGACGCGGTCGATTCGGCCTGCTGGTAGCCGTTGTACTCGCGCTCGTAGGTCTCGGCACCCTCGCCCCAGCCGCCGTCGGGATTCTGGTTGATTCGGAGGAAATGGATCGCGCGTTGCACGGCAGCGCTCTCGCGGTCGACCTTGGCGACGTTGAAAGCGCATAGCACCGACCATGTGCCGTAGATGTAGTTCATGCCCCACCGGCCGAACCAGCTGCCGTCCTTTTCCTGGGTCTCGACGAGATAGTCGACCGCACGCTTCATCGCGGGAGAGGTGTCCTGCGTCTCGCCGAGTTGCGCCAGCATCGAGATGCAGCGCGCCGTGACGTCGGCCGTCGGCGGATCGAGCAGCGCGCCGTGATCGGCAAAGGGAATGTTGTTGAGGTAGTCGTGATCGTTGTCGGCATCGAAGGCGCCCCAGGCGCCGTTGCGGCTCTGCAGTCCTTCGACCCACTCGCGCGCCCGATCCATGGCGTCGGTGTAGCGGCCTGGAATCGCGGAGCGGGCATGAACCTGCGCCCGATCCATCGCCATCACCACCACGGCGGTGTCGTCGAGATCGGGGAAGTAAGCGTTGTTGTACTGAAAGGCCCAGCCTCCGGGGCGAACGTCCGGCTTCTGCGAGGCCCAGTCGCCCTTGAGGTCGAGCACCTGCCGGGGCTTCAGCCAATCGAGCGCCTCCTTGACGCTTTCGCTGTTGCGATCGTGGCCGGCCTCCATCAGGGCGTGCGCCGCGAGCGCGGTGTCCCACACCGGCGAAACGCAAGGCTGCATGTAGGCGTAATCGTCGTACTCGACGATGAGCCGATCGATGGCTTCGACCGCCTGTTTGAGTCGGGGATCCTCCTCGCCCTCGCCGATGACCGCGTACATCATCGCCGAGTAGGCCATCGCAGGGTAGATCGCACCGAGCCCATCGACGCCGTTCAGCCGCTCGGTCGTATAGGCCTCGGCCATCGCCATCGCGCGTCGACGCGGGCCGGCCGGCATGTGCGGCTCGGCGAAACGAAGCACCATGTCGACGGCGTTGAACACCAGGGTCCAGGCTTTGGATTGCCCGACGCCGCCCGGCCAGCGGCGCACCTTGTCGGCCGGCACGACGAACAGCTCCGGAATATGGATGTCGCGCGGATTCAGCGCGCGCGGCTTCACGGCGTTCACCACCATCATCGGCGCCAGCACGGTACGCGCCCAGTAGCTCACCTTGTCGAGGTGGAACGGAAACCAGCGCGGCAGGTGCATGATCTCGACGGGCATCACCGGGACGGCCGACCAAGGCACTTCGCCGAAAAGCGCGAGCAGCGCGCGCGTAAACACGTTGGAATGCGCCGCGCCGCCGTGCTTGAGGATCGTCTCACGGGCACGCATCATGTGTGGCGCCTGGGCGTCGTCGCCCAGCATCTTCAGCGCGAAATACGCCTTCACCGACGACGACATGTTGAAGCCGCCACCTTCGAACAGGGGCCATCCACCGCGCGCCTTCTGGCGATCGCGGATGTAGCGGGCGAACTTCAGCTCCAGCTGGCGCTCCAGCGGAAGCCCGCGGAAGGCCATGAAAAGAATATATTCGCAAGGGATGGATACGTCGGCCTCGAGCTCGAAGACGAAGTGGCCATCGGGACGCTGCGTGCGCAGCAGGGCCTCCTCGGCCATCTCGATGGCGTGGTCCAGCCCATCGAGCACCTGCGGCGGCGGTGCGTCGAGGCGCGTGGCGGTCAGCAGCACTATTCGCTCCTCACGGGTGCGGTTCAGAACATCTCGCGGGAAATTTCGCAGATTTTTCCGACACACACCTAGTCAAAAATACACAAGGTCGCACCCGATTGCGGGCCGATGCTGCCCTGCAGCAATGGTTGGGCCGCGTTGCGCCGTCACACGAGTGCGGCGGCGGCCATGTCCCCCGAGCGGATCGAGCCCTCGATGGTCGCCGGCAGCCCCGTCGCCGTCCAGTCGCCGGCGAGCACGAGGTTGACGAGACGCGTGCGGGTCGGGGGGCGCCGCGCGTCCTCGGCGGGCGTGGCCGCGAAGGTCGCCCGCTTCTCGCGAATGATCTGCCAAAGCGGCAGCGGCTCATCGAGCCCAGTCGCGCTCTGCACGTCCGACCACAACGATTGGACCAGCGTCTCGCGCGGCGTGTCGAGCAGTCGATCGGCCCCGCTGATCGTGATCGAGATGCGATCGGAAAAGGCGAAGATCCACTCGACAGTCCCATGCACCACGCCGAGAATCGGAGGGAGCGAGGCCGGCGGCACTCTCTTGAAATGCGCGTTGACGATCGATCGGAATTCCTTCGGTGCCGTCAGGCCCGGTATCAGGCCCACGGCAGCGGCAGCCGGCGCGGCGAGGACGACCGAATCGCCGGAGCCAAGATCGATGGTCTCGTCGGCGAAATGCAGGCTCGTCGCACGATCGCCGGCTTGATCGAGCGCCCGCACCGGGCGCTCCAGCCGCACCTGCGCGCCGTGCGCCGCGAGCCATCGGAGCGCCGGATCGACAAAGGCGGCGGCGAGACCGTCGGCCGCGATCAGCGGGCGACACGCCGCTCCGCCCTTTGCCAGCGTCTCCCGGATGATCGCACCGGCGAGCGCAGCCGAGCTTTCCGGCGGATCGGTATTCAGCGCCGCCAGCAACAAGGGCTGCCACAGCCGCTCGTAGAGCACGCCTCGGCAGGCCATCAGCTCGCCGATCGTCTGGTCCGGGCGGGCGCGCAGAAGCTTGCCCAACGCCAGATAGTCCGCAGCCCGGGTGCCAGGCACGCGGCGCGCCTTGGAGAGCACCCACCACGGTAGAAACCCGGCGTTGGGCCGCACGGTCCACCGCGCGCCGGTAACAAGATCGACGAACGGGAAGTCCGCCGCTGGCGGCCCCTTCATCGATTCGGCGCCGCCGATCGTGCGCAGGAACGCCAGGGCCGAGGCGTTGCCCGACAACAGCAGATGGTTGCCGTTGTCGATCATCATGTCGAGGCCGGCGTCGTAATACGAGCGGCAACGGCCGCCGGCTTGACGTGCGCCCTCGTGAACCACGACGCGGCGGCCTTGTCGCGTCAACGCCACGGCGGCCGCGAGCCCCGCCATCCCGGCACCGATCACGTGGACCGTGCCGTCGACCCGCCCTGCGCCCGACACGCTCACATCAAACCGTGACGCAGCAACGACAGCAGGAAGCGCGCCTTCGACACCTTGACCTTGGTGCGCGGCGGCGCGAAGCCGCGCACCACCGTCTTGAAGAGAATCTCGCTGTAGGCCTCGGCCATGATGCGAGGCGCCCTCACCGTGCGCCGCGGGCAGCGCGCCATGATTGCCTTGGCTTGCGCGAAATGGGCGTGGGCCTCGGCGATCACCGGCCGGCAGGCCTCGCCGAGGCGAGGATCGGCGGCCACGGCTCGGGGCGCGGTGGTGGCGATGCCCACGCCACGCAGCGCCTCGGCCGGCAGGTAGAGGCGACCGATGCCGGCGTCTTCGTCGATGTCGCGAAGGATGTTGGTCAGCTGCAAGGCCTTGCCGAGATGGTCGGCCAGAGAGTCGCGCTCCGCCTCCGGGGTGCCGAAGATACGCACGGACAGTCGCCCGACGGCACTGGCCACGCGGTCGCAGTAGAGCGTGAGCGTCGCCCAATCCGGTGCCCGGATGTCGGCGGCGACGTCCATGTCCATGCCGTCGATGACGGCATGAAAATCCTCGCGGCGAAGGTCGAAGCCGGCGATCGCATCCCGTAGCTTGGCAAGCCCGGCGCGCGGCAACGTCCCGGCGTAGAGGGCGTCGATATCGGAACGCCACCGTTCCAGGGCGTCGTGACGGTCCGGTCTCGGACCGCCTTCGTCGGCGATGTCGTCGACGTGGCGGCAGAACGAATAGACCTCGTACATCGCCTCGCGCTGCGCCGGCGGCAGGATGCGCATGGCGAGATAGAACGAGCTCTTCTTGGCCTGCCCTGCGCTTTCGGGCGGCATCGGCGTTGCCGCCAAGGTAAAGCCGCTCATGCTTCGTGCAGGTTTGCGCGCGACACGGACGTCGTCGGTGTCCGGGCCGCCACCAAGCTGCCGCCGACACCGAGCAGCGCCTGCCACAGTGCCGCCGGCTTCGACAGGTGCACCGGCTCGCTCAGCGGGTCGCGCAGGACGAGCCGACCATTGAGCTTGGCCGCGAGCTGCCCGATGATCGCCGTCTCAAGCCGCAGCCGCCAGTCCCGCACCTGCGGCGAGAAGCGCCGACCGTGCTCGACCAAAGTGGCATTGCGCTCGGCGAGCTCGCGAAGGGTTGCGCGCAGCGGCACCGGCGCCATGGGCTCGCGCAGCATGGCCACGTCGGCCCCATGGCGATCCATGATGTCGGCGGGCAGATAGACCCGGTCGATCTCGCGACAATCCTTGCCGCAATCTTGCAGGTGATTGATGATCTGAAGGCCCGCGCAGAGCGCATCGTTGGCCGGCCACGTGGTTTCCGCTTCGCCGTGCACGTCGAGCACGTAGCGACCGACCGGGGCGGCCGAGTAGCGGCAATAATCGAGAAGCTCGTCGAAGCTCGCGTAGCGCAACTTCGTCGCATCCATGCGAAAGGCCTTGAGAAGGTCCTGCGCGTGAACCGGCGTGACACCGGTCTTCGCCAGCGAGGCCCGTAACGGCAATGCCGCCTCGACCTCGCTCGAGCGGCCAAACAACGTCGCCTCGAAAAGATCGAGCCGACGGATCTTCTCCACCGAAGGCAACGTCGGATCGTCGGCCACGTCATCCGCAGCGCGGGCGAATCGATAGAACGCCAGCACCGCCTCGCGGTGCCGCGGCGCGATGAGAACCGAGGCGACGGGAAAGTTTTCGCCCTTGTCGGTCTTGCTCGCCTCGACTTCGACCGACACCATCACTCCATCCATCGTAGGCCGTCGGCCGAAGAGACGTGAGAGCCTCGTCGACAGCCGCGGCCTGATTACAGGAGCACCAAGCGGTTGGCAAAGTGACCAGACCGGTCAGCCGGATCGGACTTTTGTCCTATTTGAACGACAGGAAGAAAGGCCGGACGGCAGGCCGATGTTGCCGTCGTAACACTCTTGTTAACCATTCGCGGCGCATTGGTTGGCAAAGGATTAACCAAGGCGCTTTGATGCGCCCGAGCCATCCTTCCGACGGATTTGCCGGCGCCTCTACGCGCAGCGAACCGATCTCGAGTGAATGCGGTGTCGAGCACGATGGAATTATCGTTGACGAACGGCAGATCGGGATCATGGCGGACGCTCGGCGCGGCGGCATTCGTCGTCGGTGCGATGACCGGCGTGGCGTCCGCGGCTTCGGCCGAGACGCTTCGAGCGCATTATGCCGTGACCTTGATGGGCCTTCACATCGGCGAGCTCAATGCCGAGGGCAACATGCAGCCCCAAGCCTACCGCATGGGGCTCAACGCCCATCTCACGGGCCTCGCCGCGATGGTCTCCAGCGTGCAGATGGCGCTGGTCTCGTCCGGCGCGGTCAACAAGCGCGGCACCGTCGCGCCCTCGTCCTACGCCACGTCGGCGGTCAATTCGGAATCGACGCGAACCCTGCGCATGGCGCTGAGCGCCGGCACCGTGAAGGCCGTCGAAATCAACCCGGAGCCGGAGTGGCGCGGCCAGCGGGTCCCCGTGACCGAGGCCAACAAGCGCAACGTCCTCGATCCGACGAGTGCGCTGATCATGCCGGTGCCAGCCGGCGAGTCGCTGACAGGCCCCGCGGCGTGCCAGCGCACCCTGCCGATCTACGATGGCTACGCCCGCTTCGACATCGCGCTGCACTACCAGGGCGAGCGCGAGGTCCAGGTACAGGGCTACAGCGGGCCCGTGGCCGTCTGCTCGGCACGTTACCATCCCATTTCGGGTCACCTCGTCGGCTCGCGGCAGACGAACTTCATGGCGCAGAACGAAGGCATCGAAGTCTGGCTCGCGCCAATCCCAAGCGCCCACGTCGTGGTGCCGCTGCGCGTCTCGATGCCGACCATGACGGGGCAGCTCGATATCGAGGCCGATGATTTCGAGGTCGCAGGCGCTCCCGAAGCCACGCACTGATCCCATATTGCGGCTCATGCCGTTTTTGATCTCATGCCGCTCCTGATCCGCCTCGCCCTGCGGGACCTGCGCGGCGGACTGTCCGGCTTCGGCATCTTCCTCGCCTGCATCGCACTCGGCGTCGCCGCCATCTCCGGCGTCGGCTCGGTGTCGCGTTCACTGTCCGACGGTCTGGCGGCGCAAGGTCGCGTCATCCTCGGCGGCGATGCCTCGTTCGACCTGATCCAGCGCGTGGCGGACCCGGCCGAGCTCTCGTTTCTGCGCTCGCGCGGAAGGCTGTCGGAAGTCAGCGTGTTGCGGGCGATGGCTCGTCGCGAGGGCGGCGACGCCGCGCTGGTCGAGCTGAAGGCGGTCGGGTCCGGCTACCCGGAGATCGGCACGATTGTGCTGGATCCGGTCCTGCCGATCTCCGACGCCCTGGCGAAAACCGACCACGGCTTCGGCGCGGTTGCCGACGCGGCGCTCGCCGCTCGCCTCGGGTTGAAGCTCGGCGACGCATTTCGCATCGGCGAGACGACGTTCCGGCTGCGCGCGACGCTGGTTCAGGAGCCCGACAAGCTCGCGGCCGGCATCGGCTTCGGCCCGCGGGTGATCGTGTCGGACGCGGCGCTGGTCGCGACCGGCCTGGTGCAACCGGGCTCGCTCGTGCGCCATCTTTATCGCGTCGCGCTGCCGGACAGCGGCCGCCATCCGGCAGGCGACGCCTCCGTCCATGCCCTGCTCGGCGACGCCGCCAAGGCTTTTCCCGCCGCCGGCTGGGAGGCGCGCTCACGTGAGAACGTCTCGCCGCAGTTCTCCCGCGACATCGAGCGCTTCACCCAGTTTCTCACCCTCGTCGGCCTGACCGCGCTGATCATCGGCGGCGCCGGCGTGGCCAATGCCATTCGCGGCTTCGTCGAGCGCCGGCGCCCCTCGATCGCGACGATGAAATCGCTCGGCGCGACCGGCTCTTACGTCTTCGGACTGATGTTGATCGAAGTCATGGCGATCGCCGCGCTCGGCATCGTCATCGGACTTGCGGTCGGTGTCGCCATGCCGTTCGCGGTCGCCGCGATCTTCAACGCCGTCCTGCCGTTTCCCCTGGCGCCATCGGTCTATCCGGCTCAGATCGCAGCAGGGTTTCTCTACGGCGCGTGGACCGCGCTGGCCTTCTCGATGGCGCCGCTCGGCCGCGCCCACGATATTCCGGTCTCGGCTCTGTTCCGCGACCAGGTCGAGCCCGACGCGCGTCGGCTGCGTCCGCGCTACCTCGCGTTGGTGACGCTCGCCGGCGCCGGGCTGGTGGCGACGATCCTGCTGCTCTCGCGGCAGCAGACGCTGGCGCTCTACTACATGATAGCGACCGCGGGCGGGTTCGTCGTGCTGCGGCTGGTCGCGGCGCTCCTGATGGCCCTCGCCCGCCGGCTGCCGCACTCGCAGATTGTCGCGTTGAGGCTGGCGATCGCCAACATCCACCGTCCCGGCGCGCTGACGCCGACGGTGGTGCTTTCGCTCGGCCTGGGCTTGGCCTTGCTCGTCGCTCTGACCCTGATCGACGGCAACATCCGCAACCAGCTGCACCGGACCGCCGCAGGAGAAACGCCGTCGTTCTTCTTCCTCGACGTGCAGAACGCCCAAGTGCCGGCTTTCCGCTCGTTTCTCGAGATGCACGCCAGCGACGGCAAGCTCGAGTTCGTCCCGATGATGCGCGGGCGCATCACGCAGGTGGGCGGCGTGCCGGCCGAGGCGATCCGGCCGACCGAAAAGGCATCCTGGGTGCTGCAGGGCGACCGCGGCATCACCTTCGCCCAGACCGTGCCGACAGGATCGACGATCACGCGAGGGCAATGGTGGCCGGCGGACTATGCCGGCAAGCCGTTGGTCTCGCTGGAGACGGAGATCGCCGACGGTCTCGGCCTGAAGCTTGGCGACACGATCGGCGTCAACGTGTTCGGGCGCACCATCACGGCGACCGTGGCGAGCACCCGCAAGGTCGACTGGCGCAAATTCGGCATCAACTTCGTGCTGGTCTTCTCGCCCAACACCTTCGCGGGAGCACCCTACAGCGATCTCGCCACCGTGACCTTCCCCACGTCCAACGCGTCCGGATCCGGCGCGCCGCGCGAGTTGAAGCTTCTGCGCGAGGTCGCGGACGCGTATCCGAGCGTCACCTCGATCCGGGTCAAGGACGCGCTCGACGCCGTGTCCGGCGTCGTGGCGCAACTCGCCACGGCGATCCGCGGCGCCGCCAGCGTCGCATTGGTGGCCTCGGTGCTGGTCCTCGCCGGTGCGCTGGCCGCCGGACAGGAAGCTCGCCTCTACGACGCCGTGGTGCTGAAAACTCTCGGCGCGACCCGCGCGCGGCTGCTCGCGGCCTTCGTCCTCGAATACGGAATTCTCGGCGTGGCGACGGCCGTATTCGGCGTTCTGGCGGGCACCGCAGCCGCCTGGGGTATCGTCGCCAAGGTGATGAGCCTCGACTTCACGTTCCTCTGGCCGCAGGCGCTGCTCGCGGCCTTCGGTGCGCTGGCCGTCACGGTCTGTCTCGGCCTCGCGGGCACGTGGCGTATCCTCGGCCGCAAGCCGGCCCCCTACCTGCGCAATCTGTAACGACGGCAAAATCGTTTCTGTAACAAGACGTTGCCACGGCTGAGGATTACCGGAGTTTAACCTCCGCCGTCGTGCGCGAGCCTTGTGCCCGATTTCGCTTCCGGCCATATTGGGGCTGTCGTCGCCGCCAAGTCAGCGGTGCGCCCGAAGGCGGTCCAGCCTTCACATCCATCGAGGGTTTCATGTCGGACTGGGATCGCAACGCGGCACGCTGGGGACAAAATCCCGCCGTCGCGCGCGGCGCCGCCGTCGATCAGGGCCTCCGGGCCTTCATGCTCGGCGTCTACAACAACATGGCCATCGGCCTCGTCGTGACGGGGATCGTGGCGTTCGCAGTGAGCCAACTGGCGGTCACGAGCGATCCTTCGCTGGCCGTCGAACCTTCGATCCGTGGGCTCATGCTCACGCAGTTCGGGCACGCTATCTATTTCAGCCCGATCCGTTGGGTGGTGATGTTCGCCCCCTTCGCGTTCGTCCTGTTTCTGTCGTTCAAGGTGCAGAGCCTGGCTCCGGCCACGGCCAGGATGTTGTTCTTCGCCTTCGCGGCGCTCATGGGCCTGTCGCTCTCGAGCATCCTGCTTATCTACACGCAGACCTCGGTCGCAAACGCGTTCTTCATCACTGCGGCGACGTTCGGGTCGCTCAGCCTGTATGGCTACACGACCAAGCGCGATCTGGGACCGATGGGCGCTTTCCTGTTCATGGGCGTCATTGGGATCATCTTGGTCAGCCTCGTGAATGGGTTCTTGGTTCACAGCGCCGGGCTCAGCTTCGGGCTGAACATCCTGATCGTCCTCGTCTTCGCGGGCCTCACTGCCTACGACACGCAAAAGATTAGGGAGACCTACTACCAGGTCGCCGGCAACGGTCAGATGGCCGCTCGCATGTCGGTGATCGGGGCGCTTGAACTCTACCTCGACTTCATCAACATCTTTCTGGCGATCCTGCGTCTCACCGGTTCGCAGCGCAGCTGATCCGGTTCACCTGGTTGCCTACGAAGCTCCGGCCTTGCGCCGGGGCTTTTTCGTATCAAGCCGGTAGAAGATCGGCGACATAACCGGCGATGGCGAGGCACGAGGTGACGCCCGGTGACTCGATTCCGAACAGATTGACGAGGCCCGGTATGCCGTGGACCGCCTCTCCCTGGATGAGGAAGTCGCGGCCAGGTTCGCCGGGCCCGGCGATCTTCGGTCGGATCCCGGCGTAGTCGGGCACCAGCGCCCCATCCGGTAAGTCTGGCCACCAGCGACGAATATCGGCCACGAAGCTGTCGACTCGCGACGGATCCAAGTCATAGTTCAAAGCGTCGACCCATTCGACGTCGGGACCAAAGCGAGCGGTGCCCGCGGGATCGATCGTGAGATGCGTGCCGATGCCGCCTGGCACCGGCACGGGATAGACCAATCGCGCGAACGGCATCGGTGCGATGCAGCGGAAATAATGACCTTTCGCCATGAAGGCCTTCGGAGCGTGTCGAGCGTCGAGGCCGTCGATGGCTCGCGCCAGCTCCGGCGCGCCGTGGCCGGCGGCGTTGAAAAGCTGGCGACAGGAGACGCGCATCGGCGCGGCGCCACCGATCTCCAGGACGAAGCCTTTGTCCTCGGCCCAGGCGTGGTCGAGTGGAGCCTGAAAGGCGGTCACGGACCCGTATTCCTCGGCGTCCGCCCGCAGCGCTTCCAGCAACGCGTGAGCGTCGATCACCCCTGTCGAGGGCGAGACCAGCGCAGAGCTACAGCGCAACGACGGCTCCAGGCCACGCGCCTCCGCGCCGTCGATCCGCCGGAGGTCATGGACGCCGTTGACGGCGGCTCCGGCGGCGATGCGATCAAGCTCGACGTCCTCGGCCGAGGACGTCGCCACGACGAGCTTGCCGCGGCGCACGTGGGGCACGCCGTGGATCTCGGCAAAGGAATAGAGCAGATCTCGACCGGCCACGCAGAGCCGGGCCTTCAGGCTGCCCGGCGCATAATACAGGCCGGCGTGGATGACGCCGCTGCCGCGGCCGGAGGTGCCGGCGCCCAGCGCCTCGCCCGCATCGAGGCAGAGGACCTGCCGCCCGGAGCGCGCCAGGTCGCGCGCGATGGCGAGACCGACGACGCCGGCACCGACCACGACGCAATCCACATGATCCATCGCCCTCATTTCTCCCGCCGTGAACGCTTAGCTTGATAAACGTTGCGGCAAAACTGATATGAGCGGCCTCTAGGACGTCCCTTTGCGCAGAGCATCATGAACGAGCCCAAACCCGATTTCGCCAACACCAATTCCGAGGCCGCGGCCAACGAGGCGGTCGATAGTGCGTCGCCTTACAACGCCGCCGCGCCGACAGGCGCGGAGCCGGATCCCTTCAAGGTTCTGGAGGCGCTGCAGGCGGAAAACGCCGAATTGAAGGATCGCGTGCTGCGCGTCATGGCCGACATGGAGAACCTGCGCCGACGCACCGAGCGCGAGGTCGGCGATGCCAAGGCCTACGGCGTGACGTCCTTCGCACGGGACATGCTGACCTTCGCCGACAATTTGCGCCGCGCCGTCGAAGCGGTGCCGACGGAAGTGCGGGACGGCGCCGAGCCCCGGCTCAAGGGTTTCATCGAGGGCATCGAACTGACCGAAAAGGACTTTCTATCCCGGTTGAACCGCTTCGGCGTGAAGAAGCTGGAGCCGATGGGCAAGCGCTTCGATCCCAACATGCACGAGGCGCTGTTCGAAATAGCCGACGAGAGCGTGCCGACCGGCACGGTTCTGCAGATCGTCGAGCAGGGTTACGCGATCGGCGATCGCGTGCTTCGCCCTGCCAAGGTCGGCGTTTCCCGCGGCGGTCCCAAGGCGGATGGATCAGCGAAGTCGAACTGAGCCGGCTCAGCGTCCGCTCAACACCTTCGGTGCGCCCGGCCTGGGGTCGGGCACGAAACCGTCGGCGTTGGGCATACGCACTGCGGGCAGGCTCCTGGCGTCAAGGGTCGCATCCGGCGCGATGATCTTGTCTTGGGCGAGGATGTAGGCGACGACCGCGTAGACCTGGTCGTCGGACAGCGACCCAGGGGCGTTGAACGGCATGGCACGCCTGACGTAATCGAAAAGGGTCGTGGCGTAAGGCCAATTGCTCTCGACGGTTTTGACCGGCTTTTTGGACGCGAGCGTGCCACGTCCACCGATGAGGGCCGGGCCGCCGGCCGCCTTGACGCCTTGCAGCTTGTCGCCATGGCAGGCGGCGCATTGGCCGGCGAACACGTCCGCTCCGGCAGCCACGGTTCCGCTGCCTTTCGGCAGCCCTGCCCCGCTCGGCGGGACGGAATATTGTTGAGAAATGTCGGCGGGTTCGAGCCTCGTGCCGAAAAGCGGCTCGAGAGATGCCGCGGACGCTCCTCCAACCGTCGCCAGGCACATCAGCGCGGCCGAGACGACTCGCACCTCAAGCCGCCGCACGGCCAATGCTCCCGTCCGCTGCGACGCTCCATGCCTGGATGCCGTTGTAATGATAGTAGGCGTTGAGCCCCCTGCCGGCGACCAGCGCCTCGCGGGTCGGCTGCACGGCGCCGGTCTCATCGGTGCAGCGGCTGAGCAGCGTCGCCGGGTTTCCATTCCAGATCCATGGCAGCATGAACCGCACGGTGCAGATCGGCTCCGGCGTTCCGTCGAGCTTCGCCGCCTCCCAACTTCGGCCGCCGTCGACCGAGACCTCGACTTTCGCAATCCGGCCACGGCCCGACCAGGCCAACCCCGAGATATCGTAATATCCAGGCGCGGGCAGTCGCATCTCGCCCGAGGGAAAGGTGATGACCGATTTGGCATCCATCGCGAAGACGAACTGCCATGCCTTGCCGCTCGGCATGAGGTCCGTGTAGCGCGAGGTCTCCTCGCGGGTCATGAACGGGTCGCGGCTGACTTCGAGGCGGCGCAGCCACTTGATGTGGGTGTTGCCTTCGTAGCCGGGCAGCAGCAGGCGCAGCGGATAGCCCTGCTCGGGCCGGATCGCCTCGCCGTTCTGGCCGTAGGCGAGAGTTGCGTCGCTCATCATCTTCTCGAGCGGGATCGAGCGCGTCATCACCGCGCCGTCGGCCCCCTCGGCCAGCACCCACCGTGCCTCGGGGTCGATCCCGACCTGCTTGGCGACGACGGAGAACGGCACGCCGGTCCAGTCCGAGGTGCTGAGCAGGCCGTGCGAGAGCTGCACCGAAGGCGCGATTGCGCCGTTGTACTCGGAACCGGTGTTGCCGGAGCATTCGATGAAATGGCGCCGCGTGATCGACGGCATGCGGAGCAGCTCGGCCATCGAGAAGCGCTTGGCCGTCGTCACCATCCCGTGGACCGCGAGCGAATGCCGCGCCGGATCGATCGTCGGGATCCCGTTGTGATGGCGCTCGTAATGCAGGCCGGATGGCGTCAGGGTGCCGAGCGAGGCAGCCAGCGGCGTCAGGCTCCAGGTGGTGTAGCGCGTCGGATTGGGCGCCAGCTGGCGCACGGCGGTCTCGAATTGCGAACGCGTACCATAGCCGCCGTCGTCACCCGTCGGGCGTCCCTGCTCCCTCGTGGGGTCGGGCGCGACATCGTTGTGCACCGCGCCGGGCGGCGCGCCCTCAGCCGCCGCGGACCGCGTCAACAGCGGCAGCGCCGCGAGGGACGAGCCGGCGGCAAGAAGGAGGCGTCGACGACCGGCATCGTGGCGCGCAAACATGCCTTCGGTACAAGGACAGGCTTTTGTCGCGCGATCGGCCGCCAGGCTCCCGCGAGGATCTTCATGGTCCATCGCCTCAAACTAACGCTCAACGCGATCACTGACCAGAGAACCGTGTTTCAACTTTCGATCGCTTGGCGAAGGGCTTGCGGCGCGTGGCGTCCATCTGGGAGGAGGACAGCGTCGAGCCGTGGAGTGTCGCGCCTGGCCGCGCGTCGAAATCCATGACGTGCTAGCCTGGGACGATTATCTCGACCGGTCCGGCACCATGACCCTTCTCACGCAAACCATGACCCGCGCCGCTGAGGGCCTTCCCCGCCGCCGCTTCACGATTGCCGATGTGGAAGCCATGGTGGCGGCCGGGATCATGGAAGAGGACGAGCGCGTCGAACTGATCGGCGGAGAGCTGGTACCGATGTCGCCCAAAGAAAACCGTCACGAGATGGTCAAGACGGGCTTGCTCGAACGCTGGTACAAGGCGGCGGCGGCCGACTTCACTCTTACACCCGAAACGACATTTCGTCTGTCCGAGGACACGTATCTCGAGCCGGATGTCGTGATCTACCGGCGGTCAGACGGGCTCAAGGGCCTCAACGGGTCGACTGCCCTTCTGGTGGTCGAGATCGCAGACTCCTCGCTTCGCTACGACATCGGCCGTAAGGCCAACCTCTACGCCGGCTTCGTTGTGCGCGAGCTCTGGGTCATCGACGCCGTGCGGCTCCAGCTCCGCGTGTTCCGGCAACCGACGCCGGAGGGCTACCGCGAGACTGTCGATCTCACCGCAGCCGAGACGGCCGTGCCGGCCTTCGCCGCCGACGTGTTCGCGCTGCGGCTGGACGATCTCGACATCGGCTGAGGCTTCTCGCCCGCCCTTGCCATCGCCGCCGGCCCGCGCAACAAGCTCCGCGTGCTCCACATCTCCGACATCACGCTCCGCCTCGGCCCTCGCGTGCTTTTCGA
>CAXTVT010000038.1:0-32040 GCA_964247745.1 uncultured Beijerinckiaceae bacterium
AAATCGGCACGTTCCTTGTCGGATGCGCTCTTCCAGGCCTGCATCGTGTCGCTAGACTGCAGGGCCGAAGCTGGGCCGGGGGCGCCGAAGCCAACGGCAAGCGTCACCGCGATGGGAAGACCGGGCCGCATGGTTGAATGACCTCCAGCACCAGTACCGATTACACGGGGCATTTCGCTTCGACGCTGCGCCGATCGCGCGTACTCCGCAAGCTATGTCCCCCATGCTGGTGATCACGCGCGCCCGCGCCGATTACCCACGTCTGCCGCCGCGGGTCGCCGGAGCTTCGGACGCGATGGCCGCGCCGCTTGGGCCGCAGGGTCAAAGATCGTCATCCATGCCGGCGCATGGTCGCTGGCTCCTTCCTCGCCGCGGACATCCCGGTCGACGCCGGCGCCGGACAGCCGACCGGCAATCGCCGGGCTGAGGAGCAGGTGGTCAAGGCGCAGGCCGGCGTCGCGTCCCCATCGCCCTCGCCGGTTACTCCAGAAGGTGTAGACGCGCTCCTCTGGATATATCGTCCGGAGAGCATCGGTCCAGCCCTGGTCCATGAGACGCGTGAAAGCGGCGCGGCTTTCCAGCGCCAGCAGCGCGTCCTCGTCCCATGAGGTCGTCGAGTAGATGTCGAGGTCCGCCGGCACGACGTTATAGTCGCCAGCCAGCACCACCGGCACGCCCTCGGCGAGCAACGCTCCGGCATGTGCGATCAGGCGTTCGAACCACGCCAGCTTGTAGTCGAATTTCGGCCCAGGCCGCGGATTGCCGTTGGGCAGGTAGATCGAGGCGACGAGGATGCCTGAGACCGCGGCCTCGATGTATCTGGCCTGAGCATCGCCGTCGTCGCCGGGCAACGTCGTCCGCGTCACGATCGGCGTGCTGCCCTTGGCGAGGATGGCGACCCCGTTCCAGCTCCGCTGGCCCTGCCATGCCGACGCGTAGCCCGCCTCGTACAACGTCGCCTCCGGGAAGCGGCTTCGGTCGGCCTTGAGCTCCTGCAGGCAGACGATGTCGGGCTGCGCCTCGGCGAGCCAGGTCAGGAGGTTGGCGAGCCGCTTGTTGATGTCGTTGACGTTGAAGGTCGCGATCTTCATGCCCGCGCCAGCACCTCGGCGATCCATGCCGCCGTCGCATCGAGCATCGAGGCCATCGCTTCCTCGTCGGTGCGGCCGCTCCGCTTCGGCACGTGGAAGGAATGGTCCGCTCCATCGATGATAACGAGGGTCGCGTTCGCGCCGATGCGGTCGACGACATCGGCGATCGGGCCGGCCTCGGCGAGCGCGTCGCGTGTGCCCTGCAGGAACAGCATCGGCACGCGCAGGTCGTTGAGATGGGCGGCCCGTGCGATCGAGGGCTTCTTGGCCGGATGCAAAGGGAAGCCGACGAAGACGAGGCCGTAGACCCCGAGGGCCTCCTCGGCCTGGGCCTGCGACGTCATACGACCGCCGAATGACTTGCCGCCGGCGAACAACGGCAGATCGGGGGCGAGCCGACCCGCGGCCTCGACCGCCGCCCTCGCGGCCGCCCGGGCGACGACCGGACTGTCTGGACGTCTCGATCCCGATTCCATGAATGGAAATTGGAAGCGCAGGGTTGCGAGCCCGCGCTCACCGAGGCCTCGAGCGACTGCTTCCATGAAGGGATGCGCCATGCCGGCACCGGCCCCGTGCGCCAACACCAGGCCGGCGGTCGCGGCGTCCGGGCGGTCCCACAGGCCCGACACGGCGCCGGCGGTCATCTCGATCCTCACGTCGTCCGTCACGCCCGATGGCCCCCAGTCGAAAACGGACCACGATCTCCCGACCGGAACCGGTTTCGACCGCCCTCGTGCCTGCTTCGGTCCAATAGCCCAGGATTGGCACGGGTGCGCCGAGGCACGCCTTCACATGCCGTCAGGTCGTCACGACGGGCCGTCGCGCTCAGAACAGGCTCGGCTGTGTCAAGAGGGGAACGCTCGGCAGGCTACCGTCGTGCCGATCCTCCTTCTCGCCCCGCGCCACGATCCGCATCGCGACGTCGGGCAGCGGGCGTTGCAGCGCCTGCGCCTCGCTCCAGGGTGCCCGTATCAAGACGGCGAACCTCTCGGCCGTCGTCAACGGCACCGGAATGGCCTTGGGGTGCATCGGGCCGACGACGCCGTTCGCATCGGTCGTGAGGAATCCCTGGAGCCGATGCTCGCCATCGACCGGCGCGGCCTTGGCGCCGCGTAAGCCCGTCCACGTCGTCCAGATGCCGGCGAAGGCGAACAGCGGCCGCTCGTCGTCGAGCGCGAACCAGGTCGGCGTCTTCTTCGGCTTGGTTTCGGCCTATTCGCAGAACGAATTCACCGGGACTAGGCAGCGGTTCGCCGGGCCGAGCCGCCGGCGCCAGTGCGGGCTCTTCGTGCTGCGGATGTTGATCACCGGCGCCGCCGAACTGTGGTGACCCCGGCATGCCCCAGCGCATCGACTCGAGCCGACGACCGCCTTCCGCCGCGCGGACGATCGGGGCCGGCATGTCCGGGAACACGGCCGGCATCGGCTCGGAGTTGTCGGTGAGATCGTCCGCGACGGCGAAGAGCCGCCGCATGGCGTCCCGGCTGCGGGTGATGCTGTAGAGCTTGCACACCTCAGCCGGTCCGCTCGGCGGCCTTCTTCGATCGGCGCCGAGGCCGCTTCACGGGGTTCCTCGCCGAGGGACACTGAGATCACGGCGCCGGGTTCTGATGGACCTGATGGACGGCGTTGATCGCCGCCTCGATCTCGGGCGTGATGACGACATCGAGGGAGCCCAGGCAGGCGTCGAGCTGCGCCATCGTCGTCGCGCCGATGATATTCGACGTCACGAAGGGCCGCGACGTCACGAAGGCGAGCGCGAGATGGACGGGGTCGATCCCGTGCTCGGCCGCCAGCGCGAGATAGGCGTCGACCGCCTCCTCGACGCCGGGCTTTTCGTAGCGCATCCCGCGCTCGAACAGCGTCGTGCGCGCGCCCGGCGGCCGCGCGCCGCGCTGGTACTTGCCGGTGAGGTATCCCTAACCGAGAGGCGAGTACGCCAGCAGGCCCACGTCCTCGCGCAGCGCCATCTCCGCCAGGCCCATCTCGAAGGTGCGGCTGACCAAACTGTAGACGTTCTGGATGGACGCCACGCGCGGGCCGCGGCCGGTTTCGGCGAGATGGAGGAAGCGCGACACGCCCCAGGCGGTCTCGTTGGAGAGGCCGACGTGACGGATCTTGCCCTCCTCGACCAGCCTGTCGAGCGCACCCAAGGTGTCTTCTATCGGCACGGCGTCGTCGTCGGCCGGCAGGCCGGCGTAGGTGGTGCCGCCGTCGCCGAAGAGGCCGATCTTACGGTCGGGCCAATGCAGCTGGTAGAGGTCGACATAGTCCGTGCGCAGTCGCTCCAGCGAGCGCTCCAGCGCGTAGCGAATGTTGGCCTCGTCGAGACGCGCGCCCTTGCCGCCGGGGCGGAGCCAGTTCGCGATGCTGCGCCCGCTGACCTTGGTGGCAAGCACGATTTTGTCGCGGCCGCCGCGCGCGGCGAGCCAGCTGCCGAGGATCCGCTCTGTCGAGCCCTGCGTCTCGGCTTTGGGCGGGATCGAATACATCTCCGCCGTGTCGAGGAAGTTGATCCCGGCCTCGACCGCGCGGTCCATCTGCGCATGGCCCTCGGCCTCGGTGTTCTGCTGGCCGAAGGTCATCGTGCCGAGGCAGATCGAGGACACCTCGATCCCGATCCGCCCAAGCTTGCGCATCTCGATCATCGTGAGGCCTTCTCCATGTCCTTGCGCGGGTCCGTACCGCATCGCTCCGTTCGTCGCCATGCGGCGCGGCAAGACCAGCGGGCCGTCCGGCGTCGACATGCTTCATGACGCCGCCTTGAAGGCCGAGGTCGCTCAGCCGAAATCGGGTCCTTTGATCACCTGCGGCGAGAGCGATGCGTGTCCTGATCTGCGGCGGCGGCATTGTGGGGGCCTCCATCGCCTATTTCCTCGCGCGGCGCGGCGTCACCTCCACCGTGATCGAGCGCAGCGGTCTCGCGTGCGCGGCCTCCGGCAAGGGCGGCGGCTTCCTCGCGGAGGGCTGGTGCGATGGGACCCCGGTGGGACCGCTCGCCCGCCGCAGCTTCGCCTTGCATGCCAAGCTGGCCGAGGATCTCGAGGCGGACTGGGGCTATCGGCGGCTCGACACCTACGGCGGCACCATCGGCAACGGTCGGCAATCCCTGAAGGACGCTCACAGGCTGAGCTGGCTCTCGGGCGACGTCGCGTTGAACGGCCGGCTCGGATCGACGAGCGATACGGCGCAGGTCCACCCCGGCCAGCTCGCGGCGGCGCTGATGCGTGCGGCGACGGAAGCGGCAGGTGCCGAGCTGCGGCTCGGCAAGGTCACCGACGTCCTGCGAAGCGGGACGCAGGGGAAGGTCACCGGCGTCGAGGTCGACGGCGAGACGCTGAAGGGCGACGCCGTCGTGATCGCGATGGGTCCGTGGTCGCAGCTAGCGCGGCGGTGGCTGTCGCTGCCGGCGGTCTACGCGCTCAAAGGCCACAGCCTCGTCTTCGATACGGGCAAGGACCTGCCGCCGGAGGCCTTGTTCCTCGAGCACCGGGACGCCCACGGCGAGGTGTCGTCGCCCGAGATATTCCCGCGGGCGGACGGCACCACCTACATCGCCGCCATCAACAGCGAGACGCCGCTGCCGGTCGACCCCGCCGCCGTGGCTCCCGACGCCGGTGCCCTGGACCGGCTGCACGCCATCGCCGCCGCCGCGTCGCCGATCCTGGCGAGGAGCAAGGTGCTGGCGCGGCAGGCGTGCTTCCGGCCGATCACGCGTGACGGCCTGCCCCTGATCGGTCCGGTTCCGGGCCTCGAAGGCGCCTACGTCGCGACGGGCCACAGCGTCTGGGGCATCCTCAATGCGCCGGCGACGGGCGAAGCCATGGCCGAGCTGATCCTCGACGGACGAGCCGAGACGGTGCCGCTGGCGGCGTTCGATCCGGCGCGCTTCAACACCTGACGGCGATGTCATCCGCCCAGAGCTTGCGGAGCGTGCCATCGCCGCCGTTCACGGGATCGTTGACGAGGGGTGACACGGCGGCCGCGGTCTTCGCCACGGCATCGTACTCGCCCGGCTCACCGCGCTTGACGTCCCGGTCCCACCTTTCCATCCCGTCGACCCAACCATCGAACGTCCCGTCTGGCAACAATGTCGATCGATCGAAGTCTCGCGAGTTCTGCCCGTAAATGCGGAAGTCGAGCATGAAAACGCGCCCGTTCGACCGCTTTCGTTGAGGCTGGCGTAAGGATCGGGCGGTAAGATCTCCGCAGCCTCTAGGAACATTTCATGCGCCTCTTCAGCGGCGGCATCAGCCTGATCATCGGTGGCACCCTGGTCCTTTGCGGCCTCGACCTCGCAATGTCGGCGCCCGGCGAAATCTTGATCTCGCAGAAGAACAAGCAATTCCAGCCAGGCAGCGTCACGCTTGAAAAGGGCCAATTGCTGGTCGTTGCCAACGACGATGCCAATGTCGTTCATCACGCCTACGTCGAATCCGACAGCTTCAACTTCGACTCGGGAGACCAGAATCCTGGAAGTCGCACCAAGATCGTGTTCCCGACCAAGGGCGACTTTCAGGTCCTCTGCGGCATCCACCCCACCATGAAGCTCGACGTCCACGTGAAGTGACGTCGCCCTACATGATCGTCGTGCCGTAGAGCGCGGCATGGGCAACGTAATAGGCACCGATGAACCCGGCGAGGGCCGCGCCGAAGCCGATCGGCAGCGTGGCGATGCGGCGCAGGCTCGGTTGCGCCTTGGCGTCATCGAGCACCAGCGCGAAAAGCACGCCGATCACGCCGGCATGGCCGATCGCGTCGATCTTACCGAAGGCCGGCACCGCCGAGATGAAGATCGCCGCGAGCATGATGGCGGCGCAGCGACGGGAGAAGGGCGTCAGCGTCAAGGCGAAAGCCAGGGCGAACTCCACGGTGCCGGCGGCGCGCATGTAGAAGGCGGGAGAGAAGCCGAGCGTCATGTCGGGATGGGAGACGAAGAGCGGGTAGGTCCAGCCGGGATAGGCCCACTTCTCCACGGAAGCCCACATCAGGGTGACGGCGAGGCTCCAGCGCAGCACATCGAGCGGGCGTGCACCGAAGATCGTACGATCGAGCCCGACGGCGGCGAGGTAGACGGCGACGCCCAGGAAGATCGGATAGTCGGCAAGGTGGAACGCGCCGTAATTGATCAGAGCGATCGAGAACAGGGCCACGATGCCGATCGACGCCAGCGGCAGCGTGCGTTTGTCGATCAGGCACGCACCGATCGCGAGCTGCAGCCACGGGATCACAGGCGACGTCGTGGTGAGTTCCGGCGTCAGGATAATTCCGCCCAGCGTCCAGGCGGCGACCATCATCAATCCCACGCCGGCGCGCACGAGGAGGTCGGGTCGCACCGCGATCAGCCCCAGGACGCGATCGAGCGAACGGTTCATCGCCGCGCCGACGAACGAGCGATCGACGAGCGCACCGAGAACGAGCGCGGCGATGGCGATTCCGGAAAGCAACTCGAAGTCCTGGCAGAGCACGTTGCCCAGTCCGCTGGGCTGTCCGGCGACGGAAAAGGCGCAAAACCATTTGACGTGGGCTTGGGCGGGTGCCGGCAGCGCGGCGAGGAACGGCGCCGCGACGGATATCCAAGCAATATTTGCTCGAGACTTGTCAAACATGCACGCCCCCGCGAAGCGACCGCATCGCGACCGCAAGATGGAGTATACGCAAGATTAACGATTTTGCAGCTGTTCCGTTTACCCATGGTTAACCTCTGGGGCAGTCATATCGCGGTCCGATCAGCCTTTATGATGATAGGAACGAACGCCGTACGATGATACCGGACGAGCGTTCAAAGGGACGGCGTGAAATGATTGCGGCTTTCAGCATCGCGGGCCTGGCGGGTGGAACCGTTTTCAGTTGCTTCGCCGATTACCTGCCGTTTCACCGCAAGCATGGCGAGTTGCTCGGCGGCGTATGCCTCGTGGCCGGGCTCGCGCTGATCGGGTTCGGACTCTCGCCGATCTTTCGCTGAGGTCAGCGGATCACGAAGGCCGTCGCGCCCGACAGCGTCTTCAGGAACGCGACGAGGTCGGCCTTGTCCTGATCCGAAAGGTGCAGCGGTTTGACCTCGTCGGCGCGACTCGCGCGCGCGATGCCGCCGCGATCGTAGAGCTCCACGACGTCACCGAGTGTCGCGCGGCTGCCATCGTGCATGTAGGGCGCGCGTTCGGCGACCCCGCGCAAGCTCGGCGTCTTGAAGGCATATTGCAGCTTCACCGAGCTCTTGAAGAAGGCGCCGCGCCCCCGATCATCGGAGCTCGAGCCGATGTCGTGAAACGAACCGTCGGTGAAGGCCGGCCCGGCGTGGCAGGCGGAGCAGCCGCCTTTGCCCGTGAAGATCGCAAATCCGCGCTTCGCGGCTGGCGCCAGTGCGTCCTCGTCGCCGGAGATCCAACGATCGAACGGCGCTGCCACGGATTCGATGGACCTGACGTAGACCGCCAGCGCACGCAGGATCGTATCGCCGGTTGGTTCGCCACCGAACGTCTCGTGGAAAGCGGAGCGATAGTCCGGCTTAGTGCGGAGGCGATCGACCGCGGCCGCGAGCGGCAGCGCCATATTGGTCGGCGAGGTGATCGCGAACGTCGTGACGGCCGCGAGGTCGCGAAATCTGCCGTTCCAGCCGAAGCGATCGAGATGGCCGGTGCCAAAGAGCGTGGGCGTCCTCCGGGCGAGCGGCCGACCCGCGTCGCCATCGGAATGCGCGTGGCCGTCGCTCCAGGCGTGATCCGCGGCGTGACAGGTCGCGCACGTCGTGAGACCGGATGCCGAAAGCGCCGGTTCGAAGAAGAGGCTGCGACCCAACCGCCAGGCCGGAACATGGTCGGCGGGCTTGAAGCCCGCAAGAGGCGGTTCGGTCGATCGAAACGCGGCCCTGGCCACATCGACGGCCATTTCGCCGGAAGGCGCGCCGAGCGCCGAGATCCCGAACAGGCCGACTGCGATCAGACCGAGGCTTGCCACCCTGCTGTACATGGAATGCTCTAGTGACGGCATCGCTAAGAAAGCGTGAACTCAGCTCGCGCGGACGGTTGCGACGAAACGTTTCGCCTCGTCGTTGAGCACGATGGATTGATGCGCCAAGTTTTTGGCCGACGAGAGCAACCCTGTCGCCGCGCTTCGCGTCGTCAACGCTCCCTTGCTGACCTTCTCGAGTTGCGACGATGCGCAGGCCGTGAGCTTGGCGGTCGCTTGGGTTCCCCTCGTCATTTCGCGGGTCGCCGCTCCCTGGGTCTCGAGAATGGTCGTCGTTTCCAGAACGACGTGAGCCATCTCGGCGATCGTGCGACTGATCTGGTCGATGGCGCTTCCCGCAGCGCCAGCTGCCGTTTGGATCGCTTCGATCTTGTCGCGGATCTGGATAGTCGCGCGCGCCGTCTCGTTGGCAAGGCTCTTGACCTCTCCGGCGACCACGCTGAAGCCGCGCCCGGCATCGCCCGCACGAGCGGCTTCGATCGTTGCGTTCAGCGCAAGCAGGTTCGTTTGCCGCGCGATCCCGCTGATCAATTCCACGACGGCACCGACCTCTTCGGCCGAACCCGCCAGGCTTCTGATCGAGATCGTCGTGCGATCCGCTTCGGCGACCGCCTGGCGAGCGATGTCGGTGGAATGCGCCATGCGATCGTTGATGCCGCTCACGGCTTCCGAGAGCTGCTGGGTGTCGCGCGCGATGCCCTGCATCGTCGAGGACGCCTCCCTGGTGACGCCGTTCACCGTGGCAACGTCGGAGGTCGTCCATTCGGCTAAACCGAGTAGCGCTTCGGATGACGTCTGCATCTGCGTCGCCGAGAGTGTCACGTCGGCGAGGATCGTGCCGACGACGCTCTCGAAACGATCCGCCATTTCGACCATAAGGCTCGCCCGGTCGGTTCGCATCGCGTGCTGTTCCTCACGCAATCGCGCGGCGTCGGCCGTGGTCCTCTGAAAGACGGCAAGCGCCCGGCTCATGGCGCCGATCTCCTCCCTCCATGCCACGCAGGGCAGTTCGATCGACGTATCGCCAGCCGCAAGACGGCCCATGGCATCGGTGAGCTGCGCGATCGGCTGCGACAAGGCACGATGAACGGCGATGGCAAGGAGGGCGGCCGCCGTGAAGGCGATCAAAGGGGCGAGACCGTTGGTCCAGTAGGCCGATTTGAGCGCTTGGGCTCGCGCTTGATCCCGGATGGCGAGATCGCGACTGTCCTCGGCATCGATGTCCTTCAGCGTCCGCAGGATGCGGTTGAGCGCTCCCTCGCCTCCCAGCGTCGCGGACGCGCCCGCGCCGCTGTCGAGACCCACCGAGTTGAAAATTTGCGAATGCCAACCTTCGAGCAGCTTGCGGAGCTTATCGATGCGAGCGCGTTGCGATTGGCTGTTGTCGACGAGCCGCTGCATGGTGCCGAGCGCAGTCTCGAGGTCGGCGTCGTCGGCATGGGCCCTGTCGAGGAAGGTCGCGTCCTTGGAAAGCAGAAAGCCGCGCACGTCGCTTTCCTGCTTGAGAATGTCGATCCAGACCGTTTTGGTCGCGATCAGCGTGCCGAACGACTCGACGATCCGGGTGTCCGAGGCTTCGATCCGCCAGAGGTTCGGAAAGGTCATCACGACCACGAGCAGCCCGATCGCGACGAGCACGCCGAAAGAGGCTGCGACCTTGGTCGCGATCCTGCGGTTGACGATCCAGATGAGCAACCTTCGCAAGGCTGGTCCTAAAAGCTCGATTGGGTCGCCTAGCGTTAATAGGACTCTCTTAACAATGCTTTGAATGGAGAATGATCGCGACAATAATGCACCGCTCGCAAAGGTCTACGCGCGATGCGTGTGCCTTATTGAAGATCGACGCCAAACCGATTGCGTCATCTCGGAATGCTCTCCGCCAGCCGCATGAGGCTCGTGTTGTCTGGTCGCGGCACGATACGCTGGCTCTCGTCCGTCATGCCCATCGCCGCCAACCAATCTTCGAACTCCGGCGCGGCGCGCACGCCCATGACGGAGCGCAGGTAGAGCGCGTCGTGGAACGACAGGCTCTGGTAGCTCAGCATGACGTCGTCGGCGCCAGGCACTGTGATGAGGAAGTTCGTACCCGCGACGGCGAGCAGGGTCATAAGCCCGTCCATGTCGTCCTGGTCGGCCTCGGCATGGTTGGTGTAGCAGACGTCGACGCCCATCGGCAGGCCCATCAGCTTGGCGCAGAAATGGTCCTCCAGGCCGGCGCGGATGATCTGCTTGCCGTCGTAGAGGTATTCCGGCCCGATGAACCCGACGACGGTGTTCACGATCAGCGGATCGAAGGCGCGGGCGACCGCGTAGGCGCGGGCCTCCACCGTCTGCTGGTCGATGCCGTGATGCGCGCCGGCAGAGAGCGCGGCGCCTTGCCCCGTCTCGAAATACATGACGTTCGTGCCGGCGCTGCCGCGCTTCAGCGAGAGAGCCGCCTCGCGCGCCTCGCGTAGAACCTCGAGCGTCACGCCGAAGCCGGCATTGGCGGCCTGCGTGCCGGCGATCGATTGGAACACGAGGTCGACCGGCGCGCCGCGATCCATCAACGCGATCGCATTGGTGACATGGGTCAGCACACAGGTCTGGGTCGGGATCGCGTAGCGCACCCGCAGTTCGTCCAGCATGGCGAGCAGGCTCAGGCAGTTCGGCAGGTTGTCGCTCGCCGGATTGACGCCGATCACGGCGTCGCCGCTGCCGTAGAGCAGGCCGTCCAGCGTCGAGGCGGCGATGCCGGCGAGGTCGTCGGTGGGATGGTTGGGCTGCAGCCGCGTCGAGAGCCGGCCGGGCAGGCCGATCGTGTCGCGGAAGGCTGTCACGACCCGCATCTTGCGCGCCACCGAGATGAGATCCTGGTTGCGCATGAGCTTGGACACGGCCGCTGCCATTTCCGGCGTCACGCCGGGCGCGATGGCTCGCAGCGCTTGCGCGTCGACTCCGTAGGACAACAGCCACTCCCGGAAGCCGCCGACGGTGAGATGCGAGATCGTCGCGAAGGCGGCGGCATCGTGCGTGTCTATGATCAGGCGGGTGACCTCGTCGTCCTCGTAGGGCACCAGCGCCTCGTCGAGGAAGACCTTCAACGGTAAATCGGCGAGCACCGACTGCGCCGCGACGCGATGCGCCGCGCTTGCGGCGGCGAGCCCCGCGAGCTCGTCACCCGATCGCCGGGGCGAAGCGGCCGCCAGCACGGCGCGAAGGTCGGCGAAGACGTGGCGATCGCCGCCGAAGATGCTCGCATAGGTCGCCACTTGGCCCCGCTGGTCTGGAGCGGCGTGCCGTGATCGGCGCGCGCTTTTCGCGTAGCAAGCCTCGGTTGGGAAAGGCAGCGAAAATCAGGTTTTGAACCGAGACAAGCCTTGAGGATGGGGCTCGAGCGAAGTGATCCAGATCTTCGTTGCAGGCGAGGGCACGCGAACTCGCCACCAAATTCAGGTTCGCTCGGCATCGCGTCATTCGGCAATAAGAATCTTCGTGAAGAAAATATATCATCCCAAGAGGCAGGAGCGATAGAACAGGCAATCGTGAGCCAAATAGATTCCGCAATCGCTTTTGTGACATCCCTCGTCGAATATGAACACCTCGAAGCTTTCTGAACTGTGGCGGCGCTCGCCAGTACGGAACCGGAATTGAGGAAGGCTGTTGGTGTCCGCCAACAGGAACCTGGAGTTTTCATGACATTCTCGAAGATCATTGTCGCCACTGCCGCTTCTGCTCTCATGGTCGCGTCCGTGCCGGCGTTTGCGCAGCAGGGCACGACGCTTGCCGGACCGGCTCAGGGCAGCAAGTCGGACGGGTCGGCTTCGACGGCTCCGTCGGGGCAGAGCGGTGCGAACGGCGGTGCCATGATGAAGTCGGGCGGCGCAATGACCGGCAGCAGCGGCGGCGCCTCGACCGGCACGATGAGCGGCGGCTCGACCGCGACCGGCGGCAACGTCGGCGGTCCGGCTGGTCGGAACTAAACCTTACGCGAAACGTGTTAAAGAAGCCGCCTCGCAAAACGGGACGGCTTCTTTGTCGATGGGCTCATCCATTGCTCGTCGTCAACTGTGTCCATTGCGACCGCTTTGATCCTTGCGCGATCACATCAGCGCTCGCAGGTGCCGATACACGATGAGCCTCGATACGATGCCGGTCATCAACGCGATGGCGCCCGTGATCAGCACGATGCCGGCGTAGCCCTTGAAGGGCAGACCGAAGTTGCCCAGGAGCGCTTGGACCTGCTCCCCCGCGGCGCTGGTGCGCCAGCGTCCCAGCAGCGCACCGCCGGCTAGGAAAAACACGACGGCCGCGCCGCCGCCGATCGCCCCGCCGCGCAGGCCGAGACGTAGGAAATGACGTTGGAACTGCCGCGAGATGAAGCCGTCGGCGGCTCCGACGAAATGCAACACCTCGATGATCTCACGAGCGCCGGCCATGGCGCCACGCGTGGCGAAGGCCACGGCGAACAGCATCGCGGTGAGTACCAGCGCGAACACGACGGCGCCGATGGCGACCGTGGCGTTTGCCATGGTCGCCAGGCGCGCCTGCCACACGCGATGATCGTCGAGCGTGGCGCCAGGGACTTGGCGCTCAAGCTCCGCACGTAGCCTGGCGGCATCGAGCACGGCTCCGGGGCCGAGCTTCACCACGACCAAACGGGGCACGGGAAGGTCGCCGAGGTCGAGCCCGGCACCGAGCCAAGGTTGCAGCAGCTTCTCGCTCTCGGCCTTGGAAAAGGGATCGACGGCCCCGACGCCAGGGGCGGCGCGGGCCAGCGCGGTGGCCTGGCTGACCGCCGCGTCGAGATCGCGTCCGGGCATGGGGCGCACCTGGATCGTCATCTCGCGTCCGACGTCGCCCTGCCAGTCGCTCGAGGCGTCGGCGACGAGGATCGCGAGTCCGGCGGTGAGCGCGGCGAGGAAGGTCATGATGGCGATGACGGTGATCAGGGCGCGGCCGGCGATCGTGTCGGCCGGTACCAGCGGCATGTCGCGCTTCAGCGGTCGGCCGGCGGCGTCGGTCGGTTTGGCCTTGCGCGGCGGAGCGGCCTGCTCGCTCAAAGTGACCACGCGCGACATCCTCTTCCCGCAGGGCCACCGCGCACCGTTCGCGAGTCCCGATCCGCCGCGCGCATCGCCCTCACTCGAAGATGTGCAGGCGGCTGTCGCCGAGCACGAGCCGGCGCGCGCCGTCGAACTGGTCCATCAACCCGAGATCGTGGGTCGCGATCACCACCGACGTCCCCGATTTGTGTAGCTCCATGAAGAGCCGCAGCAGCCGTCGTGCCAGGGTCGGATCGACGTTGCCGGTCGGCTCGTCGGCCAGCAGCAGCTCGGGACGCACGATCAGCGCGCGCGCGATCGCCGCACGCTGCTTCTCGCCGCCGGACAACACCGCCGGCAACGCATGCATGCGCTCGCCCAAGCCGACCCAGCCGAGCAGCTCCACCACTTCCGCACGATAGCTCGTCTCGTCGCGTCCCTGCACGCGGAGCGGCAGCGCGACGTTTTCGTAAGTGGTGAGGTGATCGAGCAGACGAAACTCCTGGAACACCACGCCGATACGCCGGCGCAACGCGGTCACCGCGTCCTTGTCGAGGCTCGACACGTCGCGCCCGAACAGGCTGATCATGCCGCGCGTCGGCTTCAGCGTGAACAGGATGAGCTTGAGCAGCGTCGTCTTGCCGGCTCCCGAGGGGCCGGTCAGAAACTGGAAGCTCTGCGGCTCGATGCGGAAGGTGATGTCGCGCAGCGTCTCCGCGCCCATCCCGTATCGTAGCCCGACATTCTCGAACGTGACCAAGCGGCGCTCCGACCTTCCGCGCTTAACGACCGATTTAGGGTTAACGCGGCCTTAAGCCTAGCGGGCGAATGTGGCTGAGGCCCAACGTCCCACGATGCTCATGCTCATAGATTGTCCCGGCTGCGCCCGATCCTACCACGTGAGCAGCGCCGATCTGGGCGCGCGCGGTCGCACGCTGGTGTGCCCGCGGTGCGATGCCCGCTGGCACCATGGAGCCCCCGGACACGATCTCGCGATCGCCGCCGTCAGCAGCGCGCGGCCGTTGCCGCGCCTCGACGAGGCGCCAGCGCCCTCGAATCGCCTGTCCATTCCGCGCCGGGGATTGGCCGCCGCCGGAGCCGTCCTGGCCTGCCTCGGTCTGACAGCGCTGGTCCTCGCCCGCGAGAGCGTGGTCCGGGCGATGCCTCGGACCGCCGCGATCTACGCCCTCGGCGGCCTGCCGGTGAACGTCGTCGGCCTGGTCTTCGCTCGCGTCGCGCCGGAGCGCCTTCCGTCGAGCGACGTCACGATCAAAGGTGCGTTGCGCAACGTGGCCGGACGCAGGGTCCATGTTCCCCGCCTCGCTTTCGAGGTGCGCGACGCCGCCGGCACGACGCTGGTCTCCTGGAGCGAGACGGTGCCGGCCAAGACGCTGGCACCCGGAAGCGAGCTCGGTTTCGTATCCAAGCCGCACCGCTTGCCCTTGGACAGTCGATCGGTGCTGGTTCGCTTCGAATGAGATTGTCGAGGCTGCCGTAGCGTGACCCGATGCATCGGCGCTTCGGACGGAACACCGCCCGCGGCGTCATCGAGCGGATCCGCGCTTCTCAGCCCACGATCACTCTCGCTTTCGCGATGAAATCGCCACACTCCCCGCCATAGCGACCGAGGATATCCACTGGCGTCGTCGAGGCCGCCACGACGAATTCTCAAACGGTCCGGCGCTCGATACATTGCACTGATTCGGGGCGACGGGACTGGGGCGACGATGCGCGGACGGCCGAAGAGTGCCGTGTACGATTGTGCGTATCGCCAAGCCGGCGTGTCCTCGGCTCCCTCTTCGCGGCCACCGGCCATCGGGGTGCTGTTCGCCGCCACGGTGGCGATCACGCCTCTCACGGCCGCAAGCGCGCAGGGCGGCAGGGCCCTCGCCGGCGAGGGATTGCTCGGCGGCGGACTAGTCGGAAACCTGCACGGTGGCGACGACGCGTTGCTCGTGTCGGTCTCCGTCGGCCTCTTGCTGTTCGCCACGGTCGTCGCCCTGCTGCACATGGCCGGCCGCCGCCGCATGCAGCAGCGCGAGACCATGCTCATGGCCGAGCTCAACGACACGCGCATCAAGCTCGATCGCGCCGAGACCTTCCTGGCGGCCGAGCCGCAGGTCGTCATCGCCTGGGGCTTGCGGTCGAACGAGCCCGAGATCGCCGGCGACATCAGCCTCGTCGTCGACGTGCCGATTGCGCGCCGGGTGCTGGGTTTCGGATCGTGGCTGCCGCCCGATCAGGCGCACGCCCTGGACGCGAGCGTGATGCGGCTTCGCGAGCGCGGCGAGGCCTTTCGCATGGTGGTGACCAGCCTCGCCGGCCGCCACCTCGAGACCGAGGGCCGCGCGGTGGCCGGATGCGCGGTGATGCGCATTCGCGATGTCGCTGGAGACCGCCTCGAAGTCGTGCGTCTCCGCGAGAGCCACAAGCGCATCGCCGCCGATCTCGACGCCACGCGAGCGATGCTCGACGCCGTGCCCTGTCCCGCCTGGACGCGCGACCATCTCGGCCGCCTCGACTGGGTCAACATCCCCTACGTGAAGGCCGTCGAGGCGACCGATCGCGGCGACGCGCTTCAGCGCGCCATCGAGCTTCTGGAAAGCCCGGCGCGCGACGCCGCCACCGCGCACCGCGCCCAGATGCAGATCTTCCGCGACCGCGCCGCCGCCGTCGTCGCCGGCTGGCGCCGCAGCCTCGACATCGTCGAGGTCCCGGCGCACGACCGCAGCGTCGGCATCGCCTTCGACGTCTCGGAGCTGGAAGCCGCGCGGGTCGACCTCCAGCAGATGATGAAGGCGCACGCGCGCACGCTCGACCAGCTCTCCACCGCCGTCGCCATCTTCGATCGGCGCAAACAGCTCATCTTCCACAACTCGGCCTATCGGCAGCTCTGGTCGCTCGATCAAGGCTTCCTGGACGCGGGACCCAGCGAATCCGAGATCCTGGATCGTCTCAGGGCGCGACGCATGCTGCCCGAACAGGCCGATTTCCGTGGCTGGAAGGAAGCCCATCTCGCCGGCTACCAGTCGCCCGAGACCAGCGAGCAGGTCTGGTACCTGCCCGACGGCCGCACCCTGCGCACCGTCATCAATCCCAATCCGCAGAGCGGCGTCACCTACCTCTTCGACGACGTCACCGCCCATCGCCATCTCGAGTCGCAGTTCAATGCGCAGACGAGGGTGCAGCGCGAAACCCTTGATACGCTGAAGGAAGGCGTCGCGGTGTTCGGCACCGACGGCCGCCTGAAGCTCTCCAACGCGGCCTTCGGCGAGTTCTGGCGGTTGTCGTCGAGCGAGCTCGACACCAAGCCGCATGTCGACAAGGTCGCGGCGCTCTGTGCGCGGATGGCGCCCGACCCGGAGGGTTGGAATGCGATGCGCACCGCCGTCGCCGGCCTGCACGATCAGCGCACCTCGCTGTCTCGTCGGCTCGCCTGTCGCGACGGGTCGATCGTCGATTGCACGGCGGCGCCGCTGCCCGACGGCGCGACCTTGCTGACCTTCACCGACACGACGGCGAGCGTGAACGTCGAGCGTGCGCTGACCGAGCGCAACGACGCGCTGCTCGCCACCGAGAAGCTGCGCAACGACTTCGTGCACCATTTCTCCTACGAGCTGCGCTCGCCTTTGACCAACATCATCGGTTTTTCGCAGATGCTCGGCAACGGGTCGGTGGGGCCGCTCAATCCCAAACAGACGGAATACGTCTCCTACGTCATGAAGTCGTCGGCGGCGCTGCACGCCATCATCAACGACATCCTCGACCTCGCCACGATCGACACCGGTGCGCTCGAGCTGAACGTGCGCACCATCGACATCATGGAAACGATCCGCGGCGCTGCCGAAGGCATTCAGGATCGTGTCGCCGACGCCTCGCTGAACCTGCAGATCGTCGCCTTGCCCGATGTCGGCAGCTTCGATGCCGACGCCAAGCGCGTCCGCCAGATCCTGTTCAACCTGCTCTCCAACGCCATCGGCTTCTCGGCGCCCGGTCAGACGGTGACGCTGGCGGCGCTGCGTCGCGGCGACGAGATCGTCTTCAAGGTCTCCGACCAGGGCCGCGGCATCCCCGCCGACGTCATCGGCCACGTCTTCGATCGCTTCCATTCCAACACGGTGGGTGCGCGTCATCGCGGCGTCGGCCTCGGCCTGTCGATCGTGAAGAGCTTCGTCGAGCTGCACGGCGGCCGGGTGCTCATCGATTCCGCGCCGGGCCTCGGCACCACCACGACTTGCATCTTCCCGGCCAGCGATGGAAAGAGTCGCACGGAGGGTCGGAGCGTGAGAGGTGTCGACGAGCATGGCGCGAGCGGTAGCACCGGAAGTGCTTGAGCGGCCTTCGCCGCGGAGCGCCGGACGATGACGAGCGAGGCCGGTTCCGAGCATCGCCCCAATTCGGTCTGGCACATCGACCTGCCGGACGAGCGCGCCACGATGTCGCTCGCCGCCGACATCGCTTCGCTTCTGCAACCCGGCGACCTCGTGACGCTCTCCGGCGAACTCGGCTGCGGCAAGACAACCTTCGCCCGCGCCCTCATCCGTTCCTTGACAGGCGACAAGACGCTCGAGGTGCCGAGCCCGACTTTCACGCTTCTCCAGGTCTACGACAGCGTCATCAAGGACGGCGCCAAGTTCCCCATCGTCCACGCCGATCTGTTCCGCATCAAGGAGCCGTCCGAGCTCGCCGAGCTGGGCTGGGACGAGGCGGCCGACGGCGCGCTGGTCATCGTCGAGTGGCCCGAGCGCGCCGGAGGCGGGCTCTCCGGCGACCGGCTCGACATCGCCTTCCACACCGACACCACCAAGCCGGCGACCTACCGGCTGGGGGCGGTGACGGGCGTCGGCGCCTTCGGCCGGCGGCTCGCGCTGTCGCGCTCGGTGCGCGCGATTCTCGAGAAGGGCGATTTCGTCGGTGCCGAGCGCACCTTCATGATGGGAGACGCCTCGACGCGTGCCTACGAGCGCCTCGTAAAACCGGACGGCACCAAGGCGATCCTGATGATCTCGCCGCCGCGACCCGACGGACCGCCGATCCGCTACGGCAAGCCCTACAGCGCGATCGCCCATCTCGCCGAAGACATCCGGCCGTTTCTCGCCATCGACGGCGCGCTGCGTGGGATGGGCTTCTCGGCGCCCGAGATCCTGGCGCACGATACCTCGACCGGCCTCGCCATCATCGAGGACCTCGGCGCCGAGCTCCTGGTCCACGACGGCGCGATCATCCCGGAGCGCTACGCCGATGCGGTGGCGGCTCTGGCCAAGCTGCATGGACAGCCCGCACCCGTCAGCCTGTCGGATGGCGACGGCGGCACCTATGTCGTGCCGCCCTACGATTCCGACGCGCTCCTGATCGAGGTCGAGCTGCTCCCGGAATGGTACGCGCCGCACGTCGCCAAGACCATGGTCTCCTCCGGCGCCAAGGCCGGCTTCGTGAACCTCTGGCGCGACGCGATCGTCGACGTGCTGGCCGCGCCGGCGGTCCTGACGTTGCGCGACTATCATTCGCCCAACCTGATCTGGCTGTCGCAGCGCGAGGGCTTGCAGCGCGTCGGCATCATCGATTTCCAGGACGCCGTACTGGGGCACCCGGCCTATGACGTCGCCTCGCTGCTGCAGGATGCCCGCGTGAGCGTGCCGCCCGAGCTCGAGCTGCGGCTGCTCGGCCTCTACGCCAAGCTGCGGCGCGAGGCCGACCCGGCCTTCGACATGGCCGCCTTCGCCAAGGCCTACGCGATCCTCGGTGCCCAGCGCGCGACGAAGATTCTCGGGATCTTCGCGCGGCTCGACAAGCGGGACCGCAAACCGCAATACCTCGTTCACCTGCCGCGTCTACAAGCGTATCTGCGCAAGAATCTCGCGCATCCGACGTTGGCGGGGATCAAGTCGTGGGTCGAGCAGAACGTGCCGAGCATCTTGGCGACGCAGCCCTGACGGGGGCGGCCATGCTCCAGCCGACGACACCCACGCTGCACGCCGTCTCGCCGATGCCGCACACCGCGATGGTCTTCGCTGCCGGGCTCGGGACGCGCATGCGCCCGGTCACCGATACGATGCCCAAGCCGCTCGTGCCGGTCGGCGGCAAGCCGCTGATGGACCATATGCTCGACCGTTTCGCCGAGGTCGGCCTGCAGCGCGCGATCGTCAACGTGCACTATTTCGCCGACCAGATCGAAGCGCATCTCGCCCATCGAACCAGCCCCCGCATCGTCGTGTCGGACGAGCGAGCGAAGCTGCTGGACCAGGCCGGCGGTATCCGCCGGGTGCTGCCGCTGATCGGCGCCGACCCGTTCTTCCTCTGCAACACCGACGCGTTCTGGCTCGAGGGCCCGCGTTCCAACCTCGCGGCGCTCGCCGCGAGCTGGAATCCCGCTGTCATGGACGTGCTGCTGCTCGTCGCCTCGACCACGACCTCGGTCGGCGTCGACTGGGCCGGCGATTTCACCATGACACCCGAAGGCCGCCTGCGTCGTCGCGAGGAGCGCGCCGTGGCACCTTTCGTCTATGCGGGCATCGGCATCATCAAGCCCGAGCTCTTCGCCGCGATGCCCGACGATACGGCGATCCGCCTCGCCCCCTGCTTCTTCGAGGCCGCCGAGAAGGGTCGCCTGTTCGGCCATCGGCTCGAGGGCCAATGGCTGCACGTCGGCACACCCGAGGCCATCGTCGAGGCGGAAGAGACGATCCACCACTCGGTCTGGTAGCCGTAAGCTACCCTCAGAACGCCAGCCGCAGTCCCACAACGGCGAGCATCGCGGCCATGATCGGACGCATGATCTTGTCGGGAGCCCGGCTCGCGAATTGGCTGGCGAGCGCGATGCCCGGCAGCGAGCCGACCAGCAGCGACCCGAGCACCGCCCAGTCGATCGAGCCGAGCCACCAATGGCCGAGGCCTGCGACGAGCGTGAGCGGCACGGCATGGGCGATGTCGGCGCCGACGACACGCACCAGCGGCGCGCGCGGGTAGAGCGTGAGCAAGACGGTGACGCCGATCGCGCCCGCACCGACCGACGAGATCGAGACGAACACGCCGAGGAAGAGGCCCAACGTCACCGTCAGCGCGGCGCGGCGGCGTTCGGACATCGCCTCCATGACCGGTGCGAGGCGATCGAGCACGAACTTGCGCAGGATGATCGACACCGCGGTCAGCACCAGCGCGATGCCGAGCATCGTCGAGATGAGGCTGTGCTGCGCGTGTCCCTTGATCCCGACATGGGCCAGCACCGCGATGGTGACTGCGGTGGCCGGCACGCTGCCCAACGCCAAGCGGCGCACGATGAGCCAGTCGATGGTGCGATTGAAGCCATGCACGGCGACGCCGCCGCTCTTGGTCACCGCGGCGTAGAGCAGATCGGTGCCGACCGCGGTCGCAGGATTGACCCCGAACAGGAGCACCAGGATCGGCGTCATCAGCGAGCCGCCACCGACTCCGGTCAGCCCGATGAGGGCGCCGACGATGAATCCACTGAGGGAATAGCCCCACTCGATGTGCATCGAACGATCATGTCCTCGCGCGACGCGTGCCGCCACCCCTTCGATGTGGCCACGAGCCCGATGGCGTCAAGCCGAGGACCCGATTGTGCTTCGCCACGCGCATCGGAGCACGGCCGGTCCCACGAGGAAGGCCAGCCGGGGAAGAATGATCTCGCGCTATCGCATGAACTTCAGCAGCGCCTCGGCGCAATCGTCCGGATTCTCTTCCGGTACGAAATGGCCGGACTTGATCTGCTCGCCCTGCACGTCGCGGGCATAGTCACGCCAGACGTCGAGCGGCGAGATGCCGGAGGCGGGGATGCCGCCGTCGCCCCAGATCGCCAGCAGGGGCACGCCTATGCGCCGGCCGGCCTTGAGGTCGTCCTCGTCCTGGATGCGGTCGATGAGCGCGCCGGCGCGGTAATCCTCGCAGCTGGCGTGGAGGCGGTCCGGATCGGCGAAAGAGCGGCGATAGTGCTCCAGCGCACGCGGATCGAAGGCGGAGAGGTCCTTCTTGGCCGTCCAGCTCGCCAGCGTGTGCTCGAGGAAGAAGCGGTTGGCCGCACCGATCAGGGTCTCGGGGAAAGGCTCGGGCTGCGCCAGGAACAACCAATGGTATTTGGTGATCGCGCTTTTCGCCTTTCCCATGTCCCTGAACATCGAGGCCGTCGGGATGATGTCGATCACCGCCACCTTCTCCAGCACCTCCGGCCGATCGAAGGCGAGGCGATAGGCGACACGGCCGCCACGGTCGTGCCCGGCGAGCCGGAACTTGCTGTGGCCCAGTGCAGCCATCACGGCGACGGCATCGGCGCCCATCGCGCGCTTGCTCATCCCGGCGCCCTCGTGGCTCTCCGGCACGACGCTGTCGCCATAGCCGCGCGAATCCATCGCGATCACGCTGAACCTGTCGGCGAGCCGCGGCGCGATCTTGTGCCATTCAGCGTGCGTCTGCGGGTAGCCGTGCAGCAACAGCAGTGGTGCGCCGTGGCCGCCGGTGCGGACGAAGAAGCGGCCGGCGTCGGTCTCGACGTGGCGCGAAGCGAAGCCGGGGAAGAGGTCGTCCGAGGCACTCATGGCGATCCTTGCAGGCACGCGACACGACGCGAGAAGAGTGGAGGCGCGGGTCAGACGAGGGTGCCGATGCTTGACACCCGGAGGCGGCAACCCCAATACCCGATCAATCGTTCGCGCGGCCTCGCGCCCCACCGCGGCCGTGTCCAGGACGCGGCAGCAGACGGACAAAGCTCATGACGCTCGCCATCCTCGACAAGGCGGCGGCCCTTCTCACCGGGGCCGCGACCAAACCGAAGCTCCAGGTCTATCTCTGCGCGCCGCGCGGCTTCTGCGCCGGCGTCGTTCGCGCGATCGATGCAGTCGATCAGGCGCTGCGCCTCTACGGCGCACCGGTCTACGTGCGCCACGAGATCGTCCACAACAAATACGTCGTCGAAGGACTCAAGGCGAAGGGCGCGGTCTTCGTCGAGGAGCTCTCAGAGGTGCCCGACACCACCCAGCCGGTGATCTTCTCGGCTCATGGCGTGCCCAAGGACATCCCGGCGGAGGCGTCGCGGCGCAACTTTCACGCCATCGACGCGACCTGCCCGCTGGTGACCAAGGTGCACCGCGAGGCGCAGATCCATTTCAAACGCGGGCGGCAGATCCTGCTCGTCGGGCACGCCGGCCATCCCGAGGTGGTCGGAACGCTGGGCCAGCTGCCGGAAGGATCGATCCTGCTCGTGCAACACCCCGACGACATCGACGCGCTGCAGGTGCGCGACGAGGCGACCCTGGCCTACGTCACGCAGACCACGCTTTCGATCGACGACACCAGGCAGATGGTCGAGAAGCTGCACGAGCGCTTTCCGCTGATCGTCGGGCCGCAGAAGGAGGACATCTGCTACGCCACGACGAACCGGCAGGAGGCGGTGAAGCGCATCGCGCCGATCGTCGACGCGCTGATCGTCGTCGGATCGTCGAATTCGTCGAACTCGCAGCGTCTCAAGGAGGTCGGCGAACGGTCCGGCTGCCCGATCTCGCGGCTGGTGCTGCGCGCCGACGACGTCGAGTGGGAGCTGTTCAAGGACATCAAGACGCTCGGGATCACCGCCGGCGCCTCGGCGCCCGAGGTGCTGGTCGAGGAGATCATGGACGCCTTCGCCGAGCGGTTCGATCTCGAGATCGAGATCGTCTCGACGGCCGACGAGAGCGTCTTCTTCCCGCTTCCCCGCGAGCTGCGTTCGGTCGCCTGACCGCGGCGCCGGCCGCGCCGCGAGACTTCCCATTCGATCGGGCAACCGCTAGGCTTGCGGCGCCCTGACGCAACGCCGGGGGCTCGGCGCGGTTGTGCCACGGTTCTTGCCTCGGAGAATCCGGCGTCTGCCGTCCTCCCACGCGTTCGCGAAAGGTCTTACCCCCATGGCACCCAGTCTCCACCCGCTGATCGACAACGGGTTGCAGCCAGGTTACGGCAGCTTCAACGGCGGTACGCTGTCGTGCAAATGCGCGACCGACAAGGTCGCGGTCCGCGTCACCGGCGATGTCGCCCACAACCACGCCTGCGGCTGCTCGAAGTGCTGGAAGCCGGACGGCGCGCTGTTTTCGGTGGTCGGAGTCGTGCCGGTCGACAAGCTCCAGGTGGTCGCCCATCCGGAGAAACTGCATATCGTGGACGAGAGCGCGACGATTCAGCGTCACGCCTGCAAAATGTGCGGGACTCACATGTACGGCCGGATCGTCAAGGACCATCCCTTCAAGGGCCTCGACTTCGTCCACGTCGAGCTGTCGGATCAGAAGGGTTGGCAGGCACCGCAGTTCGCCGCCTTCGTGTCCTCCATCATCGAGCAGGGCTACGAGCCGGCGGGCATGGACGCGGTGCGCGGCAAGTTCAAGGACGTTGGGCTCGCGACCTACGATTCCCTGTCGCCCGCCTTGATGGACGCGATCGCCGGCTACACGGCCGAAAAGTCCGGTACGGCCTACAAGGCCGGCCAGCCGCCGGCCGGCGCGAGCGCCAAACCCGTCCCGGCCGCTCCGACCACCGCCTCCACGACCACCACCTCGACCACGCCCAGCGGCCGGGCTCCGACCCAGCCGCCAGCGAAAGCACAGGGCGGGATCGCCGGCTTCTTCGCCAAGCTCTTCGGCGGCTGATGGTTCGGCACCGCGGGGGCGATGCGGCCCCTTGCGGCGTCCTGTTTGGAGGGTCATTCTTCCGGAGCCCACCGCGGGGGTTCGCGAGGAGAACGCTGCCCCGTGATCTGGAGCTGTAATTCGAGCGGCGAGCTCAACTATATCGGTCCGGAGTGGGAGACGTTCACAGGCCAGCCGAACGCCTGCGGCTTGCGCCAGGGTTGGATCGATATGGTCCATCCGGACGATCGAGACGAGGTCTGCCGTATCTTTCTGGAAGCCTGTGAGCGGGTTTCGACCTTCACCTTCCAGTATCGCCTGCGCCGCAGCGACGGTGAATACACCCGTGTCGTCTCGGGCGCGGCGCCTTCGCTCTCGCCTGTCGACGGATCGTTCGTCGGCTTTCTCGGGGCGCTCACGGAAGTCTCGGCTCTGACGCAAGACCTCGGGGGGAATCGCACGATCCCCTATCTTCGCCTGCCGCCCCCCGTCGGCTCGTTCATGCCGAATTCGCCGCTCGACATCGTGTCCGATCACGTGCTGCTGGCTCGCGCGGCTGCGAAGAAGGCGGGCGACGCGACGCTGATCGCCTCGCTGGACGTGTCCCTCTCCCTGATCTTCGTGCGTCTGGGCGGCTCGCGCGCCGCGCACTGAAGCGCGATCAGCCGTCGATCTTCAACAGCACGTGGCGCTTGCGGCCGAGCGAGAGCTTGATCGCGCCGTCGCGCAGGTCGCCGCTGCGCAGCATCGCCTTCTCGTCGGCGACCGGGACGTCGTTGACGCGCAGGCCGCCGCCCTTGACCTGGCGCCGCGCCTCGCCGGTCGAGGCGACGAGGCCGGCCTTCTGGAACGCTGCGAGCACGCCGAGACCGGCGCTCAGTTCCGCCGCGGGAAGGGCGACGCTCGGCAGGTCCTGGGCCAGGGCGCCGTCCTCGAAGGTGCGGCGCGCGGTTTCCGCCGCCGCGTCCGCTGCGGCGCGGCCGTGCAGCAGGGCGGTCGCTTCGGTCGCAAGCACCTTCTTGGCATCGTTGATCCCGCTACCGCCCAGGCGCTCCAGCCGCCCGACCTCGTCCATCGGCAGCTCGGTGAAGAGTTTCAGGAAGCGGCCGACATCCTCGTCGTCGCAATTGCGCCAGTACTGCCAGTACTCGAACACCGGCAGCATGTCGGCGTTCAGCCAGACGGCACCCTGCGCCGTCTTGCCCATCTTCGCGCCGGACGCCGTGGTCAGCAGGGGCGTCGTCAGGGCGAACAGCTGCGGCGTTCCCATGCGCCGTCCGAGATCCATGCCGGTGACGATGTTGCCCCACTGGTCGGAGCCGCCCATCTGCAACGTGACGCCGTGGCGGCGGTGCAGCTCGACGAAATCGTAGGCTTGGCAGCACATGTAGTTGAACTCGAGGAACGACAGCTCGTGGTCGCGCTCGAGCCGCATCTTCACCGAGTCCATCGACAGCATGCGGTTGACCGAGAAGTGGCGGCCGACCTCACGCAGAAAGTCGAGATACTGCAGCCCCGTCAGCCAGTCGGCATTGTCGACCATCGAAGCGTCGGACTTGGCCTCGCCGAAGCGGAGGAAGGCCGCGAACACCTTCGCCAGCTCGGTTTTGTTGGCCTCGATGTCGTCGATCGAGAGCAGCTTGCGGCTCTCGTCCTTGCCAGAGGGATCGCCGACGCGAGTCGTGCCCCCGCCGACGAGCACGATGGGCTTGCCGCCGGTCTTCTGCAGCCAGCGCAGGATCATGATCGGCAGCAGCGAGCCGACGTGGAGCGAGCGCGCCGTGCAATCGAAGCCGATGTAGGCCACCACGTCGCCGGCCAGCGCCTTGACGTCGAGCGCGGGCAAGTCGGAGCATTGATGGATGAAGCCGCGCTCCTGAAGGACGTGCAGGAACTCGGACTGCGGCGCTGCGGCGGACAAGGGATCGTTCCTTCGTGGGGAGTCGCGCGGCATCCGGGAAAAGCGCGCATGCGTCAAGTCGAGCACTGGCCGCCGCCTCGGTAGGCGCCACCTCCAGCATCCGAATGAAGGAGAGAGAGACGATGCTCGAAGCCAGCGAACAGCAGCTCGCCGACGCCCCCGCCGCGGAGCGCAGCGCGGCAGAGGCTTTCGCCGCCTCCTACCTCGCGACGCAGATGGAGCAGGACCTGATCCCGGCCGAGGAGGCGCGAAGCACGGTGGCCGAGCATCGCCAGGGGGCCACCAAGGAATGGCGGCGTGCCGTCTACGCCGCGCTGATTGGCCTGCGGGCGATCAAGGCCTGATCGATCTCATTTGCAGAACTTGCCGTCGCCGTCCTTGCCACGGACCTCGAGATCGAAGTGCCAATGGGTGCGATGGTAGCTGTCCGATCCCGGGCCGAGCACGGTGTGGAAATAGCCGCAGCCGCCGGCGCGGGCGGCAGTCTCGAAATCGCGCTCGGTCGCGGTCTTGGGTTCGCCGACGGCCACCAGGCGTCCGTCGCCAAGCTTGAGCTGCGCGATGTCCACGGCGAGTCCCTGTCCGTGCGACGACAGTTTGGCGCCGAAGATGTGATCCCGCGATCGGCACTCCAAGCCGGGCCCTGTCCACACCGACGTCACGCCGGTGCTCCAGGTGCCCTTGACGAGCGGCGCCAGGAGATCGTGCACGTAGGCCGAGAACGCATCGGCCGTGACGCATGCGATCGTCGGCTTGTCGGGAAAGTTTACCGTCGACCCGTCGGGAAGGCTCTCGGACGCCAGCCGCATCGGCTGCACCACCGTGCAGCGCGCATCGGGCTGCGGGCCGAGCGTGGCGATCTCGGCCACCACGCCGCGCGCCTTGAGCCGGTCGGCGCAACCGAGATCGGCGGCGGGTTCGCGCGGGTTGAAAGCCGTGGTCGCACCGCTCGGCGCGACGGCGGGGCCGGTTCCGAGTTCGGCAGGCTTTTCCGGCGGCATCGGCGCGGCGGCGGCCGGTACGCTGGCCGGCGAAGCAGCCTTGGCTTGCGTAGCAGGTTCCGGGTTCGGGGGCTCCGGCCGCGAGGGTTCGGCGGGCGCGGGCGGTGGCGGGCCTTGGTCCTTCCCGAGGCTCGATGCGGTGTCGGTGGCCGGAGCGGTGGTGCCGGCGGTCGGCGGATTCGGAGGCCTTTCCGGCGGCAACGGCGGTGTAGATGCCGCGAGCCCGGCGACATCGGGCGGTGCCGCGGGCTTCGCGGATTCGAGAACGACGGGTGCAGCGTCGCCGGGAAAATGCGGCCGCGGCACCGGCAGGGGCACGGCGATCGTCGCGGCCGGACGAGGTCGGGACGCGCGGCGCACGCGTGGCGGCGGCTCGCCGAACAGGAAGCCGAGACCCTGCGCCGCGACCGGTCCTGGACCGGCGAGCCCGGTCGGAAGACCGAAGCCGGCAGGGCCGGCCAGAATCAAGGCCCCGGCGAGGCCGGCTTTGAGGACGGCAAGCGTGTAACGCCGCATCGAGGCTCCCGGTCGGCCGTAAAGATAGCCTGTCGCATCCGATCCGTCACCCGACGACGTCATCTGTCGCATTGGGGGCTCGCTTGAAGCGCCCGTCGCGCAATCCATATGGAATGGAGCGGCGCAAGCCGTAGGAGCGCCTTCTCAGGGCTCCGGCAACGAAGGCCGCCAGGCTTCGAGAGTTCGTGTCATGACCCGCATGCCGACTTTGAATTCGCCCTTTCTGCTCGGGTTCGACGAGATCGAACGCGCGATCGAGCGCGTCACACGATCGTCGTCGGACGGTTATCCGCCCTACAATATCGAGCGGGTGGCGGCCGGCCCGGCGACGTCCGAGCTTTTGCGGATCACCTTGGCCGTCGCCGGCTTCACCCGCGATCAGCTCGAGGTCGCCGTCGAAGACGGACAATTGGCGATCAGGGGGCGACAGGTCGACGACAAGGAGCGCGTCTATCTGCACCGCGGCATCGCCGCGCGGCAGTTTCAGCGCGTCTTCCTGCTCGCCGACGGCATGCAGGTCGCGGGCGCGGACCTCGTCAACGGCCTTCTCTCGGTCGATCTGCACCGCCCCGAGCCGCAACGCAGGGGCCAGCTGATCGACATCAACGTGCGCGACTGAACGTCGGCGCGAGGCGCGGGGCCAGATGGGACCGCTCGGAAAGGTGAAAGCGATGTTGAACGTGACCAAGACCAAGTCCGCGGAAAGCGAGATGGCCATGCCGATCATGACGGAAGACCAGCTGGCGCAGCTCGGCGAGGGGCTGATCGCCTATGTCAAGCCGATCCGCTTCGAAGATGTCGGCTCGATGTTCGCAGAAATCCCCGGCGTGCAGCCGGGTGTTCAGCTGTTCGCGCTGCTCGGCGCCAACGGTCGTCCGCTGATCCTCACCGATTCGCGCGACGCCGCCGTGGCCAATGCCATGCAGAACGAGTTGCATATGGTCAGCCTGCATTGAGCGCGCCGGCGGCCGTGAGCCTCTTCGACGATCTCGCGCGGCGCGTCGCAGCGGAGCGCGACCCGGAGAGCCGGGCCGCCGTGCTGGTCTCGGGCGTCGCCGACGCCATCAAAGGCGCCTCCAACGATCAGAACATCCAGCGGCTGTCGCGCGAGCTTCGCGCGGCCGCCCCGGCCTTGGCCAAGGCGACGGCCGGGTCCTAGCCGCGTTCAGGCGTTCGGCGTCTGAACCGGGCGCGAGGCTATGGCACGTCCAAGATCTTGCCTTCGGCCACATCGAGCACGGCATCGGTGACGCGGATGCGTGGTTCACTGCCGTAGCGGGCGCGGATCATGCTGCGGTATTCGTCGCCGTGCCATCGCGCGGCGGCTTCGCGCGAGCGCCAGACGTAGAGGCCGCCTTCTAAGCCGGTCCGTTCGTCGAAGGTGTAGCTCTTGCTGACCAGGTCGGGGTTGGCCGCCCAGCCGCTCGCCGTGCCCCTGTACAGCGCGAGCGCCTCGTTGCGTGTGGTGCCCGGCGACAGGTCGAACTCGACCCATTCGAGCATCTTCGCGTCCATCGCCGTCCCTTTAGTCCGTCCGAGACGATCCGTAGCATCGATCCGTGATGAGCCGACTTGGCTTTGCGAGGCCGCGATGCTGGCGTAGACGGTCGCCATGACGAAGAGCGACCTTCCCGCCGACACGATCCCGGAGTTGCGCCGCATCGCCGAGGCGCTGGAGCGCATGGCGCCCCGCACGGCGCCCGCGCCGGACTTCGCCGCGGCCGACGCCTTCGTCTGGAACGGCGAGGCCGGCATCCTGCAGCCCGTGCCCGAAGTCAGTCGCGTCGCCATCGCGCTGCTGCAGGGCATCGACCGCGTCCGCGACATCCTCGTCGACAACACCGCGCGCTTCGCCCGAGGCTTGCCGGCCAACAACGTGCTGCTTTGGGGCGCGCGCGGCATGGGCAAATCCTCGCTGGTCAAGGCGGCACATGCCGAGATCAACCTTGCGCACCCGCTGAAGCTCGTCGAGATCCAGCGCGAGGACATCGACAGCCTGCCGCGCCTGCTGGCGCTGACGCGAGGCACACCGCACCGCTTCCTGGTGTTCTGCGACGATCTCTCGTTCGACTTCGACGACACCAGCTACAAGTCCTTGAAGGCGGTGCTCGACGGCGGCCTCGAGGGACGGCCGGCCAACGTGCTGTTCTATGCCACCTCGAACCGCCGCCACCTGATGCCGCGCGACATGCTCGACAACGAGCGCGCCACCGCCATCAACCCCGGCGAGGCGGTGGAGGAGAAGGTCTCGCTGTCCGACCGCTTCGGCCTGTGGCTCGGCTTCCACAAGTGCTCGCAGGAGGAGTACATCGCCATGGTCACCGGCTACGCCGAGCATTTCGGGTTGGCGGTGGAGGAGGCGACGCTGCGCGCCGAGGCGTTGGAATGGGCGGCGACACGCGCCAGTCGCTCCGGCCGCACCGCGTGGCAGTTCATCCAGGATTTCGCGGGGCGGCTGGGGGTTGCGATCTGAGGGAGGCCGCGCCCACTCGGTTCTACTCAAGACTTGCGGGTGCCGCCGAACTTCTCGGGCACCAGATCGGCTCGTTCGGCGCCGGACCTGATCAAGTCCAGAATGGCTTCGGCGACCTGTTCCGGCTTTTGCGGCTGCGGAGCGTGGCTGGACTCGAGGCGCGACGCCGACTCGTGGCCGGCGCGAAGCGAGGTCAGGAAATCCGTGGCCGTTATGAAAGGGTACATGGTGGACACCGTGATGTTGGCGCCCTCGAGCTCGGCGCGCGCCACGGCTGAAAGCTTGTTCAAGCCTTCCTTCGACGCGCTGTAGGCGCCCGTCTCTGGAATGGTCGAGAACGTGATGCCCGAACTCACGTTGATGATGCTGCCGGCGCCCTGTCGACGCATGATCGGGACGACGGCCTGCATGACCACGAGCGGTGCGACGAGGTTCAGATCCAGGATCGCGCGGAAATCGGCGGCATCGATCTCCTCGATAGAGCCCTGCAGTCCTTGCCCGGCATTGTTCACCAGCACGTCGATACGCCCGAAGGCACCGGTGGCGTCGCGAACCGCCGCAGCGACCTGACCGCTGTCTGTGACGTCGCATCGCACGGCGATCGCGGATCCGAGATCGTCGGCGAGCTGCCGTACCCGGTTTTCGCGCCGCGCTGCCAAGACAAGCTTTGCGCCGGCCCGCGATGCGGCTCGGGCCGTGGCTTCTCCGATACCGGACGAAGCACCTGTGACCAGAACGACGGCTCCATTAATGTCCATCGCATGTCTCCTTAATCGAGCGGCGCGCGACGCGCGGCGACACACATCGATCGCAGCTTATCTGCCGTCTGATATCTATCATTCAATAGGTAAAATCGACCGTGAGCGAAAAATCATCGTCCCGTCTCGTTGATTTTGCGGACCTCGTTTTGGCCATCGGGCGGGAGATTCGACAGGAGCAGGAGCGGTCGGCGGAGACGTGTACGGCAGTCGAGAGCAGCGTGATGCGTCACATCGATCGCAACCCAGGAACCTCGGCGCGTTCGACCTCCGAGGCGGTCTTGCTTCCCTCGAGCAATCTCAGCCGCGTCTTGCGATCGCTCGAGAAGAAAGGGCTCGTCCGACGCGAAGCGGACACGCGCGATGCGCGTCGCGTCCTTCTCTATCCGACGGCTCTGGCGCAGCAGAACTTCGGACAACTTCGCGAGGTCTGGACAGGCTTGCTGGGTGGGATCGTCGACGAACCTGACGCGATCGACATGGTCAACGCGTTGCTGCGACGAGTCGAGGCCGCACTGGTGGCGCGGCGCCGCAAGCAACCGCGGCGGTGACGACCGCGCAATCTCGCACCTACGCCGCCCGCTGCCGCCCACCCGCATCCGCGCGGTAGGACAGCGCTTCGGCCAGATGGTGCGCCCTCACCATCTCCGCCCCGTCCAGGTCCGCCAGCGTGCGCGCCAGCTTCAGCACGCGGTGGAAGCCGCGGGCGGAGAGCTGCAGCCGCTCCGAGGCGTCGCGCACCAGCTTCTGCCCGGCGGCGTCGGGGCGCGCCACCTCCTCGATGATCGAGGCCGTCGTGGCGGCGTTGCAGCGGATGTCGGGCCGGCCCAGCGCGGCGTAACGCGCCACCTGCCGGGCCTGCGCCGCCGCCACTCGCGCGGCGACCTCGGCCGAGCCTTCGGCCGGCGGCGGCAGCATCAAATCCGCGGCGGAGACGGCCGGCACCTCGACGTGCATGTCGATGCGGTCGAGCAGCGGGCCCGACAGGCGCGAGGTGTATTGCGCCACGCAGCGCGCGTTGGGCTGGCGATGGCAGGCGTAGCCGGGATCGATGGCGTGGCCGCATCGGCACGGGTTCATCGCCGCGACGAGCTGGAAGCGGGCAGGGTACGTCACGCGATGGTTGGCGCGCGCCACCATGACCTCGCCGGTCTCCAGCGGCTGGCGCAGCGAGTCGAGCACGGTCGGCTGGAACTCGGGCAGCTCGTCGAGGAACAGCACGCCGTGATGGGCCAGCGAGATCTCGCCCGGGCGCGCTCCGGTGCCGCCGCCGACCAGCGCCGGCATCGAGGCCGAATGGTGAGGCGCGCGGAACGGCCGGCGGTCGGTCAGCTCGCCGTTGGCGAGCGCACCGGCGATCGAATGCACCAGTGAGACTTCGAGCAGCTCTGTCGGCGTCAGCGGCGGCAGGATGGAGGGCAGGCGCGCCGCCAGCATCGACTTGCCGGCACCGGGCGGCCCGTTGAAGAGCTAATCATGGCCGCCGTGTACACAAAAGCATAGGGCAGGGCAGAGGCCTTGTCTTCGTGCAACCGACTGGTATCGAGCCAACCTCGTCCTTCACGGCATTCTTTGAACAACCCGGAAGCGGACATCCAGCAGGCTGGTGGGCGGCTGCATCGCGCCAGGCACGAACCCGCTTCGCGGGAGTCCGCGCGTCGAGGCGGTGCGTAGGCATGGTCG
>CAXTVT010000039.1:0-31801 GCA_964247745.1 uncultured Beijerinckiaceae bacterium
TGCCGGCGATGGCATGCGCCACGACCAGCGGCGGCGACGCGAGATAATTGGCCTGTACGTCGGGCGAGACGCGCCCCTCGAAGTTGCGGTTGCCCGAGAGCACGGCGGCGGCGACGATGCCGTTGTCGTTGATCGACTTGGAAATCTCCGGCGCCAGCGGGCCCGAATTGCCGATGCAGGTCGTGCAGCCGAACCCGATGAGATTGAAGCCGAGCTTGTCCAGATCCGTCTGCAGTCCGGACTGCTCGAGATATTCGGCGACGACCTGGCTGCCGGGCGCCAGAGACGTCTTCACCCACGGCTTGGCGGTCAACCCCTTCTCCGCCGCACGCCGCGCCAGCAGGCCGGCGCCGATCAGCACGTTGGGGTTCGAGGTGTTGGTGCACGAGGTGATCGCGGCGATGACGACGTCGCCGTGGCCGAGCTGATAGTCCTTGCCTTCGACGGCGTAACGCGCGTCGACGTTCTCGGTCTTCTTGTATTCCTTGGCGAGCGCGGTGGCGAAGCCGCTGCCGACGTCCTCCAGCGCGATGCGCCCCTCGGGCCGCTTGGGGCCGGCCATCGACGGAACGACCGTGCCGAGATCGAGCTCCAGCGTGTCGGTGAAGACCGGGTCGGCGGTCTCCTCGGTGCGGAACAGGCCCTGCGCCTTGGCGTAATGCTCGACCAGATGCACGCGGTTCTCGTCGCGCGCCGACATGGTGAGGTAGGCCAGCGTCTCGACGTCGATCGGGAAGAAGCCGCAAGTCGCGCCGTATTCCGGGGCCATGTTGCCGATCGTCGCGCGATCGGCCAGCGTCATGCTGGTGAGGCCCGGCCCGTAGAACTCGACGAACTTGCCGACGACGCCCTTCTTGCGCAGCATCTGCGTCACGGTCAGCACCAGGTCGGTGGCGGTCACGCCGGCCTTGAGCGTGCCCGTGAGCCGGAAACCGATCACCTCCGGCAGCAGCATCGAGAGCGGCTGGCCCAGCATGCACGCCTCGGCCTCGATGCCGCCGACGCCCCAGCCGAGCACGGAGAGGCCGTTGACCATGGTGGTGTGCGAGTCGGTCCCGACGAGCGAATCGGGATAGGCGACCTCGACGGTGACGGTCCTGGCCGGCTCGTCGCTCGACGAGAACAGGCCCTTGACCAAGTCGACGGCGGTCGAGATCAGACCGTGCCCGTTCTCCTCGGCCGGCACCTCTTCCGTCTTGGTCCACACGGTCTGGGCCAGGTACTCGAGGTTGACCTGGTGGCAGATGCCGGTGCCGGGGGGCACCACGCGGAAGTTGGCGAAGGAGCCCTGCCCCCACTTCAGGAACTTGTAGCGTTCACCGTTACGCGAATATTCGAGGTCGACGTTGGTCTTCAGCGCGCGGTCGGTGCCGAAGGCATCGACGATGACGGAATGGTCGATCACGAGGTCGACCGGCACCATCGGGTTGATCTTCTGCGGATCGCCGCCGAGGCTCGACATGGCGTCGCGCATGGCGGCGAGGTCGACCACCGCCGGCACGCCGGTGAAATCCTGCATCAGCACGCGCGCCGGGCGGAAGGCGATCTCCTGCTCGGTCTTGCCCTTGTTCTCGACCCATGCGGCGCAGGCTTCGATGTCGGCCTTCTTGACGCTCTTGCCATCTTCGTAGCGCAGCAGATTCTCGACCAGCACCTTCATCGAAAACGGCAGCTTGGAGAGGCCGGAAAGCCCGTTCTTCTCGGCGTCCACGAGCGAATAATACGTGTACGTCCTGTCGCCGACCTGAAGCGTCTTGCGGCACTTGAACGAGTCGAGCGATGCCATCGATGGTTTCCCGAAGCTGCGGATCGAACAGAAGGATCGGCCGCGCTTGTAGCCAATCCAAGGTGGAGAGGCTACGTCCTGCTCCGATCCCCGATGCAATGCAAGAAGAGCACCTGACGCTTGGTTGAGACACTTCTCCGCGTCGACGGTCTCGACGTGGAGCGCGGTGGACGGCTGGTTCTCTCCGGCCTCTCCCTGGCGCTCCAACGCGGCGAGACGGTGCTGGTCGCCGGCCGCAACGGCGCCGGGAAGTCGACGCTCCTCCGCACGCTGGCCGGACTGTTGCCGGCGCAGGCGGGTCGCATCGAATACGGCCTCGCCGATGCGGACACGCGAGGCATCGAGACCGCCCATTACCTCGGCTACGAGGATGCGCTGAAGCCGACTCTCACGGTCGAGGAGAACCTCGTCTTCTGGGCGAGCATGCTCGCGAACCGGTCCGGCGCGCGGGCGGCGCCTCCCGAACCTGCGAGCGTGTCGCGCGAGAGGAACGGCGGAGGCTCGCCGGTCGACGCCGCGCTCGCCGCCTTCGGCATCGGTCGCCTCGCCGCGCTGCCGGCCGCCTACCTCTCGGCCGGACAAAAACGCCGTGCCGCGCAAGCGCGACTGCTGCTCGCGCCGCGCCCGATCTGGCTGCTCGACGAACCGCTCATCGCGCTCGACACGGGCGCCCAGGCGACGCTCACCAGGCTGATGGCAGACCATGCGGCGGCCGGCGGCGCCATTCTCGTCGCCTCGCACCAACCGCTCGCCTTGCCCCACCGCATCCTCGACCTCGCCACCCGCTGACCTCCGCGGGATCGGCGCGGATCAGAACCAAGCGACGCCCATGTCGAGCGCGCTGCGATCGAGAGCGGAGAGCGCCGCGAACTGGGCCAGCGCCTTCGGCAGCTCCCAGCGGAAGAAGTAGCGGCACGCCTGGCGCTTGCCGGCGGCGAAGCCGTCGTCTCGTTGCCCGAGCGCCAGCCCTTGCTCCAGCCAGATCCACGCGATCGCGACGTGGCCGAAGGCTTCGAGGTAGGCGGAGGCGTTGGCCAGCGTCAGCACGAGGTCGCCCGCACCGTGCAGCACGCGCGTGGTGTCGTCGAGCGCGGCCATCGCCGCCTCGAGCGCTTCGGCATGATCGGCTGCACCGTCGCCGCGCGCCGCCGCGATCGTCCTGCCGACGCGGGCGCTGAACAGCGCCAGTCCCTCGCCGCCGTTCTGCGTGACCTTGCGCCCGAGCAGGTCGAGCGCCTGGATGCCGTGCGTGCCCTCGTGGATCGGGTTGAGGCGGTTGTCGCGATAGAGCTGCTCGACGTCGTAGTCGCGCGTGTAGCCGTAGCCGCCGTGGACCTGGATGGCGAGGTCGTTGGCGGCGAGACAATATTGCGACGGCCAGCTCTTGGCGATCGGCGTCAGCAGGTCGAGCAAGGCGTGGGCCTCGTGCCGCGAGGCGGCATCGCCGGTGCGCTCCTCGTCGACCAGGCGGGCGCAGTACAGCGCGAAGGCGAGTGCGCCCTCGACGTAGCTCTTGGAGGCCAGCAGCATGCGGCGCACGTCGGGGTGCTCGATGATGGCGCATGGCTTGGCCGTCGCGTCGCGCTGGCCGAGCGGGCGACCCTGCGGCCGGCCCTTGGCGTAGTCGACCGCCTTGAGGTAGCCGCTGTAGCCGAGCGCGACGGCGCCCAGGCCGACGCCGATGCGCGCCTCGTTCATCATGTGGAACATCGCGGCGAGCCCCTGATGCTCGCCGCCGACGAGCCATCCGACCGCCCCGGGCTCGCCGCCGGGCCTGTGCACTCCCTCGCCGAAGTTCAGCAGCGTGTTGGTGGTCCCGCGATAGCCCATCTTGTGGTTGAGCCCCGCCAACACGACGTCGTTGCGCTCGCCCACCGTCCCGTCGTCGTTCACGAGGTGCTTGGGCACGACGAACAGCGAGATGCCCTTCACCCCCGGCGGACCGCCGGGGATCTTGGCCAGCACCATGTGGACGATCGTCTCGGACAGCTCGTGATCGCCGCCGGAGATCCACATCTTGGTGCCGTGGAGCCGATACGAGCCGTCGCCCTGATCCTCGGCGCGAGTGATGATGTCGGCGAGCGAAGAGCCGGCCTGCGGCTCGCTCAGGCACATGGTGCCGAAGAAGCGGCCGGCGCACATCGGCTCGACGTAGCGGGCGACCTGCTCGGGCGTGCCGTGGGTGCGCAGCAGGTTGGCGGCCGCGCTGGTCAGCATGGCGTAGCCGGCCGTGCCGACGTTGGCCGCCTTGAAGAAGGCGAAACCGGCGCTGCCCACCGTCGCCGGCAGCTGCATGCCGCCGTGGTCGTAGTCGGCCTGCGAGGCGAACAGCCCGGCCTTGGCGTAGTGCTGCAAGGCCGCGCCGACTTCGGGGATCATCACGACGCGGCCGTTCTCGAAGCGCGGCTCGTTGGCGTCGGCCTTCTTGTTGTGCGGCGCGAAATGCTTCGTCGCGATCTCCTCGCAGAGGTCGAGCGCCGCATCGAAGGTGTCGCGCGAATGGTCGGCATAGCGTTCGCGGCCGGTCAGCTCCTCGACATTGAGCCAGTCGTAGAGCAGGAAGTCGAGGTCCGCGCGGGACAGCAGCGTGCCGGTCATGGTTCGATCCCGATCATGCGAGGACGCCGGCCGCCGCGGCGCGCGCGAACGGGTCGGCGGCGAGCTCGGCCATGGCGGCGCGATAGCCCTCGACGAGCTGCCGGCACAGCGCGGCGGTGGTGGGGACGTCGACGACGGATCCCACGCCGTGTCCGGCCGACCACACGGTCTTCCAGGCCCGCGTCTCGTCGCTCATGTTCATGCCCCCGTGTGGCGGCAGGTTGTCGGGGTCCAACCCGTTCTGCACGAGACTCTGGCGCATGAAGTTCGCCGGCACGCCGCTGATCTCCTTGGTGTAGACCACGTCGCCGGCACGGGCGGCGACCTGCATCCGCTTCTGCTCCGGGGCCGCCATGCTCTCCAGCGTGGCGATGAAGCGCGTGCCGAGATAGCCGAAGTCCGCCCCCATGGCACGGGCGGCGGCGATGTCGCGACCGGTGCTCATGGCGCCCGACAGGATCAGCATGCCGGAGAACACCTCGCGGATCTCGGCGAGGAGCGCGAACGGGCTCAGCGTGCCGGAATGGCCGCCGGCACCCGCCGCCACCGCGATGATTCCGTCGACGCCGGCCTCGGCCGCCTTCTCGGCATGGCGACGGTTGATGACGTCGTGGAACACGAGGCCGCCGTAGCCGTGCACCGTGTCGACGAGGTCGCGCACGGCACCGAGCGAGGTGATGATGATCGGGACGCGCCGCTTCACGCAGATCGCGAGATCGGCCGCGACGCGCGGGTTGGTCTTGTGGACGATGAGGTTGACGCCGTAGGGCGCGCCTTGGCCCCCGAGTCGCTCCTCGATCTCGCCGCACCAGGCGTCGAAGCCCTCCGTGGTGCGCTGGTTCAGCGCCGGGAACGTGCCGATGATGCCGCCCCGGCAGGTCTCGACGACGAGGTCGGGGCCGGACACGAGGAACATCGGCGCGGCGATGGCCGGCACCGCGAGGCGCTCGGCGATGGCGGCGGGAATCGTCATGGCTCGGCCATCATCGGTGTGGTCCCTAACGGTAGGTGACGAGCCCGGCGTCGCCGGTCTCGTCGAGAAGGGGATGGCCGTTGAAGGTGGCGAGCGTGACGTTTCCGTCGGCGCGGTTGAAGCGCAGTCGGGTGACGCCGGCGTTCACCAGCGGCCAGTTCAGGGTGAAGGCCGTCTCGTCCGGCAGGCCGAGCAGGTGCTGGCAGATCGCGGTGATCGGCCCTCCTGAAGTGAAGGCCCAGACCGAGCCGGCCTCGAGCGTCGCGAGCCGATGCAAGCCGCCGAGGACGCGCTGCCGGAACGCGGTCCAAGGCTCGGCGTAGTCGGAATCATGGGCGCCCCCGGTCCAGCGCGCCACCGCCTGCACGTACATCGCGTGGAAGGCGCGGCGTGGGTGGGGGCTGCGCGCCAGATCGGCATTCATCGCCGCCTTGTCGGCGTAGTCCGGGCGAAACCTCGCAACCACGGTTTCGTGGTCGTATTCGCCGAGACCCTCGAGGCTCAGCCACGTGTCGGGCGCCGGGCCGCCGCTCTCGGCCAGCGTCAGCTCGGCCGTGCCGATCTGACGCTTCATCGTGCCGGAGGCGACGGCGTCGGGAACGATCCCGCAGCGCTTCAGCCAACGTCCGAGACGACGCGACTGCTCCTCGCCGAGCGTCGACAGCTTGTCGTAATCGGCGGCGCCGAAGCTCGCTTGGCCGTGCCGGACGAGGTAGAGGTCCGCCATCGTCAGAGCGTCGACGCCGCGATCGCGGCGCGACACCGCACGGCGAGCTGGTTCACGACGACACCGTATGGCGCAAAGCGCTGGTTGGTGGTTTGCCCCAGTACGAAGCGACGGTAGATCTGCTGGATGATGACGGCCAGCCGAAACAGCCCGAAGACGCCGTAGAAGTCGAACGCGCCGACGTCGAGGCCGGTTCGCGCGGCGTAGTAGGCGATGACCTCCGCCCGCGTCAGCATGCCCGGCGCATCCGTCGGCTGGCGCCGATTGGCGCGAAACGCCGCGTCGTCGCCGGCCTCGACCCAATACGCGAGCGAGCCGCCGAGGTCCATCAACGGATCGCCGAGCGTCGCCATCTCCCAGTCGAGCACGCCGATCACATCGAGCGGGTTCATCGAGGACAACACGACGTTGTCGAAGCGGAAATCGTTGTGGATGAGACAGATGCGCGTCTCTCCCGCAGGCATCGTACGCGCGAGCCAGTCGACCACGTCCGGCATCGCGTCGGTGCCCTCCGTCGCCGCCTGGCGCCAACGCTCGCTCCAGCCCTCGACCTGCCGGCGGACGTAACCGACGCCCTTGCCGAGATGCCCCAGACCGGCGGCCTCGACGTCGATGGCGTGGAGCTCGACGAGCCGATCGAGGACGTTGGTGCAGAGCGTCCGCGTGGACCCCGGGTCGAGCCCGAGAGCCGGCGGCAGGTCGCGGCGCGGAATGATGCCCTCGATCCGCTCCATGACGTAGAAGTCGCAGCCGATCACGGCCGGGTCGTCGCAGATCGCCACCACGGCCGGCACATAAGGGTAATGCGGCTGCAGCGCCGCCATGATGCGCGCCTCGCGCAGCACGTCGTGGGCGCCTTTGGCCTTGGTCCCGGAAGGCGGCCGCCGCAGGACGAGGTCGCGATCGGGAAACGTCAGTCTATAGGTGAGGTTGGACGCGCCGCCGGGAAATTGTCCGATCGTCGGCGCCTCCCGTTCGCCGAGGAAGCTCGCGACGGCGGCAACGTCGATCGCGTCCTCCCGGCGGACGCCGCCAGGCAGGTCGATGAGGCCGTCGTGCGTCATGGGACTCTCGCCATCTCGTGTGCCGGTTTCCTCGCGGGTGAGCGCCCGCGAATGACGTCGGCCGCTTTTTCCGCAATCATGATCGTGGGCGCGTTGGTGTTGCCGCTGACGAGGCGCGGCATCACCGAGGCGTCGACCACGCGCAGACCCTCGACACCGTTGACCCGCAGCTCCGGGTCGACCACGGCGGCGAGGTCCGAGCCCATGCGGCAGGTGCCGACGGGATGGTAGATCGTGGTGCCGGACGCGCGCGCGTAACGCAGCAGCGCCTCGTCGTCGTTCGCCTTCACACCGGGTTGGATCTCGTGATCGACGAATGCGGCGAGCGCGGGTTGGGCGGCGATCGTCCGCGCCCATCGCAGGCCGGCGATCGCGACCTGCTGATCGAAGCCCGTCGACAGGTAGTTGGCCACGATCGCGGGATGCGTGAACGCGTCGGGCGAGCGGATGCGCACGCTCCCACGTGATTCCGGGCGCAGCTGGCACGGGGCCAGCGTCAGGCCGGGCTCACGCTCCAGCACCATCTTCTGCGCCTTGGCGAGTTGGGCGAGGTCGAGCGTGGCCGGCAGGATGTGGAACTGGATGTCGGGCGTGGCGAGACCCGGCCGGGATTTCACGAAGGCGCCGACATGCGCGGCCGAGAGGGTCAACGTGCCGCGGCGGTGCAGGGCGTAAGCGGCGACCTCGCGGGCAAAGCGCCAGCCGTGGGACAATTCGTTGACACTGAGCGTGCCGCGCTTCAGGCGGAAGCGCATGCCGACGACGTAATGGTCCTGCAGGCCCTCGCCCACTTCGGGCCGATCGGCGACGAGCGCGATCCCATGCTTCGCCAGCAAGGCGCCAGCCCCGATCCCGGACAGCTGAAGCAGCTGCGGCGATCCGATCGCGCCGGCGGCGAGGATCACCTCGCGGCGGGCCCGCACGTTGGCCGTCTCCCCGTTGCGCCGGAAGGCGACCCCCACGGCACGCGTGCCTTCGAACAGGACGCGCTCTGCGTGAGCCTGCGTGAAGACACGAAGGTTGGGCCGCCGCATCGCCGGATGAAGATAGGCCGCGGCGGCCGACCAGCGGACCCCGCGCTTCTGGGTGACCTGGAACCAGCCGGCGCCCTCCTGGTCGGCGCCGTTGAGGTCGTCGAGGCGTGGCAGCCCGGCTTGGGTGCAGGCGGCGATCGCCGCCTCCGACACGGCATGCGGCTCCATGTCGGCGACGTTGAGCGGACCACCGGTGCCGTGGAGCACGTCGTCCGTCAAGCTCTTGCGTTCCTGATGTTCCGCGCTGCGAAAATAGGGTGCGACTTCGGCCCAGGACCAGCCCGTCGCACCGAGTTGCCGCCAGCCGTCGTAATCCTCCTTTTGTCCGCGCACGTAGAGCATGGCGTTGATGGAGGACGAGCCGCCGAGCACCTTGCCGCGCGGCCACAGGTGGACGCGGTTCTTGCTGCCCGGGTCCGGCTCCGTCCGGTACAGCCAATTGACCTTGGGGTCCTTCAGCGTGCGCGCGTAACCGATTGGCACGTGGATCATGAGGTTGGACAGGAATTGGCGAGGATTGCGCAGGAGGCGGTCGTCCCCGCCGGCCTCGAGCAAGACAACCTTGCACCCAGGATCCTCCGACAAGCGCGCCGCGAGAACGCAGCCGGCGGATCCGGCCCCCACGATCACGAAGTCGGCCTGGAAAGCCTCTGAAGCCATACGCGACATTCGATTCTCGTTCGGGCCCTGAGCGTCGACGAGCGACAGGCCGTGTCGTGCACATCGCCGTCCACCGCCCAGAAATCAAGTTCTCCTTCGGAGGGAGACGAACGGAGATCGCCCGTAATCATGCGATTGACGACGCGGATCGAACTACGACGGGCCCTCGGCCAAACCGTGGCGCATCTGCCACATGGAGTCTGGTTCAGCCGGCTTCAGCCGAACGACCAATGGCATACCTGCCCTTCGAAAAGGATGATCCTTCGCAACTTGCTTCGAACGTCGGGGGAAGCGGCATGATGCCGTCGATGTTCGGAGACGCGCAAACGGAATGGGGGACACCAGGTGATGAAAAAGGTGAAGGCAACCAACAGCGCTCTCGTGGCGGCGAGCATCGCGATCGGCGCCTTGTCGATGTCCTCGACGGCATCCCATGCCTTTCTCGGCTTCAATGCCGGCGAGACGGTCGGCACCGCCTTCGGAGCACCGCTGCCCGAGGGTATCTTCGCCGTCGATCTCGAAAGCTATGGTCAGCGCGATATCGACGCCAACCACAACTTCCAGACCATCTTCGGTCCGGTGCCGGGCGGCAACGGCAACGCCACGCCCGGACCAGGGCCGAACCTCAACATCAACATCCCCGACATCATCTGGTCGACGCCGTTCAGCTTCTACAACACCCGCCTGGAGTTCCTGTATTCCGCGCCTGTGGTGTCGACGATCGGCGGCGAGCACAACGGCATCCCTTCGTCGCTGACGAACCGCACGGACGTCTTCAACCAGGCTGTAGGCCCCATCCTCGCCCATAGCTTCGGCAACGGCTTCTCGGCATCGGTGTCGGCTTGGGTCCGCCCCCCGGCGCCGTTCGCCGGCTTCATCAATCACACGTATGCCGACCTGCGCACCGGCATCAGCTACACGCGTGACGGCTACGACCTGACCGTGATGGCGGGCTACACGGGCACCTTCGGTGGCCACCAGGGCGGCCTGTCGGCCTTCACGGGGTCGAACCTGCTCGGCAACTCGGACGCCGTCGACATCGACTTCACCGCCACGAAGAAGTTCGGCCGCTTCGAGATCGGCGTGGTCGGTTACGCCTTCACCGACATCAACACGCGCGGTGACAACTCGACGATCCTGCTGAGCGGCCAGACCGTCAGCCTTCGGGGTGGCGCGATCGCGGTCGGCGGGCTCGTGGGCTATGATTTCGGGCGCTTCTCCGTGCAGGCCTTCGCGCTCAGGCAAGTCGCCAGCCGCAACGAGGAAATCATCCCCGGGCTCGGCGGCTTCAGCAATCCCGAGACGCGCGGCTTCCTACGCGTAATCCTGCCGCTGTACGTCGCACCGGCACCGCCGACGGCGTCTCTGCTGCGGGCGAAGTTCTAGAGCGTCGGACGCCGATCCAGGATCGCCTCGCGATCCAGACGCGTCCGCTGTCTCTCACGATCAAGCTGGAGCGATGTCCGCGAGAGGGGACGTCGCCCTTGTCAAAGGCTGACCGGTCCCGCGTGGATCTCCAAGGGGTCAGCTCCGGCCGGACGCGTTTCCTCCAGCGTCGACCGGCAACCTTGACGGACATTGTCTTGCCTGTCGCTCAAGCCGCCTCCCCCAGGGCGGCTTTTTTTCCTTCAAGCTTCCGATCCTATCCCCGCCGCACCCAGCCCTCGCCATCCCGGATCGACGCGTCGGCATCGAGCCTGGGAGCACCGCGCCCGGCGACCTGGGCCATGCCGTCGATCACGATCGGAGAGCGCAGCGCCGGCGCGTGGCCGCGGAGACAGCCCGTCGTCGGCAAGTCGAGCGCCATGGCCCTTGCCTTGACCTGGGGATCGTCGAACACCTCCGGTAGCGTGTTGATCGGCCCGCCCGGCACGGTGGCGCGTTCGAGCAGGGCGAGCAGCGCCGCCTTGTGCCACGTCGAGAGGCATCGCGCGATCAGCGGCACCAGATCGCACCGATGGGCGACGCGGCCCGGATTCGTCGCAAAGCGCACGTCGTCGCACCAGACTTGTCCGACGACCTCGCAGAAGCGCCGGAACTGCTCGTCGTTGCCGCAAGCGACAATGACGTGACCGTCGGCGACGGCGAACACCTGATAGGGCACGATCGCCGAATGCGCGTTGCCGAGTCTCGGTGGAGCTTCGCCCGAGGCAAGGTAGTGGAGCGCCTGATTGCCAAGAACGGCGACCTGCGTGTCGAGCAGCGCCATATCGATATGACAGCCGGCCCCCGTGCGGGCGCGCGCGTGCAGGGCGGCGAGGATGGCGTTCGAGGCGTAGAGACCGGTGAACACGTCCGCGTAGGCGACGGCGCTCTTCATCGGTTCGCCCTCCGGCTCCCCGGTCAGCGCCATCGCCCCGCCCATGCCCTGCACGAGGAAGTCGTAGCCGGCCCGGCCGGCGTAAGGCCCGGTCTGGCCGAAACCGGTGATCGAGCAGTAGATCAGGCCGGGGTTGGCGGCCCGCAGGGCAGCATGATCGAGGCCATGGCGGGCGAGCGCGCCGACCTTGAAGTTCTCGATCAGGACGTCGGCTTCGGCGGCCAGGCCTTTGACCCGCGCGAGGTCGTCGACGTTGGCGAGATCGAGGGCGACGGAGCGCTTGCCGCGGTTGGTCGATTCGAAATAGCTCGAAACACCGTCCGCCGGCACCGTGCCTGGAAGGAAGGGCGGTCCCCAGTGTCGGGTGTCGTCGCCACGGCCCGGCCGCTCGACCTTGATCACGTCGGCGCCCAGATCGGCCAGCAGCTGGCCGGCCCAGGGCCCGGCGAGGATGCGGGCCAGCTCGAGGACGCGCAGGCCGGCGAGCGGCTTGGTCGGGGTCGACGTCATGGATGGCTCCTGCTCACGGGTCGCGACGACTGTCGGGCCTCGCGCGCACAAACAAGCGGTTCGGCCGAAAGAGGGATGTCGGATTGGGATTTCGAAGATTCGCCCTGCTTCCTGGCGCGAGCGGATGCAGCTAAACCACGACAGGCGACGTGGGCACGGAGGCCCTTCGGCGGCTTGTCGGCCGCGCTCTTCGATTGATCGGTATGGACATGAAAATTCTGGTGCCCGTGAAGCGGGTGGTCGACTACAACGTCAAGATCAGGGTCAAGCCCGACGAGTCCGGCGTCGATCTCGCCGGCGTGAAGATGAGCATGAATCCCTTCGACGAGATCGCCATCGAGGAGGCGCTCCGCCTGAGAGAGGCGGGCGTGGCCACCGAGATCGTCGCGGTCTCGATCGGCCCGCAGGGCGCGACCGAGACGCTGCGCAACGCGCTGGCGCTCGGCGCCGACCGTGGCATCCTGGTCAAGACCGACGAACACGTCGAGCCGCTCGCCGTGGCCAAGATCCTCAAGTCCATCGCCGAGGCCGAGCAACCCGGTTTGATCATCCTCGGCAAGCAGGCCATCGACGACGATTCGAACCAGACTGGCCAGATGCTGGCGGCGCTGCTGCGCTGGGGCCAGGGCACCTTCGCCTCCAAGGTCGTGGTCGAGGACGGCCGCGTCCAGGTCACGCGCGAGGTCGATGGCGGCGCGCAGACGGTGAGCCTGAAGCTGCCGGCGGTGGTCACGACGGACCTGCGGCTGAACGAGCCGCGCTACGCCTCCCTGCCCAACATCATGAAGGCCAAGAAGAAGCCGATCGTCGAATCGACCCCGGCCGACCACGGCGTCGACCTCGTGCCCCGCCTCAAGGTGCTCAAGACCAGCGAGCCGGCGACGCGCTCGGCCGGCGTCAAGGTCACCGACGTGCCGGATCTCGTCGCCAAGCTGACCGCCGCGGGAGCCCTCTCATGACCACTCTTCTCCTGGCCGAGGTGACCGGAGGCGCGCTCGCCGACGTCACGGCCAAGGCGCTCAGCGCCGCGACTGCGCTGGGTGCTCCGGTCCACGTGCTCGTCGCCGGCAAGGACGTCGGCGCGGCCGCCGACCACGCCGCCGCGCTCGCGGGCGTCGAGAAGGTGCTGGTGCTGGACGCCGATGCCTACGCCAATGCGCTGGCCGAACCGCTCGCCGACGCGCTGGTGGCGATGGCCTCGGGCTACGATGCCATCGTCGCGGCCTCGACGGCGATGGCCAAGAACGTGATGCCGCGGGTGGCCGCGCTGCTCGACGTCATGCAGGTGTCGGACATCGTCAAGGTGGTGTCGCCCGACACGTTCGAGCGACCGATCTACGCCGGCAACGCGATCCAGACGGTCCAGGCGACCGACGCCAAGACGATCGTCACGGTGCGCACCGCCTCCTTCGCGACGACGGCAGCTGGCGACGCCAAGGCGCCGATCGAGCCGGCGAGCGCCGCGTCCGAGCCGGGTGACCTGTCGCGCTTCGAGAGCGAGGCGCTGGCGCAGAACGACCGCCCGGAGCTGACCGGCGCCAAGGTCGTCGTCTCCGGCGGCCGCGCCGTCGGCAACGCCGACAATTTCGACACGCTGATCGTGCCGCTCGCCGATTCGCTGCACGCCGCCGTCGGCGCCTCACGCGCGGCGGTCGACGCCGGCTACGCGCCCAACGATTGGCAGGTCGGGCAGACCGGAAAGATCGTCGCGCCGAATCTCTACGTGGCGGTCGGCATCTCCGGCGCGATCCAGCACCTCGCCGGCATGAAGGATTCGAAGATCATCGTCGCCATCAACAAGGACGAGGAAGCCCCGATCTTCCAGGTCGCCGATTACGGACTGGTGGGCGACCTGTTCTCCGTCGTTCCGGAACTGACCAAAGCGCTGGCGAAATCGTGACGATCGTCATCGTCGCCCTCTGCGTCATCGTCGCCCTTGTGCTGCTGGTCGCGTGCGGCCTGGCCATCTTCACCGGACTGGCGGCGCGCAACGCCGAGGCGCTGGTGCCGCCGATCGGCCGTTTCGTCACGATCGAGGGCGTGCGCCTGCACTATCTCGACGAGGGCGCCGGCCCGCCGATCGTGATGCTTCACGGCCTCGCCTCGCAGATGCAGAGCTTCACCTACGCGCTCAGCGAGCGCCTGCGCGGCTCGCATCGCCTGATCCTGGTCGACCGGCCCGGCTCCGGCTATTCGGCCTCCGCCCCGGCGGCCACGTTGAAGGAGCAGGCCCGGATCGTCGCCGGGCTGATGGCCCAGCTCGGGATCGATCGTGCGCTCGTGGTCGGTCACTCCCTCGGCGGTGCGCTGGCGCTGGCGCTCGCCGTCGACCATCCCGGGCGCGTCGCCGGGCTTGCCTTGCTGGCGCCGGCCACGCAGGCGCAGAGCGAACCGCCCCCCGCGTTGAAGCCGTTGGCGATCCGCTCCGACTTCGCGCGCACTCTCGTCGGCTGGCTTCTGGCGGTACCGACGTCGATGCGCAACCGCGATCGCCTGCTCGGCGCTCTGTTCAAGCCGGATCGCATTCCCGCCGACTTCGGGACGCGCGGCGGCGCGCTGCTCCTGACGCGTCCGTCGGCGTTCCGCGCGGCCTGCCGCGACCTCGTCGAGGCCGGTGCCGAATTCGGCACCTACGCCTCGCGTCACGGCGAAATCCGCGTTCCGGTCGGCGTGCTCTACGGCGATGGCGACCGCATCCTCGACCACCGTGTCCACGGCGAGGGCCTACGGCGCCAATTGCCCGGCGTCGACCTGCAGCTGCTCGCCGGCGGCGGCCACATGATCCCGCTCGTCCGGGCGGAGGAGACCGCCGCCTTCATCGAGCGGATGGCCGCCAAGGTCGGGCTTCCCGCCGGACCGACGGCGCACGCCGGATGAGCCCGCATGTCGCGCGCGAGCGGATCGGGGCGGTGCTGCGCCTGACCATCGATCGGCCCGAAAAGAAGAACGCGCTCACCGACGCGATGTACGCCGCACTGGCAGCGGGGCTCGCCGAGGCCGCCGCCACGCCGGAGCTTCGTGTGGTGCTGCTGACCGGCGCCGGGGGTTCCTTCACCTCCGGCAACGACATCGCCGACTTCATGGCGGTCGCCAGCGGCGATGCCGTGCAGGCCGAGCGCAGCGTGCACCGCTTCCTCGAGCAGCTTGCCGTCTTTCCCAAGCCGCTGGTCGCCGCCGTGCCCGGCGTCGCGATCGGTGTCGGCACGACGATGCTGCTCCATTGCGACTACGTGATCCTGGGCGAGAGCGCGCGCCTGGCGGCGCCTTTCGTCGGTCTGGGCGTGGTGCCCGAGGCCGGATCGAGCCTGCTGCTGCCGGCCTGCGTCGGTCACCAGCGCGCTTTCGCCCTCTTCGCCTTGGGCGAGGTGTTGGACGCCGATCGCGCCGCCTCGTGGGGTCTCGCCAATCGCGTTGTCGCCGATGGCGCCCTTGCCGACGAGGCGCTGGCCGTCGCCGGCAAGCTCGCGGCGCAGCCGGCGGGCGCCCTCGTCATGACCAAGCGGCTGATGCGCGACGGCGCCGCGCTCGAGGAACAGATGGCGGCCGAGGCCGAGAGCTTCGCGGCTTGTCTGGCCTCGCCCGAGGCGAAGGCCGCCTTTGCCGCCTTCGCCGCCAGGAAGAAAGCCTGAGCTGCGTCGATCAGAACGCCGCGATGCCGGTGATCGCGCGCCCCAGGATCAGCGCGTGGACGTCGGAGGCGCCCTCGTAGGTGTTGACCGTCTCGAGGTTGATGGCGTGCCGCATCACGTGCATCTCGCCGGTGATGCCGGCGCCGCCGTGCATGTCGCGCGCCTCGCGGGCCACCGCGAGGGCGCGGGCGCAGTTCTCGCGCTTCATCATGGAGATGGCCTCGGGCACGAAGCCCTCGCCGTCGAGCATGCGGCCGAGCGCCAGGCAGCCCTCGAGCCCGAGCGCGATCGAGGTCATCATCTCGGCGAGCTTCTTCTGCACGAGCTGGCGACCGGCAAGCGGCTTGCCGAAGAGCGAGCGCTCGGCGACATAGTCGCGCGTGGCCCGGAAACAGAATTCGGCCGCGCCCATCGCCCCCCAGGCGATACCGTAGCGCGCCTTGTTGAGGCAGGAGAACGGGCCGCGCAATCCGCGCACGTTTGGCAGGCGGTTCTCCTCCGGCACGAACACGTCGGACAGCCCGATGTCGCCTGTGATCGAGGCGCGCAGCGAAAGCTTGTCGCCGATCTTGGTCGTGGAGAAACCTGCGAAGGCGCGTTCGACGATGAAACCGGTGATGTCGCCGTCGAGCTTGGCCCAGACGATGGCGAGGTCGGCGATGGGCGAATTCGATATCCAGTATTTGGCGCCGTCGAGCTTGTAGCCGCCGTCGACCTTCACGGCCTTGGTCCGCATCGAGGCGGGATCCGAGCCGCCTTCGGCCTCGGTAAGGCCGAAGCAGCCGATCAGCTCGCCCCTGGCCATCCTCGGCAGGAAGCGACGCTTCTGCTCCTCCGTGCCGAAAGCATAGATCGGATACATGGCGAGCGAGGATTGCACGGACAGCGCCGATCGGTAGCCCGAGTCGATCGCCTCGACCTCGCGCGCGACGAGGCCGTAGGCGACGTGGCTCGCGCCGGCGCCGCCGTACTCTTCCGGCAAGGTCACGCCGAGCAGGCCGAGTTCGCCCATTTCCGTCATGATCTCGCGGTCGAAGCGTTCGTCGCGAAACGCCGACACGACCCGCGGCAGGAGCTTTTCACGGGCGTAATCGCGCGCGACCTCCGAGATCATGCGTTCCTCGTCGGTCAGCCGCGAGACCAGATCGAGCGGATCCGTCCAGTCGAACGTCCTGGCGAGCGGCGTGCCTGCGGTCATGGGTTCGATCTCCGACCCCGACCATAGGCCGCCGCCCGCACGGCGTCGACCGCCCCGGCCATTCTTTTCCAACATTCGGTATGTCGCGCCGGCGATCTCAGCGCGATGGCGTGAAGACACCGAGCAGAGCCGGCCGCACGAAGGACGTGACCGCCGCTTCGTCGGTGACGCCGTGGACCCAATGGTGCAGCTCGGCCGCGGCATTGACCATCCCGACTACGAACAGCGCCGCGATCGTCGGATCGACCGGCCGGATCGAGCCGTCGGCGATGCCATCCGCGACGACGCCGGCCGTCCGCTGGACCAGCCGGTCCGCGCTGACCAGCAGGGCCGGTCGCATGCTGGCCGGCATCGCCGAGAGCGCCGTGTGGCGCAACAACGGCCCATGCTCGGAGCGCTGGAAGCGCACGAGTCTCTCCACGAGCGCACCGAGTCGCGCCCAGCCCAAGCCCGAGCCGAACGGCACCGCGCGATGGGCGAGCCGCATCACCTCGAGAGAGCGCTCGAAGCATTCGGCGACCAGTTCGTCCTTGGTGTCGTTATGATGGTAGAACGACCCCTTGGTGACACGCAGCTTGGCCGAGATGCGGTCGACCGACGCGCCGCGATAGCCCTGCTCGTTGATGAGCTCCGTGGCGGCCCGCAGGAACGCCTCGCGCGGGTTTTCCGGAATATCCAGGGCGAGCGGAAGCGCCTCGTCGATCATCGACCAGGTCGAACTCGATCCGTTCAGGCCCCCGATCAGGACATCGGCGAGCCGCTCGGCGGCCCGCTCGCAATCCTCCTCCTCGAAGCGCATGATCCACTCCTTGGCGGCGAGCAGAGCCGAGAACACCAGATGCGTGCGCGCGTTCTGATCGGCCCGGGTCAGGATCGGACCGGCCGGGTCGCAGAACCAGCACCGAAATTCGCGGAACAGGTCGGAGAAGGCCTTGCCGGCCGCCTCGGCACCCGTGCCGGTCATCGCCCGAAGGTCCCAGAAGTTGATCTGCGCCGGTCTTCGGCCGGCCATCACGTCCTTCTGCAACGCGATGTAGAGTGCGACGAAGCGGGTCAACCGCGCCGGCGCGCCCGTCTCCGCCCTGGCGAGCACCAGCAGATCGCTCATGGCCTCGATGGCCTGCATCAGGCAGGCGGCCGCCAGATCCTCCTTGCGGCGGTAGTAATAGGTCACGCTGGTGGTCGTGAGACCGACCTGCTGCGCGACGTCGGCCAGGGTCGCTCCGCCGAGACCCCGGGCGTTGAACAGCTGTGCCGCGGCGTCGAGGATCGCCTCGCGCTTGCGCTCGTAGCGGGCGGTCTGGCGCGGTGCCGTGATCGTCATCGTCGCGAGGCCGGGAACATGCTCCCGGCTGTACCGCAAATGCCAATCCTCTCAAAGCTTTGCAGGCCTGCTCCTCCGGCCTCCGCCGTTCGACCGAGCCGCCCGCGCTTGATTCGAACGAAGCGTATGGTCCAGAAGCGTTGGCGAACCTGAGTGGTACGTTCACAACCGAGGCCGAGGTATGGATTTGGGCACGCAGCTGGTGCGGATCGAGCGGCATGGCGACATTAGCGTTGCGACCCTCGAATCGCCGCCCGTGAACGCGCTCTCGACGACTCTGCGCGCCGCGCTCGTCGCTGCGATCGAGGCGTTCGAAGCGGATGGCGAGGCCAAGGCTCTCGTTCTGGTCGGGGCCGGCAGGGGCTTCTCCGGCGGCGCCGACATCAAGGAGTTCGGCAAGCCGCCGCAGTCGCCGAGCCTTCACGACCTCATCGACGCCGTCGAGGACTCGAACAAGCCTGTGGTGGCCGCACTGCACGGCATGACGCTCGGCGGCGGCCTCGAACTCGCACTGGCCTGCCACGCCCGCGTCGCCGTGCGCGACGCCAAGATGGGGTTGCCCGAGGTCAAGCTCGGGTTGCTCCCGGGCGCCGGCGGCACCCAGCGCCTGCCGCGCCTGCTCGGGCCGGAGAAGGCGCTCGACATGATCACATCGGGCTCGCCGATCGGCGCCAAGGCCGCCTTGGCCGAGGGACTGTTGGACGAGATCGTCCCCGGCGATCTGGTCGAAGGCGCCGTGGACTTCGCCCGCCGGCTCGTGGTCGGGGACAAGCCGATCGCGGTGCGCGACCGCGACGACAAGATCGCGCCGCTGCGCGGCAAGCCCGAGATGTTCGACGCGTTCCGCAAGGCCAACGCGCGCAAGTTCCGCGGCTTCGAGGCGCCGGACCGATGCATCGAGGCGGTGAGGGCCGCGGTCGAGATGCCGTTCGACGCAGGCATCCGGCACGAACGCCGGCTGTTCACGGATCTCCTGACGGGCGCGCAATCGGCGGCCCAGCGCCACGTCTTCTTCTCCGAGCGGCTGGCGGCTCGCGTCCCCGACGTGCCGGAGGACACCGAGACGCTGCCGGTGAAGCGCGTCGGCATCATCGGTGCCGGCACCATGGGCGGCGGCATCTCGATGAATTTCCTCAATGCGGGGATTTCGGTGACGATCGTCGAGACCAAGGCCGAGGCGCTGGAGCGCGGCCTCAAGACCATCCGCAAGAACTACGAGGCGACGGCCAAGAAGGGCCGCATGACCCAGGACGACGTGGAGAAGCGGATGGCGCTGCTCACGGGCACGCTCGAGCTGGATGCCCTGGGCGATTGCGACCTCGTCATCGAGGCGGTGTTCGAGCTGATGGCGGTGAAGAAGGACATCTTCGGCAAGCTCGACGCCATCTGCAAGCCCGGCGCGATCCTGGCGTCCAACACCTCCTACCTCGACATCGACGAGATCGCCGCCGCCACCAGGCGGCCCGAGCACGTGCTCGGCATGCACTTCTTCTCGCCGGCCAACGTCATGCGCCTGCTCGAGGTGGTGCGCGGCGCGAAGACGGCGAAGCCGGTGATCGCCACCGCGATGAAGCTCGGCAAGACCATCGGCAAGGTCGCCGTGCTCGTCGGTGTTTCGCACGGCTTCGTCGGCAACAGAATGCTGGAACAGCGCCAGCGCGAGGCCAACAAGCTGATCCTCGAAGGCGCGATGCCGTGGGACGTCGATCGTGTCCTCTACGATTTCGGCCTGCCGATGGGGCCGTTCGCGATGGCCGATCTCGCCGGGTTGGACCTGGGCTGGGAGAAGGACAAGTCGTCCTCCTCCACGATCCGCGAGGTGCTGTGCGAGATGGACCGCCGCGGGCAGAAGAACGGCCGCGGCTTCTACGATTACGACGAGAGCCGCAAGGCGACGCCCTCGCCCGCTGTCGAGAGGGTCATCCTCGACTTCTCGAAGAAGCAGGGCATCGAGCGTCGGAAGATCTCGAGCCAGGAGATCCTAGAGCGCTGCCTCTACCCGATGATCAACGAGGGCGCGAAGATCCTCGAGGAGGGCATCGCGCTGCGCGCCTCCGACATCGATATCGTCTGGATCAGCGGCTACGGCTGGCCGGTCTATCGCGGCGGCCCCATGCACTATGCCGAAGCCGTCGGCCTCGGCCACGTGCTCGAACGTTTGAAGGCCTACCAGACCGTCCACGGCGAGGCGTTCGCGCCGTCGCCGCTGCTGGAGAAGCTCGCATCCTCGGGCAAGGGCTTCGCCGAGGCGGCGTGAAAGGCGTGGAGCGGTGACGTCGGGCCACATCGGAGACAACGGCATGAGCGAAGCGGTGCGGGCGAGAACGAAATGGCCGGCCATGTCGATCGCGCAGGCGCACGCGCTGCTGACGGCGCCGGGCACGACCTTCGAGATGGAGGAGATCTCGTACGGCGGCCGGAGCGTGCGCGCCTGGAAGAACGGCCCGAAAACGCTGGTCGATGTCTGGCAGGCCGCCGACGCCCAGGCGGCGAAGACCTTCATCGTCTCAGGCGACGACCGCATCACGTTCGACGCTTTCCGCCGCGCCGCCTACGCCGTGGCCGAGGCGCTCGTCGCAGCCGGCGTGACGAAGGGCGACCGCGTCGCCATCCTGATGCGCAACCAGCCGGAATGGGTGGTCGCCTTCTACGGGGCGGCTTTGGCCGGCGCGATCGTGACGCCGCTGAACGCCTGGTGGTCGTCGTCGGAGCTGACCTACGCGCTCGACCAATCCGGCGCCACGCTCGCCCTCTTCGACGAGGAGCGCTACGCGCGCATGAAGACGGCGATCGCCGGTTGCTCGGGGTTGCGCCGCGGCTTCGTCTGCGGGCTGCCCGACGGAAGCGACCTCCCCGCCCATTTCGTGCGGCTCGAAACGATCACCGGCCCGGTGGCGGCCTGGGCGGCCCTGCCGCCTGCCGGAGCGCCGCCCGTCGAAGTGAGCGCCGACGACGGCGCCACGCTGTACTACACGTCCGGCACGTCGGGTAAGCCGAAGGGCGCGCTCGCCAACCACCGCGCGGCGACGACGCCGGTGTTCGCCTCGCTGCTGTCGCAGGCCCGCGCCTTCCTGCGCCGGGGCGAGGCGCCACCGATGCCGTCACCGGACGATCCGCAGAAGGTCTACCTCCTCGCGATCCCGATGTTCCACGTCACCGGCTGCTTCTCGGCGCTCAACGTCTCGATCTGCATCGGCGCCCGGTTGGTGATCCTGCGCAAGTGGGACGCCTCCGAGGCGCTACGGCTCATCGAAAAGGAAGGCGCGACATCGATCGGCGGCGTGCCGACGGTCGCCTGGCAGGTGCTGGAGCACCCCGATCGCGCCAAATACGATCTCTCCAGCGTCGACGCCATCACCTACGGCGGTGCGCCGGCCGCACCCGAGCTGGTGCGGCGTCTCGCCGAGGTGTTTCCGAACGCGCAGGTCGGCTCTGGCTGGGGCATGACCGAAACCTGCGCCACCTTCACCCACCACATGGGCGAGGACTATCTCGAGCGGCCCGACAGCTGCGGACCGGCGACGCCGGTCGGTGACATGAAGATCGTCGATCCCGACGGGCGCACCTTGCCGCCGCACGACGTCGGCGAACTCATGGTGCGCGGCCCTCACGTCGTCGAGGGCTACTGGAACATGGCGGAGGAAACGGCCGCCACCTTCGTCGACGGCTGGCTGCGGACCGGCGACCTCGCCAGGCTCGACGAGGAGGGCTTCTGCGTCATCGTCGATCGCGCCAAGGACGTGATCATCCGAGGCGGCGAAAACATCTATTCGGTCGAGGTCGAGGACGTGCTCTACCGCCATCCCGCGATCATGGACGCCGCGCTGGTGCCGATCCCGCATCAGACGCTCGGCGAGGAAGCCGGCGCGGTGGTGACGCTGAAGCCCGGCACCGATGCCAGCGAGGACGAGCTGAAGGCGCATGTCGCCGCCCATCTCGCGCCTTTCAAGATTCCGGCGCGCGTGATCACCTACCACGAGCCGCTGCCGCGCAATGCCAACGGCAAGATCTTGAAGAAGGAGCTGCGCAGCCTGTTCGCAAGTGCCGCTCTCGACCCGAAGGCTCGACCATGAACCTCGACTTCTCGCAGCAGGACGATGCCTTTCGCCACGAAGTGCGCGACTTCATCGCGCAGGCCTACCCCGCCGAGTTGCGCCAGAAGCAGGACAGCGGCGCCGAGCTCGGCAAGGAGGATATGCTGTCCTGGCACCGCATCCTCGGCCGCAAGGGCTGGGTGGCGCCGGGCTGGCCGAAGGAATACGGCGGCCCTGGCTGGACACCGATCCAGCGCTTCATCTTCTCGGAAGAGCTCGCGGCGGCCGGCACCTTGCCGATCCTGCCTTTCGGCGTCGCGATGGTCGCCCCCGTGATCCAGGCCTTCGGCACGCCGGAGCAGAAGCAGCGCTTCCTGCCGCCCATCCTCTCGGGCGACGCCTGGTGGTGCCAGGGCTATTCCGAGCCCGGCGCCGGATCCGATCTCGCCTCGCTGTCGACCCGCGCCAAGCTCGACGGCGACCATTACGTCGTCAACGGCCAGAAGACCTGGACGACGCTGGCGCAGCATGCCGACTGGGGCTTCTTCCTGGTGCGGACCGATCCGGCGGCGAAGAAACAGGCCGGTATCAGCTTTCTATTGATCGACATGACGTCGCCCGGCGTCACCGTCCGCCCGATCATCACGCTCGACGGCGCCCACGAGGTCAACGAGGTCTGGCTGGAAGACGTGCGCGTACCGGTCGAAAACCGCGTCTTCGAGGAAAACGAGGGCTGGACCTGCGCGAAGTACCTCCTTGCCCACGAGCGCACCGGCATCGCCGGCGTCGCGCGTTCGAAGCGCGGTCTGGACAAGCTGCGTCGCGCGGTCGAGGGGCCGAACGGCGCGCTCGCCACCGACCCGTTCTTCCGGCGCAAGATGACCGAGCTCGAGATCGACCTGCTGGCACTCGAGTTCACCGAGCTTCGAACCCTGGCGCGGCAGGGTGCCGGCAAGGGGCCGGGACCGGAATCGTCGCTGCTCAAGATCAAGGGCACCGAATGCCAACAGCGCGCCAGCGAGCTCGTGCTGGAGGCGGCCGGCGAATACGGCGCGCCGCACCTCCACGGCGTCGCGCTGCCGTTGCAGAACGCGATGCCGGTGGGACCGCAGAGCGCGCGCGGGGCCGCCGACACCTATTTCAACATGCGCAAGGCCTCGATCTACGGCGGCTCCAACGAGATCCAACGCAACATCATCGCCAAGGCCATCCTCGGCCTCTGATCCTCTCCGCCATCGGGACAAGACGTTGGACTTTACCCTGAACGACGAGCAGAGGCAGCTGCGCGACACGCTCTCGCGCTTCCTCGCCGCGCGCTACGATTTCGACGCCCGCCAGAAGATCGTGAACTCCGAGGACGGTTGGAGCCCAACGGTCTGGAAGGCGCTGGCGGAGGAGCTCGGCATCCTCGGCGCCGCCCTGCCGGAAGAACTCGGCGGTTTCGGCGGCGGCCCCGTCGACACCATGCTGATCATGGAGGAGCTGGGACGCGCGCTCGTCGTCGAACCCTTTCTCGAGACGATCGTGATCGGCGCCGGCCTGCTGCGCCTCTGCGGCGGCCAGGCCGCGGCGGAGCGCGTCGGCGCGATCATCGAAGGCACGATGATCACCGCCTTCGCCTGGAGCGAACCGGACAGCCGCTTCGATCCCGCGCACTGTGCCACCACCGCGACGCGCGACGGCGAGGGCTGGCGTCTCGACGGCCGCAAGGCGGTGGTCGTCGCCGCGCCCTACGCCACGCATTTGATCGTCACCGCGCGCACGGCCGGCGAGATCGGTTCACGCGACGGGCTCTCGCTGTTTTTGGTGGAGCGCGGCGCCTCCGGCCTCTCGACGACGGACTACACCACGGTGGACGGGCGCCGCGCCGCCGAGGTCGCGTTCGAGGGCGTGCGCGTCGGGGCCGAAGCACTGCTCGGCGAAGAAGGCGCGGCGCTGCCGATCGTCGAGCGCGTGCTGGACGAAGCGCGCGCCGCGCTCTGCGCCGAGGCCCTCGGCGTGCTCTCGGAGCTGCAGCGTCGCACGCTCGAATTCGTCAAGGAGCGCAAGCAGTTCGGGCTCGCGATCGGGCAGTTCCAAGTGCTCCAGCACCGTCTCGTCGACATGTTCATGGAGGTCGAGCAGGCACGATCCATGACGATGATGGCGACGCTGAAACTCGGCGAGGACGCGAAGGCGCGCTCCCGCGCCGTGTCCGCCGCCAAGGCCTATGTCGGCAAGGCCTGCCGCTTCGTCGGCCAGAACGCGGTGCAGACCCACGGCGGCATCGGCCTCACCGACGAACTCGCGCTGAGCCATTACTTCAAGCGCGCCGCGATGATCGAGAGCCAGCTCGGCTCCGTCGACTTCCACCTCGCCCGCTACGAGGCCCTTGCGGCGGCGTGATCAGGCGGCCTGCGCCGCCGCCCGCGCCTTGCGAAACTGGAGCGTGCCGTCGTCGACCTTGCCGTGCTTCAACGCCATCGTGTCCAGCACGTAATTCTGGTTGAGCCGCCAGGGCTTGCGGTCCCCCTGCTTGGGGAAGGCGTCGATCGAGCGCTTCACGTAGCCAGACGAGAAGGTGATCAGCGGTTGCTGGCCGACGCTGGCGTCGTGCTCCGGAACGCAGGAGGCGTAGCCGCCCCGATCCATATGCGCGATCACGCGGCAAACCCAGGCGCTGGTGAGGTCGCACTTCAGGGTCCACGAGGCATTTGTGTAGCCGATCGCGTAGGCGAGATTCGGCACGTCGGAGAACATCGAGCCCTTGTAGCTCGTCGCCTTCGACAGATCGACGGACTGACCGTCGATGGAGAGCGTGATGCCCCCGACGAGCTTCATCCTGAGGCCCGTCGCCGAAACGACGACGTCGGCCGGCAACTCGCGGCCGGACTTGAGGCGCAGCCCCGTGCGGGTGAAGGTCTCGATCTCGTCGGTGACGATCTCCGCCGCCTCGCGCGTCACCGCCTTGAAGAGATCGGCATCCGGCACCAGGCACATGCGCTGGTCCCACGGGTTGTAGCGGGGCGTGAAATGGGTGCGGATGTCGTAGGACGGGCCGAGGCTCTGCCTCGCCATCGCCAGGATGCGCGTCTTGACCTTGTCGGGATTCTTTCGCGCGTAATTGTAGAAATAAAGGCTGATGAGGACGTTGCGCCAGCGGATCAGACCGTAGGCCCACTTCGGTGGCAGCAGGCGCTGGAGGGTCGCGGCGAGCTTGTCCTTGGCGGGGCGAGCCACGACGTAGCTCGGCGAGCGCTGCAGCATCACGACCTCGGCGCCGCGTTCGGCCAAGGCCGGGACGAGCGTCACCGCGGTGGCGCCGCTGCCGATCACCACGATCTTTCGGCCCCGGCAGTCGAGGTCGTCCGGCCAGAACTGCGGGTGGACGACGCGTCCTTGGAGCTGTCGATCCCGACGTAGTCCGGCATGTGGCCGCGCTCGTAGTCGTAATAGCCGGCGCAGAGATAGAGAAAGCGGCACGTCAAGGTCAGCGGGGCGCCGTCGCGTTCTATCGCCAGGGTCCAGATCGCATCCGCGCTCGACCAGTCCGCGCGCAGCACCTTGTGGCCGTAACGGATGTGCCGGTCGATCCCGTACTCTTGCGCCGTCGTCCTGATGTAATCGCGGATCGAGCCGCCGTCGGCGATGGCCTTGTCGCCGACCCAGGGCTGAAACGGAAAGCCCAGCGTGTACATGTCCGAATCCGACCGGATGCCGGGATAGCGGAACAGGTCCCAGGTCCCGCCCATCGCGTCGCGGCCCTCGAGAATCGCGTAGCTCTTGCCGGGCAGGCTGCGCTGCAGGTGGTAGCCGGCATCGATGCCCGAGAGACCGGCACCGACCACGACGACGTCGACATGCTCGTGGCTCATGCGCCGGCCTTCTTCGTTTCGGCGCGTTTGCCGAGGCGTCGAAGGATCGGCCAATATCCGACGGGGCTCACGCGCTCGAAGAAGGCCGCCATCTTGGCGTCGTTGCCGATGACGACCCGAGGCCGCCCGGCCTCGATGCCGGCGACGATCGCCGCCGCGGCCTTTTCCGGCGGCATCTTGAGTGCGGCGGCGAACCTTTTCTTCTGCCGCTCGGCGTCGTGCGCCGACGTGCCCGGCGGCACCTTGGCGCTAGCGGCGATGGAAGTGGCGACCCCGCCGGGATGGATGGTGGTGATGCCGATCCCGGTCCCCGCCAGCTCGTGGCGCAGGGATTCGGAGAAGCCGCGCACCGCGAACTTGCTGGCGGTGTAGGCGGTCTGGCCCGGCGTGGCGATGATGCCGAAGATGCTGGACAGGTTGACGATGCGCGCGTCACGGCTGCCGTGGAGCATCGGCAGGAAGGCGCGGGTCATGCGCACCACGCCGAAGAAGTTGATGGAGATCAGCCAGTCGAAATCCTTCTCATCGACCTCCTCGAAGGCGCCGCCGAGCGCGACGCCCGCGTTGTTGACGAGAAGATCGAGGCCGCCGTGCTCGCGCCGGATCGTCGCCGGCAGCGCCATGATGGCATCGCGGTCGCCGACGTCGAGCCGGTGCCATGTCAGGCGCAAGCCCGGCCGGCCGGCCAATTGCGCGGTGTCGACCAGGTTGGCCTCGTTGATGTCGACGAGGGCGAGATGCATGCCCCTGTCCGCTAGCGCGACGGCGAGCGCCCGCCCAATGCCGCCGCCGGCTCCCGTGATCAGGCCGGTGCCACCCTTCAAGTCCATGCCGCGCCCCTTAGCCTAGTACACCGCCGGAGATCGTGACGCCGCCGTCGACGACGATCGTCTGTCCCGTCGTGAAGAGCCCCGCATCGGAGGCCAGGAAGATCGCGGCGCCGGCGATGTCGTCGGGATCGCCGATACGCCGCAACGGCGTATTCTGTTCGATGGCCGCGGCCATCTTTGGGTTCTCCCACAGCGCGCGGGCGAAATCCGTCTTGATCAGGCCGGGCGCGATGCAGTTCACGCGAATGCCGTGCTCGCCCCATTCCACCGCGAGGTTGCGGGCGAGCTGCATGTCGGCCGCCTTGGACACGTTGTAGGCGCCGATCACCGGCGAGCCCTTGAGGCCGCCGATGGAGGACACGATGATGATCGAGCCGGCCTTGCGCTCGATCATGCCGGGCGCGACCAGCTGGGCCAGCCAATGGTTGGAGACGATGTTGTTGTCGAGGATCTTGCGGAACTGGTCGTCGGTGATGCCGCCGAGCGGGCCGTAGTAGGGGTTGGACGCCGCGTTGCAGACCAGCACGTCGACGGCGCCGAGCTGCGCCTGCGTGGTGGCGATCAAACGTTCGAGATCCGGCTTCGACGAGATCGACGCGGCGACGGCGATCGCCCGGCCCGCCCCGTGCGCCGCATGGATCTCGGCGACGACGGCCTCGCAGGCCTCGAGCTTGCGCGACGAGACCACGACGCGGGCCCCCTGCTCGGCCATGCGCAATGCGATGGCCCTGCCGATGCCACGCGACGACCCTGTGACGACGGCGACCTTGCCGGTCAGGTCGAACAGGGGCCTGCCCTGAGATCGGCGCGCGAGGACCTCGGTCATGGCGCCGCCTCGGCGTTGGTGTAGCGGCGCAATTCAAGCTTCGCGATGGTGCGGTTGTGCACCTCGTCCGGGCCGTCGGCGAGGCGCAGCGTGCGCACGTGCGCGTAGCTCCTGGCGAGATCGAAGTCGTCGCACACGCCTCCGCCGCCGTGGGCCTGGATGGCGTCGTCGAGCAGCTTGAGCGCCATGCGCGGCGCCGCCACCTTGATCATGGCGATCTCGAGCCGACCCGCCTTGGCGCCGACCTTGTCCATCACGTCGGCGGCCTTGAGGCACAGCAGCCGCGTCATCTCGATGTCGATGCGCGCCTCGGCGAGGCGCTGCTCCCAGACGGAATGGTCCGCGACGCGCTTGCCGAACGCGGTGCGGGCGAGCAGCCGCCGCGCCATCGCCTCGAGACCCGCTTCGGCGACGCCGATCGTGCGCATGCAATGATGGATACGCCCGGGCCCGAGCCGGCCCTGCGCGATCTCGAAGCCGCGGCCCTCGCCGAGGATCAGATTGTCGGCCGGCACGCGCACGGCGTCGAGCACCACCTCGCCGTGCCCGTGCGGCGCGTCGTCGTAGCCGAACACCGGCAGCATCCGCTCGATCGTCACACCCTTCGTGTCGAGCGGCACCAGGATCTGCGACTGCTGCTTGTGCGGGGGCGCCGACGGATCGGTCTTGCCCATCAGGATGGCGATCGCGCAGCGCGGGTCGCCGACGCCCGACGACCACCATTTGCGGCCGGAGATCACGTAGTCCGGGCCCTCGCGCTTGATCGACGTCTCGATGTTGGTGGCATCCGACGAGGCCACGTCGGGCTCGGTCATCAGGAAGGCGGAGCGGATCTCGCCCGCGAGCAGCGGCGTCAGCCAGCGCGCCTTCTGCGCGGCGCTGCCGTAGCGGTGCAGCACCTCCATGTTACCGGTGTCGGGCGCGGAGCAGTTGAACACCTCCGAGGCCCAACCGACGCGACCCATCTCCTCGGCGCAGAGCGCGTAGTCCAGGTTGGTCAGACCGGCGCCATGATAGACATCGGTGTCGTGCTCGGGCGACGGCGGCAGGAACAGGTTCCACAGCCCCGCGGCACGCGCCTTGGTCTTGAGGTCCTCGATGATCGACGGGTGTTGCCAGCGCGCGACGCCGGAGCCCGCGGTCTGCGCGCGATAGGTGTCGAGCGCCGGACGCACGGTCTCGTCCATGAAGCGGCGGACGCGCCCGCGCCATTCCTCCTGCCTCGCCGAAAACGAAAAATCCAAGCTCGCCCGTTCCTCGCCACAGAGATACCGCCGCTTCGATAAACGTTGCCGGCCGTGTTTTCCAGTCAACGAAAGGCCCATCCGCACGGGAGGTTGTCGTCGCAAGGGAAGGCGGGTAGTCAGGGCCTCCCGCTGCGGCGGTACCATACTCTTTGTAGGAAGTCGCCAGGATCGACTGGCGGAACGCGATGGCGCTGGATCAGGACACGAGGTACGGACTTCTCGAGGCGCTCCGCCGCTTCGTCGTGGAACGGCTGCGCCCGCTCGAAGCCAAGGTCGCGGACGAGGATGCGATCCCCGACGCCCTGGTCGACGACATGCGGGCGCTCGGTCTGTTCGGCCTGTCGATCCCCCAGGAATACGACGGACTCGGCCTCACGATGGAGGAGGAGTGCCTCGCCGCGCTGGAGCTCGGCCGGGCCAGTCCCGCCTTCCGCTCCGTGTTCGGCACCAACGTCGGGATCGGCAGCCAGGGCCTCGTCATGGTCGGCACGGAGGCGCAGAAGCGCAAGTGGCTGCCGGCCATCGCCTCGGGTGAGATCATCACCTCGTTCTGCCTGACCGAGGCCGAGGCCGGATCCGACAGCGCCGCGGTGCGCACGCGCGCGAAGCGCGACGGGGACCTTTACGTGCTCGACGGCGCCAAGCGCTATATCACCAACGCCGACAAGGCCTCGCTCTTCACCGTGATGGCGCGCACCAACCCGGCCGAGCTCGGTGCCAGGGGCGTGACCGCCTTCCTGGTTCCGGCCGACAGCCCGGGCCTGTCGATCGGCAAGCCCGAACGCAAGATGGGCCAGCAGGGCGCCCACGTCTGCGACGTCAACTTCGACGGCGTGCGCGTGCCGGTCGCCAACCGGCTCGGCGAGGAGGGCGAAGGCTTCAAGCTGGCCATGCGCGTGCTCGATCGTGGCCGCCTGCACATCGCGGCGGTCTGCACCGGGCTGGCCGATCGCATCCTCGACGACACGCTGACCTATTCCGACGGCCGCAGGCAGTTCGGGCAGCCCCTCTCGAGCTTCCAGCTGGTGCAGGCGATGATCGCCGATTCCAAGACGGAGATCCTCGCCTCGCGCGCCCTGGTGCTGGAGACCGCCCGCCGGCGCGACCGCGGCGACGACACCACGCTCGAGGCCGCGAGCGCCAAGCTGTTCGCTTCCGAGATGGTCGGCCGCGTCGCCGACCGCGCGGTGCAGGTGTTCGGCGGCGCCGGCTACATCGCCGATTACGGCATCGAGCGGCTCTACCGCGACGCCCGCCTGTTTCGCATCTACGAGGGCTCGTCGCAGATCCAGCAGCTGGTGATCGCACGCGAGACCCTGAAGCGGAGCCGCGCGTGAAGCCCTCGCCCGAGCGTCTGGAGCTCTCGACCTACGGCTTTTCCACGACGATCGAGCCGCGATTCGGCGACATGGATGCGCTGCGTCACCTCAACAACGTCGCGCTCGCCGGCATCCACGAGGAAGCGCGGCTGCGCTTCACGCGCACGTTCCGGCACACGCCTGAAGGCGAGGACGGCCAGCGCCCGGTGCTGGCCGAGATCACGATCCGCTACCTCGCCGAGGGTCTCTACCCCGGGATCATCACCGCCGGCATCGGCACGCTTCATATCGGCCGAACCTCCTACGTCGTCGGCCAGGCGCTGTTCCAGGGCGACCGCTGCATCGGCACCGCCGACACCGTGATCGTCTGGACGGCCAGCGGCCGGCCGCATCCGTTGCCCGACGCGTTCCGCGCCGCCCTCGAAGCCGCGCGGCTCACCCAGATCGCCACAGCCTGAAGGAACTCGTCCCATGCGCGAAGCCGTGATCGTCTCCACAGCCCGCACGCCGATCGGCAAGGCGTTCCGGGGCGCCTTCAACAACACGCAGAGCCAGACCCTGGCCGGCTTCGCGCTCGAGCACGCGGTGAGGCGTGCGGGCCTGGAGGGCGGCGAGATCGAGGACGTGGTGATGGGCTGCGGCCGCCAGCAGGGTTCGCAGGCGACCAACATCGCCCGCCAGGCGGCGCTGCGCGCGGGGCTGCCGCCCACAGTACCGGGCATGAGCATCGACCGGCAATGCGCGTCCGGCCTGATGGCGGTGGCGACGGCCGCCAAGCAGATCCTGTTCGACGGCCAGCAGATCGCGATCGGCGCCGGCGTCGAATCGATCACGCTGGTGCAGAACGAGCACTCCAACGTCTTCCGCACGCAGGATCCCTGGCTCGTGGAGCACCTGCCGCAGACCTACATGAGCATGCTCGAGACCGCCGAAATCGTCGGAGCGCGCTACGGCATCAGCCGCGAGGCGCAGGACGAATACGCGCTCAAATCCCAGCAGCGCACCGCCCAGGCACAGGCTGACGGGCTGTTCGACGACGAGATCGTGCCCTTTAGCACCACCAAGCTCGTCACGGACAAGGCGACCGGCGAGACGCGCGAGGAGGAGGTGACGCTGTCGCTCGACGAGGGCAACCGCTCCCAGACCACGCTGGCCGATCTCACCAAGCTCAAGCCGGTCTTCAAGGACGGCAAGGACATCAAGGAAGGCCGCTTCATCACCGCCGGCAATGCCTCTCAGCTGTCGGACGGCGCTGCGGCGCTGGTGCTGATGGAGGCCAAGGAGGCCGAGCGCCGCGGCCTCCAGCCGCTGGGCGCCTATCGCGGCATGGCGGTGGCCGGGTGCGACCCCGACGAGATGGGCATCGGCCCGGTGTTCGCGATTCCCAAGCTGCTCGCCGCCCACGGGCTCGGCATCGACGACATCGACGTGTGGCAGCTCAACGAGGCCTTCGCCGTGCAGGTGATCTACTGCCGCGACAAGCTCGGCATCCCCGACGAGAAGCTCAACGTTCGCGGCGGCGCGATCGCGATCGGCCATCCCTATGGGATGACCGGGGCTCGCATGGTCGGCCACACCCTTCTCGAGGGCCGGCGCGCCAAGGCCCACGACCCGAAGGTCAAGTACGGCGTCGTCACCATGTGCGTCGGCGGCGGCCAGGGCGCCGCCGGGCTGTTCGAGATCTTCTGAGCGTCGGACGTCGATGTCGTCGAGCCTCGATTGGCTCGACGAAGGCCGAGGCCGCCGAGTGACGGACCAGGCCAACAGACGGACCAGGTCTGGCGTCATTCGAAGTCGCGCCGTCGCTCTTGCTTGGTGCCGGTTGCAGGAATCGAACCCGCGACCTACTGATTACAAATTATAGGGAC
>CAXTVT010000040.1:0-21205 GCA_964247745.1 uncultured Beijerinckiaceae bacterium
TGGTCTCGAACGAGGTCGCGTTGCGGCGCGGCCTCGTGATCGCGCTGCTCGCCGCGCTGCTCCAGGCCAGCGTGGCGACGGCCATCGTCGGCATCGCCGCCTTCGTGTTCGATGCCACGGCGCCGAGGATGACGGCGGCCGCGCAGGCCATCGAGTTCTTCAGCTATCTCTGCATCCTGGTGCTGGGAGCCTTCCTATGCTGGCGCAAGGGCTGGGCGCTCGTCGCCTCGTTCTGGCCGGAGCCGGCCTTCTCCTCGCTCGCCTTCGCCGCGCATCCCGCCGAGGTCGAGGCGCTGGCCCGCAGCGCCGGGACGCAGAGCCGCTTCGTCGCCGACGACGGCAGCGCGCCGCGGGTCCACGGCGTCGACTGCGACTGCATCCACATGCCCGATCCGCGCCTGCTCGCCTCCCGCCGCTTCGACGCGCGTGCCGCCGCGCTGGCCGTGGTGACGGCCGGGGCACGGCCGTGCTCGGGCGCGATCCTGGTGCTGGTGTTCGCCCTGTCGCAGGGCATCTTCGCCGTGGGCGTCGGCGCCGCCTTCGCCATGGCGCTCGGCACCGCGGCGACGACGGGGGGTCTCGCCTGCGCCGCGGTCTACGCCAAGGGGCTGGCGCAGCGCATCACCGGCACGGCGACGCACCGCGCGGCCATCGTCGGCCGGGTCGTCGAGCTCCTCGCCGCCCTGTCCGTTCTCACCGTCGGCGGCACGTTGTTCTTCACCGCGGTCGCCCAGGTCCACGCGCTGAACTGAACGGCGTCGCGTGAACCTTGATGCGCGCGGCGGATTGGCTTCCCTCGACAGAGAGGACCCCCATGCGCCTGCCCAACGACACCCTCGTCGCCGTCGCCGACGGCGAGACGCTCCACTTGTTCCGCACCGCCGGCAACGACGACCGGCCGCAGCTCAAATCGGCCGGACAGCCGCATGTCGGGGGCTCGAACCACAGCGCCGGCTCGCGCCACAAGAGCAGCTCGGCCAATCCCGACGAGGGCCGCGACGCCAAGGACATGCATGCCGCCGCCGTCGCCGCGCTACTCAACAAGGCCGCGCAGGCCAACGAGTTCGAGCACGCCGTGGTGATCGCGCCGCCCAAGATCCTGGGCGAGTTGCGCAAGCATTACCACAAGGCCTTCGAGGGCAAGCTGCTCAAGGAGATCCACAAGGACATGGCCGGACAGACCAGCGACGTCATCGCGGGTGCGCTCGAGGCGGCGTAGCGCCAACCCGTCGTCCACGGTCGGGATCGACAGGGCGACGCGACCTGTTACCTTCGCAGCCCGCCGTCCCTGCGGCCGGCCCGATGAAGGTGGACGCGATGCGGATCGTGATGGCGGTGCTGATCGCCGTCTTGTTGCTCGCCCCGGCGCGCGCGCAAGTCATCAAGGGCGAAAGCACCGACGATTCCGCTTACGCGCCCCGCCCAGCGGCGCGATGGCACTCGCCGGAGTCGCAAGATGCCGTGCCCGACAACGCGCGTCGCGATGACGAGCCGAATGGTGAGGTGCTCGAGGCGCACCCACGCGATTGAGCCATCGGCGCCTCCAGCTCTTGTCGTCACGGCGCCAGCATCGCGCCCGCGATGTCGGGGGGACGAGGCCAATGGCTAATGCGTTTCAGCACCGTGCCGCCGGCCACGTCGCTTTCCGAATCGCGATTTGCCGCCAGGTCGTGAGGATCGAGCTCTGCGGCCTAGACAGCGGCACGGCAGCATCCTCGATACGGATCGCATTGGACGAGTCCGCATGTCGCCGTCGAAACGCAAAGACCGAGCGACCACGAGCGCTTGCGCAATCGTCGGTGTCGCGCTTGGTCGCCGGCTCCAGAGGTACCGTACGCCGAACCGCTCGAAGGCTTCGCGGTAGAATCGTACGACAGCCTCGGATGCCGGTCGACCTTCGGCCCGGCGCATCATCTTCGATGTCTGACATCGGATCGCGCTTTCGAGAACGCACAGCTCACGCGCGGCGCGCCTGTCGAGGCAGCGACGGGGCGGTCGGACGCTTCGGATAAGTCGAGGCGGTGGCCTGTGACGCGGGAAGTCCGATGATAGACTGCCGCGATGAGCATGAAGCACGGCGTCGAGATTCCGAGGGAACGCGCCAAGGGCGCCGGCGGGGCCGAGCGAGAGGCCGGCGCGCCCGGCGTCCCCGGCTTCGTGCATCTCCACGTGCACTCGTCCTACTCGTTGCGCGAGGGGGCGATGGCGGTCGCCAGGCTCATCACCTTCGCCGCCGCCGATTCGCAGCCCGCGCTGGCGATCACCGACACCAACAACCTGTTCGGCGCGCTCGAATTCTCCGAGAAGGTCGCCAAGGCCGGCGTGCAGCCGATCATCGGCATCCAGCTCGACATCGGCTTCGGCGACGGCTCGATGCTCGCTTCGCGCGGCGGCGAGGACGGCGCCGGCCGTGCGCCGCTGGTGCTGCTCGCCAAGGACGAGCGCGGCTACATGAACCTCATGCATCTGGCCTCGCGCGCCTTCCTCGACCCGAGGCCGGGCGAGGCGACCCATGTCGGGCTTCATCGCCTCGAAGGCCGGACCGACGGCCTGATCGCGCTCTCCGGCGGCCCCGGCGGCCCGCTCGATCGCTGCTACGGCTACGGCCGGCCCGAAATGGCGCTGGAGCGCCTGATGAAGCTGGAGGCGTTGTTCCCGCAGCGCTTCTACGTCGAGCTGCAACGCCACGGGTTGGCCCGCGAGCGCGAGACCGAGGGCGGTCTGATCGCGCTCGCCTACGATCGCAGCCTGCCGCTGGTCGCGACCAACGAGCCCTATTTCGCCGCGTTGTCGGACTACGAGGCGCACGACGCGCTGATCTGCATCGCCGAGGGCGCGGTGATCGGCCAGGCCGAGCGCCGGCAGCTCTCGCCCGAGCACCGCTTCAAGACTCGCGCCGAGATGATGGCGCTGTTCGCCGACCTGCCCGAGGCCACCGCCTCGACCATCGAGATCGCGAAGCGCTGCGCCTACCGCCCGCGCACGCGCAAGCCGATCCTGCCGGCCTTCACCACGGGGGCGGCGCAAGGGTCGCCGGAAGCCGAAGCGGCGGAGCTCGTGCGACAGGCGGAGCAGGGGCTGACCGCCCGCCTCGCGGCGCGCGGCATGGCGCCGGGGCTGGAGGAGAAGGTCTACCGCGACAGGTTGGCCTTCGAGCTGACCGTCATCGCCAACATGAAGTTCCCCGGCTACTTCCTGATCGTCGCCGACTTCATCAAATGGGCCAAGGATCAGGGCATCCCGGTCGGACCGGGCCGCGGCTCCGGCGCCGGCTCGCTGGTCGCCTACGCGCTCACCATCACCGATCTCGACCCGCTCCGTTTCGGGCTGCTGTTCGAGCGCTTCCTCAACCCCGAACGCATCTCGATGCCGGATTTCGACATCGACTTCTGCCAGGACCGGCGCGACGAGGTGATCCGCTACGTGCGCGACCGCTACGGGGCCGACAAGGTGGCGCAGATCATCACCTTCGGCTCGTTCCTCGCGCGCGGCGTGCTCCGCAACGTCGGCCGCGTTCTGGAGATGCCGCTGGGTCAGGTCGACAAGCTGGCCAAGCTGGTGCCGCAGAACCCGGCCAAGCCCGTCACGCTCAAGGAGGCGGTGGACGGCGAGGCGCGGCTGCGGGAGGCGGCCGAGGCCGAGCCGAAGGTGGCGCGTCTGCTCGCGATCTCGCAGACGTTGGAGGGTCTGTACTCCAACGCCTCGACTCATGCCGCCGGCATCGTCATCGGCGACCGGCCGCTCGACGAGCTGGTGCCGCTCTACCGCGACCCGAAGTCCGACATGCCGGCGACGCAGTTCAACATGAAGTGGGTCGAGCCGGCGGGACTGGTCAAATTCGATTTCCTCGGCCTCAAGACGCTGACCACGCTCGCGACCGCCGTGACGCTGCTCGCCAAGCGCGGCGTGGTCGTCGACCTCGAAGGCATCCGGCTCGACGATGCCAGGACCTACGAGATGCTCGGGCGCGGCGAGACAGTCGGCGTGTTCCAGCTGGAATCGGCCGGCATGCGCAAGGCGCTGGTCGAGATGCGCGCCGACCGTTTCGAGGACATCATCGCGCTCGTCGCGCTCTACCGCCCGGGCCCGATGGCCAACATCCCGCATTATTGCGCCGTCAAGCTCGGCGAGGCCGACGCCGACTATCTCCATCCCAAGCTGGAAGTGGTGCTGAAGGAAACCTTCGGCGTCATCATCTACCAGGAGCAGGTGATGCAGATCGCGCAGATCCTGTCCGGCTACTCGCTCGGCGAGGCCGACATGCTGCGCCGCGCGATGGGCAAGAAGATCAAGGCGGAGATGGACGCGCAGCGCGAGCGTTTCGTCAGCGGCGCGGTCGGCGGCGGATTGAAGGAGAAGCGCGCCTCCGACATCTTCGACCTTCTCGCCAAGTTCGCCGACTACGGCTTCAACAAGAGCCACGCCGCGGCCTACGCTTTGATCGCCTACCAGACCGCCTGGTTCAAGGCCAACCATCCCGTCGAGTTCCTGGCGGCCTCGATGACCCTCGACAAGCCCAACACCGACAAGCTCAGCGAATTCGCCAACGAGGCGCGGCGCATGGGCGTGCCGGTCGAGCCGCCGTCGGTCCAATCGTCCGGTCGCGATTTCGACGTCCATGCCGGTCGGGACGGTACGCTCGCGATCCGCTACGCGCTCTCGGCGATCAAGGGGGTCGGTGACGGCCAGGCGCAGGGGGTCGTCGCCGCCAGGGGTGAGCGCCCCTTCCGCGACCTCGCCGACTTCGCCAGCCGCCTCAATCCGCGCGACGCCAACAAGCGCGTGCTGGAGAGCCTCACCGCCGCCGGCGCCTTCGACGACCTCGATCCCGACCGCGCCCGCGTCCACAGCGGCATCGAGACGATTCTGGCCGTGGCGGCGCGGCGCGCCGACGAGCGCTCGCAGGGGCAATCGGCCCTGTTCGGCGCCGACACGGCGGAGACGCTGGCGCTGCCCAAGGTGCCGGGCTGGCCGCTGACCGAGCGCCTGCAGCGCGAGTTCAACGCCGTCGGCTTCTTCCTGTCGGGCCACCCGCTCGATGCCTTCACCAGCGTGCTGAAGCGTCTCGGCGTGCAGCGCTGGACCGATTTCGTGCGCCAGGTGAAGGCCGGCCACGAGGCCGGACGGCTCGCCGCCACCGTGCTCGATCGCGCCGAGCGGCGCACGCGGTCCGGCTCGAAGATGGGCATCGTCCAGCTCTCGGATCAGTCCGGTCAGTACGAGGCCATCCTGTTCCAAGAGGGTCTGAACCAGTTTCGTGACCAACTGGTGAAGGGCGCCAACCTGCTTGTCGGCATCCAGGCGCAGCTCGAGGGCGAGGACGTGCGCGCCCGCATCGTCTCGGTCCAGCCGCTGGAGGAGGCGGCCCAGCGCGTACAGAAGGGCTTGCAGATCTTCGTGCGCTCCCCCGAGCCGTTGGCCTCGATCGCGCCTCTGCTCCGCGAGAAGGGCGATGGCGCGGTCACGATCGTGGCGATGACCGCGGATCTCGCGGAATGCGAGATCCTTCTGCCTGGGCGCTTCAAGATTTCGCCGCAGATCGCCGGGGCCATCAAGGCGATCCCGGGGATCGTCGCCGTGGAGCACGTTTGAGGGCCGACTTCAGGCAGCCGGACGCGACGTCGTCGTTGCCAGACGAGGGCGACGCGATCTAGGGGCGCCGAGAGACGCGACATGTCGCCCTGGCTCGCTTCGCTCCGCTGGCGATGAAGGATCCTGGGATCGGCTCTAACGTCCGGCGCCGGCGGCTTGCTGATAGAGGTAGGAGGCCTTGTCGGGGTCGCTGTCGACGCCGATCACGCCGTACTTCGTGTTGGTCAGCGGGTTGTAGGTGTCGGCCAGGGCCCGGGTCGCGGCGGCACCGCCGCGCTGGCGGAGCACCTGGCGCGCCTGGTCCACGTTGCCCGAGCGGATCAGTCCGGTGGCCTGCGCGATCGCAGCTTGCGACTCGTCGCGGTCGAGCGACGGATACGGCGGCCTGCCCGGCGCGGCAGCGGCGTCGTGCTCGTGCGCCTGCCTGTCGCGGCGTCGCGCCGCCCGCCGCTCGGCGGGCGAGGCCCGCCCCTCCGGCTCCGGCTGCACGCTCACGAATCGGGCGCCTCGGTCCATGTCGGCGGTCGGGCGCACCGCCTGCGGATGGCCTAGTCCCGCCGCCTCGACCTTCAGCGCCCGCACCTCCTGATGCATCTGCTCGCGCTGCAGCGAAACGAGTTGATGCACAAGACGACCGTGTTGGCCGCGTGTGGCCTTCGCGGGGTCCCGCGGCAAGGCGACGGCCACCGGCGGTACCGGCTCGCCGGCGCCGACCTGCAGCGCGGCGAGCGTCTCACCGACCCGCTTGGCGGCTGCGCGTTCCTCGGCAAGCTCTTTCTGCAGCACGCCGTTTTCGCGGCGCAGCATGTCTTCCCCGCGCCGGGCACCGGCGAGATCGTCCTGGAGCGTCGCCGTCGCGTTGGACGCATTCGCCTCGAACGCGGTGGCGTCGACCGCTTTGGTCCCCGGCTCGCTTCGCAGCGCGGCGAGCTTCGCGCCGAGATCCTTCTCGCGAACGCGGGCCGCATCCAATTGCTGTTGCAGACCGGTGACCTGTTGGACGGCGACGGCCTCCGCCTTCTTGCTGTCGGCCGCGTCGCCAAGGTCGGCCTGCAAGCTCGCGACCTGCTTGGTCAAGGCGTCCCCCCGCCGTCGCGCGGCGGCGAGATCGGCCTCGATCCTGTCGACGGCCTCGGCCCTGGCGCCGACCCGCGTCGTCGCGGCCCTGCTCGCCGCCAGCTCGGCGTCGAGCGCGCCGACCCGATCGCCGAGCGCCTTTTCGCGTCCCCGAATCTCCGCGAGCGCGTGCTCGGCCACCGCGGCCTTCTCCGCCGCGGCCGATTGGGCGGCGACCTCGGCCTCGAGGGCGGCGACCTTGTTCGAGGCCTTCGTCGTCTTCGCCTGGGCGTCCGCCACCGCGCGCTCGGCCGCCGAGGCCCGGTCGGTGGTGGCCTTGGCCGCCGCGGCTTCGCCCTGCAGCGCCGCGACCCGGCCGTCCAGCTCCTTGGCGCGTCCCTGCGCTTGAACCAGCGCCTGCTCGGCCGCCGCGATCTTGTCCGCCGCCTCCTTGCCGCCGGCTTGGCCGGCGAGGGCCGCCGCCAGCTTCGCGCGAAGTCCGTTTTCGCGTTCGCGCGCGTCCGACAGCTCGGCGGCGGCGGTGGCAGCCTTGGCCTCGGCCGCCGAAATGGCCTCGGTGCCGGCCGGCTGCGCTGCGGGCTGGTCGATCTTGGCGCGCAACTGCGCGATCTGGTCGTTCAGCTCGGCCTTCTGCCGCTCGAATTCGGCTTCCGACGCGTGCTGGGCGGCAATCGAGGCTTGCGTCACCTCGAGGACGTCCTGCTTGGCCCGAGCCGCCTCGTCGCGCGCCTGCTGCACCGCGTCGGGCGCAGAATCGGTTCGGTCGGACGCGCCAGCGGCGCCGTCGGCGTCGAGGCTTGCCCCTCCGCTGCCGAGGTTGCGCGTCGGCGGCTGGGTGAGGGGGGTCGGATCGGTCTTACCGACGCTGCGCCCCACGGTGGGCTCCATGGTCTCCGCGACCGGCATCGCAGGCAGGACCGAAGCGGCCGCGACCGCCGCAATCTGGCCGGTCGGCGCCGGCACGCCGTGGATCGCGGGATCGGCGTGCACCACGAAGGTCGGCTCCGAGCCGCCCCCGTCGAGCCAGCCCGCCTGGACCGCGACGATCGATCCGATCGCGACCACGATCGCCGAAGGGATCAGGATAGGACCAAGCCGCATGATCGCTCCGAGATGGTCGGGCCGCGAGACTCGCTCTCCGCCATTCGTCTATAAACGATCCCGGCGCACGCGAAAAGCTTGATTGTTGCTAACAGGTCACTCCCGCTCGATGCGGATCACCTGCGGCGTCTCGGCGACGTGGCCGTCCTCGAGCGCCGCGGCGATGGCCGCACGGATCGCGCGCTCCGGCGTCGGATGGGTGATGAAGGTCACCGGCACCGGTGTGTCGGAGGCGGCCCCTCGCCCGGATGGACGCGAGCGCTGCACGATGCTCTCGAGCGAGATCCCCTCCTGCGCCATGCGCATGGCGATCGCGGCGGCGGCGCCGGGGCGGTCGTACAGCGCGAGCCGCACGTAGTAGCCGCCCTCGTGCGTGTCGATCGAGGCACGCTCCAGCGCCACCAGCTTGGCCGCCGGCAGGCCGAAGGGTGGCGAGCGGTCGCCCCGCGCCACGTCGAAAATGTCGGCCACCACCGCCGAGGCGGTCGCCTCGCCGCCGGCCCCGGGGCCGGCCAGCGTCACCTCGCGCACCGCGTCGGCGTTGACCACGACCGCGTTGGTCACGCCCATCACCTGCGCGATGGCGGAAGCCTTCGGCACCATGGTCGGGTGCACGCGCTGCTCGATGCCGGCCGCCGTACGCTTGGCGACGCCGAGCAGCTTGACGCGGTAGCCGAGATCCTCGGCGGCCTGCAGGTCGGCCAGCGTGATGGTCTCGATGCCCTCGACGCCGACGGCCTCGGCCTCGACGACCGTGCCGAAGGCTAGCGAGGTCAGGATCGCGAGCTTGTGGGCGGTGTCGAAGCCGCCGATGTCGAAGGTCGGGTCGGCCTCGGCATAGCCGAGCCGCTGCGCCTCGGCGAGGCAGTCGGCGAAGGAGAGCTTCTCCGCCTCCATGCGGGACAGGATGTAGTTGCAGGTGCCGTTGAGAATTCCGTAGACGCGGTCGACCGCGTTGCCGACGAGCCCCTCGCGCAGCGTCTTGACGATCGGGACGCCGCCGGCCACCGCCGCCTCGAAGCGCAGCGCCACGCCGGCCGTCTCCGCCGCGGCGGCGAGTTCGGCGCCGTGGCGCGCGATCATCGCCTTGTTGGCCGTCACCACGCACTTGCCGGCGGCCAGCGCCGCGCGCACCGCGTCGAGCGCCGGGCCGCTGTCGCCGCCGATCAGCTCGACGAAGCAATCGATGTCCGGGCTGCGGGCCAGCGCGACGGGATCGTCGTGCCAGGCGGCGTCGCCGACGTCGCGCGCCTTGCGCGCCGAGACGCCGACCAATCGGACCGGGCGGCCGGCACGGGCGGCGAGGCTTTCACCGCGGCGGGCCAGCACCTGCAACACCGCCGCCCCGACGGTGCCGAGGCCGGCGACACCGACGCGCAGAGGAGACGACATGGCGGGATCCAGGTGGGACGACGCGCCTTCTGCCCCATCGACCGCGACGCGCGCAACTCGTTCGGCCACTTCGATCGCCCTTGCCTGCGGCCCAGTCCTGATTTAGGTAGCGTAACCGAAAAGAAGGTCGGCGTAAATGCTGCCGCGCCTCTGGAGAGCGGGACAGGATCCCGCCACGAGGCCTGACATTTCATCCTGCCGAAGTCAGGGTACCGCGACAAAAACCCGGGCCAATGTCGCGGTACCGCGACAAAGAACCCTGCCATAGCTGCGTACCGCGACACGTCGCGTTTCAAGGGGGTCGTTCGCCGACATCGCGTCTCGAGTGCCGTTGGGCCGCATCGATCGCGGAACTTCGTCATCGCCTTCGGCTTTGGCGGCGAGAGGATTTGCGATGCAACCCGAGATCGTCACCGAACTCGACATACGGTCCTCGAATGGCGAGAGCCCGCGTTGGAACGCGCGCCGGCAGACCCTGCTCTGGGTCGACACCCGCGCGCCCTCGTTGAACGAGTTCGATCCGGCGAGCGGGCGCAACGTCGCCTGGGAGATGCCGAGCTGGATCGGTTGCGCCGTACTGACGGAAAGCGGCGCGCTCTGCGCCCTGCGCACCGGGCTCTACGATTTCGAGCCGCGGCACGGGTCGCTGCACCAGATCGGCCCACCGCCCTACGATGTCCGCCGCTTCATCTTCAACGACGGCGGATGCGATCCCGCCGGGCGCTTCCTCGTCGGCGAGATGTACCTGCCGCTGGCGCCCGGCGACGAGAAGGAGCGTGCGCCCGAGCGGGCGCCGCTGTTCCAGTACTCGCCGAACGGAACCTGGGTCGACATGGCCGCCTCGGTGAAGACGTCGAACGGCCTCGCCTGGAGCCCGGACGGGCGCACGATGTACCAGTCCGACACCGCCTCGAAGACGATCTTCGCCTTCGACTACGACGCGCGCACGGGGCAGGCCTCGAAGCGGCGGGTCTTCGCGACCGTCGAGACCTCGGACGAGTCGCACGGACCCGACGGCGCGGCCGTCGACCGCGACGGCTTCTATCTCTCCGCGATCTTCGGCGAGGGGTGCTTGCTGCGTTTCGACCCCGACGGCCGGCTCGACCGCCGCATCGCCCTCCCGGTGCAATATCCCACGATGCCGGCCTACGGCGGCCCCGATCTCACCAAGGTCTACGTGACGACGGCCAACTGGACGATCGCGCCCGACGAGAGACCGACGCGGCCCGCGGAAGGCAATCTCTTCAGCCTCGAGCTCGACGTGCCGGGTTTGCCGACCAACCTCTTCGATCGCGCGGCCTGAGCAAGGCCGCGAAAACGCAGTTCGAGAAGTCCGTCCGAAATTTCATGTGGCCGCGCGCGAGCGCCGCCCCAGCTAGCTTGCAAGGAGCCGATCATGTCGCAGAACGTCGCCGAATTCGTTTGGAAGCGCCTCAACGAATGGGGACTGAGCCGGGTCTACGGCTATCCCGGCGACGGTGTCGGCGGTCTCGACGTGGCGCTCGAGAAGGCCAAGGACTTCATGCATTACGTGCAGGTTCGTCACGAGGAGATGGCGGCGTTCATGGCATCGGCCCATGCCAAGTTCACCGGTCAAGTCGGGTTGTGCTACGCGACTTCCGGACCGGGCGCGATCCACCTGCTGACCGGCCTCTACGACGCCAAGGCCGATCACGTGCCCGTCGTCGCGATCTGCGGCCAGCAGGGGCGCAAGTCGCTCGGCGCCAGCTACCAGCAGGAGGTCGACCTCCAGAACCTCTTCAAGGACGTGGCGTCGGAATACGTCATCACGGCCACGGTCCCGTCGCAGGTCCGCACCTGCATCGATCGCGCCGTCCGCATCGCCGCGGCGCACCAATGCGTCACCTGCGTCATCATCCCCAACGATCTCCAGGAGCTGCCCTACCAGGATCCGCCGATGGCGCATGGCGCCACGCACACCGGTGTCGGTTATCCCGGCACCTCGGCCCTGCCGAATCCGGAGGCCTTGCAGAAGGCGGCCGACATCCTCAACGCCGGCAAGAAGGTGGCGATGCTGATCGGCGCCGGCTGCATGTCGGCTACGGACGAGGTGATCGCCGTGGCCGAGCGGCTGAACGCGGGCGTCGCCAAGGCGCTGCTCGGCAAGGCCGCCGTGCCGGACGACCTGCCGTTCGTGACGGGATCGCTGGGGCTGCTCGGCACCAAGCCGTCGTGGGACCTTATGCAGGAGTGCGACACGCTTCTGATGGTCGGTTCCGCCTTTCCCTATAGCGAGTTCCTGCCGAAGCCGGGTGCGGCGCGCGGCGTCCAGATCGACATCAACGGGGCCAACCTCAGCCTGCGCTACCCGATGGAATACACGATGATCGGCGACAGCGCCGAGACGTTGCGCGCGTTGCTGCCGCTGCTGAAGCAGAACAAGGAGACGAGCTGGCGCAAGAAGATCGAGAAGGAGGTCGTGGCGTGGTGGGCCACGCTGAAGGATCGCGCGATGGTCGCGGCCGAGCCGATGAACCCGCAGCGGGTCTTCCACGAACTGTCGCCGCGCCTGCCGGACCGTTGCATCCTCACGGCCGATTCCGGTTCGACGGCCAACTGGTATGCACGCGACATCAAGATCCGTCGCGGGATGAAGGGTTCGCTCTCGGGCGGCCTGGCCTCGCTCGGCGCCTGCACGCCCTACGCGATGTCGGCCAAGATGGCCTTTCCCGAGCGTCCGGTGATCGGCTTCATAGGCGACGGTGCCATGCAGATGAACGGCATGAACGTCATGATCACGGTCGGCAAATATTGGAAGGAATGGTCGAACCCCACCTTCATCATCATGGTCCTCAACAACCAGGATCTCAACCAGGTGACCTGGGAGGAGCGCGTCCAGCTCGGCGAGGGCAAGACGGAGCTGACCCAGTCGATCCCCGATTTCCCCTACGCGAAATACGCCGAGCTGCTCGGGCTGAAAGGCATCCGCTGCGACGATCCCGAGAAGATCGGCGCGGCCTGGGAGGAGGCGCTGGCCGCCGACCGCCCCGTCATCCTCGAGATGGTGACGGACCCCAACGTTCCGCCGCTGCCGCCGCACATCACGGTGAAGGACGCCAAGAACTTCGTGACGATGATGCGCGACGAGCCCGAGCTGGTCTCCGTCGTCAAGGGCTCGGCCAAGCAGATGCTGGCAAGCCTGCTGCCGGGCCACCGGGATTGAGGGCGATGGCCGAGACAGCCTCCCTCGACGCCGTCCTGCGCGAGCTCGACCTCGTCGCGAGGCGCGCGAACGCCCTCGCGCGGCGCGGCGACGGCAAGCGGCGGCGCCCCGGGCGGCAAGCCACCGCCGTCAGCGAGGCCCGCGAGCTGCATGTCGGCTCGGCCATGTTGGCCGGCTCGGTGCTGTTCGACAGCGCGATCGAACATTACCGCGGCGGCTTCAAGAACCCGGCGATGTGGCTGGCGCTGGCGACCTCCGCCACCAGCCTCGCCGCCGGCATCGACGGCGCCCTGAAGGAGGACAATGCCTCCGAGCCTTTGCGCGACGCGGCCTATATCACGGCGGTGATCACCGGCGTGGTCGGCACCGGCTTCCACCTCTACAACGTCACCAAGCGCACCGGCGGGCTGACCTGGAACAACGCGTTCTACGCCGCGCCGATGGGCGCGCCGGCGGCTTTGATCCTTTCCGGTCTGCTCGGCTATGGCGCCGAGCGGGTGCGTGACGCCGCACCGTTCACGCAGCCGCGCATCCTGGGACTGCCGGCGGGGCGGCTGCTCTCCGGCCTCACGGCCGTCGGGCTGCTCGGCACCACGGCCGAGGCCTGGCTGCTGCACTTCCGCGGCAACTTCCAGCGCTGGGCGATGTATCTTCCGGTGACGCTGCCGCCGAGCGCCGCCGTGGCCGTTGCCGCCACGACGCTGGCGCCGACCCCGCTGGCGCGCCGGCTGTCGCGCGTCTGGCTGGGCGGCGTCGCGGTGATGGGATTCGTCGGCGTCGGTTTCCACGTCAACGGCGTCGCCCGCATGATGGGCGGCTGGCGCAACTGGAGCCAGAACCTGATCGACGGGCCGCCGATCCCGGCGCCGCCGTCCTTCTCCGGCCTCGCGGTCGCCGGAATGGCCGCGCTGCGTCTGTTGGGGAACAAAGGATGAGCGGCGACAGGTTTCCCAGCTATGACGTCCTCGACAAGCGCTGGACGCCCTCGTGGAACGAGAAGACGCGGCAGGTGATCGACAAGCGGCTGGCGGTCTACGTCGGCCCACGCTTCTTCGACGAGGCCGAATGGGCGACGCTCTGCGCGGTCTGCGCCCGCATCCTGCCGCAACCGGGAGACCGGCCGCCCGTGCCGCTGCCGGCCTATATCGACGAGAAATGCCTGTCGGGACGCGAGGAAGGCTACCGGTACCTGCCGCTGCCCGACGACCGCACCGCGTGGAAGCAAGGCCTTCAGGGCCTGGAGTCCATCGCCAAGGCCAAGCACGGCGGCTCCTACCACGCGCTGTCGGCGTCCGAGCAGGACGCGCTGCTGACGCAGATGCAGAAGGGCGAGTTGAAGGATGCCGCGTTCGAGGCGATGCCGAGTGACCTCTTCTTCAGCAAGCGCGTGCTGTTCGATATCACCTCGGCCTACTACGCCCATCCCACGGCCTGGAGCGAGATCGGCTTCGGCGGCCCGGCGCATCCGCGCGGCTACGTCCGTATGGAGCTGAACGAGCGAGACCCCTGGGAGGCGGTGGAAGCCCATGGCGATCCCGCCAAGGCCGAGCGGGAGAACCGTCGTGTACGCTGAGATCCAGGAAGGCCCGCGTGCCAAGGACGGACGCGCGCCCGACGTCTTCAAGGAGGGTGGCTGGCTGCCGATGCGCCAGCACGCCGATCGCGACGAGGTGGACTTCGCCATCGTCGGCACCGGTGCCGGCGGCGCCACCCTGGCGGCGCGGCTCGCCGAGAAGGGCTTCAGCGTCGTCGCCTTCGAGGCCGGTCCGTTCTTTCGGCCGCTGGAGGATTTCGCCTCCGACGAGATGGAGCAGGAGAAGCTCTACTGGACCGACAAGCGGCTCTGCGACGGTCGCAACCCGCTGAAGATGGGCGCCAACAATTCCGGCAAGGCGGTCGGGGGGTCCACCGTGCATTTCGCGATGGTGTCGCTGCGCTTCCGGCCGGAATGGTTCAAGGCACGGTCGAAGCTCGGCTACGGTTTCGACTGGCCGCTCGATTGGCGCGAGATGTGGGGCTACTACTCCCAAGCCGAGCAGGCACTAAAGATCTCCGGGCCCATGACCTATCCGTGGGGGCCCAAACGGGGCCGCTACCCCTATCGCGCGCACGAGCTCAATGCCGCCGCCCAGGTCCTGGCGAAGGGTTGCGAGAGCATGGGAATCGGTTGGGCGCCGTGCCCCGTCGCCACCGTGTCGGCGCCGCGCGACGCGTCGCCGCCGTGCGTCTATCGCGGCTTCTGTCGCATCGGCTGTTCCACCAATGCCAAGCAGAGCGCGCTGGTCGTCTGGGTGCCGCGCGCGATCGCCGCCGGCGCCGAGATCCGCGATCAGGCCATGGTCGGGCGCATCGAGGTCGATGCCGAGGGGCTCGCGACGGGCCTGCACTATCACCGCGAAGGCGACTGGCATTTCCAGAAGGCGAAGCACGTCATCGTCGCGGGCTACGCGATCGAGACGCCGCGCCTGCTGCTCAACTCCGCCGACGGGCGCTACAAGGACGGGCTCGCCAACTCGTCCGGCCTTGTCGGCAAGTACCTGATGACGCAGTCGAACCAGGGCGTCTGGGGCAAGATGGCCGACGAGGTCCGCTGGAACAAGGGACCGCCGTCGCTGTCCATCACCGAGCACTGGAACTACGACGACAGGAAGGACTTCGCCGGCGGCTACTGCATCATGCCGCAGGGGCCGCTGCCCATCGAGTGGGTCGGCGTGCAGGCCGGCTCGCGCGGGCTGTGGGGCGAGGCGCTGCGCCTGAAGATGTTGGACTACAACCATCAGGTCGGCGTGAAGATGGTTGGCGAGATGCAGCCCGACATCGACAACACGGTGACGTTGACCGACGAACTCGACCAGTACGGCCTCCGGGTGCCGCGCATCACCTACGGCTGGACGGACAACGACAAGGCCTCGATCGAGCACGGCATGAGCCAGATGGAGGCGATGATGGCGGGCGCCGGCGCCACCGACCTCTTCCGCCAGGCCGACGACACCAACCACCTCTACGGCACGGCCAAGATGGGGTTCTCGCGCGAGGACAGCGTGGTGGACGCGGACTGCCGCAGCTGGGACCATCGCAATCTCTTCATCTGCGACGGCTCGGTGTTCCCCACGACCGGTGGCGTGAACCCCCATCTCACCATCCACGCCATCGCTCTGCGCACGGCCGACCGCATCGAGGCCATGGCCAAGCGCGGCGAGCTGTAGGGCGGCGCGGCGCCGCCTCCGCCGCCCTCATGCGTGTGGTGTCCGCGCGGTGCGCTCCATGCCGGGCGCCATGGTCGATCGAACCACGTGGTAAAGAGAGCCTTTCACGCCGTCGAGAGCGGGAGAATCCCACAATCTCTCTGGGATACTCAGGGCATTCAATGTAAAAACCTTCCTGCAAGGCGGCCTCGATAGCCTAAAAGCCCAGTCCAGATGACCCTACGTCATGCAAGAAAACGGTTTTATGCTCCTTGCGGCTGTGCATAACTTTGAAAAGGAGCCGCCGGCGCAATAGGGACGATCATGGAGCCGTCAGCGAGTCATCCCTATGCAGGTCTGCCGGACAGCGCGTTCTGGAAGACGGCGGTCACGATGCCCGAGCTGGCCGATTTCGATCCCATCACCGAAGTCCCGTTCAGGATTTCGGCGGAGGATCGCGTCGCTACGGCCGGAAGCTGCTTCGCCCAGCACATTTCACGCGCACTCTTGGCGGAGGACATCCGCTTCGTTCAGACCGAGATCGCCGATGAGATCGACGGACCGGACCTGCCGGTGTACTCGGCGCGTTACGGCAACATCTACACGTGTCGCCAGCTGTTCCAGCTTTTCGAGCGGGCTTACGGGCTGTTCGTGCCGCGTCACGTGGCCTGGCGCCGGCCGGACGGTCGCTACGTCGACCCGTTTCGGCCCAACGAATTTCCGCGCGGCTTCGCGACGGCCGACGATGTCGCGGTCGCCCGCCGCCAGCATCTCGCCGCCGTGCGCGACGTCCTCGAGACCTGCGACGTTCTGGTCTTCACGCTGGGCCTGACAGAGGTGTGGCTCGACGGCACCGATGGATCGGCCGTGCCGCTGCCGCCGGGCGTGGTCGCCTCGCCCACGGATCCGTCCGTCGTGTTCTCTCCGACGAACCTCTCGGTCGACGAGCTCTCCGACGACCTGCTGGCGTTTATCGACGCGATCCGACGAATCAACCCGCGCATCCGCTTCGTCTTGACCGTTTCGCCGGTCCCGATCATCGCAACCTTCGAACAGCGTCATGTGATCGTGTCGAGCGCCTGCACGAAGGCCATCCTGCGGGTCGTCGCCGATCGGGTCTCGCGCGCGCGGCGCAACGTGCTCTATTTCCCGTCCTACGAGATGATCGTCACGCATCCGAAGGCCCGCTATTTCGAGAAGAACGACCGCGCGATCAAGCCGGAAGGCGTCGCGGCCGTCATGAAGGTGTTTCGCGAACGCATCCTCGACAAGGGCCACACTCGCCTCGCGCCGCCCGTCGCGCTCGAGCTCCCGGAGGATGCGACGCCGGCTCCCCTGACCATCGCGACCCCGCTCGAAGCGGAGTTCAAAGACGTCGTGTGACGAAACCATGCTGGCGCCGGGGGTGGCGGCATGAGTCCAAAGTGCGTGCGGGTCCTCACCGGCTGCCAGATGGAAGGTCTGGTCTCCGCGATCCGCATCCTGTTCCCGTCCTGCGACGTCGAGGGGTTTCACACCTACCGCCTGCTCGGCGACGATCGCGACGCAATCCATGACAACCTGCGTGCGGCCGATCTCGTGTTCGCGCTGCCGCTCGACGGCAAGTTCGGGGACCTGGCCGCGGACCGGATCGGAGCGCTGGGCCCACGTATCCAATTCGTGCCGCACGTCGTCTACGCGGCCTTTCATCCCGATATCACCTACCTGGAACGGGGTGATGGAACGCGGGTCTATACGCCGATGATCGACTATAACTCGATCATCGCGGTGGCGGCTTTCAGGCTCGGCCTCGACGTGGCGCGCACGGTGCGCCTCTACAATTCCTACATCTATCAGGCGCTGGGATATTTCGATCGTCAGGAGGCGAGCGGGCGCAGCCTGATTTCCGACTTCCGGCACCACGGCGTCGACCTGGGGAGCTCGCTGCAACGCTGGCTGCGAACGCCGGAACCGTTCATGTATTCCATGAACCATCCGCGCAGCTTCGTCCTGGCGGACGTCGCGCTCGAGGCCTGCCGCGCCGCCGGGCTCCACGTAGGAAGACGGTTTCCCGAGCCGGCGGCGATGCCGGACCGCCTTGCCGAATGGATCATCTATCCCGTCTTCCCGGAGATCGCCGCCCGTTTCGGGAAGGTCGGCGACGCCGGATTCAAGCTGACGGCCGAGCAGAAACGGACGCTGTCCCTGGACGAATACGTGGAACAATCCTTCATCCAATACGAGCGAGAGAACATGGCCGACTGGGACATCTCCGAGCGCATCGATCGCACGACGGCGGTCATCGGCCGCCTGCTCGAACGACCTAGGTCCAGGGTGCGGCAAGCATCGGTCCAGGTCACCCGCGCGGCCGAGACGATCTTCGCGACCCCCGTCCAGGTCGCCTCGCTCGACGCCTGCTTCTTTTATCATACGACCGATCTGCCGGGACACGGGACGCAGCCCGGACCCTGGGACCTACGCGGCCGATTTTCCGATTACATCGGCGGCTTGGACCTCGCGGGCCGACGCGTGCTCGACGTCGGCGCGGCCTCCGGCTTCCTGTCGTTCTCCGCCGAGGAGGCGGGAGCCAGCGAAGTCGTGTCCTTCGATCTCGATAGCGCCGATCGGCAGCATCTGCTCCCGTTCGCCGAAAGCGAGTACGTCACCGATCACGCGAGCTGGAGCGCCAAGCAGAGTGCGGCGTTCCAGCGATGGAAGAATGCGTACTGGTTCACGCATCGGCTGAAGGCTTCGAAGGCCAAGGTCGTTTATGGCGACGTCTACGACATGCCCGCCGCGATGGGTCAGTTCGACGTCGTCATCGTCGGCGCCATCCTGGAACATCTGAGTGACCCGATCCGTGCCCTCGCCAGCATCTCGAAGCGCGCGCGCGAATATCTGATCATCAACACCGACTATATCGAGTCGGATCAAACCATCGCCCAGTTCAACGGACGATCGAACCTGCCCGACGCGTCCTACATCTTTTGGACCTACTCGCTCAAGACGTACGAGCAGGTCGTCGCCATCCTGGGCTTCGAAACCGTATCCGTCAAAAAGGAGATCTTCGCCACCCCGGCGCGCGCGGGGCAGCCGGTGACCGACGCGCATCGCGCGGTGCTCGTCTGTCGCCGCAAGGAGAAGCGGCAGGTCCAACCCGCCTTGCAAAGCGCGGCCTGATCGCGCCGATCCGAGTCTCGTCCGGCGCGGTCGGAGGCCGCCGCACTTACAGCGCGGCCCTGATCCGCTCGGCCTGGTCTCTCAACGCTTCGGCGTCGGCCATGCCGCCGGCGTGCGGCTTCAACGCCACGCCGTCCATCCGCGGCACGACGTGGAAATGGAGGTGGAACACGCTCTGGCCGCCCGCGGCCTCGTTGTACTGCAAAATGGTCAGGCCGTCGGCGGCGAAGGCGCTCTTCACCGCCGCCGCCACCTTCTGCACGCGCACGATCAGCGCGGCCAGCGTATCGGGCGCCACGTCGAGCAGGCCGCGCGCCGGTGCCTTGGGCACCACCAGCGTGTGGCCCTCGGCCTGGGGCATGGCGTCCATGAAGGCCAGAACGAGATCGTCCTCGTAGACCTTGGCGCAGGGGATCTCGCCGCGCAGGATCTTGGCGAAGATGTTCTGGTCGTCGTAGGAAAGCGTGCCGGCGGAAGAGGTCATTCGTTCTCCATGCCGGACGGCGCGCATTTCTTGAAGGGCGCGAGATCGCCGTATTCCTCGATCGCCTCGTCGACCGCCGCACGCTCGCGAACGAGATAATCGTCGATGGCGCGATGGAAGCGCTTGTCGGGGATATCGTGGGCCGAATAGGTCGGCACGGCGCGATAGCCACGCGCCAGCTTGTGCTCGCCCTGGGCGCCGGCCTCGACCCGTTTCAGCCCGTGGGTGATGGCCCATTCGATCGCCTGGTAGTAGCAGACCTCGAAATGCAGGAACGGGTGCTCCTCGAGGCAGCCCCAGTTGCGGCCGTAGAGCGCGTCGTCGCCGATGAAGTTGATGGCGCCGGCGATCCAGCGGCCGTCGCGTCGCGCCATCACCAGCAGGATGCGGTCGGCCATGGTCTGGCCGACGGCCTCGAAGAAGCCGCGGGTGAGGTAGGGTCGCCCCCATTTGCGCGAGCCGGTGTCGATGTAGAACTCGTAGAACGCCTTCCAGTGCTCGGGCCGGATCGCGGCGCCGGAGAGGCACTCGATCGTAATGCCGTTGGCGAGCGCGTCGCGCCGCTCGCGGCGGATGACCTTGCGCTTGCGCGAGGCCAGGCTTTCGAGAAAATGCTCGAAGTCGCGGTAGCTCTCGTTGACGAAATGAAACTGTTGCCCGGTGCGCTGCAGCAGCCCGGCCTCGCCCATCGCCTCGCATTCGGCGCGCGTGGCGAAGGTGACGTGAACCGTCGAGGCCTCGACCTTGGCGCGCCAGGCCTTGAGCCCGGCGATCAGCGTCTCCGTCGCCATCGGGTCGGCGTCGGCGGCGACCAGCAGGCGGCGCCCGGTGACGGGCGTGAACGGCACGCAGACCTGGAGCTTGGGGTAATAGTCGAGCCCGGCGCGGTGGTAAGCGTCGGCCCAGGCGTGATCGAATACGTATTCGCCCATCGAATGGGTCTTGATGTAGCACGGCGCCACCGCCTCAAGCCGGCCGCCCTTGCTCTCGACCACGACATGCGTCGGCACCCAGCCGGTGCGGCCGCCGACCGATTTCGAACTTTCCAGCGCATGGAGAAAGGCGTGGGTGAGGAACGGGTTGAAGCGCTCGCCCTCGCGATGGTCGGCGACCACACTGCCATCCGCCGCGACGGCGAGGCCGGTGGCCGGGATCTGCGGATTGGCGCAGCGATCCCATTGCACGGAGTCGAGCTCCGCGATCGACTGCACGATGCGCACGACGGCAGGCGTTTGCATGGACTCAGCTTACTCCTATCGATGCGCCGCAACAATCGGGGTCGACGGGCGTGATGCCGCGGCGTCGCCTCGGTTGACGGCGGTGGCGGCGCGATCCTAGATCGGCACACGCGTTGGAGGTGGCCTTGGACGCGACTATCGAAGCGACTCTCGTCGCGTCGAATGATGCGCGAGCTGCATATCGCATCGATCGTCTTTTCGAGGTGGCGGTCGATCGGCTCCCTGCCCACCCGCTCATGGGGAGAGAGGGCGCCTTGACGGGAACGCGCGAGCTTGTTCCGCATCCAAGATATCGGGTCGTCTACGATGTTCTCGACCCGATCGCCGTGATCCTCGCCCTGGTTCACACGTCGCGACAATGGCCGCCGGACCAGAGCTAGACGGCCCCGCCGCCCTGGCCTGGCTCGCCGCGGCGCAGCGCGACCGCTGCCTCTACTGCGGCTGCGAAACCTGGCTGCCGGGGGAGCGCCGACAGGAGGCGCGGCTGCGCGCCAAATGGGACATGCCGGGCGCGCGCTCGATGGCCTGCCAGCTCGCCTTCGGCTATCGCATGGCCAGCGTCGAGCATCTGCGGCGTCGCTCGGAGGGCGGCGGCGACGAGCCCGGCAATCTCGCCATGGCCTGCGCCTATTGCAATTCGTCGCGGCGCGAGGCTACGCCGGAGGCCCACGGCGCGGCGATGCGGTCGATGATCGAGGCCGGGCGCCACCCGTGTTTCCCGCCGCCGGATCACGCGAACCCTCGGTAGATCCAGCAAGCGGCCCGCAGGCGCACCGCACCGTCCGCGCTGACG
>CAXTVT010000040.1:21305-31761 GCA_964247745.1 uncultured Beijerinckiaceae bacterium
CCCTCGGTAGATCCAGCAAGCGGCCCGCAGGCGCACCGCACCGTCCGCGCTGACGTGGTCGGCCAAGTGCAGGCGCAGCAGACGTCGCGCCTCGGCCTGCACCGCCGGCTCGGCCTCGCGGATCGTGCCGGCGGCGGGACCGGTCTCGCTCAGCATGGCGACGGCGTCGTCGAGGTCGGCGCCGACGACGAGGGCGCTGTCGAGCTTGTCCGCCGTCACGCCGGTGAAGCCGGCGCCCTCCAGCACAAGGCGCGTGCGCGCGGCATCTGCGAGGCCGAACGGGCCAGGCTCGCCGTCGCTGAAGTCCGGTATCGGCAGCACGGGGGTCAGCCATTCCAGCGGCCTCTGCATCCACTCGACCTCGGCGCGACCGCGCCAAGCGACGAAGGCGCAGCGGCCGCCGGGGGCAAGCGCGCTGCGAAGGTTGGCGAAGGCGCCGGCGGGATCGTCGAAGAACATGATGCCGAACCGCGACGCCACGAGATCGGCGGAAGGCGCGAAGCCATGGCGCGAGGCGTCGGCCTCGATCCAGTCGATCGGCGCGCGGTCGCCCGCGCTCAGAGCCGCATCGTGCGCGGCGGCGTGGGCCAGCATCGGGCGCGACACGTCGACCGCCGCGACGTGGCCATCGCGGCCGAGCGCGGTGGCCAGGCGCAACGAGAGGTCGCCGCAGCCGCAGCCAACGTCCAGCGCGCGTTCACCGCGCCGGGGTGCCGCCGCCTGCAGCAGCGCCTCGGTCAGCGGCGCCATCAGGCGGTCGAGCCGGGCCTGGTTGCGGACCCATTTGGCGCCGGCGACGTCGTTCCAATAGGCGATTTGGTCGGCGTTGGCGGTCATGGCAGCAGGTCCAGAGCGAGTCGGGCGGGCGCGTCGTCGGGACGCTCGACCCCGTCGAGCAGCCGCTGGCCGGCCGCCGCCACCTTGCGCATCAGCGTCGGCAGCGCCTCGCCCGGCAGGTTGGTCTCCGCGACCCAACGGCACCCGGCCGGTGCCGCCGTCCGCGCCGCGACGCGGGCGGCGTAGACGGCGAGGCGCAACGGAAAATGCGTGAAGCCGTGCTCCACCCAGGCCGGCGCCCGCGCGTAACGCGCCGCCAGCGGTCGCGCCGCGCCGCCGGGATCGCCCGCCGCGGTCCAGGCGCTGCCGGGGAACTCGGTCATGCCGCCGAGCAGGCCCTTGTCGGGCCGCGTGCGCACCAGCACGTCGGGGCCGCGGCGCACGTAGAAAACCGTGCCGAGCCGCTCCGGGCGCTCGGCCTTGATCACCTTCGTCGGCAGCTCGTCCTGGCGCCCGGCCCGCCGCGCGGCGCAGCCGTCCGACAGCGGGCACAAGGCGCAAGCCGGCCGGCGCGGCGTGCAGATCGTGGCGCCGAGGTCCATCATCGCCTGGGCATAGTCGCCGGGACGCCGCTGCGGCGTGCGCGCCGCGGCGTGGAGGCGGATCTCGGGGCGACACGCCTTGATCGGCGCGGCGACGGCGTGGAGGCGCACGATCACGCGTTCGACGTTGCCGTCGACCACGACTGCCGGCCGCCCGAAGGCGATCGCGGCTACCGCCGCCGCCGTGTAGGCGCCGATGCCGGGCAGGGCACGCAGCCCATCCTCCGTGTCGGGGAAGCCGCCGGCCTCGGTCACGAGCCCGGCGCAGGCGTGCAGGTTGCGGGCGCGGGAATAATAGCCAAGGCCGGCCCAGCTTCGCATGACGTCCTCGACCGGCGCCGCCGCGAGGTCCTGCACGCGGGGCCACGCCGCGAGGAACTTCGCGAAATAGCTTTTCACCGCCGCCACGGTGGTCTGCTGCAGCATCACCTCCGAGAGCCACACCGCATAGGGGTCGGCCGGCGCGCCCGGCGCCGCGCGCCAGGGCAGGTCGCGGCGGTGGCGATCGTACCAGGCAAGCAGGCGCGCGGCGTCGCCTTCCGCCGCCGCCGGCATGCTGTTACGCTCTCGCGCCATGCGCCCTCCGAAAACCCGCAACCGCGCCTGGTCGCGCCCGCTCGCCGATCTCGTCGGCGCCGTCGTCGACCCGGTGTTCGCCAAGCAGGGCTTCTCCGAATCCGATCTCATCCTGCACTGGGACGATATCGTCGGCGAGCGCCTCGCCGCCGCCTCGCGTCCGATCAAGCTGCAATGGCCGCCGCGTTCCACAGGACGCCACCCCGACGCGGCGCCGCAGCCGGCGACGCTGGTGATCCGCGTCGAGAGCGGCATGGCGCTGGAGATCCAGCACAGCTCGGACCAGGTGCTGGCGCGGGTCAACGCGCATCTGGGCTGGCGCTGCATCGGCAAGCTGTCGTTCCGCCAGGGCCCGATCGAGCGCGGCGAGGCCGCCGACGCGCGTCGGCGGCAGCCGACCGCCGCGGCGTTGGCCGCCGCCGCCGAACGCGTGCCGGGCATCGCGGACGAGGCCCTGCGGACCGCGCTCGCCCGTCTCGGCGCCCACGTCACGCGCTGACATCGCCTACGCCCGGGACGCGATGCGCCCGACCTCGGCGAGCACCACCTTGCGATCGGCGTCGCTGCCGGCGCCGTCGACGTAATAGGCCGTGACCACGCGCGGAGGCCCCGCCGGCGGCCACAAGGCCGCGACATCGTTCACCGTCGTGCGGAAGCTGCCGGTCTTGTCACCGACGCGCCAGCCGGGCGGCACACCGGCCCGCAGCTGCGTCTCGCCCGTCTTGCACGCGATCATCCATGCGGCGAGCCGCGCCCGCGAGGCCGCCGACAACACCTGGCCGAACAGCAGCCGCCGCAGCGTCTCGGCCATCGCGATCGGCGTCGTGGTGTCGTGCAGCTCGCCGGGCGGCACGTCGTTCAGGGCCGGCTCGTTGTTGTCGAGCCGCGTCACGGCATCGCCGGTGCTGCGCAGCCAGGCCGTCAGCGCGGCCGGTCCGCCGAAACCGGCCAGCAGCAGGTTGGCCGCCGTGTTGTCGGACAGGGTGACGGCCGCTTCGCACAGCGCCTCGACGCTCATGCCGCCGTCGCCGACGTGTCGGCTGGTGACCGGCGCGTAGGGCAGCAGCGCGTCGCGACCGTAGACGATCGTGCGGTCGAGGTGCTCCTCGCCGCGATCGACGCGGGCCAGCACGAAGCCGGCGGCGAGGACCTTGAAGGTGCTGCACATCGCGAAACGCTCGCCGCCACGATGGGCGATGGCCGCGCCGGCGCCGTCGAGGATCGCGACGCCGAGCCGGCCGCCGTGCCGTCGCTCGAGCTCGGCGATGGCCGCGTCCGCCTCGGACGCGGCGGCGGGAGCGCCGAGCGCGCCGGCTGCGACCATGCCGGTCATCATCGCCCGCCGCGAGATCACGCGGCGTCCCGCGTCGCGTCGTCGGGCGCGCGCACCAGGCCGATCGCCGCGCGGAGCACCTCGAGGCCGGCGCCGCGTTTGACGCCCTCCACCGAAAGGTGCCGGCGGAAGGCGCGGGCGCCGGGCCAGCCGTTGAAGAGGCCGAGCACGTGCCGCGTCATCGCATGCAGGGGCGCGCCGGCGGCGAGCTGTGCCTGGATGTAGGGCAGGTACTCGTCGAGCGCCTCGAGCCGGCCGCGCGAGGGCCGGGCGTCGCCGAACATGCGGGCATCCACCGCGAGCAGCATCGCCGGCTCGCCGTAGGCGGCGCGGCCGACCATCACGCCGTCCACGTGCGGGGCTGCCGCCGCGATGGCCGGCCAGTCCGCCAGGCCGCCGTTGAGCGCGACCGGCGTGCCCGGCAGCCGCCGCTTGAGCGCGAACACGCGGCCGTAGTCGAGCGGCGGCACGTCGCGGTTCTCGCGCGGCGACAGGCCCTGCAGCCAGGCCTTGCGGGCATGCACGATCAGCGCGTCGGCGCCGGCGGCGAGTACGGCTTCGACCAGCGCGTCGAGGGCCTCGGGCCCCTGCTCGTCGACGCCGAGGCGGCACTTCACCGTGACCGGCACGGCGACGGCGGCCTTCATCGCCGCCACGCACTCGCCGACCAGCGCCGGCTGCCGCATCAGGCAGGCGCCGAACGCGCCGTTCTGCACGCGATCCGAGGGGCAGCCGACGTTGAGGTTGATCTCGGCGTAGCCGCGCTCGGCGCAGATCCGCGCCGCCGTGGCGAGATCCGCCGGGTCGCTACCGCCGAGCTGTACCGCGAGGGGATGCTCGGCCGCGTCGAACCCGAGCAGCCTGTCGCGATCGCCGTGCAGGATCGCCGCCGCCGTCACCATCTCGCTGTAGAGCCGCGCGCGGCGCGTCAGCTCGCGATGGAAGGCCCGGCAATGCCGGTCCGTCCAGTCCATCATCGGAGCCACGCTGAAGGCGAAACCCGCGAGTGCGTCCTTGCTGTTCGTCATGTCGCGAGGACGTCTATCAAGAATGGGGCGGCCCGTCAGCGCGCTGGCCGTGCCGACGCTTTATCCCGAGATCGACGGCTTGCCCGGCGCCCTCGGGCGCCACCGGGATGCCTGGCGCGCCGGCGCCCGCGGCTCGAACAGCCGGGCGAAGCGCCGCGCGAACGTGGCGGACAGCGCGCCGGCCAGGCCGGTCAGGAAAGTCGGCCCGAGCCGCGCGATCGGCCCGTCCGTCCGGGCCTCCAGCTCGTAGCTCAGCCTGCATCCGCCGGGACGCTCGGCGAGGCGGATCATCGCCGTGCCGGAGGCGGCGCCAGCCGGGCCGCCGCGGCCTCGCCCGACCAGGGACAGGCGTTGCGGCGCCTGGAAACCATCGACCTCGACCATCCCGTCGAAGGCCACGCGCACCGGGCCGAACCGCACGGCGGCCGTCACGCGATAGGCATTGTCGCTCTCGCGACTCACGCCGCGGCAGCCCGGCACGCAGAGGGCGCAGCGCTCGACATCGTGCAGCGCCGCCCAGACCGCCTCGCGCGAGGCCGCCACGTCGACCGATCCTTTCGTCGTCACGATCATCCGAGCCAGGCTCCTCGTGATCCCTCGCGTCGTGGAACGTTACCCACCGAAGATGGACACGAATTCCGCGGTCGCGAAACATCAAAGGCGCGGTCCGATACCTTTTCCTTCTAAAATCTCCTAAAGGAGCGCGATGAGCAGAGACGTTGCGACGATGGACGAACTCGCGGTCGAGGGTTGCACGCTCAAGCTGCGCGTCGAGGGCCAGGAGGCCGGGCCGGTGCTGGTCCTCTCGCACATGCTCGGCACCGATCTCACGCTCTGGGACAATCTCGTGCCCGAGCTCGGCAAGCATTTCCGCCTCGTGCGCTACGACACCCGCGGGCACGGCGGCAGCGAGCGCGGGGACGCGCCTGTCACGCTCAACCGCCTCGGCCGCGACGTGATCGCGATCCTGGACGCGCTCGGGATCGAGCGCGCGCATTTCTGCGGTGAGTCGATGGGAGGCGCCGTGGGACTCTGGCTCCTGGTCCACGCGCCGGCGCGCATCGAGCGCGCGGTGATCGCCGGCAGCGCCGCCAAGCTCGGGACGCCCGCCGTCTGGAACACGCGGATCGCGGCGGCGCTGACCGAGGGCATGGAGCAGGCAGTCGCGCCGACCGTGGAGCGCTGGTTCGGTGCCGATTTCGCCGAGCGCGCGCCCGAGCCGGTGGCGGCGATCCGGGCGATGCTCCGCGCGACCGCGCCGGAGGGCTACGCCGACTGCTGCGGCGCGCTCCGCGACATGGACCTGCGCGAGGCCGTGCGGGCCGTCCCCCACCCGGTGCTCGTGCTGCGGGGCGCCGAGGATCCCTCGGTCGCGGCGCAGGATGCCCGGCACCTCGTCGAGGCGATGGCCGGCGCGACAGCGCTCGAGGTCGACGCCCGGCATTGTGCGTCGATCGAGGCCGAGGCCGCCTTCGTGGCGGCGGTCGTGAAGTTCCTGACGGCCAAGGCCGCCGCGCCGCGCCGAGCGGCCGGTGCACGGCCGGCCAAGGCGCCGCAGACGCGGACCCAGCCGTCGGCGCGCCGGGTCGGCAAAAGCGGCGTCGGCGCGGCGCGGCGCCCTGTCGCTCGCACCGTGCCGGTGTCCGGCAAGGCCGTCGCGAAAGCGAGCGCCAATCGCAAGACGGCAACCCGCAAGAGCGCCGCACGCGCCACGCCGATTCCGTCGCGCCGCGCTCCGGCCAAGGCGGCGCCGCGAGGGGCGACGACGGCGCTGGCCAAGACGACGGCGCTGGCCAAGACGGCGGCGCCCAAGGTCGGCTCGCCCAAGCTTGCGGCGCCCAAGACGGCCTCGTCCAAGTCGGCTGGCCCGAAGTCGGCCGCACGAGCGTCGAAGGCGGCAAAATCCGCGGCCAAGCCCGCGAAGGCGTCGGCCGCGCCGCGCAAGGGCGCCGGTCTTGCGAAAGCCGCCGCGAAGGTCGCGTCGCCGGTGGCGAAGGCAAGTCCTACGCGACGCGCGGCGCCACCGGCGCGATCGTCCGTCGCCAGAGGCAAGCCGACCACGGCCGCCGCGTTGCGTGCCGCCGTCAAGACCAGGGCTTCGAGCAAGGCGCTGCCGGCGAAGGCTGCAGTGGGGAAGGCCGGAGCGAAGATCGGTACGGGAGCGCCGAAGCCGGCGAAGGCCGCAGCCGGCAAAGGCGCTACCGGCAAAGGCGCTACCGGCAAGAGCGCTACCGGCAAGAGCGCCGCCGGCCCGGCTCCTGCCAAACGCGTGTCTCTCAAGACCTCGCCCCGCAACCCGCCGCGCCGCACCGGGCCGCTCCCGTCCAAGCCGCGCGTTCCACCCGGCCGCGGACGCCGCAAGCCGTGAGGCGCGCCGCCGCCCTCGCCGCGCTGCTGCTCGGTCTCGTCGCGGGAGCGTCGGGGGCGATGGCGCAGGCGGTGCGGATCGGCGTCGCGGTGCCGCTGTCGGGGCCGGATGCGGTCTACGGCAATGCCATCGTGCTCGGGGTCGAGCAGGCGATCACCGATCTCGGCGCCGGTTTCGCCGGTCGTCGCGCGATCGCCGTGCCGCGCGACGATGGCAACGATCCCAAGAAAGGCGTGGCGGTCGCCGGGCGCTTCGTCGCCGACCGGATCGATCTGGTGGTCGGCGATTTCTCATCCGCCGTGACGATGCCGGCATCGGCGGTCTATGCAGAGGCGGGGGCGCTCGTCGTCACGCCGACGGCCGAGGCGCCTGCCGTGACGGACCGCGGGCTGACGACGATGTTCCGCACCTGCGGCCGGGCCGACGAGGAGACCGCCGTCCTCGTCCGCTTCGTGGCGGCGCGCCGGGTCGCGCGGGTGGCCGTCGTCCACGACCGCAGCGCCGCCGGCAAGGATTTCGCCGATGCCGCGCGACGCCGGCTCGGCGAGGTCGGCGTCAAGGACGTCTACTACGGCTCGTTCGAGAAAGGGGCGCGCGACATCGCCGCCCTCGCCCAGCGCCTCAAGGCGGCCAACGCGCAGCTCGTCGTCTTCGGCGGCGGGGGGGCCGATGCCGGCCTTCTCGCGCGGCAGCTGCGCGAGGCCGGCTCGCGCGCGACGCTGATGGGCGGCACGGCGATGGCCTCGGATGAATTCGCGACCGTCGCCGGGCCGGCCGCCGACGGCGCACTCGTCGTCTTCCCCGAAGACCCGCGCGCGCGCGCCGCCGCGGCCGACCTGCTGCACCGTCTCCAGGCCCGCGGCATCGAGCCGGACTTCGCCACGTTCTCGGCCTACGCCGCCGTGCAGGTCATGGCGCAGGCGGCGACGGTGGCCGGCTCGCTCGCGCCGGGCAGGATCGCCGCCGCGATGCACGAGGGCCGCACCTTCGCCACCGTGCTGGGCGACCTCGAGTTCGACGCCAAGGGCGACCCGACCGTGCCGGACTTCGCGGTCTACGTCTGGCACCGCGGCGCCTCGGGCCGCATGGCCTTCGACGAGCAGGCGCGCTCGTGACGATCGTCGCGCCCGCGGCAACGGGTTCTTATCGCACCGGCGCTATCGTCGCGGCCGTGGACAGGCCCCGACCGACGATCCCCGCGGAGTCGCGGTGCGCATGAGGGTGCTGGTCGCCTTCTTCCTCAACGTCGCCTTCAACTTCGTCGTCGGCCTGCTGGTGGCGAAGTTCTTGGGGCCTGAGGAATACGGCCGCTTCGCGCTCGCGCTGGCCACCGCCGTGGCGGTGCAGACCGCCTTCCTCGATTGGCTGCGGCTCGGCGCGACGCGGTTCTACTCCGAGCGCTCGCGCGGCGAGGATCCGGCGCTGCGCGCCACGTTGGACGTCGCCTTCGCGCTCATCACCACCGGCATGGCGGTCGGCACCACGCTGCTCTTCATGACCGGCGTCAAGTTCCCGCTGTCCCACGGCATGATCGCGCTGGCGCTCGGCGCGGCGGTCGCCAACGGCCTGTTCGACTTCAACACGGCGCTGGTGCGGGCGCGCTTCCACGACGGGCTCTACGTCAAGCTCGTCATCGTCAAGAACCTGTTCGCCCTGGCGCTGACCGGCGGCGGTGCCTTCTGGTTCGGCTCGGCGCGCATGGCGCTGATCGGTGGCGTGATCTCGCTCGCCGGCTCGGTGGTCTGCGCCCGCGCCGCGCTGAGCGACCCGGGCGCCGAGGCGCATCTGGCGCGCCGCTCGGTGGCGGCCTCGCTGCTGCGCTACGCGCTGCCGATCGTCGCCGCCAACCTGCTCTACCTGTGCCTGCCTCTCGCCAACCGTGCGCTGATCACCGTCACCTACGGCTTCGCCGAGACAGGGCAATTCTCGCTGGCGTGGGACATCGGTTCGAAGGCGGTGCAGGCGATCGGCTCGACGGCGGACGTGCTGCTGTTCCAGATCGCGGTGCGCGCCCACGACCGCCTCGGCCACGATGGCGCGCGCCAGCGCATCGCCGACAACATGGCGATCGTCATCGCCGTGCTGCTGCCGGCCTGCGCCGGCATCTGGCTGGTGCTGCCCTCCATGCAGGCGCTGATCGTGCCGGAGCAATATCGCGGGCCGTTCGAGGACCTTCTGACGCTGATGATGCCGGGCCTGTTCTGCTTCTCGATGATCCTCTACGCGATCAACCCGATCTTCCAGATCGCCAAGCGCACCGCGCCGCTGATCGCCGCCGCCGCCGTCGCCTGCGTCGGCGACCCGCTGATTCTGCTGCTGATGCCGCACGCCGGCGGCGCCACGCGCCTGGCCGTCGCCCAGTCCGGCGCCTTCGCGCTCGCCCTGGCGACGTTGATCGCCATCGCCTGTCGCTCGCGCCCGGCCTGGCCGCGCCTGCGCGATCTCGCCGGCACCGCCTCGGCGACGGTCTGCATGGTGGGCGTGCTGCTGCCGCTGCGCGCCCACCCGCCGAGCTTCGCGCTGCTGGTGGTGCAGATCGCGGCCGGCCTCGCGGTCTACGGCGGCCTCGTGGCGCTGTTCGACATCGCCGCGATCCGCACCATCGCCAGCGCGAGGCTGCGGCCGACCATGGCGCGGTTCAGGACGGGCTGAGCGCGGACTTCCGTCGTGAGCGAAGGTGGCACGACGCTCCGGGCTTCGTACTCAAGTCCAATCCCGCGCCGCCTTTTTCCGCATGCATCCAGAGCCCGAACGGCCTAAGGTCACTCCCTGGACGCGTCGGCTGCCCGGAGGTGGTCGACCCCGACGGCCCTCCGCAGAGACGGGCACGCGAACCCGAGGAGACATTCATGAACAAGCCGGAATTCCTGGGCCAGAGCCAGGCCATGAAGCCGCCGTTCCAATCGCGCTACGGCAATTACATCGGCGGCAAGTTCACCGATCCGGTGAACGGCCGCTATTTCGAGAACACCTCGCCGATCACCGGCCACGTCATCTGCGAGATCGCCCGTTCTGACGCGGCCGACGTCGAGAAGGCGCTCGATGCCGCCCACGCCGCCAAGGAGGCCTGGGGTCGGACCTCGCCGGCGCACCGCGCCAACATCCTGAACAAGATCGCCGACCGCTTCGAGGAGAACCTCGACCTGATCGCGCTTGCCGAGACCTGGGATAACGGCAAGCCGATCCGCGAGACGACCCACGCCGACATCCCGCTCGCCATCGATCATTTCCGCTACTTCGCGGGCTGCGTCCGCGCGCAGGAGGGCGGCATTTCCGAGATCGACCACGACACGGTCGCCTATCATTTCCATGAGCCGCTCGGCGTCGTCGGCCAGATCATCCCGTGGAACTTCCCCATCCTGATGGCGGTGTGGAAGCTCGCCCCGGCGCTGGCCGCGGGCAATTGCATCGTGCTGAAGCCGGCCGAGCAGACCCCGGCCTCGATCCTCGTCGTGATGGAGCTGATCGGCGACCTGCTGCCGCCGGGCGTGCTCAACGTCGTCAACGGCTTCGGCCTGGAGTGCGGCAAGCCGCTGGCCTCCTCGAACCGCATCGCCAAGATCGCCTTCACCGGCGAGACGACGACCGGCCGCCTGATCATGCAATACGCCTCGCAGAACCTGATCCCGGTGACGCTCGAGCTCGGCGGCAAGTCGCCGAACATCTTCTTCAAGGACGTCGCCGACGAGGACGACGACTTCTTCGACAAGGCGCTCGAGGGCTTCACCATGTTCGCCCTCAACCAGGGCGAGGTCTGCACCTGCCCGTCGCG
>CAXTVT010000041.1:0-28935 GCA_964247745.1 uncultured Beijerinckiaceae bacterium
GCCTACGCCAACGCGCCCTTGCGGCTCGTCGCGCCGGCGGCCGTGCCCGCTTCCGCCGTGGGGCTCGACGGCCGACAGCGTGGAGCCATCAGCGGCGGCGCGGGCATCGGCGGCTTCGCGCTCGCCTGGCTCCTGGCACGCCGCCGCAATCGGCTCGCAGCGCCGGCCCGGCGCGCGGACCCCGCGAGCTCGAGCGAGGCTGAGAACGCGCGGACCGATCGCGTTGCGCCACCGGTGATCAAGGAGACGAAGGCGTCTCCGGTTACATCGGTCGAGCCGGCCTTCGCGGTCGGCGAGGCGACCTCCTTTGTCGCCGCGAGACGGGCTCCTGTCGATCTCGTCGAGGATCCGGTGCCCGCGCGCGTTTCCAGTCTTCAGCCGGACTATGATTTCTTCGCATCCGAATGGCCCGATGACGCGGCCGAGTCTGTCGACGACGAGAGGATTGCCGCCATGCCGTTCGAAACCGCGTCGTTCGACGCCGACCCGCATCCCTCGCTCCACCGCGGCGCGTCGTCACATACGATCGATCCGGACCTGCGCGACGCGCTGCGCGCCATCGCCGCCGATCTCGCTGTGCTCGCGTCGGGCCGCACGGCGAGCGCCATCGTGATGGTGGCGGCCAACGCGGCCGGCGCCGACACCGGCGCGGTGGCCCTGGCGGTCGGCGAGGCCGCGGCCGAACTCGGCTATCGCGTGCTGGTGATCGAGGGCGATCGCGCGCGCTCCACGCTGGCGGAAGCCGTCGCGCCCGACGGCGACCCCCTCATCGTCGACGCCTTCGGCGCCCTGCGCGTCGCGCTTCCGGCCGAGCGTTTCGACGGGCTCTTCCTCGCCCCCGCGCTACGCGACGGGGCTCGTATCGCCGCGGCGCTGGCCCGCAACACGCAGGCCGAACTCGTCGACGATCTCGCCGCCGCCTTCGACGCGGTGGTGATCGACGGGGGCCGTGCCGCCGACAGCGCCGCCGCGGGCTGGACCGCCGACGCCTACATACGGGTCGGCCGCTTCGCCTCGCACAAGGACGACGCCTACCTCCTCGACGCCTTCGACGCGCCGCCGGAGGCTCTCCTCGGCACCGTCGCGGCCGGCCGTTTCGTGGCCCGCGAGACGGCACCGGAGCCGCAGGCTGCCAAGCGCCCGAACCTGCGTGCCGTCCCGGCATCGCCTGACGTCTCACCACCGCGTCGGCCGGCGACCGCGCCATCGTCGCCGCTGCGGGTTCCACCGCGTCGGCGGGTCTCGGCCCGCTGACGCCGGAGGTCCTCGCGCGCCGGGCCGCGCTGCTCGAGCGCTGTGGCATTGCATCCGAAGCGGTGCGCCGATACCGCGTGCTCGGCGTCGAACTCGACGACCTCGGCTTCGATGACGCCGTGGCGCTCGCGCGCGGCGCACTCGCCGATCCCGCCCAGCGCGCTCTCTACTTCGCCAACGCCCACACTTTGGACCTTGCCGCGCGATCGCCCGCCGATCGCCGCATCCTGAACGAGGCCGACTTCGTGTTCGGTGACGGCTCGGGCGTGCGCTGGGCCGCCCGTCTGCATGGCCTGCGGCTTCGCGCCAACCTCAACGGCACCGATTTCGTGCCGGCGCTGCTCGCGGCGGCCGACGGCGATGCCCGCTCCTGCTTCCTTCTGGGCGCGGAGCAATCCGTCGTCGCCGGAGCGGCCGCCATCATCGCGCGCGATTATCCCGGCTGGCGCATCGCGGGATCCCACCACGGCTTCCTCGATCACGCCGAGACCGAGCGGGTCGTGGCCGCCATCGCCGCCGCGCTGCCGGATCTTCTCCTGGTCGGCATGGGTAACCCGCTCCAGGAGCGCTGGATCGCCGAGCATCGCGAGGAGCTGCCGGTGCGGCTTGCAATCGGCGTCGGCGCGCTGTTCGCCTACATGTCCGGCGATATCCGCCGCGCACCCCCGTCGATGCGGCGGCTCGGGCTGGAATGGCTCTTCGTGCTCTTCCTGCAACGCCACAAGTGGCGACGCTATCTTGTTGGTGCGCCGCGCTTTCTGCTTCGCGTGCTGGGCGAGCGCCTCGTGGGGGACAAGCGGTGACGCTGCTCGTGCTGTTCCACACGATGGACCCGCGCGGCGGAAAGCTCGGTGGCATCGAGACCCACGTCCGGCTGATGCTCGCGCGCTTTCCCGGGCCCGTTCTTCTCGTCGGTCTCGACGAGATCGGCGACCTCGTACCGGGCCGGCCTGTCGAGATCGCTTACGAGGGACGCGCGCTGCGCTTCCTGCCGGTGGCGCGCACGCAGCCTTCGAGAGTGAACGCCGCCGCCAAGCGCCTGACCCAGTCGGTCACGCTGCGCTTCCTCGTGGGTGCGCTGCGTCACCTCCCGACGATCCGCCGCTCGGTCGGCGGGGCGCTCGCCTCCTGCGAGATCGAGCGCTTCGAATTCGCCGTTCTGCCGCGTCTGCTGGGGCGCCCCTGCGTGTTGATGGTGCACAACGAGGAGCGACGCGAGGCGGCGATGGACAGCCTGCTGAAACGCTATTGGTGGCTGCATCGGTCGAACGAGCGGGTGGCTCTCGAGCTCGCCGCCAGGATCTTTGCCGTCAATCCTTCCATCGCGGCGCGGATTTCTGGCTTGTCCAGCCGTTTCGCCCGCAAGACGGAGGTGCTCTCCGTCAGCGTCGACACGAGCCGTTTCACGCCCTCGGCCTTCGTCCCGAGCGACACGTTCCGCGTCTGCTTCGCGGGACGCCTCGATGCCTTCAAGGATCCGCCATTGATGCTGGCGAGCCTCGCCGAGGCGGCGCGCCGGCTCGAAGCCAATCCTGCCGGCTGCTTCTGCCGGCTCGCCTTCGACTATGTCGGCGCCTCGGATATCGCGGCCGTGCCGGGCTTCGCCGTGGTGGAGGCGATCATCACGCGCCACGGCCCGCGTTCCGCTTCGGAGGTGGCAGCGATCATGGCGGCCGCGCATGCCGGCCTCATCACCTCGTTCTTCGAGGGAATGCCCTGCTACCTTCTCGAGATGCTGGCGAGCGGTCGCCCGGTGGCGGCGCTGGAGCTGCCGCAGTTCCGCGCGCTGCTGGGCGATGGTGGCGGGCGCCTCGTGGCGCGTGGGGCGACGCGCGACGCCTCCGCTTCGGCGATGGCAGAGGCGCTGATCGATCTCGCCCGCGCCATCGATGCAGGCGGACTCGATCCTCACGTGCTGGCAACCTTGGTCGAGCCCCAGTCGGTGAAGGCGCAGATGGGACGGCTGTTCGACGCCCATGCCGCGCTGGCTCAGTCGAGCGTACCGGCGAGCCGCCCGTAGGCGTCGCATGCCAGCTCCAGGGCGAAGCCGGCGGCACGGTCGCGTCGCGGTGTCGGGTCGCCCGGATCGGCGAGAACGGCCGCAAGCGCGGCGCCGAGCTTGGGAATGTCGCCCACAGGAACCACGCGGCCCAGGCCGCCGAGCACTTCGGGAGGGCCGCCGCAATCGGTCGCGACCACGGGTACGCCGTGAGCCAGCGCCTCGGCGACGGTCAGGCCGAAGCTCTCGCTGGCCGACGTCACGACGAGGCAGGTGGCGCGGCGGTACCAGGAGGCGGAATCGGCGACGTGGCCCGGCAGCGCCGCTCGTTGGTCCAGGCCGAGCCGCGCGATCGTGGCTTCGATCACGTTGCGCTCCGGTCCTTCGCCGAGGATCGCCAGCTGCGCGTCGGCCGGCGCTGCCGCGGCGAAGGCCTCGACCAGATCGGGGAAGCGCTTCACGGGGTCGAGCCGTCCGATCGCCAGGACGAGGGGCGGTGTCGTCGGCGCCCAGCCGCCCGCGCCGGCGTCCGGGGGCAGGGGATTGTGAATGCGTGTCATGCGATGCCGGCGCGCGCCCCAGGCCGCAGCCATATCGTCCATCAGGGCATCGCTGACGCAGATCGTGCATGCCGCGAGACGCGTCGTGAGCGGGGCCAATCGGTAGGAGAGTTGCGCCAGACGCTTGGGCTCGGCCGCGGCGAAGCCGTGGACGCCGAGAACGCAACGTCGTCGTCGGCTCGCCAGGGACGCGGCAGCGAGATGCTTCAGGTTCTGCGCGCCGAGTGCCGAGAACGAAGCGTCTGGACGCTCGCGTTTTAGGATTTTCGCGAGCGCGAGAGTGGCGGCGAGGTGCCCCGAGCCGAGGTTCACGTGCATCAGGTTGGCGCCGTCCTCGACAGGGAGCGGTCCGGCGTGATCGGCGACGAAAAGCACTCTGTCGCCGCGGCGGGCGAAAGCGTGCGCGAGCCGCGCGAACACCATTTCCGCGCCGCCGCCGGAGAAGGCGTGCGTGTAGAAGAGCAGTGTCCGCGCCATCGCGCGAGCGCGCGTCAGCTCTCCAACGGTTCCTTCTCCCTGGACGCCTGATGCCCGGAGCGCTGCTCGGCCGGGGCGTTGGCGTGCTCGAGGTTGTAGGCCGAATTGACGAGGGCGATGTGCGAGAACGCCTGCGGGAAATTGCCGATCAGGCGCTTGCTCTGGACGTCGTATTCCTCTGAGATCAGCCCGAGGTCGCTGCTGATGGTCACGAGGCGCTCGAACATCGCTCTCGCGTCGTCCTTCCGCCCGATCAGCACCAGGTTGTCGACCAGCCAGAACGAGCACGCGATGAACGCACCTTCCGTGCCGGAGAGTCCGTCGTCGTTGTCGTTGATGTAGCGCTTGACGAAGCCGTCCTTGACCAGGATGCGCTCGACCGCCTCAACCGTGCCGTGGATGCGCTCGTCGTCGGGTGAAAGGAAGCCGCTCAGCGCGATCAGCAGCACGGAGGCATCCATCTTGTCCGAGCCGTAGGCCTGGGTGAAGGCGCCGACCTTCGCGTTCCAGCCCTTTTCACAGACATCGGCGTGGATCTTGTCGCGCAGCTTGCGCCAGGTTTCGACCGGTCCCTGAAGGCCGTATTGCTCGACCGTCTTGATCGCGCGGTCGAATGCCACCCAGGCCATGACCTTGGAATAGGTGAAGTGCTGTGGTCCGCCGCGCACCTCCCAGATCCCCTCGTCCTTCTCGCACCAGACCGTCTCGAGATGCTTCAGCAGCTCGATCTGCACGTTCCAATCCTGGTCGTCCGCCGCCAGGCCGTGCTTGCGCGCCTGATACAGGGCGTCGAGCAGTTCGCCGTAGATGTCGATCTGCAGCTGGCCGGCGGCGGCGTTGCCGATGCGCACCGGCTTGGAGTTCTCGTAGCCGGCGAGCTGCGGAACCTCGTCCTCGGGCACGCGCTGCTCGCCGCCGATGCCGTACATGATCTGGATCTGCGAGGGATCGCCGCCGATCGAGCGCAGAAGCCATTGGCGCCAGCGCTTGGCCTCCTCGATGTAGCCGCCGTTCATCAACGCCATCAGGGTGAAGGTGGCGTCGCGCAGCCAGCAATAGCGGTAGTCCCAGTTGCGACCGCCCCCGATCTCCTCCGGCAGCGAGGTCGTCGGTGCCGCGACGATGGCGCCCGAGGGATCGTAGATCAGCGCGCGCAGGATCATCAGGGACCGCTTGACCATGGTTTCGTAGCGACCGCCGGCGTTGTACTGTTTCGACCACTTGCGCATGATCTCCTCGGTTTCGCCGAGCGCCTGCGTCGCCGAGATCTTCGGCGGCGGGTCCTGGAAAGGTAGGTGATAGCCGAGCACGAAGCTTTGCGTGTCACCGGCATCGACGGCGAACCTGGCGGCGTGGCGCCGTCCTTCCGGCTCGAGCTTGAGATCGGTGTACAAAATGAGCGCGTCGGGACCGACCACGGCGCGGATGCTGTCGTCCTGGTCGCGGCGGATCCAGGGAATCGCAACGCCGTAATTCGGACGGATGATGAGTTCGGCCTCGAACTCGACCGTGCCGCGGAGCCCCTGCACGATGCGCATCAGGTAGCATTCCGGCCGCAAAGGCGGCATGAAGTCGGTCACGATCGCCGTACCGGTCCTCGTCTCGTAGCGCGTCTCGAGGATCAGCGTGTCATCGCGGTACGTCCACGTCACCTTGGCGTCCGCATCGGTCGCTGCAAGTCGCCATCGACCGTTGTCCTCGTTGCCGAGGATGCGGGCGAAGAGCGAAGGGGAATCGAAGCGCGGCCAGCAGAGCCAGTCCACCGAGCCGTCGCGACCGACGAGCGCCGCCGTCTGGCCATCGCCGATCATGGCGTAGTCTTCGATCTTCAGCGACATACGTTCGGTCTCCGAGCATGCGAAATGCGCCTACCCCGGGCGTCGGAACGTCGCAATCGGGCGAGCGTTGCCTTAACACACGGTAAGTTCGGGAGCGGCTGGTGCGTTTCATCTTCGGCGTGATCATCGGCATCTTGCTGACGTTCGGTGCCGCCTACGTCGTGGATACGACGCGCGGCGCTCCGGGTCCCGACGGCAAGGCGGCGGCGCGGCCGATGGTCAATTGGGACATCGTCGGCGACGACATGCGCGGCCTCTCGAGTGGCGCGCAGAACCTCTGGGCGCGGCTCGTCGGCGGCGCCAAGCAGATCGAGAAGCAGGCGGACAAGCCCAGCAACGGGTGACGCGCAGCGTAGGGCTTGCCGTCTCCTCGCGTTCACAGCACGCGAAAACGAGGGGATCATAGTCATGATGAAGCATCTGGTCATAGGTTCCGCGCTTCTGCTGGCGGGCGCCAGCGGCGCTTCGGCGGCCGGTGGGTGCGGCCCGGCATTCCACCGCAAACCCTTCGGCGCCTGCGTGCCCAACCGCTTCGTCTACGGCTACGGGCCGCCGGTCGTGCGGCTGCCGCCGCCGTGCCCGCGCTTCTACCATCGCGACCCCGATCCGGCGCGCCCGTTGTGCTACCCGAACTTCTAAGCGACGCCTGATCGCCGCCGGCTGAGCGGTGTGTTCAGAGGAAGCTTTGCGGGTCGACGTCGTAGCCGACCTTGACGCCTCCTCGCGGTGGCGGAGCGTCCTCGGCCAAGGCACGAAGAAATCCCTGGAGGTCGGCGCCGCGCGGCGCCTTCACCAGCAGCCGGAAGCGGTGGCGGCCGGCCAGAAGCGCGATCGGCGCCTCGGCTGGCCCCAGCAGGACGAGGTCGTCCTGCGCCGGCAGGCCGCCGGCCGGGGCCAACGACCAGCGCTCCGCCGGCGCCATGGCGAAGGCGGCGTGCGCCAGGGCGCGCGCGTAGGCCTGCGTGGCGTTGTGGTCCGGCCCGGAGACGACGATGGCGGCGAGCCGGCCGAACGGCGGCAGGCCGGCGCGGGCGCGCTGCCGCGTCTCCTCGGCGTAAAAGCGTTCGGAATCGCCGGAGACCAGCGCCTTCATGACGGGATGGTCCGGCTGCCAGGTCTGCAGGATGGCGCGGCCCGGCTTCTCGAAGCGTCCGGCACGTCCGGTGACCTGCTGCAGCAGCTGGAAGGTGCGCTCGGCGGCGCGCGGGTCGCTGGTCGCCAGCCCAAGGTCGGCATCGACCACGCCGACCAGCGTCAGCAGCGGGAAGTTGTGGCCCTTGGCGACCAGCTGCGTGCCGATGACGATGTCGCAGCGCCCCTCGGCCACGGCGGCGAATTCGTCGCGCAGCGAATCGCCCGCGCCAAGGAAGTCGGAGGACAGCACCAGCGCACGGGCCTCGGGGAAGCGCTCGGCGACCTCCTCGGCGAGGCGTTCGATGCCGGGCCCGCAGGGAATCAGCGCGTGCGTCGCCTCGCATACCGGGCATTCCTCCGGGCGCCGCTCGCAATGGCCACAATGGTGGCAGACCAGCTGATGGCGGAAGCGATGCTCCACCAGCCATGACGAGCAGTTTGGGCACTGGAAGCGGTGGCCGCAGGCGCGGCATAGCGTGAGGGGCGCGTAGCCCCGGCGATTGAGGAACAGCAGCGCCTGCTCGCCGCGCGCCACGGTTTCGCGCACGGCGTGCTCGAGCCCGGGCGCGATCCAGTGTCCGCGCGCCGGCGGGTCGCGCTTGAGGTCGAGCGCGGCGAGCGCGGGCAGGGCGCGGTCGCCGTAGCGGCCGGGCAGCACGAGGTGCGCGTAGCGACCGTTGCGGGCGTTGGTCTGGGTCTCGATCGAGGGCGTCGCGGAGGCGAGCACCACCGGGGCCTGCTCGATGCGGCCGCGCACCACCGCCATATCGCGAGCATGGTAGGGCACGCCGTCCTCCTGCTTGTAGGCGGCCTCGTGCTCCTCGTCGACGATCACCACCCCGAGGTCGCGGAACGGCAGGAACAAGGCCGAGCGGGCGCCAACCACCACCTGCGCCTCTCCCCGCGCCACCGCGTGCCATATCAGGTGGCGCCGCCGTGCGCCGATCGAGGAATGCCATTCCGCCGGCCGGGCGCCGAAACGCGCCGCGAACCGCTCGAGGAACGTCGCGGTGAGCGCGATCTCGGGCAGGAGAACCAGAGCCTGGCGGCCGCCACGGAGCGCGGCGGCGACCGCCTCGAAATAGACCTCGGTCTTGCCCGAGCCGGTGACCCCTTCGAGCAGGATCACGCCGGCGCGCCGCACGGCCACCGCCTCGACCAGCGCGGCGGCGGCCTCGGCCTGGCGCGGCGCGAGCCGGGGACGGGCGTGGTCGGGATCGGCCAGCATCACCGCCGCCTCTGCCGGGATCGCGGCCAGGGCCAGCGCTCCGTCGGCGAGAAGCGCATTGACGACTGCTAAGGAGCAGCCGGCCGCGATGGCGAGCGCGGTCTTGCCGAGCAGGGGCTCCTTGGCCGCCGCCTCGATGACGCGGAGGCGTGCCGGGGTGGGCCTGCCGGGCGCGGTGCCGGTGGCGACGAGGCCGGAGCGCGACGCCGCGGGCTCGCCGACGAACGGCGCGCGCAGGCACATGCGCAGCACCGTGCCCCGCGGGCTCACCGTCCAGCGCGCCACCCAGTCGACGAAGTCGCGCAGCGTTTTCGTGAGAGGTGGCAGGTCAAGCCGGTCCGCGACCGCTTTGAGCCGAGGACGGTCGCCGGACAACGGGCCGACGCTCCAAACCACGCCGATCGTGGCGCGTGGCCCGAGCGGCACCTCCACCAGATCGCCCGGCTGCAACGCAAAATCGCCGACGAGGTAGGAATAGGCCTGATTTACCGCGACGGGGATCAGGACCTCGGCGACGAGCGGCGCGTCGTCGAGGGCGAGGGCGGCGGACATGCGACGCCTATAGCAGGGGAACGTCGCAAGCTCGAAACGAACCAAGCCGCGGCTTTCCGATCGTCAGGCGAGCCTGGGATAGTCGACGTAGCCGGCGGCTGCCCCACCGTAGAACGTCTTTGGATCGGCGTCGTTGAGCGGCGCACCGCTCTTGTAGCGCTCGATGAAGTCGGGATTGGCCAACGCCCATCGCCCGACCGCCGCAACGTCCGCCAAGCCGGCCTCGATGTCGGCTCCCGCCGCCTCGCGCGGGCGATTGCCGCGGTTGACCAGCAACGTGTTGGGCCAAAGCTTGCGGATGTCGGCGAGCAGAGCGTCGTTTTTCCCTTGCGCCACGTGCACGTAGGCGAGGTCGAGCGTCGCCAATCGACTCACGAGATGTCGGTACAGGTCGGGCCCTTCCACGCCCTCGTCGAGGCCGCCCAGCGTCGCGCCCGGCGACAGGCGGATGCCCGTGCGGTCCGCTCCGATCTCCTCGACAACGGCAGCGGCCACCTCGAGGGCGAAGCGCGTGCGGTTGGCGATGTCGCCGCCGTAGGAGTCGCGCCGCTCGTTGGCGTTGGGCGCGAAGAACTGCTGCAACAAATAGCCGTTGGCGCCGTGGATCTCGACGCCGTCCGCGCCGGCGGCGATCGCCTGGGCCGCCGCATGACGGAAGTCCTTCACGGTCGCGGCGATCTCCTCGATCGTCAGCGCGCGCGGCTGCGGCATGTCCTGGAGTCCGGCGATGGTGAACATCTTCTGCCCCGGGGCGATCGGGGACGGCGCGACGGGCTGCCGGTGATGCGGCGTGTTGTCGGGGTGCGACATGCGGCCGACGTGCATCAGCTGGATTATCAGATGGGCGCCTTTCGCGTGCACCGCGTCGGCGATCGCCCGCCATCCCGCGACATGCGCATCAATGTAGATGCCTGGTGTCGAGATGTACCCCTTGCCGTCGTCGGAGGGCTGCGTTCCCTCGGTGATCAGCAGGCCGAGGCCCGCGCGCTGGCCGTAATATTCCACCGCCAGGTCGCCCGGTGTTCCGTCGGGCTTGGCCCGGCTTCGCGTCATCGGCGACATGGCGAAGCGGTGCTTCAACGGCATCCGACCGACCGTGATCGGGTCCCAGAGGTTCGACATCGATGGCTCTCCACTCGCGCGCGTCGTCTGCAAAAAACAATGAGAGAAGTCAGCTGCACCGGGCGCGCGGAGCGTGCAGCTTCAGCCAGACTATTGTTCCGACGCGATCATCGTCACGGCATCGCGAGAGTTGGTTCGCTAGATGATTTCGTGACCGAGGGCCAGATCGATACGTTGGACACAATGATCCGGAAATGGAACAGTCGAGCGATGCCCGACCTCGGTGATCTGAGCGTCTTCGAGCGCGTCGCGGCGCTGAAGAGCTTCTCCCAAGCCGCTCGCTCGCTCGCGCTTCCGAAGTCGACCGTCAGCCGTAGCATCGCGCGATTGGAGCAGGCGCTCGGCACGAGGCTGATCCAGCGGACCACGCGGGACGTCGCGCTGACGCAAGCGGGCGACGCGCTGGCGGCCCGTTGCAGGGGCCCGCTTGGCGCCCTGTCCGAAGCGCTCGAATACGTCGGCGGCCTCGCGGAGACGCCACGCGGTCGGCTGCGCGTCAGCTGCGGCATCGGTTGGGCCGTCAACGTCCTGGCCGATCAATTGCCGGACTTCGCCCGGACCCATCCGCTGGTGGATCTCCAGGTCGACGTGACGAGCCGCCTCGCGGACCTCGTCCAGGACAAGGTCGACGTGGCGATCCGCTTGGGTCCGGTCCCCGATTCCACGATCGTCGCGGTGAAGCTCGGGTCGATGAGCTGCGTCCTCTGCGCGGCGCCCAGCTATCTGGAGGCGCGCGGGACGCCGGCGGACTTGCAAGGACTGGCGGCCCACGACTTCATTGTCATGCCGAGCCAGGATGGGCGGCCGCGCATCGTCACTTTCGAGAAGGCCGCGGAGACGATGGAGGTCATCGTGCGACCCCGTATCGAGATCAACGAGGCGCTCACGATCCATCGCCTCGTCAAGGCCGGCTTGGGCATCGGAATCATCGCCAATTATCTTTGCATGCCGGATATCGCCGCTGGCAGGCTGGTCAACCTCCTCCCCGAGTGGACCCCGCAATCGATCGACGTGACGCTGGTCTTCCCGAGCAGGCGCGAGCTGGCGCCCGCCGTCCGGGCGTTCATCGAATTCATGAAGAAGGCCAATGGTCCGGACGCGATCTGGAACGATGTGCCGTAAGGCTGGGGCGGCTTCCTGCCCAAGAGCGATGACCACTCGTCGCCGAGCGAGGATTACGAGCCCCGGATGAGCGCCAACGCCTCCGCGGGATCGAGTCGGCCATCGTAGAGCGCTCGGCCGGTGATGGCGCCGTCGAGGATGGCGCAGTCGGGCTCCAGCAGGCGTCGAACGTCGTCGATCGAGGCGAGGCCGCCCGAGGCGATCACCGGGATCGGCACGGCGTGGGCCAGCGCCAGCGTCGCCTCGATGTTGAGACCCGCGAGCACGCCGTCGCGGGTTATGTCGGTGTAGATGATGGCCGCGACGCCTGCGTCGGCGAAGCGCCGGCCGAGGTCGTCGGCGGCGAGGTTGCTCGCCTCCGCCCAGCCTTCCACCGCGACGCGGCCATCGCGGGCGTCGATTCCCACGGCGACCCGACCGGGATGGGCGCGGGCGGCGGCGCGGACGAACTCGGGATCGCGCACCGCCGCCGTGCCGATGATGATACGGGCGACGCCCTTGGCGAGCCAGGCTTCCAGCGTGGCCATGTCGCGAATACCGCCGCCGAGCTGCACCGGCATGGTCACGGCGGCGAGGATGGCGTCGACCGCGTCGGCGTTCATCGGCTTGCCGGCGAAGGCGCCGTCGAGGTCGACGACATGGAGGTGGGTGAAGCCCTGGCGCTCGAAGGCGGCGGCCTGCGCGGCGGGGTCGTCGTTGAAGACGGTGGCCTGCGCCATGTCGCCGAGCTTCAGGCGCACGCACTGTCCGCCCTTGAGGTCGATGGCGGGGTAGAGGATCACGGCGACCAGCTCAGGAAGTTTGCGAGGAAGGCGAGGCCGAGCGTCTGGCTCTTTTCGGGATGGAACTGGGTGCCGACGATGGTGTCGCGTCCCACGATCGCGGCGATAGGGCCGCCATAGTCGGTGATGGCGACGATGTCGGCCGAGTGGGCGGCGCGAAACCCGTAGGAGTGCACGAAATAGGCGTGCCAACCTTCCGGGCCGGTCGGGATGCCGGCGAGCAACGGATGCGGCCCGACGGCGCGGGACGGTACGTCGAGCGTGTTCCAGCCCATGTGCGGGATCTTCAGCCCCGGGTCGGTCGGCTCGATCGCGGCGACCTCGCCGGCGATCCAGTCGAGTCCGGGCGAGCCGCCATGTTCCAGACCGCGAGTGGCCAGCAGCTGCATGCCGACGCAAATGCCGAGGAACGGCCGCGCCCGATGGCGCACCGCCTCGTCCAGCGCCTCGTCCATACCCGGCACGGCCTCGAGCCCGCGCTTGCAATCGGCGAAGGCGCCGACGCCCGGTAGCACGATGCGGTCGGCGCGGCGCACGACGTCGGGGTCCGCGGTCAACGTGACCTCGATGTCGCGGTCGCCCTCTCGCGCGGCCCGCTCCAGCGCCTTGACCGCGGAATGGAGATTGCCCGAGCCGTAGTCGACGACGGCGACGCTCACGCCGCGGTCCCGGGCGCGACGGGCCTTTGCCGCGAATAGAAGATGGCCTCCGCCTCGTCGCGATCGCGCGCCTCGACGAACTCAGTCAGGGCGGCGCCCCGCGCACCCTTGGCAACGCGCAGGCGGTGCGCCTCCAGCCCGAGCGCCAGGCGCGCCAGCAGATCGACGAGGAAGGTCGTGCCGAGCGAGACATGCGGTGCCACCAAGACCAGGAAAGCGATCTCGACCACGACCCAGACCAACAGCGCCAGCCACAGCCGCCGGTACAGCAGCCAAGCCCAGGCGAAGATGAAAGCCGGCCAGGAGAAACGGTCCGCGACGAAGCGAGCGCGGGCCAGCGCATCGTCGTCGATGCCCGGCGCCTGGACGACGAAGAGGGTCATGGCGACGCTCCGTGGCCAGGCGCCGCCATCACAACGTCCCCTTGGTCGAGGGGATCTGCCCAGCCTGCCGCGGGTCGATCGCCACCGCCGTCTTCAGCGCGCGCGCCACTGCCTTGAAGCAGCTCTCGGCGATGTGGTGCGCGTTGGTGCCGTGGAGAACCTCGAGGTGCAGGGTGATGCCGGCGTTCATCGCGAACGCCTGGAAGAACTCGCGGACCAGCTCGGTGTCAAAGGTCCCGATTTTCGGGCGCGGAAAGTCTGCGCGCAACACCAGGAACGGGCGTCCCGAAACGTCGATGGCGGCGCGCGTGAGCGTCTCGTCCATCGGCAGCAGGCAGTCGGCGTAGCGCGCGATGCCGGCGCGGTCGCCCAGGGCCTGGCGAATTGCCTGGCCCAGCGCGATCCCGGTGTCCTCCACCGTGTGATGGTCGTCGATGTGGAGGTCGCCTTTGGCTGCGATCTCCATGTCGATCAGCGAATGCCGGGCGAGTTGGTCCAGCATGTGGTCGAAGAAGCCGATCCCGGTCGCGATCGTGCCGCGCCCGATGCCGTCGAGCCCGACGGTCACGGTGATGGCGGTTTCCTTGGTGTCGCGCGCGACGGTCGCAATGCGCATGGGGCTCGGGCTCGGCGGAGGAAGGCCGCTTCTAGCTTGGGCAAGACGCCGGGGCCAGAGGGCAAGATTGCGGCGATGGCGGCAAGGTCGACGGCCGGCTTGACGCGATCGGCGCCGTGCCTACCCTGACGCGATGGCCCGAGCGCGCGACGGCATCGAGATCTCGCCCGACATCCTGCTGCGGGCCTATTCGATCGGCCTGTTTCCGATGGCCGAAAGCGCGCATGACACCAACCTGTTCTGGGTCGATCCGGAGGAGCGCGGCATCTTCCCGCTCGACGGCCTGATCGTCTCGCGCAGTCTCGCCAAGACGATCCGGCGGGACCGCTTCGAGATCCGCGTCGATACCGCCTACGACGCGGTGCTCGACGGCTGCGCCGCCTCCGGGCCGGACCGCGAGGGCACCTGGATCAATGCGCGCATCCGCACGCTCTACCGTGCCTTGTTCGAGGCCGGCTGCGTCCATACGGTCGAGGCGTGGGATGGTGATGCTCTGGTCGGCGGGCTTTACGGCGTGTCGATCGGCGCGGCGTTTTTCGGCGAGAGCATGTTTCACCGCGCGACCGATGCCTCGAAGGTGGCGCTGGCGCATCTGGTGGCACGGCTGCGCTCCGGAGGCTATCGGCTGCTCGACACGCAATTCGTGACCGATCACCTCGCCACGATGGGCGCGGTGGCGGTGCCCAAGCGCGAGTACCACGGGATGCTCGCCGACGCCGTCGCGGCGCGAGGCGACTTCTGGGCGCTGCCGAAGGACGAAGTCGTTCCGGGGCGACGTGTGCTGGAGCTGCTGGTGGACCGTGGTAGGGTGATCCCATGACCATGCTTTTGACCCGTGCCGCCGAAGGCCTGGATCGTCTTGCCTTCACCCTCGCCGACCTCGAGCGAATGGTGGAGGCCGGTATCCTCGACGACGAGGATCGCGTCGAATTGATCGGCGGAGAGCTCGTCCCGATGTCGGCCAAAGGCTCGCGCCACGAGGGGATCAAGATCGCACTCAACACCTTCTGGGGCCGCTATCGCCCCGAGGGCTTTCTGTTCGCGCCGGAGACCGCGTTGCGGCTCGATTCGCGCAACTATCTCGAGCCCGACTTCATCGTCTTCGCCCGCACCACCCGTCTCGCCGACGTCAAAGGCCCGGACGTGCTGCTGACCGTCGAGGTCGCGGATTCGTCGCTGGACTACGATCTGCGCCGCAAGCCGTTGGTCTATGCCGCCTTCGGCGTGCGCGAACTTTGGGTGATCGATGCGACGCGCCGCTTGGTCCATCGTCACGAGGACGCGCGGGCGGACGGCTATGCGACGATCACGACCTGCGCGGCGAACGAGATGATGAAGCCGCGCCACGCGCCATCCGCGTTCGCCTTCGCGCTCGACGGGCTGGACGAGGTCTGACGCGCGCGAGCCGAGCGATCCTCGCAAGGAAAGGTCTCCGATTTCGTGCCGATCCGCCGGCTCGACCGCGTTCTGATTGACCGCATCGCCGCCGGCGAGGTGGTGGAGCGGCCGGCCGCGGCGGTGAAGGAGCTCGTCGAGAACGCGCTCGACGCCGGCGCTCGGCGCATCGAGGTGACGATCGAGGGCGGTGGGCGCCGGCTGATCCGCGTCGTCGACGACGGCTCCGGCATGGATGCCGCCGACCTCGAGCTGGCGGTCGAGCGCCACGCCACCTCGAAGCTGCCGGACGGCGACCTCGCCCGCATCGGCACGCTGGGCTTCCGTGGCGAGGCGCTACCTTCGATCGCCTCGGTGGCGCTGCTCTCCATCGCAACGCGGGCTGCCGGCGCCGGATCGGGTCACACCATCAGCGTCGATGCCGGCCGCAAGGGCGCGATCCGGCCGGGCGCGCAGCCGCCGGGCACCCGTGTCGAGGTCCGCGACCTGTTCGCCGCGACGCCGGCCCGCCTCGCCTTTCTCAAGGGCGACAAGGCCGAGGCCCGCGCCGTGGCCGACGGGCTGCGCCGCCTCGCCATGGCGCACCCCCAGGTGCGGTTCGCGCTCGCCTCGGCCGATACATCCGGCTTCGACCATCCAGCCTGCGGGTCGGGGGACGAAGGCCTTTTGGAGCGCCTGACCCAGGTGCTGGGTCGCGACTTCCGCCCGAACGCGCTGCCAATCGACGCCGCGCGTGAGGGCGTCACGCTCGCCGGCTTCGCCGGCCTTCCGACCTGGCATCGCGGCGATGCCGGCGCGCTGCATCTCTACGTCAACGGCCGCGCGGTGAAGGACAAGCTGCTGCTTGGCGCCGTGCGCGCCGCTTACGTCGACACGCTGCCGGCCGGACGCCATCCCACCTTGGCGCTGTTCGTCGGCTGCGATCCGGCCTTCGTCGACGTCAACGTGCACCCGGCCAAGGCCGAGGTGCGCTTCCGCGACCCGGGTCTCGTGCGAGGGCTGATCGTCGGCGCGTTGAAGCAGACGCTGGCGTCCGCGCTGCATCAGGCCACGCCGAGCGCCGCGGCGGCGGTGGAGAGCCTCGTGCGGCGCAACCTGTGGCCCGGCGCGACGGTGAGCAAAGCCGGCTGGAGCCCGGCCGCCTCGCCATCGGCTCCGCACGGCTTCGGCGAGGGTGGCCAGGCCGCCTTCGTCGACGATGTCGGTCCGCCGTCGGCCCGCACGATGACCGGCGAGGCGGCGCCGCAGGATGCCGTCGCCGCGCCGCTCGGCGCCGCCCGCGCCCAGGTGCACGACACCTACATCCTGGCGCAGACCGTCGATGGCCTCGTCATCGTCGACCAGCACGCCGCCCACGAGCGGCTGGTCTACGAACGGCTGAAGCGCGACCGCGCTGCGCGGGGCATCGCCGGTCAACCCCTTCTCATCCCCGCCGTCGTCGATCTCGAGCCGGCCGGCGCCGAGCGCCTGGTCGAGGCGGCGCCGATGCTGGCCACGCTGGGTCTCGCGATCGAGGGGTTCGGCCCCGGCGCGGTGCTGGTGCGCGAGACGCCCGCGGAGCTCGGCCTGGTCGATGCCGCGAAGCTGGTGCACGACCTGGCGGGCGCCTTGGCCGAGGACGACGCCGGCACTCTGCCGCTGGAGCGCCGGCTCGATCATTATCTCGCGACCTTCGCCTGCCACCATTCGGTTCGCGCCGGACGCCGCCTTGGCGCCGAGGAGATGAACGCGCTGCTGCGCGAGATGGAGGCGACGCCGGGCTCCGGCCAGTGCAACCATGGCCGCCCGACCTACGTCGAACTGAAGCTCGCCGACATCGAACGTCTGTTCGGCCGGCGATGATCGCGATCCGCGACGCCGCCGAGGCCGATCTGGCGCGCCTTCGCGCCATCCTCAACGAGGCCATCGCCACCACGACGGCCCGCTGGACCGAGACGCTGGAGACGCCGGAGGGGGTGCGCGCTTGGCTCGCCGCCTGCGCGGGGCGGGGCCTGCCGGTGATCGTCGCCGAACGCGATGGCGTCGTGGACGGCTTCGGCTCGCTCTCGCCGTTTCGCGCCTATCCCGGCTTCCGCTTCACCGTCGAGCACACGCTCTACGTCGATCCAGCTGCCAAGCGGCATGGGCTCGGGCGGTCGATGTTGGCGGCGCTCGAGGCCCGTGCACGCAACGCCGGCCTGCACGCCATGGTCGGCGCGATCGCGGCGGAGAACGAAGGCTCGCTGGCGCTGCATCGCGCCGCCGGTTTCGCCGAGGTCGCCCGCATGCCGCAGGTCGGCTTCAAGTTCGGCCGCTGGCTCGATCTCGTGCTCGTGCAGAAGCTGCTGTGACATCGCGGCGGCGCCATCGCGCTTGCCCCTCCGTGCCGTGACCTCTATCGCCGCGCCATGCCACACGCACCCCTCCTCGTCTTCGACCTCGACGGCACGCTCGTCGACAGCGCGCCCGACCTCGTGGGCGCGCTCAATGCCATCCTGGCTCGCGAAGGGCTTGGGCCGATCCCGGTGGAGCGCGCCCGCAAGTTCGTCGGGCGCGGCGGACGCGCGCTGCTGCGGCTCGGGATGGAGGCGCACGGCCGCAGCCTGTCCGACGCGCGGCTGGAGGAACTTTTCCCGGCCTATCTCGCCGAGTACGAGACGCGCCTGTCGAACGAGACGCTGCCGTTCCCCGGTGCGCTCGCCGCACTCGACGCGTTGGCCGCCGCCGGCCATCGCTTCGCGATCTGCACCAACAAGTTCGAGAAGCCGGCGAAGATGCTGCTGCGCGATCTCGGCCTGAGCGAGCGTTTCGCCGCGATCGTGGGGGCCGACACCTTCCCGATGTCGAAGCCCGACCCCGCGGTGCTCCGCCTCACGATCGAGAAGGCCGGCGGCGATCCCCGCCGCGCGATCATGGTCGGAGACACGATCACGGACATCATGACGGCGCGCAATGCCGGTCTGCCGGTGATCGGGCTCGACTTCGGCTACGCCCCGGAGCCGATGCGCGAGCTGGCGCCCGACCGGATCATCTCGCATTTCGACGCGCTGCCCGCGGCGGTGGAGGCGCTGTGTGCCGCGCTGCCGCAGGCCGCATGAGCGACGGCCGCCCCTGCGCGGCGCGATGTCGTCGGCTCGCGTTGGCAAGGGCGGGTGCGTTGCATTGCCGGAACCCCGCTCGTAGGTCCGGCGCTCCAGTGCGGGAACGGGCATGAGCGAGATCGAGGAGCGCCGTGGCGACGATCTGGCGCTCTCCGCGCGTCCCGAGGACGAGCCGCACGATGAGGACGGCGGGCTGCGGCCGGCGTTCGTCGAGGCCGTCGAGGCCGCCGTCAACGAGCGTGACCGCGCCGAACTGAAGGGCCTCGTCGAGGACCTTCACGAGTCCGATCTCGGCCGGCTTCTCGAGTCGATGGAGGCCGAGACCCGACCGGAGCTGATCACCCTGCTCGGGCCCGACTTCGACTTCACGGCGCTGACCGAAGTCGACGAGAACATCCGCGACGAGATCATCGACGAGCTGCCGAACGCCGCGGTGGCGCTCTACGTGCGCGATCTCGAGAGCGACGACGCGGTGTCGCTTCTGGAAGACCTCGACGCGGAGGACCGGGAGGAGATCCTTGAGGCGCTGCCGGCGGTCGATCGCGCGGCGCTCAAGCGCTCGCTCGACTATCCCGAGAATTCCGCCGGCCGCTTGATGCAGACCACGTTGGTGACCGTACCGCCGTTCTTCACGGCGGGGCGCACCATCGACATGCTGCGCGACGCCGAGGCCGACACGCTCCCCGACCAGTTCTACGAGGTCTTCGTCGTCGATCCCGCGCATCGGTTTCTCGGCAACGTCTTCCTCGACGCGCTGATGCGCATGAAAACCGCGACGCCGCTCGGCGAGTGCATGCGGACCGATCGCCGCCGGGTGCAGGTGACCGACGACGCCGAGGACATCGCCGCGCTGTTCGAGCGCTACAACCTCGTCTCCGCGCCGGTGGTCGACGCGGGCGAGCGGCTGCTCGGCGTCATCACCATCGACGATGTCGTCGATGTGATCCGCGAGGAGGCCGACCAGGAGATCAAGGCGCTGGGCGGCGTGTCCGGCGACGAGACGTTGTCCGACCGCGTCTGGGAGATCGCGCGCAGCCGGTTCACCTGGCTGTTCGTGAACCTCGTCACCGCCTTCATCGCTTCCTCGGTGCTCAACGCCTTCAATGTCCAGCTCGAGAAGATGGTGGCGCTGGCGGTGCTGGCGCCCATCGTCGCCAGCCAGGGCGGCAACGGAGCGACCCAGACCATGACCGTCGTCATCCGCGCGCTCGCCACGCGTGAGCTGACGCGGATGAACGCCGCTCGCGTCATTGGGCGCGAGATGCTGGTGGGGGCGCTCAACGGCGTCGCCTTCGGCGTGATCACCGGCTTCGGGGCGTGGGTCTGGTTCCACCAGCCGGGCCTCGGCATCGTCATCGCCGGCGCCATGCTGACCAACCTCGTCGCCGGCGCGCTCGGCGGCATCCTGGTGCCGCTGGCGCTCGAATGGTTCGAGGTCGATCCCGCGGTCTCGTCGTCGGCCTTCGTCACCACCGTGACCGACGTTGTCGGCTTCTCCTCGTTCCTAGGCTTCGCCACGCTGTGGTTCCACCTGGGGTGAGATTGCGATCATCCTTCGCGCTCGCGGAGGCAGGACGATCGCAGGTGGCTCAAGCGCTCTTCGGCACCACGCCGTTGTTGGCCTTGGGAATCGCCGCCAGCACGTCCTTGGAGAGCGACAGGTGCTGCTCGACGAGTTCCGGCGGGATCGCGGCCAGCCAATTGTTCAACGACACATCCTGATAGACGGGCGACTTGAACATCTCGAGGAAGACGAGGTCGTCGGAGCCGGTATTCTCGATGTAGTGAGGCAGGGTCACGGGAATGTAGCCGACGTCGCCTTCCTTGAAATCCATCGTGCGGGAATCGGAATGGTTGGCGAACACCGTCATGCGCCCGGTGCCCTTGATGTAGTACTGCCATTCGGCGGCGTTGGGATGCCAGTGCAGCTCCCGCATCGCCCCGGGCTTCACCGTGACGTGCGCCATCGCGATCGTCTTCGAGACCTTGAACTTCGAGGAATCGACGATGCGGATGATGCCGTTGGCGTCCTGCTTGGCCGGGGCCATGTCCATCATCGCGAAGGTGAGATCGAGCTTGGAGGTCGCGCCGCCGACGCTCGCCTGGTCCTGCGACAGGGCAGGGGGGATCGGAGCGGGGAAGATGTAGCGGCCCGAAGGCGGGATCTGGGAAAACGGCTCGAGCTTGTCCGGCGTGGTGCCGAAGTTCTTGGCGACGACCTCGCGCGGGGTGTGGATCAGCCAGTCGGTCAGCAGGGTGGTGCCCTCCTCCGAGAACTTGCCCTGGTCGAAAACCAGGAGGAACTCGCAGCCGTCCGGGCCGAGGCCCTGGATCGAGTGCGGCAGCCCGGCCGGGAAGTACCAGAGGTCGCCGGCCTTGATGTCCTTGATGAAGGGTCGTCCCTCGTAGTCGATCGCGGTGAGGCGCGCCGTGCCTGTCAGCATCAGCGACCATTCCGCCGCATCGTGCCAGTGCAGCTCGCGCACGCCGCCGGCATCGAGCCGCATGTTGACCGAGGCGATGGATTTCGAGATCGGGAAATCGACCTCGTTCACTTGGCGCGCCCAGCCGCCCTGCTCGACGCGACGGTGCGACAGCGCGAACGAGTGCCAGAACTCCTGCACGCTGCCGTGGTCCGTCGCCGGCGGCATGACGCTGTCCTTGTTCAAGGCGTCGAGCGGCTTGTTCTGCGGACCTTGATCGGTGAGGGCGGCCTCGCCTTTCTTGATGTCGCTGTAGGATTGCGCCTGCGCCGCGGTGGCCGCGAGGCTCAACGCGGCGGCGCCGGCGCCGATCAGGCCGCGACGCGAGAAGCCGGCGACGGCCTCGCCCGTCCCGTGATCGATGGTCGGACGTGATTGTTCGAGATGATCGGACATTGGCAAACCCTGCTGCTGAAGTCGGGCCGGGTAACGCCAGTCCGCGCGCTTGGCTCCGGACGCGGGTCTGGGTTCCGGCATTCGTGCAGCACCCGCACGTTTGCAGCGCGTCTGAGCGATCTCGCCTTGCTCGTCGGTCGTGCCAATCGCCTAACTGGGCATTGCGAGCGTTGCCGCAAAGTCCAGCGTTGCCTTACGCCGATGTTTTGGAACGTATTTTTCGATATGGATTGGTCGACAGCAAACATCAGCCACAATCACGCTTTGTTAATCAAGAACGGAGAGAAAGAGATTGTGTGCGTCTTGCCATGGTTTCGGCCATCGGCGGTGTCATAGCCAAGACGTCGACCTGCAAAGGTCTGGCTTTCGAGGCGATGGCGGATGACGCGGGCCGCGGAGCATCGTCTCCGGGACGGCAGATTGCGTAATGGCGGCCGCCGCCGCGCGAGGGTCTGAGTATGAGCGAGCCCGTGACCAAACAGCGCCCGACGGTCGATCTCGACGATTTCGAGCGTGAGATGCGCGACGCGAATTACCATCACGACGATCCGCTGGCCGAGTTGGCCCGGCTCGTCGGCGAGCAGCCCGATCCTTACGGCGACGTGTTCGCCCGCGAGGCCGTGGCGCCCGCTCATCAGGCCCCGGTCTATCCGGCATCGGCAGCGGCCAGTCACGACAGCCGCCGCGAGCCCGCGTTCGGCGCTCCGTCGGCTTCGCCGCGCTTGTCCGGCGATTTCGCCGCGATCGAGGCCGGGTTGCGCGGCGCCGTGCCCGATCACGACAGCTACACCCATCACCAGGCCGAGCCGACGTTCGATGCGAGCTACGAGCACGGGCAGGGTCATGACTACGACGGGGCTCACGGTTTTGCCGACCCGACAGCCTACGATCCGGCCTGGGCGCAGCCGCCTCGCGCCGCCAGAAGCTCACGCCGTCCGGCGTACCTCCTGGCCGCGACGATCGCGGTCGGTGTGATCGGCATCGGCACGGCCTTCGCGCTCAAGGGCCACATCGCGACAAGTCCGCGCGAGGTCAAGACGATCCTCGCCGACGAGAGCCCGACCAAGGTCCAGCCGCCGGCCGATGCGGCGCCGGTCGACACGCAGGCGAGCCAGGACGCCGGAGTCCTGGGCCGCGGGCAGGCCGCGCCGACCGCGCTCGTCAATAGCCAGGAGCAGCCGGTCGACCTTCTGCAGGCGGCGCGCGAGAACGCGGCGGCCCAGGCGCGCCGTTCCGACGCCTCCAGCGTGCCGGTTCCCCAATCGCCGGGCCAGATCCAGACCGCGATGGCCGATCCCGCGAGCGCTGGTCAGAGCTTCCCGATCAACGACATGCCGGCGCCCAAGCGCGTGCGCGTCGTCTCGGTCCGCCCCGACGGCACCATCCTTCCCAACGACAATCCGCCGCCTGCGGCGATGCCGGCCCCGCGCGCGCCTGCCGGCAAGACCAGTGATCGCGCCGGCCCGGTCGCCAAGCCTTCGACCCCGAAGGCGGCAAACAAGACCACATCGCGCGTGACGACGCCCAAGAGCATCGACCAGCTCGCTGACGCGCCCGACGATGCCGCCGCGACGCCCGCCGCCAAGGTCAAGAAGCCCAAGCCGCAGCGCGTCGCCTCGGCCGATACCGGCGAGGCCGAAGCCACGCAGGTCGTCTCGCCCGAGCCCGAGGCCTCCGGGTCCGGAGGCTTTGCCGTGCAGCTCGCGGCACCCGGTTCGGAGTCCGACGCCAAGGCGACGTCGTCGCGGCTCGCCAAGAAGTTCGCCGGTCCGCTCGGCGGCCACCATCTCGGGTTCCACAAGGCCGAGAGCAACGGCAAGTCGGTGTTCCGGGTACGTGTCAGCAGCCTGAGCAAGCCCGATGCGGTGAGCCTCTGCGAAAAGCTCAAGGCCGACGGCGGCAGCTGCTTCGTCGCCAAGAACTAGACCTCGGATCGTCCGTTCGATGACCCGTGCCTTCGTCTGCGGCTGTCGCGGCACGGCTCTCGAACCCGACGAGCGTCGCTTCCTTCGGGAGGCGGCGCCTCTGGGCGTGATCCTCTTCAGGCGCAACATCGTCGATCCCACGCAGGTGTCGGCGCTGACGAGCGAGATACGCAACGCGCTCGGCCGTGACGACGCGATGGTGCTGGTCGATCAGGAGGGCGGCCGCGTCCAACGCCTCGGACCTCCGCACTGGCGGCGGTACCCGGCCGCCGCCCGCTTCGCGGCCGTGCCTGATCGCGACGAGCGGGCCGCGACGATCCGGCTGTCCGCCCGGCTCATGGCTTACGATCTCCTGCGACTGGGGATCGATGTCGACTGCCTGCCGGTGCTCGACGTGCCCGTCGAGGGGTCGCACGACGTGATCGGCGACCGCGCCTACGCCAAAGAACCTGCGATCGTCGCCTCGCTTGGCCGCGCGGCGGCCGAGGGCATGCTCGACGGTGGCGTGCTCCCGGTCATGAAACATGTGCCAGGGCACGGCCGCGCCGAGGCCGACAGCCACCTCGCGTTGCCGGTCGTCGGCGCATCCCTCGACGAGCTCCGCCGCGCCGACTTCGAGCCTTTCCGCCGCAATCGCGACCTCCCTGCGGCGATGACCGCGCATGTCGTCTACCGGGCGATCGATCCCGAACGGCCCGCCACGATCTCGCGCACGGTGATCAGCGACATCGTGCGGGGCGAGATCGGCTTCGACGGGTTGCTGTTCAGCGACGACCTCAGCATGAAGGCGCTGCCGGGCACGTTCCGAGAGAAGGCGGAGGCGCTCTTTGCCGCCGGCGTCGACGTGGCGCTGCACTGCAACGGCGATCTCGACGAGGCCCACGCCGTCGCGGCGGTGGCGCCGACGCTGGCCGGCGCTGCTGCGCGGCGCGTGGCACGCGCGCGGGCGAGCATCCGCGCGACGACGTTCGATCCTGTGGACGCGGCGGCCGAGCTCGATCGCAGGCTTGCGGCCATCGCCTGAACGGCGGAGACTTGCCGGCCAGCCGACGAGCGGGCCGGAACGGAGCCATGGCCTTCGAGGAACACGAGGCGGATGCGGCGGAGGTGCTCCCGGAGGAGCGCCTCATCGTCGATGTCGACGGGTTCGAGGGGCCGCTCGACCTGTTGCTCGAACTCGCCCGACGGCAGAAGGTCGACTTGCAGAAGATTTCGGTGCTGGCGCTCGCCGAGCAATACCTCGCCTTCGTCGAGGCGGCGCGCTGCGTCCGCCTCGAGCTCGCCGCCGACTATCTCGTCATGGCCGCCTGGTTGGCCTACCTGAAGTCGAGGCTGTTGCTGCCGCGCGCCGACAAGCCGGACGAGCCGGAGGCCGGCGATCTGGCCGCCGCGCTCGCCGATCGTCTGCGCCGGCTCGAGCTGATCCGCGTTGCGGCGCAAGCGCTGGAGGCGCGACCACGCGTCGGCCGCGATCTCGCGCTACGCGGCGGCCGCGACGCGGCGGTGCTGGACGGCGGTCCGGCGATCTACACCGCCACCCTCTACGATCTCATGGCGGCCTACGCGCGCCAGCGCCAGAAGCAGGCCTTGTCGCGCATGACGCTGAAGAAGCGGGTGGTCTGGTCGCTGGTCGAGGCGCGCGAGGCGCTGGTGCGCCTGACCGGGATCACGGGCCTATGGAGCGAACTCGACGCCTTCCTCTTAGCGTATTGCGTCACCCCGGCGATGCGCCGCACCGTGCGCGCCTCGGCCTTCGCGGTGACGCTGGAGATGGTCAAGGAAGGCAGGCTGGCGCTACGCCAGGATCGTGCCTTCGCACCGCTCTGGGTCAAGGTGGCGGGAACGCCGGCGTGACCGCCGAGATCGCCCGGCTCTTCCCCGACGTCGCGCAGACACGCGGCGATGCCGCTGCGCTCCGCCTGGCAGAATCGGTGCGTATCGCCGAAGCTCTGCTGTTCGCCGCGCCCGAGCCGATGGCGGAAGTCGAGATCGCGCGGCGCATGCCCGACGGCGTCGCCGTCGCCGCCGTGCTGGCGAAGCTGCGGGCGGATTACCAGGGCCGGGGCGTCCGCCTGGTGCGGGTCGGCGCCAAATGGGTGTTCCGAACCGCCGAGGATCTTGGATGGCTGCTCTCGGCGAGCGGACGCGAGAAGTCGAAGCTGTCGCGCGCGGCGACCGAGACGCTGGCGATCGTCGCCTATCACCAGCCGACCACGCGCGCCGAGATCGAGGACATTCGCGGGGTCAGCGTCGCCAAGGGCACTCTCGACGTGCTGCTCTCGACGGGGTGGATTCGCCCGCGCGGGCGCCGCCGTTCGCCTGGCCGGCCGATCACCTACGGCACCACCGACGGCTTTCTGCTGGATTTCGGGCTGGAGGCGATCGGCGACCTGCCAGGGCTGGAGGAGCTGCGCGGCGCGGGGCTCTTCGATGGGCGCCTCCCGACAGGGTTCAGCGTTCCGTTGCCCCACGATGGGCCGCTCGACACCGACGAGGATCCGCTGGACGCCGCGCCGGAGGAGGACGCCGATATCTACAGCGCGGAGCTTGAGGGGGACGAGGCCGAGATCGACGAACCCGACAGGCTCGATCGCGATCCGTTCGCCTGATCCCGCGCCGTTACGGACAGGGGCTGTCGGCTGCCGCTGCTACTTCGCTGCCGGTGCTAGATCGGCATGGAACGCCGGCTTGTCGAAGGTGCCGTCGATCGCCAGCGGCAGCTTGGCGCGCGGGCCCGAGGTAGCGATCTCCGGCGTTGCCGCCACCGCCTGGAGGTCGAAGCGGCGCGCCCCAATGTCGATGGTGCCGGATGCCGTCAGGCTCGCGTCACGCCCCTGCATCGCCGCCTCGCCGATCGTGGCGACGCCGCCGTCGAGCCGCAGGTCGAAGGACAGCGTGCTGAACGCCGTGCGTCCGGCGCTCAGCGCCGCCGCCGCCTCGTCCCTGCGCCCGCGGGCGAGCGCGCGCAGCCCAAGGCCGAGGTCGGGGCCGGTGACGTCGCCGTCGGTGGCGGTGCCGCGTGCCCAACCCTTGAGGTTCGCCATCAACGCGGCGATATCCGCGCCACCCGTCTCGAAGGCGCCCGCGCCCGACAACGAGCCGGCGGCGACCTGGCGGCCCACGAGGTCCCAGCCGAGTGCCGAGGCATCGGCGCCAGCGAGCGAACCGGCTCCGCGAAGGCTCAGCCCGTCCGGCGCCGTGCCGACCGAGAGCCGCCCCTTGAGTGCGCCGCCGTAGGCCGTCCCCTCGTTGAGGCCGATCTCGATGCGATCCCCGCGTGTCATCACCGACAACGCGGCGTCGTCCACGGTGAAGGGCGGCAGCCGCAGGTGCGAGGCCGACACGCGCATGTCGAGCCGCAGCGGGCCCGGCGCGCCCTGCGGCAGAAGCGTGGCATCGGACCAGGCGCGTGCGGGGCCGAGCAGCGGTGGCCATCGCGCGAGGAACGGCTGCAAAGCGAGCTGATCGGTGGCGAGCGTGCCGGACAGCAGCGGTGTGCCGGCGCCCTGGTAGGCGAGCGCGCCCTCGTAGCTGTTGCCATCGGCGATGAGGTGCAGGTTCGGAAGGTCGAGCGCGACGGTGCCGGCGCGATCGACCGCGACGAGGGCATCGCTGTTCAAGACGAGGTCGGCGAAAGGCGCGGGCAGGGCTCCGGTCTTGCCGAAAAGCGCCATCAGGTTGGACAGCGAGGGAGCACTGGCGGCGATGTGGCCCTTGAAGCTCGTCGTGGCCGCGCCGACCACATCGCCGCTGGCGGTCAGGTCGAGTGGATCGGAATGCAGTCGCAGCGTCGCTGCCGAGCGGTCGCTGCGCATCAAGGCGGAGGGCTGCTCGATCCAGGCGGCGACATCGGTGATCGTTCCCGCGGCGCGCATCGAACCGGTCAAAGTCGCCGGGGAGTCGAGGTCGCGCCAGTCCAGCGTCATGTCGATCTCGGAAAACCGAGGAAGACGACGCGGCGTTCGGCTCACCAGCGTCGCGGTGCCGTCCACCAAGGTCACGACCCCGAGCCTCTGATCGCCGCTCGATGTCAGGCCGGCGCGCGGATGGATCGCCCGGCCGATGAGGCTGTCGGGGGGCGCGGCGCGCCCGTCGAGGTCGATGACCAGCTCGGGTTTCGTCAATGTCGCCGAGGCGAGCTCAAGCCGTCCGACGAGGAGCGGTAGCAGTCGCACCTCGCCCTCGAGCGAGGCGGCGTCGATCGTCAGCGTGCCCGAAGGATCGCTGACGTGGAGGCCGACCATCTTGATCCGCGGCGAAGGGAGAAGATCGAAGCGGGCATGGGCCGGCGACGCCAGACTAAGGCCCGTGGTGAGGCGGACCTGGGTGGCGATCTCGCTTTCCAGGGTTGCGACCCGGAAGAGATAGGGGCCGGCCGCACGACCGAGCGCGAGCAGGAGCGCGAGGACGACGATCCCGACCACCGGCAACGGGCCACGCCAGCGCGATGCCGTCCGCACCGTGGGTCTCGCGGCGGCGACCTTCATCGCCATCCCTTCACTGGGCGGCGTCCTGCTGCGCCGACAGCATCAGCCACTCGTCCTCGGCGACCTCGAGCGCTTTCGCGAGCTCGCCGCGCTGGCGGGCGAGCTGCGCCGCCTTCTGCGGTGCGGCGACGAAAGCGTCCCGGTCGGCGAGCGCCTCGTCGACGCGTGCGACGAGCGCGGTCAGCTTGGCGATCTTCTCCTCGAGAGACGCGATCTTCTTCTTGAGCGGTACGGCCGGCGCGCGAGGCGTGTCGTTGGCTGCCTTGCGCAGCGCCACCGGCTCGGGGGCCTTCTTCCGCGGCTCGGTGCCGAGCACCATCGCCTTGTAGTCGTCCATGTCGCCGTCGAACGGTTTTACCGTGCCATCGGCCACCTGCCAGAGTCGATCGGCGCAGGCATCCAGAAGGTAGCGGTCGTGGGAGACCAGGATCACGGCGCCCTTGTAGTCGTTGATCGCCGCGATCAGCGCCGCGCGAGAGTCGATGTCGAGGTGATTGGTCGGCTCGTCGAGGATGATCATGTGCGGGCCGTGGAAGGTCGAGAGACCCATCAGCAGGCGCGCCTTCTCGCCGCCCGACAGCATCGCCACCTTGGTGTCGGCCTTGACGTTCGGAAATCCGAACTGGGCACACTTGCCGCGCACCTGCGCCTCGCTGGCCAAGGGCATCAGCGGCCGCACGCACTGGAATGGCGTCGCGCCCTCGTCGAGGTCATCGACCTGGTGCTGCGCGAAGAAGCCGACCTCCAGCTTCGACGAGCGGCGGACCTGGCCGTCCATGGCCTCGAGTCGGCCGGCGACGAGCTTGGCGAACGTCGACTTGCCGTTGCCGTTGGAGCCGAGCAGGCCGATGCGGTCGTCGTCGGCGATGGTGAGGCTCAGGTTCTTGAGGATCGCCTTGCCGTCGTAGCCGACGCTGACCTTCTCCATCGCCACGATCGGCGGCTTCAGCGGCTTCTCGGGCGACGGCAGGATGATCGGCAGCACCTCGCCGTCGACTAGCGCCGAGACCGGCTCCATCTTGGCCAGCGCCTTGAGGCGGCTCTGCGCCTGCGTTGCCTTGGTGGCGGAAGCGCGGAAGCGATCGACGAACGCCTGCATATGCTTGCGCTGCTCGTCCTGCTTCTTCTTGTGCTTCTGCTCGATCGCCTGCTGCTCGCGGCGCTGCTTCTCGAAGCTCGTGTAATTGCCGGTCCATAGCGTCAGCTTGCTGTGGTTGAGGTGCAGGATGTGGTCGCAGACCGCGTCAAGCATGTCACGATCGTGGCTGATGACCAGGATGGTCGCGGGGTAGCGCTGGAGATAATCGATCAGCCAGAGCGTGCCCTCGAGGTCGAGATAGTTGGTCGGCTCGTCGAGCAGCAGCAGGTCGGGCTCGGAGAAGAGCACGGCCGCCAGCGCCACGCGCATGCGCCAGCCACCGGAATACGACGAAAGGGGGCGCG
>CAXTVT010000042.1:0-7110 GCA_964247745.1 uncultured Beijerinckiaceae bacterium
GGCGATGGCCCGTCACGGCGTCGGCGGCGCGCGCGGCGAGGCCGCAGCGGGGTTCCCGACGGCACTACGCATTGGCCTGCCGGCCCTTCGAGCGGGACGCGCCGCGGCGATGCCGCCACCCTTTCCGAGCCTTGTCCCGCAAGGGGGAAGGCCGTCGACGGAGCTCGCCGGCCGCGTGCAGGCCTTCTTCGCGCTGCTTGCGGCCCTCGACGACACCAACCTCCTGTATCGAGGCGGGGCCGAGGGCCTGGCCTTCGCCCGGGCGCAGGCTCGGATCTTTCTTGATGCCGGCGGCGTCGGGGAGCCGGACTGGCATGATCGCGCCTCGGCGATCCATCGCGCCTTCGTTTCCCGGCGCCTCAGCCCCGGCGGCTCGGCCGATCTTCTGGCCGTGACGCTGTTCATCGATGCGACGCCGCGATGACACGCCTCGCGCTGCTCTGCTCGGGCCAGGGGTTCCAGCATCCCGCCATGTTCGCACTCACCGACGAGCGCGCGGCCGGCGCCATCTTCGCCGCCGCCGAGGCGGTGCAAGGCCGCGACGTGCGGGAGATCGCCGCCAGCGCCGATAGGGCCGCGATGCACGACAACGCCACCGCCCAGGTGATGGCCTGCACGCAGGCGCTCGCGGCCGCTGACGTGCTCCGCGACGCCATCGACGAGGACGTCGTCATCGCGGGCTACAGCGTCGGCGAGCTGGCCGCCTGGGGCGTCGCCGGCGTGTTCGATGCCGAGACCCTGCTGCGGCTCGCCGAGGCCCGCGCCGCGGCGATGGACGCGGCGGCCGATGGCACCCCGGGCGGCCTCGCCGCCGTGCGAGGCCTGCCGCGCGGCAGGCTGGACGCGCTCTGCCGGGAGCACGGCAGCCACGTCGCCATCGTCAACGGCACCGACCAGATCGTGATCGGAGGCGTCCGCGACGCGCTCGGCGCCACGCTCGAGGCGGCCCGCGCGGCCGGCGCCGGCAAGGTTACGGCGCTCGCCGTCGGCGTGGCGTCGCACACGCCGCTGCTCGCCGGTGCCATCGTGCCGTTTCGCGAGGCGCTGCGCCGGGCCGAGGCCCATACCCTGCCCGCCGACCGCCGCCTGCTCAGCGGCATCGACGGCGCCACCGTCTTCGACCTCTCCGCCGGCCTCGACAAGCTGGCGCGGCAGGTCGCGCAAACGGTGGAATGGCAAGCCTGCATGGAGGCCTGCCGTGCCGCCGGGGTGACCCGCGCGCTCGAGCTGGGACCGGGCGGCGCGCTGGCGCACCTGATGGCCGAAAGCCTCGGCGCCCGAAACAGTCGGGCGCTCGACGATTTCCGCTCCCTCGACGGCATCCGCCGCTGGCTGAGCGCGGACTGAAACAAGCCCCATGCTGAACACGATCGCCCTCGCCCTGGCGCCGACCTTCTTCGTGCTCGTGCTCGGCTATTGCGCCGGACGTTTCGGTCGCGTCGGCCAGCCCGCCGTCGGCCCGCTCAACACGCTGGTCATGGAATACGCGCTGCCGGCGGCGCTGTTCGTGGGCACGGCCACCGCGCCCCGCGCGGTGCTGTTCAAGCAGAGCGCGGCCTTCCCCGTGCTCGGGCTCGCCATGCTGGCGCCGTTCGCCGGCTGGTACGCCTACCGCCGTCGCCGCGGCGACGACATGGGCGATGCCGCCGTGCAGGCGCTGACGGTGTCGCTGCCGAACTTCGCCGCCGCGGGACTGCCGATCGTCGCCGCGGTCTCGGGCCGCGAGGGCGGCTCCTTCATCGCGCTGACCATCGCCGCCGGAGCGATGATCCCGTCGCCGCTCGCCCTCACGCTGCTGGAACTCTCCAAAGGCGGTACGGCCGGCGCCAGCCTCGCGCGCCGCGTCGCCGTCGCGCTCGGACGCGCCTGTGCCAAGCCGATCGTCTGGGCGCCGGCGATCGGCGTCGTGCTGGCGATCGCCGGCATCGCCCTGCCGCCGTTCGTGCTGAATTCGCTCAAGCTCATCGGCCAGGCCACGGCCGGCGCGGCGCTGTTCCTTACCGGTCTCGTGCTGTCGCTGCAGCGCTTCCGCCTCACCGGGAGCCTGGTCGCCGCCGTCGTCGTCTCCAACGTCCTCCAGCCCTTGCTCTGCCTGCTCATCGTGTGGCTGGCCCGCGTGCCGTGGGACGTCGCCCGCCTCACGATCCTGTGTTGCGCGCTGCCGTCGGGGTTCTTCGGCATCCTGTTCGCCGTGAACTACAAGCGATCCACCGCGGAGATCGGCTCGATCGTGCTGGCCAGCACCGCGGTCAGTGCCGTGACGCTGTCGATCGGCCTCGCCCTGCTTTTCCCCAGCTGAGGCTCAGATGACGCGTTGGTCTCGCGCGGCGGGTGTGCCACCATCGCACCGGCTTTCGAGGGAGGCGGTGTGAGCAGGATCGTATGGGCGCCGCTGACCTGGCTCGTGCTGGCCGGCTTCTACCTGTTCCTCGCGGGCAGCGCCGACACGGTCGAGATCATCGGCATGCTGGTCTGCTGCACGCTGGGCACGGCGCTCGCGGTCGGTCTGTCCCTCGTGGCGCAGGAGCATTTCGCCTTGCGCCCGGCACCGCGCGCCATCTTGCGCCCGCTCGCCGCCGCCATCCCCGAGTTCTTCACCGTCGGCCGCGAGCTGGTCGCCGTCGCGATCCACGGCGCCGGCCGCCATCGCGGCGACTACGTCCACCAGCCCTACGATTTCGGCGAGGCGACGCCGCGCGACGCCGGTCGCCGCGCCGTGACCACCATCGGCGTCTCGCTGGCGCCGCGCACCTTCCTGGTCCGCGGCGACCGGGGCGCCGGCACGCTGCTGCTGCACGGCTTCCCGCCCAAGCCCGTCTCCGACGACACGCGATGGCCGGCATGAACGCCTGGCTCGTCGCCACCATCCTGCTGCTGCCGCCGCTGCTGGTGCCGGTCTACGTCGCCACGCGGGAGAACGCCAACAACCGGCTCGTCGCCGTGCAGGTGGCGTCGACACTGGCGGCTTTGATCATCGCGCTGATGACCTTCGCGTTCGATCAGAGCTCGTTCATCGATGTCGCGCTTTGCGTCACCCTGCTCGCGGTGCCCGGCACCTACCTCTACACGATCTTCATGGAGCGCTGGCTGTGAAGGAGCTCGTTTGATGAAGGGTTTGGCGATCGACGTGCTGCTCGCGCTCGCCGTGGCCTCGGCCTGGCTCGGCGCGGTCGGCTTCGCCCGTCTGAAATCCTCGATGGATCGGCTGCACTGCGCCACCTTCGTCACGCTCGGCTCCGGCCTGCCGATCGTCATCGCCGCCTTCGTCGAGGACGGTATCTCCCAGCGTCCGTTCAAGATCCTGTTGCTGTTCGCCGTGGCGCTCGTCGCCGGCGCCTCGGTCAACCAGGCCATCGCCCGCGCGGTCTTCACCCGCGACGAGATCGGGGAGCGGATGTGAGGCTCCTCCTTCCCATCCTCCTGATCCTGGTCGCGCTCGCCGGCACGGGCGTGGTGCTGTCGCGCGAGCCGCGCCGGCAGGTGCTGGCGATCGCCGCCAACGGCTTCGTACTCGCGATCCTGTTCATGGCGCTGCAGGCGCCCGACGTCGCCTTCGCCGAGATCGCGGTGGGGTCCGCCGCCACGCCGCTGCTGTTCCTGGTGGCGTTGGCCTCGATGCGCATGAAGCAGGAGATGGCGATCGAGAAAAACAAGGACGAGGACGCGTGAGCCCCCGCGCTCGCCTCGTGCTGCTGATCCTCGCCTTCGTCGTGCTGGCGCCGGCCGCCGTCCGACTCGCCGGCGCCATGCCGACCTTCGGCGCGCATCCTCTTCCTTACGGCGACGCCATCAACGATCTCGCGCCGAAGGAGCGCAAGGTCACCAACACGGTCACGGCGGTGAACTTCGACTATCGCGGCTTCGACACGCTGGGCGAGGAATTCATGCTGCTCGCCGCGGTGACCGGCACGGTGGTGCTGCTGCGCGGCTCGCGCGGCGAGGAGACCGCGAGCCATCCGGGCCAGGTGCCGGGCCGCACCATCCCGCCGCGAACCGATGCCGCGATCCTCGTCAGCCGCGTGCTGGCGCCGCTCGTGTTCGTCTTCGGCATCTACGTCTCAATCCACGCCACGACGACGCCGGGCGGCGGCTTCCAGGGCGGCGTCATCACCGCGTCGTCGTTGCTGCTGGTGTTCCTCGGCGGCGGATACGGCGGCTGGCGGAACCTCATCAAGGCGCAGGTGCTCGACATTTGCGAGGGCGGCGGCGCGCTGCTGTTCGCCATCATGGGGTTCGCGGCTCTGGCGCTCGGCCTGCCGTTCGCCTCCAACTACCTGCCGTTCGGTACGCTGAAGAGCGCATGGTCGGGCGGCACGATGTTCGTCGACAACATCGGGGTCGCCTTCGCCGTCTTCGGCAGCTTCAGCCTCGTCTTCCTCGAGTTCATGGAGGAGACGCGCGCCTACGAGCCCGGCGACGACGAGCCCGGCGAAGGAAAAGTCGAATGAGCACCCTCCCCTGGCTCGTCGCCGCCTGGCTGTTCGGCGTCGGCCTCTACGGCATCGTGACCAGCCGCAACTACGTGCACCTCATCGGCTGCCTCTCGGTGTGCCAGTCGGCGACCTACGTCCTGTTGCTGTCGATCGGCTACAAGTGGAACGCCGGCGCGCCGATCTTCTACGATCATCCGCCGGGCACGCCGGCCGTCGACCCCGTGGTGCAGGCGCTGGTGCTGACCGACATCGTCGTCGGCGCCACCATCTCGGCGCTGCTGCTGGCGCTCACGCTGCAGATGCACAAGCGCAAGGGCACGGTGGACCCCTACGAGCTGAAGCCGCTGCGCAAATGAGGGGGTCGAAAACGATTCCAAATCGGTGGATGCACCTCCGTCGTTGCGAGCCGGAGGCGAAGCAATCCGGGGGCGGCATCTTGCTCCTCTCGCCGCCCCTGGGTTGCTCCGCTTCGCTCGCCATGACGGCTCTTGGACCGATATGCGCGAGAGATGGCCGAGAGCGGCTCCTCCATGACCTGCTCCAACGACCAGGGCACGCATGATCCCCGACGCGATCCTCCTTCCGCTGCCCGTCGCGGGCCCGATGGCGTTCGCGGCGATCCTGCTGATCCTCGGCCATGTCCTGCCCAAGCACGCGCCCGACATCGTCGCCACGCTGGTGGCGCTGGCGTCCGGCGCGGCCTGCGCCACACTGGCGGTGCGAGCCGGCCAAGGTCCCATCGTCGAATGGTTCGGCGGCTGGGTGCCGCGCCACGGCGTGACGCTCGGCATCGCGTTCGCCGCCGATCGCGCCTCCGCCACCATCGCGACGCTGGTGTGCCTGCTGTTTGCCAGCAGCTTCGTCTTCTCCTGGGGCTATTTCGACAAGATCAGCGCGCATTTCCAGGTGCTGATGCTGCTGTTCCTGGCCGCGATGGTCGGCTTCACGCTGACCCACGACCTCTTCAACCTGTTCGTCTGGTTCGAGGTCATGAGCGTGACCGCCTTCGCGCTGACCGGCTACAAGCTGGAAGGCTCGGCGATCGCCGGCGCGCTCAACTTCACCGTCACCAATTCGCTCGCCGGCTTCATGATGCTGGCCGGCATCGGGCTGATCTATTCGCGGGCCGGCGCTCTCGATTTCTCCTCGCTGGCCGTGCACGTCGCCGCCAGCCCGCACGATCCGGTGATCGACGGCGCCTTCTGCCTTGTCGTCTGCGGCCTGCTGACCAAGGCGGCGATGGTGCCGTTCCACTTCTGGCTCAACGACGCCCACGCCGTGGCGCCCTCGCCGGTCTGCGTGATCTTCTCCGGCGCGATGGTGGCGATCGGCCTGTTCGGCGTCGCCAAGCTCGTCAATTCCGTCTTCGCCGGCTACGCCGATGTCGTCGGCGCGATGCACACGATCATCCTCGGGCTTGCCTGCCTCGGAGCGCTGGTCGGCGGCCTGATGGCGCTGCAGCAGCGCCACGTGAAGCGCATGCTGGCGTTCTCCACCATCTCGCACGCCGGCATCATGCTGGCGGGAGTCGCGACGCTGTCGAACGACGGCACCGCCGGCTTCCTCAGCTACATGGTCGGCCACGGGCTCATCAAGGGCGGCCTGTTCATGGTCGCCGGCATCCTGCTCGCGACACGGGCCTCGATCGACGAGATCGAGCTGCGCGGCCTCGGCCGCCACGGCATCTGGCCGGCCGGCATTCTGATGGCGGCGGGCGGCCTCGTGCTCGGCGGGCTGCCGTTCGGCATCACCGACGAGGGCTTCAAGCTGATCGGCTCCGGCCTGGAGAAGGGCGGCAGCGGCTGGGTGTTCGCCGTCCTCGCGATCGGCGCGGCACTGACCGGCGGCGCGATCCTGCGGGCCACCGGCCGCATCTTCCTCGGGCTCGGCCCCGATCCCGGCGAGGAGGCAGGCGCGCCCACCGAGAAGGAGCAGGAGAAGGCCGATCGCCCGTTCTGGCTGATGGCGGCGCCGGCCGCGCTGCTGACGATCCTGGCCTTCGTGCCCGGCGACATCGTCCGGCACTACGCCACGACGGCGATCGCGGCGTTCTTCCATCCCGACGGTCAGGCCTATCTCGGCCTGCAGCCGCCCCGCGCGACGGAGATCGTGCCCTTGCCGAAAGGCTTCGCGCTGGAGTGGATGGTGTGGGCGGCGCTGGCCGGGTCGATCGTCATCGCCGGCTACAGCCTCTTCCGCGAGGATCTGCCGAAGGTGTTCCGCGGTACCACGCGGCGCACGTTCGGGCCGGTGTTCCGCAACCTCGAGGCGCTGCACAGCGGCCTCATCAACGACTACGTCACCTGGATCGCCGTCGGCCTCGCCGCGGTCGTCGGCGCCTTTGTGCTGTGATCAGCCGACCGACAGATGCACTACTTGCGATCGGTCCGTCGAGACAATAATTTTGCCGGAGGCTGGAAGACAACCCCTGGCCTTTTTGATCTGACAGTAAATGTCAACTGGCTGCCGAAACCGAGAATGTTATCAACTGATCATGTCCGGTCGGATTGGCTGGACTCATTTGGGATGATAACGCGCCTGTCGGCGTACTACTGAGAGTATAAGCGCTCGTCGCTCCGCTCCAACGGTGGTTCCAACTCAAAAGGATGGTGACAAGCTGGCTGTTCGCAAATACTGCCGACCACTGATATGTACCTTTAGGACCCATAGTCTGCCC
>CAXTVT010000042.1:7210-27263 GCA_964247745.1 uncultured Beijerinckiaceae bacterium
TGTTCGCAAATACTGCCGACCACTGATATGTACCTTTAGGACCCATAGTCTGCCCGTCGTGGTTCGACACGTCGATTTCCCAATTCTCGCCACTGTTTACTGGATCTGAAGGGCTGTTTGTCACCTTTCCATGCTCGATGTCTTCAGCCGACTTCGTCCAATTATATCCGGAATTGTTTTGCACCGTAATGTTCGCATTTCGTCCCGACATAGAACGCTCCTACGCTAGCTGCCAATCGGCAGTTGGCTTTACAATCCTAGGTTGTGGCTGTCCAGGAAAATCAGATAGCCGGAAGCGGCGTCGCGACTAAACGGTTGGTGAGGCGATCGTTACCCGCGTGACGCAGCAAGCCGAGAAGATCAGAAGCAAGCCGAGCCCAGCGCATGATTTGAAGCAATCGGCAGGTCGGGCAAGTAAACGTGGTGAGCGCTACAGGGATTGAACCTGTGACCCCTTCCATGTCAAGGAAGTGCTCTCCCGCTGAGCTAAGCGCTCGCGCACCACACCGTCCGCACGCAGCGGAAGCGAGGACGGCGGTATAGGGCGAAGCCCGGTGGCGCGCAACAGCAAAGCGCGCCGACCCTCAGGCTGCCAGCAGCCGCTGCACCTCGTTGACGAGGTCCTTGAGGTGGAACGGCTTCGACAGGATCTTGGCCTGGCGCGGGGCGTTGTTGTCCGGGTTCAGGGCGACTGCCGCGAAGCCGGTGATGAACATCACCTTGATGTCGGGGTCGAGCTCGGTGGCGCGACGCGCCAGTTCGATGCCGTCCATCTCCGGCATCACGATGTCGGTCAACAGCAGCTCGAACGGCTCCTCCCGCAGGCGATTGTAGGCCGAGAGGCCGTTGTCGAACGAAGACACGTCGTAGCCGGCGTTCTGCAACGCCTTGGCGAGGAAACGGCGCATGTCGTTGTCGTCCTCGGCAAGGAGGATCTTGCCGTTCACCATGCTTTCCGACTCGGTCATGCGGGGTCTGTCATGTGAGATCCACGAGCGATGCGTGAAGAGGTGAGGCGTTGTGGTTAAAGGTCGGTGAAGCACGCCGTCGCACGCGCGCGCTCCGCGACGATTTCGCGATGCGCGAGGGGCTTGATGCCACGTTCGCGCCGCCTTTGACAGAGGTGTGTTGCGACGCCCTTGTCATATATGCTTCCCTCTCGGTCGTGCGGCGGAGATGCATGGGATGGGCGGCGGGTCCTCGCCGGAATTGGATGGCGGCGCGGGCGATCCCGAGCTCGATCCGGCGTTCGACGTCGTCGAGCCGCCGCGGCCGCTCTGCCCTCTCGTGCTGTCGTCGCCGCACTCCGGCTCGGTCTACCCCCGTCGCTTCCTCGACAGCGCGCGGCTCGATGCGGTCGCCCTGCGCCGCTCCGAAGACGCCTTCGTCGACGACCTCTTCGCCGGTGCGACGGAAATCGGCGCGCCGCTGCTGCGCGCCCGCTTCCCGCGCGCCTACCTCGACCTCAACCGGGAGCCCTACGAGCTCGATCCGCGCATGTTCGACGGCAAGCTTCCGCCTTTCGCCAACACGCGGTCGGTGCGCGTCGCAGGCGGTCTCGGCACTATCGCCCGCGTGGTCGGTGATTCGCAGGAGATCTACGCCGGCCGGCTCGCCGTCGCCGAAGGGCTCGCGCGGATCGAGCGGCTCTACAAGCCCTATCACGCCGCGTTGCGCGCCCTCGTCGAGCGGGCGCAGCGGCAGTTCGGCTACGCCCTGCTGATCGATTGCCACTCGATGCCTTCGACGCCGACCGTGGTGGCGACGGTCGAGCGGCGCATCAAGACCGATTTCGTGGTCGGCGACCGCTACGGCACCAGTGCCGACGGCAGCTTTGTCGAGCTGCTCGAACAGGCGATGCGCGGGGCCGGCTATGCCGTGCACCGCAACAAGCCTTACGCGGGCGGCTTCATCACCGAGCATTACGGCGCGCCGCAGTCCGGCGTCCACGCCATCCAGATCGAGGTCAATCGCTCGCTCTACATGGACGAACGGACCATCGAGCGCGCCGCCCGTTTCGCGGCGGTGAAGGCGGACATCACGGCCGTGCTCGCGGTGATGGCGGAGGCCTGCGATAGCCTGGGGTCACGCAAGGCGGCTGCGGAATAGCGCCGCCTTCACGGCGTCCCGCGAAAGAAAGGAGCCGCCCGTGCGTAGCGCGAGCGGCCCAAGTCTAGGGAGGAAACGCCCAAGGAGGGCATCCGGCGGCAGCAAAGCCCTGCCGCACCGCAATAATATGAATGTGCACCGCACAAAGATCAAGGCCGCCGTCGCCGGTTTCGCCGCAGCGTGGCATTCCTGCACGAGCGCGCCACGTTCCCGAGCGAAGCGGCCGTTGCGGCCGTACCGACGGCGTGGCATGGCGCCTCGCGCGGACCGCTTTCCCGCAGGAGACCTCCATGGCCGCAGTCGACTTCGCCGCCTTCGTCGACCGGCTCGGCGATGCCGCGACCGATACGATTCTGCCGTTCTTCCGCACCGCCATCGGCACCGAGGACAAGAACAAAGGCGGCCGCTTCGATCCGGTGACCGAGGCGGACCGTGCCGCCGAGGTCGCGATGCGCCGCATGATCGAGCGGCAGTTTCCCGATCACGGCATCGTTGGAGAGGAGTTCGGCACCAAGAACCCCGACGCCGAATACGTCTGGGTGCTCGACCCGATCGACGGCACCAAGGCCTTCATCTCCGGCCTGCCGACCTGGGGCGTGCTGATCGGCCTGCTGCATCGCGGCCGGCCCTGCTACGGAATGATGGTGCAACCCTTCACCCAGGAGCGTTTCGTCGGGGACGGCACCAAGGCGCAATGGCGCGGCACCGGCCTCGGCCTGTCGCGCGGCATCCGCCGGCTGACCACGCGCAAATGCCCGACGCTCAAGGAGGCGACGCTGATGACCACCTCGCCGCTGCTCTACGGGGAGGACAAGCTCGAGGCGCTGCGCCGGCTCGAGGCCGAAGCCAAGCTGACCCGCTACGGCGTCGATTGCTACGCCTTCGCCATGCTGGCCGCCGGGCACGTCGACTGCGTGGTCGAATCCGGCGTGCAGCCCTACGACGTGGTCGCGCTGATCCCGGTGGTGGAAGGCGCCGGCGGGATCATGACGGACTGGAAGGGTGGCGACGCCGCCAAAGGCGGCGACGTCATCGCCTGCGGCGACAAGCGGCTTCACGAGGAAGTGTTGGCGCGCCTCGGCGCGGCAGGAGGGTAATAGCGAACTTGCTTCCCCGCGAAACAGGCACGAGGACATAGAGATATGCCCCGCGAGCGATCCCGAAGCAGCGTACGCCGCTCCGCTCTCCGCGACGCCCCGGCGAGGCATGCCCGTGGTTCAGGAAAGGGCTACGGCCCGTTGCCGATCGAACGGAGGCTCCACGGGAAACGTCTCGTTCGAGAGGCCCGTCTCGGAAGCGGCGATGAGCCGGGCGTCCGCATAGGCCTCGGCGAAGACGACATCCGCCCTCGACTTCAAGCTCGGATTGTCCGCCATATGGCGCGCGATGGCGATGCGCTGGTTCAGGATCGTCGTGCGCCAGCTTCGACCCGCCTTGGCGGGCTGGAACCTCTGCTTCAGCAGATGGGTCGCCAGGACAGTGTAACGCGATCGAAGCTCCGCGACCTCCTTGCGTCCCAACGTCTCGATCTCCTCGAGAATGTTCGACAAATCGGCCGCGGCAATATCGCCGACCTTGAGCAGAGCCGCTTGCCGCTGCGTCCAGCCATAGAAATCGCTGTCGTAGAGATCGCCGACGTGTCGCGCGGAGGTGTCGTCCATGCGTCCTTCCTCTCGGCGAAACCGCTCAGGCGAACGCCATCGGCCGGTCCGGCTCGCTCACGGCACCGTCGCGCCACGCCGTCTCGCTGCCGGCGAAGCGCATCGCCGCCTCGCGCGAGGGAAACATGCCACCGCCGCGACCATGCGATTCCATCGCCAGCCAACGCCCGGCCCGGTCCTGCCCGACCCGGTAGGTCCGCACGTCATCGTCGCTGAGAGCCCCGTCGTTTTGCATCGTCTCGGCACCCCGTTGCCGCCATGGCACCCTGTAGCACAAAATCCGCGCCACACGGCACCGGTTCCAACGCTGGCTTGTGGCGGCGAATCCGACATCCTAAGGAAGAGGCGGCATCACGGGGCGAAGCGCATCGATCGGTCGAACGAGCGTGAGAAGGCCGAGGCCGAGAAGCGCAAGCGTCTCGCCGAGGCGTTGCGCGCCAACCTGAAGCGGCGCAAGGCCGGCCGGACCGGTGGCGCGCCGGAGGCTGCGGCGCTCGAGCCGCCGCCGGCCGGCAAGGAATGAGGGCGGAATGGATCGCATTCGCATCGTCGGCGGCCACGAGCTGCGCGGGACCATCCCGATCTCGGGCGCGAAGAATGCCGCGCTGCCCCTGATGATCGCCTCGCTGCTGACGCGCGAGACGCTGACGCTGCAGAACGTGCCCAATCTCGCCGACGTGCGCATGCTGGTGCGCATCCTCGGCCATCACGGCGTCGACTATTCGCAGGACGGACGCCGCGCCGGCGAGGACCCGCACGCCGCCCGCCCGATCCATCTCAGCGCCCGCGAGATCGTCGACATCCGCGCGCCTTACGAGCTGGTGTCGCGCATGCGCGCCTCGTTCTGGGTCATCGCACCGCTGCTCGCCCGTATGGGGGAGGCGATCGTCTCGCTCCCCGGCGGCTGCGCCATCGGCACGCGTCCGGTCGACTTCCTGCTGATGGCGCTGGAGAAGCTCGGCGCGCAGATCGAGATCGAGGCCGGCTACGCCCACGTCAAGGCGCCGAAGGGCTTGCGCGGCGCCGAGATCGCCTTTCCGAAGGTGACCGTCGGGGGCACCCACACCGCGATGATGGCGGCGGTGCTGGCGCACGGCGACACGCTGATCACCGGCGCGGCGCGCGAACCCGAAGTGGCCGACCTCGCCGCATGCCTGACCACGATGGGCGCACGGATCAAGGGCGCCGGCACCGACCGCATCGAGATCGAGGGCGTGCCCACGCTGCACGGCGGCTACCACCAGGTGCTGCCCGACCGCATCGAGGCCGGCACCTACGCCATGGCCACCGCCATGGCCGGCGGCGACGTGCTGCTGGAAGGCGCCCAGCCGCTGATGCTGGAGAAGGCGCTCGAGGCGATCGTCCAGGCCGGCGCCACGGTGACGACCACCAATCAGGGCGTGCGCGTCAGGCGCAATGGCCATGGCCTGTCCTGCGTCGACATCTCGACCGCGCCGTTCCCCGGCTTTCCGACCGACCTGCAGGCGCAGTTCATGGCGCTGATGACCCGCGCCAAGGGCTCCTCGCGCATCCACGAGACGATCTTCGAGAACCGCTTCATGCACGTGCAGGAGCTGGCGCGCCTCGGCGCGCGCATCCGGCTCGAGGGCGATGTCGCGATGGTCGAGGGCGTCAAGGCGCTCCAGGGCGCGCCGGTGATGGCGACCGACCTGCGCGCCTCGGTGTCTCTGGTGATCGCCGCGCTCGCCGCAGAGGGCGAGACCGAGGTCAACCGCGTCTACCATCTCGACCGCGGTTTCGAGCATCTCGAGGCCAAGCTCGGCCGCTGCGGCGCCGTGGTGGAGCGCATCTCCCAGGCGGGATGACGTCCGCACGGTCTCGGCGAGCCGCGCACCGCGCTTCGCCGTAGAATGTTTTTCCCCGATCGGACAAGTCTGCCCTCACGGATCCTGCACGAGCCGCGATTCCGCCCCCGTTGACGGTTGATCGTTTTTGACCGCCAATGCGCGCATGCCGAGCCCGACCTGCGTCGAGAGCTTGGGCATCCCCAAACATTTCGGATCGATCCAAGCATGACGGTGACGTTCAGCCTCGCGCAGGAGGCTGCGCGGGACCTGCTCGCCGACGGCCCGCGCTACACCTGCCTCGCCGGCGGCACGCGCTCGGGCAAGACCTTCCTCATCCTGCGCGCCATCATCGGGCGGGCGGAGCGAGCGCCGGGCTCGACCCACGCCGTACTTCGTTTGCATGCCAACGCCGCCAAAGCCTCGATCATGCAGGAGACGTTGCCGATGGTGGGGCGGCTGTGCTTCTCCGAACTTGAGCTGAAGGAACACAAGACCGATAGCTTCTGGTCGCTGACCAACGGATCCCGCATCACCGTCGGCGGCCTCGACGATGCCTCGCGCGTCGAGAAGATCCTCGGCCTGGAATATTCGACGGTCTTCCTCAACGAGGCGTCGCAGATCTCCTACGACCTCGCGCTGACGGCCTTCACCCGGCTGGCGCAGGTGGTGCCCGGCATCCGGCAACGCGCCTACGTCGACCTCAACCCAACCGCCAAGAGTCACTGGACCAACATGCTGTTTGGACAGAAGCGCGACCCGCTGAGCCGGCAGCCGCTGGCCAACCCCGAGCAATACGCGCGAACCTTCCTGAACCCGATCGACAATTCCAAGAACCTCTCGCCCGAGTACATCGCCAGCCTGGCCGCCCTGCCGGAGGGCAAGCGCAAGCGATTCTACGAGGGCGTCTACGTCGACGAGTGCGACGATGCCTTGTGGTCCTACGAGATCTTCGACGCCGGGCGGCGCGACGAGGCCGCGATCCCGATCGCGGCGCGCCGCAACGTCGTCGTGGCGGTCGATCCCTCCGGGGCCCAGGGCCGGGACGACATGACCTCCGACGAGATCGGCATCGTCGTCGCCGCCCGCGGGCACGACGGCGACGCCTACGTGCTCGCGGACTGGTCCTGCCGCGAGCAGCCGCTGACCTGGGGCCGCCGCGTCGCCACCGCCTTCCACGAGTTCGCCGCCGATTGCGTGGTGGCGGAGGAGAACTTCGGCGGCGGCATGGTGGAGGCGGTCATCAAGGCGGCCGATGCCGCCGTGCCGGTGCGCCTCGTCCACGCCAGCCGCGGCAAGGCGGTGCGCGCCGAGCCGATCTCGCTGCGCTACGCCGCCGGCCAGGTGCACCACGTCGGCCGCTTCCCCAAGCTGGAGGACCAGCTCTGCGCCTTCTCCGGCGGCGGCTACACCGGCGCCGGCAGCCCCGACCACGCCGACGCCGCGATCTGGGCGCTGACGCACCTCTTCAAGGAGATGCCCGGCCAAGGAGCGCATGATTTCATGCGGCGGCTGGCGGGCGAACTCTGACGCCGGCACGGCGCCTTCTCCCCTTGCGGGAGAAGGTGGCGCGAAGCGCCGGATGAGGGGTCGGGCCACCTCCCGCCGTCTCGCATTTCGCCATCAACGCATGGCGAGCTTTCCCAACCCCTGATCCGCCCTTCGGGAACCTTCTCCCGAAGGGGGAGAAGGGACCACATCCTGCAAAGGCACACCCATATGGTCGACCGCAATGCGGGCCGGGCGTCGTGGACGCTCGACCCCTATCAGGTCCGCGTGTCCTACGCCGCCCGCACGGCCGGCTCGGGCTGGTTCGGACCGCTCGCCCCCGTCGCACCGGCCGCGCCGCCCGAGGTCGCGGGGCGCCAGTGGGACTATCCCGCGGGTTTCAACCTCTCGCTCGGCCCCCGCGCCAACGAGCCCGTCAGCTTTCCCACGCTGCGGCGCCTCGCCGACGGCTGGGACCTGCTGCGCCTGGTGATCGAGACGCGCAAGGACCAGCTCGGCCGCATGGCCTGGACCATCGGCCCGCGGCCGGGCGCGACTATCGACGGGACCGCGAACGCGACGGCGACCGCCTTCTTCCGCCGCCCCGACGGGGTCCACGGCTGGGCCGACTGGCTGCGCCTCGTACTTGAGGAGCTGTTCGTCATCGACGCGCCGGCCCTGTATTGCCGGCGCGACCGTGCCGGCCGCCTCGCCGCGCTGCTGCCGCTCGACGGTGCCACGATCAAGCCGGTGATCGACGCCTGGGGTCGCACGCCGCAGCCCTACGTGGAGGCCGGCCGCATGGTTTGGCCGGTGGCCTACCAGCAGGTGCTCAAGGGCCTTCCGGCGGTCGACTACGCCGCGCGCGACCTGCTCTACCGCCCGCGCAACCCGCGGGTCTCGCGCGCCTAAGGCTATTCGCCGGTCGAGCAGATCCTCGCCACCGTCAACATCGCGCTGCGCCGCCAGCTGTTCCTCACCGAATATTTCACCGAGGGCAACATCCCGGATTCACTGATCGGCGTCCCGGATGGTTGGAGTGCCGACCAGATCGCCTCCTACCAGACGTATTGGGACAGCTATTTCTCGGGCGAGGCCGGCAAGCGCCGGCGCGCCAAGTTCGTGCCGGGCGCCGTGGCCCACAGCTTCGTCCAGACCAAGGAGCCGGAGCTCAAGACGGTCTTCGACGACTGGCTGGCCCGGCTCGTCTGCTTCGCCTTCTCGGTGTCGCCGCAGGCCCTCGTCAGCCAGATGAATCGCGTCACCGCCGAGGTGCAGAAGACGCTGTCGGAGGAGGAGGGCCTGGCCCCGATCCTGGCCTGGATCAAGGCGCTGGTCGACGAGGTGCTGGCCGACGAGTTCGACCCCGGCCTCGCCTTCACCTGGTCGCCCACCGGGTCGATCGATCCCGAGGCCCAGGAGCGGATGCTGTCGAGCTACACCTCGCGCGGCATCCTCACGCTGAACGAGGCCCGCGCCGCGCTCGGCCGCGACACGCTGCCCGACACCGCCGCCGACGCACCGCTGGTGCTGACGGCGACGGGGTATGTGGGGTTGGCGTCAAACCCCATCGTCGCAAAGCTTGCACGATCGACCAACTGGCAGGAAGGTCAGCATCCGCGTTGGCCGGCGGGAGCGGATGATCGCCAGGGCGGTCGCTTCGCGCCAGCCGGTGCAGGAGAGGTCCCCGCTGGACGCCTCGCCATGACCCGTCCTTGAAAAAAAGAATGGATCGATGCCCTCACGCTGTATCAAGGGTTACTCGATCTTCACGAATTTCATCCCGATCGCGCATTGCTTGGCGGCCATACGACCATGGGCGGTTGCGCGATGGGTTTCGTCAGTCAGGCATGCGGAGGAAATGCAGTCTGATGATCGACCGCAATCAATATCTCGCTCTCGCTAGGCAAGAAGACTGGCCAGCCGTCCATGCGTTGCTGGACAATGGAAGAGAGAATGCCGTTACTTCCGATGACCTTTCGCAAGAAACGTACTTGCGTGTCGATGCGCTCAAGAGGCAGGCGTCCTACGGCGAAGCGATCGATCTTCTGCGCGAGAGAGGACATCTATACAACTCACAATCCCTTGCCCAACATGATCTAGCCCGCGTCCTGATCAAGCTTGGACGCGAGAAAGAAGCCTTGGTTGTCATGAATGGGGGCGGCTACGAGGCCGAGATGACCTCGTTTCCAATCCTGGCCATGGACGCGAAGTTTTTTCACGTCACTCTACTGGCAAAGTCAGGCGATCCTTCGGCACGGGATCGGCTGGACGAAATTCCCGATGACTATCTGCACGTCACAGCGGATGGCGATCTCGTGACGAAATCGGACGTCATGTCCCTGCTCGCGAAGCAATCGCCCAGTTGATCGATTTTCCCGACGGTTAGACAACGGAGACGATCTTCGACGATTGGCTGGCCCGGCTCGTCTGCTTCGCCTTCTCGGTGTCGCCGCAGGCCCTCGTCAGCCAGATGAATCGCGTCACCGCCGAGGTGCAGAAGACGCTGTCGGAGGAGGAGGGCCTGGCCCCGATCCTGGCCTGGATCAAGGCGTTGGTCGACGAAGTGCTGGCGGCCGAGTTCGACCCGGGCCTGGAGCTGGTCTGGTCCCCGACCGGAACGATGGACCCGCAGGAGCAGATGCTATCGAGCTACACGTCGCGCGGCATCCTCACTCTGAACGAGGCCCGCGCAGCGCTTGGCCGCGACCCGCTCGGCGAGCCGGAAGCCGACACGCCGCTGGTGCTGACGACGGGCGGGTATGTTCCGTTGGCGCCCGCCAATTCCTGATCCCTTCATTCCGGGCGGCGCAGCCGAATCCGGAACGACAAGCCCCGAAGAAGGACCCCTCCATGCTGCGCCTCGCCATCCCCATCACCAAGGTCGATGCCGCCAACCGGCTGGTCTACGGCCTCGCCACCGCCGAGGTGCCGGACCGCGCCGGAGAGGTGTGCGATTACGCCTCGACCAAACCGTTCTACGAAAAGTGGTCGGCCGACATCGCCGCGACGTCGGGCGGCAAGTCCTACGGCAACCTGCGCGCCATGCACGGACAGGTCGCCGCCGGCAAGGTCACGGCGATCGGCTTCAACGACGAGGCCCGCCAGATCGAGATCTGCGCCAAGGTCGTCGACGACGCGGAATGGGCCAAGGTGGCGGAGGGCGTCTACACCGGCTTCAGCCAGGGCGGCCGCTACGCCCGGCGCTGGACCGACGAGGCCGGCGCCACCCGCTACACCGCCGAGCCGCACGAGATCTCGCTCGTCGACCTGCCCTGCCTCGCCGAGGCACGCTTCGAGATGGTCAAGGCGGATGGCGCGCGCGAGTGGCTGCCTTTCAAGGCGGAGCCGCCGCGAGACCCAGCGGATTTCGCCAAGCTCGGCGCGCGCAACAGCGCGGCGGACCTGACGCGCATCCAGGAGATGCACGACACTTCGGTCGCGCTCGGCGCCACCTGCCACGCCATCAAGGTCTCGTCGCCGCACGACGACCTCGCCAAGGCGCTGGGCGACGACCTGGCACGGCTCGGCACGGCCGTGGCGCAGCTCGACGGCGCGCTGGCGCGGCGCGTCGAGGCGCTCGGCTCGGGGCTGGCGAAGAGCCTGGCCGAATCCTTCGCCGGCATGGACGCCCGCCTGAAGCGCATCGAGGACCAGCCGCTGCCGCTGCCCTACGCCGCCGGTTCGCGCCTCGTCGCCAAGCACGAGGACGGAATCGATGCCACGCTGGACACGATGCTGGCCGATCCCGCGACGCTGAGCCTGTTGGCGATCAAACTGGCGCAGAGCCGAGCGCGGTAGGCTCTTTCTTCTCCCGCACAGCGGGAGAAGGTGACCCCGCGACGCGGGGTCGGATGAGGGTGCTTCCGACAAGGAACCCTCTTCCACGCTTGGCCGAAACGCCTTCCCCTTCCTGCATCGCCCGATTTCGTCGGGCCACCTTCTCCCGCAGGCGGGAGAAGGAACGCATCCCCACGACCCAAGGAGCTCCCATGACCGCCACCACCGACGACGTCCTCGCCTCGCTGCGCGCCGCGCAGCAGCAACCCCTCGGCACGCTGAACAAGTCGACCTTCACCGAGGCCGCCTCCGCCACCTCCGGCCTCACCTTCTACGATCTCGAACTCGGCGCGAAGTTCCTCTATCCCGTGCTCACGCCACTGCGGAACGCGATCCCTCGCGTGTCGGGCCGCGGCGGCATCCAGGCCAATTGGCGCGCGGTCACCGCCATCAACACGCAGGGCCTGCGTTTTGGCGTCTCCAACGCCAATCGGGGCGGCGTGCTCGCCGTCGCCACGACGGACTATTCCGCCGCCTACAAGGGCCTCGGCGTCGAGACCTCGGTCGACTTCGAGGCGCAATACGCCGGCCAGGGCTTCGACGACATCCGCGCCATCGCCGCCAAAACCGGGCTGGAATCGCTGATGCTCGGCGAGGAGGCGATGATCCTCGGCGGCAACAGCTCGTCGCCGCTCGGCACCACGCCGACGCCGGTCCTCGCCGACATCGGCACCGGCGGCGGCCTCGCCGCCAACGCCGCGCTCTCCGTCGTCGCCGTGGCGCTGACCCACGACGGCTTCGTCAACGCCTCGATCGCCGGCGGCGTACAGGGCGCGGTGACCCGCACCAACGCCGACGGCACCTCGGATACGTTCGGCGGCGGCGCGGCACGGCGCTCCGTCAACGCCACGATCACCACCGCCAACGACGGCAACGCGACGCACGTGGTACGCGCCGCCGTGGCGCCGGTGCCGGGCGCGCTCGGCTACGCCTGGTTCTGGGGCGCGGCCGGCGCCGAGGTGCTGGGCGCGCTCACCTCCGTCGCCTCGCTGGTCATCAACGGCGTGGCCGGCGGCACGCAGACGGCGAGTTCGCTCGGCACGGCGGACAACTCGATCAACGCGCTGGCCTTCGACGGCCTGCTGACCCAGGCGCTCAAGGCCGGATCCGGCGCGACCGTCACGGTGCAGCCGCAAGGCACGCCCGGCGCCGGCACGCCGCTGACCTCGGACGGCAGCGGCGGCATCCTCGAGATCGACGCCACGCTCAAGACGATGTGGGACAGCCACCGGCTATCGCCCGACACGATCTGGGTGTCCTCGCAGGAAGCGCTCAACGTCTCGCGCAAGATCGTCAGCGGCGCCGCCGCAACGGCGATGCGCTTCACCTCCGACGACCTGAGGGGCGGCGGCACGATGGTTCGCAGTTACCTCAACCGCTTCTCGATGCAGGGCGGCAGCGCCATCGACATCAAGGTGCACCCCAACATGCCCGCCGGCACGATGCTGCTGACCACGGGCATGCTGCCCTATCCGCTCGCTGGAATCGGCAACCTCATGCAGATCCGCACGCGGCAGGACTACTACCAGATCGAGTGGCCGCTGCGCACGCGGCGGTACGAATATGGTGTGTATGCCGACGAGGTGCTGCAGCACTACTTCCCGCCGGCGATGGGCGTCATCACCAACATCGGCAACGGTTGAGGGTGGGCTGATGGCCGCCCCGACGGATCTCGCGAGCCTCGCCGACTGCAAGGCCTGGCTCGGCCTCACGAGCACGGGCGACGATACCGTGCTGGCGGCGCTGATCAGCGCGATCAGCGCGGCAATCCTGACCGACCTCGGCCGCAGCGTGCTGCCGCTTACCGTCACCGACGCATTGTGCGGCCATGGCACCAGTCTGCCGCTCCGGCACTGGCCGGTGACCTCGGTGATGGCCGTGACCGTCGACGGGATGGCGCTCGCCGCCTCGCCGACGCCCGGCGCCGGCGGCTGGCTGTTGGACCCGCCCGATTTCGCGCCGCCGGGCACCATGCAGCGGCTGCACGCCGTCGCCGGGCGCTTTCCGCGCGGCGTCGGCAACGTGGCCGTGACCTATCGCGCAGGCTACGAGATGCTCGCCGAGCCGGCGCTGGTGCCGTCGGCGTCGCCCTACCTGGTGACGGCGCAAGCGCCGTTCGGCGCCTGGTGTCTCGACACCGGGGTAGCGGGCGCGCCGGGGCCCTACACCGTGGCCGGAGGCGCCTACACCTTCACGCCGGTCTCGGCCGGCGCGGCGGTGCAACTCTCATACGGCTACGTGCCAGCCGACCTCGCCCGCGCCTGCCTCGAATGGGTGGCCGACCGCTACGCCGCCCGCTCCCGCATCGGCGTCAGCGCCAAGACGCTCGGCGGCCAGGAGACGGCGAGCTTCGTGGTCAAGGCTATGCCCGACGTGGTGAGCCGCCTGCTGCAGCCCTACCGGCGGGTCGCGCGATGATGGGGTGATTACGGCATCAATCCTCGCTCCAGAAGAGAACGGCTCACCGTCGGAGACCGATCCATCATGCCCGCCCCCGATCGAGTCGCCGCCGCCCTTGCCGCGCGCGCCGCCGCTTTGCAGCAGCGCCTGCTCGACAAGGTCGAGGCCAACCTCTCCGGCGACGTGCTCCAGAGCCGTTCCGGTACGCTGAAGGCCTCCGTCGTCACCGATCTCGTGGCGGATGTCGACTCCATCGCGGTGTCGCTGGAGAGCCGCGGCGTGGCCTATGCCGCGATCCAGGAATACGGCGGCACGACGCCGCCGCATGACATCGTACCTGTCAAGGCGCGGGCGCTCGCCTTCGCCGGTGGCGTCTTCGCGCGGGTGCATCATCCCGGGTCGGTCATCCCGGCGCGGGCGCCGTTCGGCGGCGCGCTCGACGCGCTGCGCGACGAGATCGCCTCCAGCCTGAAGGATGTCGTGCGTGTTGCGCTCGGCGCAAGTTGAAGGAGGCCCAACCATGCGGGAGCCCGCGATCGCCGCGCTGCTAGGGCGGCTGTCCCAAGCCTATTCTTGGGCCGCGCCGCCGTCGCGGCGCTTGAAGCTGTGGAGCGACGTGCCGCCGGCGATGCGGCCGGCCTGCTTCCTGCACGAGGGCGGCGCCGAGACCTATGCCGATGCCGCCGGCACACCGAAGCGCACGCTGGGGCTGCGCCTCTTCGTCTACGCCGACGCCCACGATCCGGGGCGGCCCGGAGCCGCCGCGCTCAACGCGATCATGGATGCGCTGGACGATGCTTTGGCTGCCACCGGTGCCGATGCCGCGCTCGGCCGCTGCACGCTGGGCGGCACCGCCTGGCGCTGCGGCATTGAGGGCAAGGTGCTGAAGGATCCCGGCGATCTCGACGGCGACGCCCTGCTGGTCGTGCCGATCGCGATCGTGCTGCCCTGAGACGGCTTGTCGTTCCGGGGCGGCATAGCCGAACCCGCAAGCCATCCCCGGTGAGCGCCCGAACACAGAGTTCTGAGTTCAAATCAATGAAAGGATATCCGATGCCCACGCCCAATCTCGAGTCCGCCGAGGTCGCGGAGACGCTGCGCACCCTCATCGAACATTGGTTCTTCGAGGCGTTCCAAGGCTCGGTGATCGCGCGATCGACCGAGGCATGGAACCACGTCCATGCCGCCAAGGAGGAGCTGCAGCGCCGCCTCACCGCCTTCCTCAACGATCACGTCTAGGAGCAGACCATCATGTACAGCTTCGGCTCGGGCGTGCTCATCGGCACGCGCACGGACATCGGCGGCGCCACCCCCGTCAACTTCGGCCTAGTGCAGGAAGTGACGATCGAGGAGGCGGCCACCGTCAAGGAACTCTACGGCCAGTTCCAGCATCCGATCGCCATCGCGCGCGGCACGATCAAGACCACTGGCAAGGCCAAGGTCGCACGCATCTCGGGCCTCGCCTTCGCCAACCTGTTCTACGGCGTGCCGCCGCAGGCGGGCCAGCTCGCCACCGCCTTCGCCGAGGCGGCGGCCGTGCCCGCCGCCTCCCCCTTCACGGTGACGCCGGCCAACAGCGCCGGCTTCACGGACGACGCCGGCGTGGTCTACGCCGGGACCGGCCTGCCGCTGGTCAAGGTCGCCGCCTCGCCGACGGTCGGGCAATACGCGCTGGCCGCCGGCGTCTACGGCTTCGCGGCGGCGGACGCCGGCAAGGCCCTGCTGCTGAGCTACACCTACACGTTGGCGGCGAGCGGCCAGAAGTTCGCCGTGACCAACCAGCTCACCGGCACCACGCCGACCTTCCAGGCGCAGTTCTTCACCACGTTCCAGGGGCAGGCGGTGTCGCTGAAGCTCAACGCCTGCACCGCCTCGAAGCTCTCGCTCCAAACCAAGCTCGAGGATTTCGTCATCCCGGAGTTCGACTTCTCCTGCTTCGCCGACCCGACCGGCACGGTGATGACCTGGTCCTTCGCGGAGGCCTCGTGATGCGGCTGCAACCCGAGACCATCGCGCTCGGTGGCGCCTCCTGGCGGGTGCGCCCGCTCACCGTGGCGCAGGTGCAGGAGATCGAGCCGCTGCTGTTCGCCGAAGGCGGCGCCCCCGGCACCATCGCCGCCGCCGTCGCCATCCTGCGCGTGGCGCTGCGCCGCGAGCATCCCGAGGCCGTGGCGCCGCTCGGAGAGCTCGAGGCCGGCGCCGGCGAGATCGCCGCCGCGCTCGCCGTGGTGCTGCGGCTCGGCGGCTTTCTGCCGGCGGTAACGATGTCGGGGGAACCCCGGATGGGGGAAGGATTGGCGGACCAGCCGCTCGGTTCGACTGGTCCGCGCTCTACGCTCGCCTGATGGCCGAGGGCGGCTTCACGCCCGACGCCATCGACGCCATGCCGATGGGCGACGTGCTGGCGCTGCTGGGCTGGTGGCGACACCACCCCTCCGTCGCCGCGATCCTCGCCGCCGTGAACGGGGTGAAGCCAGCGCCGGCGCGGGATGAGGGGGACCCGAGTGGGATCGGGGCGCTGATCCAGCGCTGGCCGGGCGGAGCCGCCGGCGAATGATATGGACGCATCCGGCTGGCAATCACGGCGTGCCTGGCTGGCGGAGCAGGATACGAGCGAGTTTCTCATCAGCGATTGGACCATGACGGAGGTATCCTCCGCCTTGTCGATCAAGTTGCGGACGAAGCAGATCGAACCGGATCGGCGCGCCGCCGCGCTGGCCACATTCAGCAGTCTGATCGCCGAAACCTTCGTCGTGCTGCCGGTGGCGAGTCGTCATTTCCGCGCCGCTGCGCGTTTTGTCGACCAGCACACGCTCGCGCTTCGCGCCGGCGACGCCTTGCATCTCGCCGTTGCAGCGGAAGCAGGCGCCGTGATGCACACGCTCGATCGGCGGCTTGCGAAAGCGGGTCTCGCCGTCGGAGTGCCGACGCGCACGTTATAGGCGCCGTCGACCGGGCTCGCTCATTCAGACCATCGCCGTCTCCCGCGAGCGGGAGAGGCAGAACCTCGCGAGACCCCATGACCGACGATGTCCGCATCACCTTCTCCGCCGACATCTCCGACCTGCAGCGCGGTCTCGCCGAGGCGCAGGCCGGCGTGATCTCGGCCACCGCCACGATGAAGAGCGGGGCCGACCAGGTCGGCAGCTCCTTCGCCGCCCTGAACCAGGCCTATGCCGCCGGCGTGACGCAGCGCCTCGATCTGGTGAAGAGCGCCTCCACCGAGGAGCTGGCCGCCGCCCGCGCCGGCGACCGGGCCGAGACCGACATCGCGCTCGACGCCGTCAAGCAAAAGCAGGTCGCGGTGCGCGAGGAGGCGCAGCTCTCGCAGATCTCGCACGACGCGGAACGCGACGCGCTGCTGGCGCTGGAAAGCGACCGCGAGGCCATCGAGCGCCGCCACTTCGAGTTCCTGCAAGGCACCTACGCCGACAACGCGAAGGCCTACGCCAACACGCAGCGTCAAATCGACGAGCTCGCGGCGCAATCCGCGCTGAAACGGCAGGAGATCGAGCGCACCTACCTGCGCGAGATTTATACCGACTACAAACGATCCTTCGAGCAGGTCGGCTCCAGCGTGTCGCAGCAGGTCACCGGGTTGATCCGGGGCCAGGAGACGCTGCGCCAGGCGGTGAGCAACGTCGCGCTCTCGATCGTGCAGAGCTTCATCCAGGCGCGCATCCGCGCCGTCGCCAACTGGGCGGCCGGCGTCGTCGCCGAGACCAGCCTGACCCAGGCCGGCGAGGCCTCCAAGACGGCCGCGGTGGCGGCCGGCACCGCCGCGCGCACCGGCGCCAGCGAGACGGGCGCCGCCGCCTCCGCGGCGAGCACGCTGGAGGCCGTCGGCAAGAGCATCCTGGCCTCGGCGGCGGAGACCTTCGCCGGCATCTTCGGCTTCCTGTCGCCGGTGCTCGGCCCCGCCGCCGCCGGCCCGGCGGTCGCCGGCCAAGCCAGCGTGATGGCGGCCGCCGCCGCGCTGCCGTCGTTCGACGCCGGCGCCTGGAGCCTGCCGGCCGACATGGTGGCGCAGGTGCACCGCGGCGAGATGATCGTGCCCGCCGCGCCGGCGCAGGCGATGCGCGACGCCGCCGGGCGCGGCGGTGGTGGGGCGACCGTCAACCACCAGACGCATTTCCACGTCGCCGCGATGGACGCGCGCGACGTCTCCCGCTTCCTGCGCGGCAACGGCAAGGCCGTGCTGCGTTCGATAAACGACAGCGTGCGCAAGGGCGCGCATCTGGGGCTGAGCAAGCTGGGGTGACTCCTTCTCTTCTTGCGGGAGAAGGTGGCGCGAAGCGCCGGATGAGGGGTCGGGTGACCTCGCCCGGCGTGCGTACCGAGCCGCCTGTATCGTCAGCATTGCCCGACCCCTCATCCGCCCTTCGGGCACCTTCTCCCACAGGGGGAGAAGGAGGAGCTTCCCATGACCGATCCCGTCGGCGTGTGCCTGCTGCCGGCCTCCGGCGAGTGGGTCTACGACACGCAGCCGCGCCGCGCCGCCCACGCGGGCGATCCGGCCCCGATCGTGCTCAACCTGAACGCCTCCACGACGCGCACCGACTCTCAGGTCGCGCTCGACAATCTCCAGGCGCAGCTGCCCGGCTGCACCACGGTGTCGCTGGTGGTGGCCTGGTTCGGCTCGTCCACGGACGTCACGCAATGCAAGGTCCATCAGTCGACCAACTATCCCGGCGGCAATGCCGACGCGCTGGTGAACGGCGCGTGGACGCCGGAGCCGTGGCGCTGCTCCGGCCTCACCCAGGCGTCGCCGGGGCTGATCCCGCTGTCGACCGATGCCGCCGGCGACGCCGTCTACGGCGGCACGCCGTCCGACCCCAGCGTGGTACGCTGCCTGCGCGACCTGCGCGCGCGCGGATTTCGCCTCGTGTTCTACCCGTTCCTGCTGATGGACGCGCCGGGCTACCCCTGGCGCGGCCGCATCGGCCTGGCGGGTGCCGACCGCACGGCGGCCGCCACCTCGGCCGCCGCCACGTTTCTCGGCACTGCGACTCCCGCGCAATTCACGCGGGATGCGACGAATCTCGCGGTCGGCTACGCCGGTGCGGCGGCGGACTGGACCTGGCGTCGCATGATCCTGCATTACGCCAACCTGTGCGTGCTGGCGGGCGGCGTCGACCTCTTCCTGATCGGCTCGGAGCTGCGCGGCCTCGAGGCGATGCGCGGCCCGGGCTGGACGCCGGGCGGCACGCTCGCGGCCGACGGAACCGCGAATTGGGACTATCCCTTCGTCGACGGCCTGGGCCAGCTCGCCGACGACGTGCGCAGCGTGTTCGATGGCGCCGGGCTGACACGCGATCCCAGCGGGCTGCACAATCTCGTCGGCTATTCCGCCGATTGGTCGAGCTGGATGGGCGCCACGCATGCCGATTCCGGCGGGTTGTGGCCCCACCTCGATCAGCTCTGGGCGCGTCCCTCGATCGATCTCGTCGCCTTCGACGACTACCTCCCGCTGTCCGACTGGACCAGCGGCGACGGCGGCCTCGACGCGGAAAGCTGGAGTTTTGCCGGGCCGCCGAGCCGCTACAGCAAGGCCTACCTCAAGGCCAACGTCGAGGGCGGCCTGTACTTCGCCTGGTTCTACGCCGACGGCGACAATCTCGGCCGCGGGCCGAACCCCGACGGCACGGCCGAGCAGGTCAGCCTTCCGGCCGGTGACCGGCTCGTCCAGATCCGCACAGCCTATGCCGCCGGCCAGCAGATCCTGGCGCCCAAGCAGCTTCGCTGGTGGTGGGGCACCCAACATCGCGCCTGCTACGATGCCGGTGACGGTGCCGGCACGGTACCACGTGGCGCGCCATCGCGCTGGGTGGCACAGGCCAAGTCGATCGCTTTCGCCGAATACGGCTTCCCCTCGGTCGACCGCTGCACCAACCAGCCCAACGTATTCTACGATCCGCGCTCGAGCGAGAGCTTCACGCCATATTGGTCGGCCTGGGACGCGGTGCCTGGCGACGCGTGGCGGCCGCGCCGCGACGATGCGCTGGCGGCGCTCGCCCGCGAGAGCCTCATCGAATACTGGACGGTCGACGGCCACAATGCGGTCTCCGCCACCGGCGTGCCGATGGTCCAGCCGGCGCGGCCGTTCCCCGCCTTCCCGACCCTCTCGGTCTGGGGCGACGCGCCGAATTGGGCCAGCGGCACCTGGATCGAGGGCAAAGGGCCGGCCTTGGCCCCGGCCGCCGCCGATCCGCCGCCTGTCTCCGGCCCGCTGTCGGCGTTTTCGACGCTGAACGGCCTTGGTTGGACGGCGGTGTGGCGCCCCACCTTTTCCACCGGCGTCGCCGCCCACGTCAGCGGCCGCGAGACCCGCGCCGGGCGCGAGGCAACGGCGTTGTGGGAGGCCGAGCTGCGCTTCGACGTGCTGGTGCCGGCCGATCTCGCGGCGCTCGCCGGCTTCTACGCCGCGCGCCGCGGTGACGCGCTGCCCTTCACCGTACCGGTCCCGGCGGAGCTTGGGCTCGGCGCAAGCCTGCCCTGCCGCTTCGCCGAGGACCAGCTCGACGCCGACGAGTTTGCCGGGACACTGGCGGCCGTGGGCCTGCTGGCGGTGAGGCAGGTGCGCTGATCCTTGTCATCCCGCGGCGCGCGCCCGGCGAACCCGGAACGATAAAGCCTGGAGCCCCGCCATGCCGCCCCCCACCTTTCCACAGCTGCCCGGACAGGGCTGGTCGGTACACAAGCGCCCGAGCTTCTCGACGCGCGTCGCGAGCCACGTGTCGGGCCGCGAGG
>CAXTVT010000042.1:27363-28870 GCA_964247745.1 uncultured Beijerinckiaceae bacterium
CACAAGCGCCCGAGCTTCTCGACGCGCGTCGCGAGCCACGTGTCGGGCCGCGAGGTGCGCAGCCCACTCTACGCGGCGACGCTCTACGAGTTCGAGCTGACCTTCGACGCCCTGGGGAGCGGCGCGTCCAACGGCGGGCTCGGCGCGGCGTCGCTGCAGCAACTGCTCGGCTTCGTGCTGGCCTGCCAGGGCCAACTGACGCCGTTCCTCTACGTCGACCCCACCGATAATGCCGTCAGCCGCCAGCCGATCGCCACCGGCGACGGCGTCACCACGAGTTTTTCGGTCGTGCGCACGCTCGGCGGCACGACGGAGACCGTGTCTTGGGCGACCAGCCTCGCCAACGTGACGGTCGGCGGCGCGACGACCACGGGCTGGAGCCTGGCGGCGCCGAACACGCTCGCCTTCGCCGCCGCCCCGGCGGCCGGCGCCGCCGTCGTCGCCGACGTCGGCTATGCCTTCCTGTGCCGCTTCCTCGACGACCAACAGGATTTCGAGAACGTCATGGCCGGCCTGTGGCAGGTGCAGTCGCTCAAGTTCCGCAGCGTGCGGCCGTAACTTCAAGCAGGCGACGATCAGCGACGCCTTTTCATTGAGTTGGCATAAAGAAAACTGAAACCTGCAATTCCGCCACCTAAGCTTATCCAGCCTAAAGCTCGATCATGTGCCGAAGAAGAAAATGAGCGCAAAATGGCAATGCCAGCGCCAACGAGACAAAAATCTCCCAGGAGGTTCAGCCTGAAATAAATCGCCCAAATCTCGGGATCCAAGAGATGGGCTCTTACAAATCTCCATTTTCGCAGGTCCTTCGAGTAGGTCCCTGGAATGTGTCTTCGGACGATCGCAGTCAGTCGCATGTCGAGCCAGATTGATAGGCCCAGGCCGATCGCCACCAGTGCGAAAAGAGCTTGGCCCCATGCGTCGAGAGGCGAGTCGACCAACATTTCAATGCACCTTCCCACGGCAACTTTATCATAACCGCTAAACGGCAACGAAGGCTGAAAGACCATGCGCCCCGCCCCGCCCGCCCTCGTCACAGCGCTCGCCGCCGCACGCGCGGCGCATGACGCGCCGCTGCTGATGGCCGATTGCTACACGCTCACCCTGCGCACCGGCACGGTGCTGACGCTCACCAACGCCGACGTGCCCGTCACGCTCGGCGGCACCGTCTTCCTCGCCAATTCGCTGCTGATCGACGGCCTCACCTTCAAATGCGCGATCGGTCTCGACGTCGACGAGCAGCAGATCACGCTGGCGGCGCGGCCCACCGATACGATCGGCGGGGTGCCGGCCCTGCAGGCGATCCATCGCGGCGTGCTCGACGGTTGCCTGGTGCGGCGAGAGCGCGCGTTCCTGACGAGCTGGAGCGCGCCGCCGCTCGGCTCGGTCGTGCTGTTCCAGGGCCGCGTCACCAGCGTCGATGCCGTCGGGCGCACCGGGGCGACCATCACGGTGGCGTCCGACCTCGTGCTGCTCGACATCGACATGCCGCGCAACCTCTACCAGC
>CAXTVT010000043.1:0-27981 GCA_964247745.1 uncultured Beijerinckiaceae bacterium
GGGCCGGCCCGCGGCAGGGCCAGCGCGATGGGCCGTAGCGTGGCGTGCGGCATGGCGGCGGCCGTGGCGCGCCGCGGCGCAGGTCGGCCCGGCGAGCGTCGCCGCGACAAGCAGGCCGAGCACAGCACTCCGCATCATCCGACCGTCCTTCAGTGACCTGACGCCGAACGCGCGAAGCGCGGTTTTGCTGCGCGGCGCGCCGCGCGATGAGGCCGCGGGCATCCGCGGCGCCGCCATTGCCGATGCGGAGCAAGGGCGCTACGGCTTGGCCCCCTCGGCCAGGCCTCGAGCCCCGCGCTCCGGCCGATCTGTGCGCAGAGCCCACCGCGACGTGATGTCATTCCTGCGCGACTACCTGCTGATCCTTCGTAGCGGCGTGTTCATGCACTCGGCCTACGCCAATCGATACCTGGGCACGCGCAAGGCGCTGCTTTTCTCCCTGGTCCATTACCTCCGCAGCGGCGAAGGCCGCGGTCACCGCCCCAACCCTTTCTACGATCCCGTCATCGTCGGCGAGCGCACACGCGGGCGGGGGCTCGCCGCCTATCTGCGGGACGAACGTCTCTGGCCTGTCGGCCCATGTCCGCAGATGGACCCGGTGTGGTACCGCGCCCACGGCATGAAGGCGGCCGACGCGCGTCTCTCGCCGTTCGTCCATTTCTGGCGTCGCGGCTTCCCGCGCGAGGTCCGTCCGTCCGCGGCGTTCGACCTGACGTTCTTCAAGACCGTCGTCGCGTTCTATCGACCGGACAAGCGCGAGTTCGCGTTCGAGTGCTTCGCCTCGCCCGAGATCGTCGTTCCAAACGACGAAGTCGCGGTCAGGCAGCGCCAGGAGGCGTTCACCGCGTCGCTGACCATGCAGATCCCGCGGCGCCTCGCGCGGCCGCGCTCGCGATACCTCGTGTTCGTCCAGGCTTCGGTCGATTTCGTCAATCCGCACCGGACCGACAAGACGTTCGACGTCATGATCAACTATTACGATGGCGCCACTCGGCACGACGAGGCGGCCGACTACATCGTCCTGCAGCACGGCACCAAGACGACCGCGATCCGCAAGCTGCTCGCCGAGGCGCGCGACATCATGCTGGCCTACGATTCCGTCCTGTTCCTCGACGACGACATCGAGATCGCCACCGCCGACATCGATCGCCTGTTCGCGATCTTCGCCGCGCGTCGGCTCGACCTCGCGCAAGCGTCCCTCACGGCCGAGTCGTCGTGCGCGTTCGAGATCGTCAAGCAGCCTCGCGCGGGTTCCGGCGTACGCGGCCTGACGGCGATCGAGATCATGATGCCGGTCATCTCCCGACGCGCGCTGGAGACCTGCGGCTTCGTCTTCGCCGAAGGCGTGAGCGGGTGGGCGGTCGACTTCCTGTTGAGCGCCGAGGTGCGGCGGCGCTACGGCGACCGCATCGCGCTCGTCGGCGACGTCGTCGCCACGCACCGGCGTGAGGTCGACCTCTCGGAAGGCGCCTTCTATCTCTTCCTGCGCGGCCACGGCATCGAGGCCACCACGGAAGCCGGGCGGATCGCGGCGATATTCGGCATCGAGGTCTCGGATCGAGCCATCCGCGCGGCACCGCTGGCAGACGACGCCGTCGCCTGACTCTAAAGTCGGCCGCGGAGCACGGCGGCCGCCCTCGTCACGCGCTCTCGCCAATGGATCGGGCGGGGCAGGTCCGTCAGCGCGTCGCGACTGCGCGACAACCACCGCGCGGCGTGGCTTCCGAGCCGACCGAGCTGAACCGGCGTATAATCCGGCCAGCGATAATCCTTGCCGCGGATGCGTCGGTATTCCTCGTGAAGCCTTTCCCAGGGGTGGTCCTCGAGCTTGACGTTGGTCGAGACCCCGCCGTGGAATTGGTGGAAGGTGCCCTCGCCGATCAGCGACACGACCGGGCCGGCGATGGTCTCGCAGGCGCGCAGGAAGAAATCGAGGTTGACCATGCCGCCGCCGCGCGACGAGAACGCGGGATCGAACCCCCCGAGCCGCTCGTAATCGTCGCGCCGAAGTCCGATGAAGTTCGATTCCGTTGCCGCACCGAACCAGCCTCCGCGCGACGACGAGGGATCGAGACATCGGCTGATGTCGAACAGGCGATAGCCGTCGCTCTTCCAATCGATCGTGTCGAAGAGCTTGTCTTCGACGGCCTGGTCGTAGCCCCGCGACACCGAGACGTTCTGGACGTCCGGACCGATATGCCAGGACGGCACGGTGACGATCGGATGTTCGAAAAGATCGAAGGTTTTCAGGGTCCAGGCGATACAGCCGGGCGATGCCATGCGGGCGCCGTCGATCATGCTCACGATGATGCCGCCGCGCGCGAGGGTCACGCCATGGTCGAGGGCTGCGGCGGGCGATGGCGTCGGGTCCGGCATCCGCACGACCCGCACCGCGGCGTCGCACGTGTCGAAGAGTGCGTCGTCGACGGGGTCGGGCGAGCCATTGTCGACGACCACGATTTCGTAGTCCGCCGCTTCGACGTCCGTCTGTCCCCGCGTCAGCGAGTAGACCGTCCGATAGGCCTCGCGGCGCATCTGGTAGGTCGCGACGACGACGGAAAGCTTCGGAGTGGCGGACAAGGCTGACCTTCGATTCGTTGATCCGAGCTTAGCTCGTGGGCGGCCTTCGACCGCCCTTCATCCGCTCCGTGGCTCGGCCTGCTCGACCCCGACCGCACGCGTGGTCCAATGCAGTCGCATCGCCGCGATCTTGCGACCGAACGCGCGACCGAGCGCGATGGAAGGCCGCTCGACCGCGACCAGCGAGACCGTCGAGAGCGTGACCAGGATGATGCCGCACAGCGCCACCACGACCCAGTATCGCTCGGGCGAGAGCAGGGCGAAGCGCTTCACGGCATCGATCGAGAACACGGCGCTCAGCACCACGCCGTGCAACAGGTAGAGGCTGTAGCTCATGTCGCCGAGACGCAGGACGCTGCGCCCGACCAGGAGGCCGAACACGCTGCAGCCCGATGCGACCAGGGCGAAGATCAGGGCCAGGACGGCGACGGGGCCGGCGCCGTGGGCCGACGGGAAGAAGGACAGCGCGGCGCAGGTCAGGGCGAGCACGAGGGCGGACGTCCATCTTTGCGGCACGGCGAGGGGACCGGCGACGTTCTGCACGGCGGCGGTGGTCATGCCGGCCAGGAAGGTCGCCGCGCAGACCAGCGGCGGCGCCACGAGGCTCGGCCGCACGAACAGCGCCACGATGGCGAGCGAGACGGTGATGCCGACGACGCAGGCGACGATGGACACGACCTTGCTTCGCGCGAACAAGGCCAGGGGCACGAGGCAGGCGTAGAAACCCCATTCGTATTGCAGGCTCCACGTCGCGCCGCCGATGCTGACCGAGCTGTTCGTCAGATGATTGAGGTCGGGCCCGGGCCCCAGCGCGCCGAACGGCACCCACAAGGCGAGCGACTTGACGAAACCGAAGAGCGTCCCCTCGAACCGCCAGTGCGATTGGGCGAAGACCGTCGTGACCATCAGCGCGACGAACAGAAGGTACAGCGGACCGATCCTGAAGGCCCGGCCGATGAAGAGTTGCGTCCAGCGCGGCCGGCCCTTCTCGAGCAGCAGCTTGGTCCAGAACAGGTAGCCGGTGATCATGAAGAACAGCGCGACGCCGCCCTGGCCGAGCATCGCGTAGAACGTCGACGGCGGCACGGTCCAGACGCCGGTGCGCTGGTACTGGTAGTTGACGATGGCGTGGTGCAGGAAGACCGACAGAGCCAGGAGGCCCCGGAGGCCATCGAGCGTCGCGACCCGGCGACCGCCCGACGTCGGGGCGACGTCGGCGGCCTTGAACAAAGGCAGACTGACGAATGCGACGAGGGCCGACATGCACATCACGGCGAAGAGCGGCGAATAGACGGTCACGACCATCCGCGCGCGATCTGGCAGATGAGGAGTGCAACCATCCGGACCCTTCGAGGTGCGCCGTCGAGCGGCCTGAAATACACGAGACCCGCGCCGTGACGGCGAGGGGTTGCCGCTCATCTTCGCCTTCGACTTGGGCCGTGACGGACCTTCGACCCCACCTCCGCTGTCGGTCGGGTCGCCGCGCCCTCATCATCCATCGTCATCGACGATTGCGGCCGTTTCCCGCGCGCCCCCGTGGTGGAGACCCAGAATTAGAACCGGGCGCCGAGACGCAGCGGCGACACCCGCAGCGCGATCGCCCAGATCGCCAACTCGCCGCGCGCCAGCAGCCGGCGCAACATCGGCAACCGCCGCAGGAAGGCTTTGGCGGCATACGACCCCCGTCCCTCCGCCCCCCGCAGCGCGGGATTGACGTCGTTGATCGTGCGGATCGCGTCGAGCAGGCGGCGCCGGTCCTGGAGCTTCTCGGAAAGCTCGGGCAGGCTGTCGAGGCAATGGTCGATCAGCATGCGGCGCGCGGTCTGCTCCTCGTCGTAGCGGCCGCCGCGCGCGAAGTTGAAGCAGCCGTCGAGCTGGGGGTGGCGCACGAAGACGTTGGATTCGTGCATGCGATAGACCGTCAGGGTGCGATCGATCACGACGCTGCCGGTCAGCACGTTGAGGCCGCGCGTGACGAACACGTCGAAGTTCGTCATCAAACCCTTCAGCGCGTCGCAGCGCATGACGAGGTCGAGCGCGTCGCGCCGGAACAGGAAGGCCGACATCGAGGCCCAGGCCCAGTCGCTCTGACGCGGTGCCACGTAATGCACGCGGGCCGCGTCGACCGCGGGCAGGACGGCGAGCGGCAGCGCCGGCTCTGTCGTGTCGACGGGGCGAACGAGATCGTCGCGGCGGCCCTTGCCGGAGCGAACATAGTCGTTGAGCGGTGCGAACATGCCGAGCACCAGCCCGGTGCCGAGCGTCTGGAACATGTCGGAACAGGAGAAGCCGACGGGAATGCGGAGCGAGAGATGCGTCGCCACGTGGGTCGCGACGAACTCCGGCAGCATGACGTCGTCGGCATCGAACAGCACGACGTAGGGGCCGCGCGTCATCGCGAAGCCTTCGACGGAGGCCACCGCCTGTCCCGCGTTGGCGGCTCGCTCGACGACGCGCAGGGCAGGGAAGCGGCGCACCAGCTCGGCGAGCACCGCGAGGCTGTCGTCGGTCGACCTGTTGTCGAGCACGACGCATTCGATGTTGGGATAGGTCTGCGCGAAGATCGACTCGATCGCGGCACCGACGAAGCGCGCGTAATTGTAGTTGACCACGACGATGCTGACGAGCGGCAGCCCGAACTCGAACCCGTGCGGCTCGAACCCCGGCGCCGGCGCGGGCGGCGCTTCGTTCACAGGCCGGCTTTCGCCACGCGGGCGTCCGCAAGGCGCGCGTAGGTGGCCCAGGCCTCGTCGAAGACGCCGCCCTTGGGCACGCCGGTCACGCCCGGCCAATGCGCGAAATAGACCTGGCCGTTGTAGGAGCAGATCGGGCCGTCGTCGCCGAACACCACGTTGTCGGCCTTGTGGTAGCTCTCGCCGGACGCGCCGGGCACCACGTCGTAGAGCGCCTTGATCTTCAGCCGCTTGCGGTGGACGACGAAATTGGTGAGCGGCTGGGCGTAGAGGCCGCCGCGCTGACGCACGGCATCGAAGGTCCGCTCGTCGGCCTCCATGGCGTCGTAGAAGTCCTGCACGTCGAGGACCTTGTTCGAGGTGACGAAGAACCCGTCGTTGAAGGTGAAGGCGTCGCGCAGGTAGTCGATGTCGTGGCTGCGCTTGTTGTAGACGTACTCGTTGGTCCGCGTGACCACGATGAAGTCGGTGACGCCCGGCTCGATGAGGCCGAACACCGGCTTGAGGTCGCGGAACAGGATGATGTCGACGTCGAAGTAGATCACCTCGTCGAGCGGCAGGGCGAGGCTCAGCAGCTTGCGCAGCCGGAACCGCTTGCCGAAGCTGACGGGGTACAGCTTCTTCGACAGGGCATCGAGCTCGCGGCAGTCGATGTCGGAGAACTGGACGCCGTAGAGCGCCGCGACCTCGCGCGTGCGGGCGACCTGGTCGTCGTAGGGGATGAGGTGCACGGGCAGCGTCGGGTTCGTCGCCTTCCAGCTCTCGAGGAAGGGCAGCAGCCAGTGCATGACCTTGTCGTTGGCGATGATCGCGATCGCGCGCGTCCCTGCGGCGACCTTGCCGCGGCCTGCGCCATCGGGCAAGAACGACGCGTCCAACGAGGGTCCATCGAGGCTCATGATTGTCTTCGACGTCTCCGGTCGCGGCGAGGGCCGCTTCCGCTACAATCCCTGGGACGCCGGCGCAACCGCGACCGCGCCCCCAGGGCCGCCGACACGCTCGTGAGCGCGCTCGCGCCCGGGATCGACCTGCCGCTCGTCAGCATCGTCATCGTCAACTACAATTACGGCCGCTTCCTGCGCGCGCTGCTCGACACCGTCGCGGCGCAAACCTATCCCCGCGTCGAATGCATCCTGGTCGACAATTCCTCCGTCGACGAGACGTCTGAGATCCTCGCGGAGTTCGAGCGCGAAGATCGCGACGTCACGCTCGTCCGCCGGCCGGGCAACGACGGCCAGACGCCGGCCTCGCTCGACGGCTTGGCGCGGGCGACGGGGGCCTACGTCATCTTCGTCGATGCCGACGACCTGCTGCTGCCGCGCTGCGTCGAGGCCCATGTCTACGCCCACCTCTCGCTGCGCGCGCACGTCGGCTTCACCTCCGGCGACATGCTGCAGGTGGCGGACGGCCAGGTCGTCGTCGCCGGAGGCGAGGATTTCAACGGCTACATCCGCCGCCGCAAGCGGCCCGAGCCGCGCGACTTCCGGCCGTTCCGGCATGCCGGTCCCGACCTCTTCGCCGAGACCGCGGCGCGGCTGGAGGGCCGCATCCACCGCGTGCCGCCGCTGCACACCCGCTGGATCTGGTCGCCGACATCCGGCAATTGCTACCGGCGCGACGCGCTGCTGCTGTTCGCCGACAATCCCGAGCTGGCGCGCCTGCGTACCGGCACGGACATGTATTTCGCCCACGCGATCGGCGCCCTGAGCGGCAGCGCTTTGATCGACGAGCCGGTGTTCGCCTATCGGATCCACGGCGGCAACATCTACACGCAGCGCGCCCAGCTCGACCGCACGCTCTGCTTCAAGCCGGGCAGCGCCGGCGACAGCAACGCGCGGGCGCGCCTGGTCATCGTCGATCATCTCGTCGCCCAGGCCGCCCGTTTCGCGCCCAATATCTGGCTCAGGCTCTACCTCGTCGCGCTGCTGATCCGGCTCGACCTGCGCGACCCCGAGGCGCCGCGCGGCTGGCGCCGCCGCTCGCGCCTGGCCCAGGCGCTTGTCGCGCACGGGGGCGCTGCGCGTGACGCGCTGGGGCCGTGGCTCTCCGGCTTCCTTCGTGTGTGGAGCGGCGCGCCGTTGCGGGGCCCGCGGTCAGGCGGCTAGCGCCGTCGCCGCCGGGATCTTGCTGCGGCGGCGCTGCTCCGGCGTCTCCCTGGCGCGGTAGGCCGCGGCGATGCGCTCGTACACCGGCGAGAGCGCGGCGTAGCGCCACCACAGCGCGTCGCGCGGGGTCGCCGGCTCGTGCGGCGCCCAGGGCTTGTTGGCGCCGGCGTAGTGCATGATCCAGGCCTCGCGCCGCCAGATCGCGCGCACCGCCTCCCAACGCCGGCCGGCCGCGGTCAGCCGCACCAGCACGTTGACGTAGGCCGGGAAGCAGCAATTGGCGAAGGCGTTCCAGCGCGCGTCGAGCCGGACGTAGCGCCCGGCCGTCAGCACGTTGAGGGCGTCCTGGTCCATGTAGTAGACGCCGGGATTCTCGGTGAGATAGCGGATGGCGCGGCCGGCCACGTCGTGCGCGCGCCAGTGCGCGAGATCGAACAGCATCACGCCGCAATTGAAGTAGCTCGTCGCCCCCGGCGCGCAGGCGAGGCCCAGCACGCGCTCGACATAGGCGTGGAAGCGCAGCTTGCCGCCGGTCGCGGGGATGAAGAACGTCGGCCACGTGCGGCTGCCGACGAGCATCGGATAGTCCGGCACGGCGGCCAGCGCGCAGCCCTCGAGCGGCGTGTCGAACAGCGCGTCGAGCGGCCGGTTCACCACGACGTCGACGTCGATGTAGGCGATGCGGTCGACCTGCGGCAGCAGCTCCGGCAGCAGGAAGCGCAGGTAGGTCGCGGCGCTGATGTGGTCGCGGATCGGGAAATGCCCGTGCACGTTGGTGACGGCCAGCGGCACCAGCTCGAACGTCGGGTCGTTCATCGCCGCCGCCAGCGCCGCGAGCTCCGGCGCCTCGAAATCGGTCAGCGCGAACACCCGCACCGGCCGCGCCGCGCTCGCGTGCGCCTTGACCGAGGCGACCATCACGCAGGCGGCGTCGAGCATCCGCGCGTCGAGGCAGATGGCGACGTCGATCCGCCCGCTCGTGTCCGCCATATCCTCCGCCCGTCGTGTGGACGCCGTGCCTACACGGCACGCGGCGGCGGAGCAACGCGCCGCCGGCGGCGCCGACCCCTGTGTGCTCCGGGCCACACCCGTTCGGCGATTGCGTCGAGACCACCGCCGAGCCCACGTGATGCCGCAATCGGCGGTCGTGGTCCGTGCCGACGTAACCCGAGTTTGCGAGTGACCATGCGTGCGCAGAGCGGCCCCGAGGTCGGGCGAAACGACGAAGCGGCAGCGCCGCGTTGCCGCCGGCGGGCCGTCGCGATCGGCGCCGCGGCGGGCCTGGCGGCTCTCGCGCTCTCGGGTTGCGTCGAGGACCAGGACCCCCGCTACGCCGCGACGGCCAAGTTCTACGCGGCCGTGCCGACCGAGCGCTTCCCGGTGCCGGCCGCCGACGTCAGCAAGATGAACCCAGACTATCTCCGCGCCACCGTCCGCTACGAGACGAAGGAAGCGCCGGGCACGATCATCGTCGATCCGCACAACCATTACGTCTACCGCATCGAAGGCGACGGCAACGCCACCCGCTACGGCGCCAACGTCGGCCGCGCCGGCTTCCTGTGGAGCGGCGACGCCTATGTCGGGCGCAAGGCCGAATGGCCGGTGTGGACGCCGCCCAAGGAGATGATCGCGCGCCAGCCCGAGGCCAGGAAATACGCCGCCGGCATGCCGCCGGGGATCGAGAACCCGCTCGGCGCGCGCGTGCTCTACCTCTACCGCGACGGCCAATACACGCTGTTCACGATCTACAGCACCAGCGATCCCACGACGATCGGCAACGGCATCACCAGCGGCTGCACCGGCCTTCTCACGCAGGACATGCTCGACCTGTTCTCGCGCACGACGGTCAAGACCAAGGTAATCATGCTGCCGGCGTAGCGCCGGCCGAACGGCCGGCCTTGACGTCGCGCGGAAACGGCATAATTACCGTTTCATGGGTGACGATCTCATCATGCCGCGCGTCGAGGACGCCTTCCGCAACGATCCCACGATCCCGCGTGAGGTCACCCTCACCGATAAGGGGAACGGCTGGGTCCACAGCTGGACCAAGTTTCCGGACGGGTCCGCGATCGAGGAGACGTTTCGTCGCGAGGATGCGGCGACGCCCGCCACGCCCGGCGCGCCGATCACGACCGACGCGGCGGCGCGCCGCTTCGCCGAGGCTTCCGCCGGCACGCTGCTCCACGACGGCACCGCCTGGTTCGCCTTCGACGGCGCGATCTGGCGGCCCACGCCGGACGTCGCGCGGCCGGTCCGCGCGGCGCTGCGGGCCGCCGGCCACGACGATCCCGGCTCCGCCCTCGTCGCGACGATCGAGCGTTGCGCCCGATCCGAGCCCGAACTCGCCCACGCCGGTGCCTGGGACGCCGACCCCTGGCGCCTCGGCACGCCTGGCGGCACGGTCGATCTCGCCACCGGCCGCCTGCGCCCCGCCGACCCGGCCGATCGCATCACCCGCTCGACCTCCGTCGCCCCCGCCGAGCACTCGGACTGCCCGCTGTGGCGGCGCTTCCTGGACGAGGCCATGGACGGCGACGCGGAGCGCACCGCCTTCCTCCAGCGCTTCTGCGGCTATGCGCTCACCGGCGAGACCTGCGAGCACGCGCTGCTGTTCGGCCTGGGCGAGGGCGGCAACGGCAAGAGCGTCTTCGTCAACATCGTCCGCGACCTCTTCGGCAGCTACGCCGCCGTCGCCGCGCCCGACCTGCTGGCGCAAGGCGCCGCGCGCCGTGGCGGCAAAGCCCATTCCGCCGAGGTGGCGATGCTCGCCGGCGCCCGCCTCGTCACCGCCAGCGAGACCGAGGAGGGCCGCGTCTGGGCCGACGGGCGCCTCAAGCTGCTGACCGGCGGCGACCCCGTCACCGCGCGCTTCCCGGGCAAGGACCCCTTCACCTTCACGCCGCGCTTCAAGCTGCTCGTCACCGGCAACCACCGCCCGGTGCTGCGCACCGTCGACGCCGCGCTGCGCCGCCGCCTTTGCCTGGTGCCCTTCCCCCACGCGCCCGCCGTGCCCGACCGCCGGCTGGAGGCGAAATTGCGCGCAGAAGCCCCCGCCATCCTGCGCTGGATGATCGAGGGGTGTTTGGCCTGGGCGCGAAGTCTGGACGAACCGGGGGAGAGCGGCGGGCTGATCCGGCCGGAGGCGGTGGCCCGCGCCACCGACGCCTATCTCGCCGGCGAGGACCTCGTCGGCGAATTCCTCGCGCAATGGTGCGACCTCACCCCGACCAGCCTGGAGAGCGCCGGCGACCTCTTCGCCGCGTGGTGCGCCTTCACCCGCACGCAAGGCGAACCCCCCGGCACCCAACGCCGCCTCGCCGCCCGCCTGTTGCGGCACGGCCTCACGCGCGAGCACCTGCACCACGCCAGGGTGTATCGCGGCGTGAGGCTGCTGCGGGAGGGGGAGCGGTTCGCGGCGGTGCGGGAGGCGCGGATGGGGTGAGGGGGTGGGTGTGCCGCGACAACGTGCGGGGTTTGGTTCAACGCCAATCCGGGCTCGTGCCCGCTTGAAAGTCGAGACGGTGACCTCGTCGCCATGTGCTGAAATCGCGCGCCGACCAGACAGGAGACCGCTGGCTATTGAGCGGGGCGGTTGAAACAACATCCGTAAGCGCTAGGTTGAAGCCGAGCGCTCTGGCGTTATACCATCGACAAAGACGCGCAAGATGTATTTGTCAAATGCGCTCAGGGTGTCGATCTTTGAGACTACATTCGAGTCGATCTCTCGCAGGATACTAAGAGCGCTTCGCAGATCTAACTCTTCGCTAGAAAAGTCGATGAAGCCGGAGCTATGAAGCTTTCTTGCGATCATGCGCGGAAGACCGTACTCCTCAAGATGGTAAACAGTGGAAGGAAGAAACGCGTGGCTGGTCTTGCCTATAAACTTGCCGATATCTACCTTCGGATTGATAATAATCTTGTGAAGTTCATTGATGTCACTTAGCAACGCAGATAGCTTAAACGTGATTATTCTTTCCAGATGAAAAAACTCTTCAATGTCGATTTTAAGAGATGCAAGGTCGCGCAAGATGACGGGGATTCCGACGCTCCAGTTTTGGGCAAGAGCTTTTGTTGCAGCCACGATTTTTGAGTACTGCGCATCCCACCCTGAAGGCTTCAACTGTATCGCCTTATAAAGCATTCTATCCCAATCACCGGGAGTTTCAGAGTTGAGATATCCCAAACCCCTCCAGTCACTTGGACGATCTTTCATTCCCCGAGCAAGATCGAGCAAAAAGTTTGCGTTGCTATCTTGGAGAACGTTCTCTCGTTTTAGTCGGGCAAAATTCTCCGCTCCGATAATTTCGCACATTTGTAATTTGTATTCGACCACCCTTTTTATTTGACTATCCGTCAGGCTTTCTCGATCTCTATTTTCATCAAGAGCACCTAGAACAGTATCGGGGAGTTCAATTTGCAGCCAGGATCTTCTTCGGCGGGCGGAGCATCCAATAGAAAAATGTTGCCGATAAAATGCTTGAACATGCGGCCTCCACGGCCGATGATATTTTTGTATGTGAAGTCTTTCAGATTATGCTGACCGAGTTTGCTTTTCCAAATGACAACGTTTTTCGCAGATGTGTTCACCCCCTCGATGATCGAGGAGGTCGAGACAATGCTATCAAACCCCTTGTCATGCTCGAACAGGCGCACTTGTATTTGGCTTAGGCAGCGGTGCATCCGTCCGTTATGGACCCCGACACCTCGTTCGGCTAGATCAGCGACCGACCAGTCTGCTTGATAATTAGATCGAAGCCACCGCGAGAAGTGGTTTGTATGCGGCCTATCAACTTTATCCATTCGCTCGATAATAAGTGCAGAAATCCTTTTTATTTCGCCGTATGTCCCAGCGTAGATTAATGATTTTTCCGTCCTCGGGGCTATGATATTAAGAAGCGAATCAGATTTCTTGTTATAATCTCCTTTAATATCCCTAAACAGTTCGTGTTTTTCTAAGTAGACCGTATTGAAGTCCAATAATTCGATAAATTCCATACCGCGCGTAAACGCATTGTCTGTTAGGTTTTTAACATTTGGCGCAAGGTAGTATCTTTGCTTAGCACGCTGAGATAAATACAAGATCGCTTTGATGAGTGACGGCGCCCGTTCCTTATCATGTTCGACACTAGCTTTATAAAACTCGTCTATGACTAGCAAATCAATTGTTTTAAGAACTTGAAGATAGCCAAAAGACCGTTCCTGCGGAAATATCAGTATATTGCGGCTTTCCAGTTGGGTGTCTGGAGCGGTGATGATGCCGTAATCTTGAGAGAACTTCTTGTATAACCGACGGCGAGTTTCGTCCATCAGCGCGATTGTCGGGACAATGATTACGACCGTTGCAGGCCGCTTGGTTGCTATGAAGGCATCAATGATAAAGCTTTTGCCAAACTTGTCGGTGCGCTGACCGCTATGCTCTTTCCATCAAGGAGTTTTGACAAAACCGTCGATTGTTCTCGATGCAAGGTGGCAGTTCTGTTCCCAACGTCTACCGCAAATGCCTGATAGACAAATTTCTGATCCCATGAGGCGCTCTCAAGCTGAAGGTAAGGAAACAGCCCCGTCGATCGAACCAACTGGTTAAGAACTCGCGGATAAGGTATTTTCTCTCGATCGAGATCGCTTAGCAGTCTGATCAACAGGTTGCGTGCTGCAAAGTCGTTGCCATTCTCAATCAGGTCGTTCACTTCGGAGCAAATCGCGAACACTTCCATCAGATTGCGCCCTTAAAAAACGATACTGCATTAATGAACGCATCAACAATAAGTTTCTTGTCGGGAACCGGAAATAGTATGAAGTGAAAACTAATATCAGTATATTTGTAAACCGATGAAGATTTTGCAAATTGTCTCTTGAAATATGCTTCCGCCCTCTCGGTATGATGAGCGATAATTGCCTGCCTGTAAGCCGCAGATAAGCCAAGACATGCGGCAGTTTGCGCGCATTGATGGATGATCAAGATAGGAACATGGATCTTCGACTTCAAATGATCAATCGAAATCTGGCTGCTGAGCGCTGCTTTGATTTTGGTGCGGAGAGCGTCCGGCATAGCTAAGTAGTCAATGTCAGAGACATTCGTTATTATCGCGTTTCTTTTTTTTAATTTTCCGGTCTCCAGGCTTGCGTAGACTGAAGCAACGACAGCGTCTAATCGAGCATCTGCTATTGAGTTGTAGAACTTAGCTTCGCCAAACCAAAGCGTGAAGTCGACTTGGCCGGCGTCAACCACAATGTGTACGCTGTCGGCGCCCTTCGCGTTATCTTGGACATTCTGTTTGTAGAAAATCTTCGGCACCACAGGCAAGGCCTTATAGTGGTTCCTCATGACTCCATAAAGAAATACCTCAGCGATTTCACTTCCCTGCCCAACCTCATCCTTGTCGGTAAGTCTCAAGTTCTGTGCAGCTGCTACTAAGCTAGAATGGCTTTGATCGACCAATGCTGAGCGTTCCCGCTCGGATAATGCTGTTTGAGCAATGTTGTCCCATAAATAATTCTGGAATCGATTATACTGCCACTTTCCATCTTCAAAGTCGTTAATCAAGCTAAGGACGCGCTTGTTGAGGAGGTGCTTAAGCTGAGAAATAGTGGTTATCTTGGCGAGTGACTCATCGATTAGGGTGTCGAATTTAATAGCGGCCATCAGACTGACCGTCCTAAACACTGTCGCAAATCGATTTGCGAAAATCCAAGGGTAGGTAGAAAATAGTTTCTGGCTCGATCCCTCACGATGCGCACCGATGGCAACACTTTCGCTGTTCGCAGCCCACCTTGGCTTCTGGTGCGATAGGAAAGTGGCAAGCGAAGCATCGGGTGTATGTGTTGCAGATTCGCTCATTCTGGCAACCTCGACGTGTTATCGCTCAGAACGAACACAGAACATTTGCGATGGTCAAGGGTTTCGCGGCGGTTTTTCGCTAGGTCGCTACCTCAAGCCCCATGTGGCTTGGCAGAACGGCGAACTCGTGCCACCTCTCCTGACGACAACGTGCGGTACCGCGGCGCGCACAGTCTTTCCACAGCAGTGGCAAGCCGGTCGGGACGACGGAGCCAGTGGTCGGCGACTGGCGGAGCCGGCGACGCCTTCGGCATCGTCATGGACAGCTAAATCCGGATGGTTGCCCTGCCGCCGTGCCATCCAAGGCGATCCTCGAGCGATCCGCGCCGGGCGCCACGCGCCACGGTGCCGTCCTTGCGAGCGGAGCGAAGCAATCCAGGGGCGGCGGGGAAATTATCCCGCAGATCGCGGCTCGAGGCCCCTGGATTGCTTCGCCTTCGGCTCGCAAGGACGGAGGGGCTGGCCGGCGCCTCGACGTTTCCGGGGGATCGCGCCCTACGGGTCATGATGGGAGAGGCGGCGGCCGCCTCCACCATGCTACGCATGGTCCCCCTTCCCGGCTGTGCGCGGGAGGATGCGGCGCGGGGTCTTGAGCGGTCCTGACTGCGGCGCGCGAGGATGCGCCCCGGAACCTCTTGGCGACTAAGGTATTTCTGCCTATAATCATCGCTGATACGGCCAAGCCGCGCCGCATCGCGACGCAAAAAGGGGGTGTGTGAACGCGGGAGGGTCCGGCGCTCAGGAGGGCGTCAGCCGACATAAGGAAATGCTTATATGTTTATTGCCCGGACCCGCGACCCCTGCTAAAAGGCGCCCAACCCACGGAGCCGCACAGCATGACCCACACGCCCAAGGATTACGTCGTCGCCGACATCGGACTCGCCGACTGGGGCCGCAAGGAGCTCTCGATCGCCGAGACCGAGATGCCCGGCCTGATGGCGACGCGGGAGGAATATGGCGCGAGCCAGCCGCTGAAGGGCGCGCGCATCGCCGGCTCGCTGCACATGACGATCCAGACCGGCGTGCTGATCGAGACGCTGAAGGCGCTCGGCGCCGACGTGCGCTGGGCCTCGTGCAACATCTACTCGACGCAGGACCATGCCGCCGCCGCCATCGCCGCCGCCGGCACCCCGGTGTTCGCGATCAAGGGCGAGAGCCTCAAGGACTATTGGGACTACACCCACCGCATCTTCGACTGGGAGGACGGCGGCACCCCCAACATGATCCTGGACGACGGCGGCGACGCCACGCTGATGATCCACCTCGGCATCCGCGCCGAGAACGGCGACACCGCGTTCCTCGACAAGGCCGAGAACGAGGAGGAGGAGGTGCTGTTCGCCGCGATCAAGGCCAAGCTCGCCTCGAGCCCGGGCTGGTACACCAGGAACGGCACCGCCATCAAAGGCGTCACCGAGGAGACCACCACCGGCGTCCACCGCCTCTACATCATGGCCAAGGAAGGCAAGCTGCTGTTCCCGGCGATCAACGTCAACGACAGCGTCACCAAGTCGAAGTTCGACAACCTCTACGGCTGCCGCGAGTCCCTGGTGGACGGCATCCGCCGCGGCACAGACGTGATGATGGCCGGCAAGGTGGCGATGATCGCCGGCTTCGGCGACGTCGGCAAGGGCTCGGCCGCCTCGCTGCGCAACGCCGGCTGCCGCGTGCTGGTCTCCGAGATCGACCCGATCTGCGCGCTGCAGGCGGCGATGGAAGGCTACGAGGTCGTCACCATGGAGGACGCCGCGCCGCGCGCCGACATCTTCGTGACCGCGACCGGCAACGTCGACGTCATCACCGTCGACCACGTGCGGAGCATGAAGGACCGCGCCATCGTCTGCAACATCGGGCACTTCGATTCCGAGATCCAGGTCGGCGCGCTGAAGAACTTCCGCTGGTCGAACATCAAGCCGCAGGTCGACGAGATCGAGCTGCCGTCGGGCAAGCGCATCATCCTGTTGTCGGAAGGCCGGCTGGTGAACCTCGGCAACGCCACGGGGCACCCGAGCTTCGTGATGTCGGCCTCGTTCACCAACCAGACGCTGGCGCAGATCGAGCTCTGGACCAAGCAGGGCCAGTACGAGAAGAAGGTCTACGTGCTGCCCAAGCACCTCGACGAGAAGGTCGCCGCGCTGCACCTCGACAAGGTCGGCGCCAAGCTGACCAAGCTCAGCGACAAGCAGGCCACCTACCTCGGCCTGCCCGAGCAGGGGCCCTACAAGCCGGACGCGTACCGCTACTGAGGGGGCGTCACCCGCCGCGCCGGGGCGACGCCCAATGGGCGAACGCCCGGGTCTGCAGCCGGGCCACGAAGGCCGACGCCTCCGGCCCGGTCCACGGCCCCTCGTAGCCCTCGCGCATCGGGCGGCCGCCGGTCCACCAGCCCTGACCGGGCAGGCCGTCGGACTCGCGCACCACCAGCACCGCGAGCTCCGGCTCGCCGGAGGCGGCGCCGGCCGCGTCGATGGCGTCGAGGGTCCGGCACAGCGCCCGCATCTTCGGGCGGGTGAAGCGGTGGCCGAGCGCGTCGAGCAGCTCGGAATAGCTGATCGCCGCGCGACGGCGCGCCGAGGCGACCAGCAGCTGCCGGACGCGTGCCACGTCGGCGATGGCGCCGGCCGTCGCATCCTCCGGCGGGTTGGACGGTTCGATGGGCGAGGCGATCGGCGCCACGAAGAATCCTCCAGGCGCGTCGGTCTTAGACGACCCTCCGGCGGCGCAACAGGCCGCCGCCGCCCGTCCGTGACGCTGGCATGCGCGCATCGCCGGTTCCCTCGCGTCGGACGCGCCGCATATTGCATTGCAGCATCCGTCCTCGAACCGGAGCGTGCGTCATGCCTCTCCCCCTCCTCGCCCTCGCGCTCGCCTCTTTCGGCATCGGCACGACCGAGTTCATCATCATGGGCCTGCTGCCCGACGTCGCGCGCGACCTCGCCGTGAGCGTGCCGCAGGCCGGACTGCTGGTGTCGGGCTACGCGTTCAGTGTGGCGTTCGGCGCGCCGCTCGTGGCCATCGCCACGTCGCGCCTGCCGCGCAAGACGGCGCTGCTCGCGCTGATGGCGATCTTCATCCTGGGCAATCTCGGCTGCGCCTTCGCACCGTCCTACGCGTTGCTGATGGTCGCCAGGGTGGTGACGGCCTTCGCGCATGGCGCCTTCTTCGGCATCGGCAGCGTCGTGGCGCGGGACCTGGTGCCGCCGAAGAAGAAAGCGCAGGCGGTGGCGATCATGTTCTCGGGCCTGACGCTCGCCAACGTGCTCGGCGTGCCCTTCGGCACCGCCCTGGGGCAGGCGATGGGCTGGCGCTTTCCCTTTCTCGTCGTGACGGGTATCGGCGTGCTCGCCGCGGCGGCGATCGCCTTCGCCATCCCGAGCCACCTGAAAGGCTCGCGCCACGGCATCGGCGCCGAATTCGTCGCGCTGCGCGAGCCGCGCGTGCTGCTGCCGATGGCGATCTCGGTGCTGTCTTCGGTGAGCCTGTTCTCGGTCTTCACCTACATCACACCGCTGCTCGAGCAGGTCAGCGGGCTGTCGCCGCATGCCGTGACCTGGGCGCTGCTGCTGTTCGGGCTGGGCATCACCATCGGCAACCTCGTCGGCGGCCGGCTCGCCGACTGGAAGCTGGTCGGCACCGTCATCGGCGCCTTCGTCGGGACGGCACTGGTTCTGGCGGCCTTCACGGCGACCAGCCACGCCGCCATCCCGGCGCTGATCACGCTGTTCGTCTGGGGCGGGCTGACCTTCGCGCTCGCGGCACCGCTGCAGGTCTGGGTGGTCGAGGCGGCCGCCGCCGCGCCCAACCTCGCCGCGACGCTGAACCAGGGTGCCTTCAATCTCGGCAACGCCACCGGCGCCTGGCTCGGCGGTGCCGCGCTGAGCGGCGGCCTCGCCTATGCCCACCTGCCGTGGATCGGCGCCGGCGTCGCGGTCCTGGCGCTGGCGGTGACGTTGGCGGCGAGGGGTGGAGCTGCCACGTTGGGCGCGGACCTCGAGACAGGGCATCTCGCGCCCGGGGCTTAGCTGCGGAGAACTTCGATTGTGCGGGATCGATCGGTGGCGTGAGCCATTGGCAGTCCATCACTGCGCAAAGGAGATTTCATGAGCAAGGAACAGAACCTCGAGACCAACAAGAAGCTGGGCGAAGCCGTCTCGACCGGCAACCTCCAGGCCTTCAACGAGCTTTTCGCGCCCAACGTCGTCGACCATGATCCCGCGCCCGACCAGGGTTCCGGCCCGCAGGGCTTCATCGACTTCTTCACGACGATGCGATCGGCGTTCCCCGACCTCAAGGTTACCGTCGATCATCTGGTGCAGGACGAGAGCAACATCGCCATGGCCTATACGGTGCACGGCACGCACAAGGGCGAGTTCCACGGTCTCGCGCCGACTGGCAAGGCGATCGAGGCCCGCGGCGTGCAGATCGCCCGTTTCGAGAGCGGCAAGATCGTCGAACGCTGGGGTTCCTCCGACGAGATGGGGATCATCAAGACCTGTGGCGGCTCGATCGATACCGGCAAGGGCCTGCTCGGCTCGATCACGAACGCCCTCGCGGGCTGAGCCGACGAGGCTTAGGTTAAACGAACGGCCGGCATCGTGCCGGCCGTTTGTCGGTGTGGAGGTCCTCTTGGCCGATTCCTGGAAGCACGATGGCGTGCGCGTCATCCCCGCTGGCTCGCTCGATTCCAACACCGCGCAGACGCCGGGCATGGACCGCAAGGCGGCGATCAATTTCGCCAGGGTCGGCGCGCAGAAGATCTGGGCCGGAACGGTGACGATCCATCCTGATGCCAAGACCGGCGCGCACCACCACGGGCATCTGGAAAGCATCATCTACGTGCTCAAGGGCCGTGCCCGCATGCGATGGGGCGATCGCCTTGAGTTCGTCGCCGAGGCGGGCCCGGGCGATTTCATCTACGTGCCGCCCTACGTGCCCCATCAGGAGATCAACGCCAGCCGCGACGAGGCGCTGGAATGCGTGCTGGTGCGCTCCGACGGCGAGGCCGTGGCGGTCAACCTCGACATCGCGCCGGTCGAGATTCCCAAAGAGGTCAGGTGGATCGATCCCACACATCCGGAGTGAGCCGCGAAACGTGAGTATCGCGGCCGATCCCGCCGTCGCGCCGCGTGCCGGCCTCGCGCCTCCCGCGCGCTGGGTCGTCGTCGCGCTCGCGGCGATCGCCTGTCTCATCGGCCTGGCCGCGCTCGCGGTCGAGGCCAGGATCTCGTTTCGCCACTCCTTTGCCAAGGGCCGTGGCCTGACAGAGGCGACGTTCCTTTACCTGCGCTATTTCACCATCGCCACGAACATCGCGCTCGTTGCCCTGCACGGAACGACGGCCGCCCGGCTCGTGCGCGGGCGCCCCCTCGGAGCCGGAGGACTCTACAACGCCTGGCTGGTCTACGCGATCGTCACCGGTGTCACCTACGAGCTGCTGCTGCGCTCGTCCTGGTCGCCGCAGGGCGGGGAATTCTGGTCCGACATGGTGCTGCACGATGCGGTGCCGCTGCTCACGCTGGCTATCTGGGCCTTGGGGGCACCGCGCACGGGGGTGAGCTGGCGCGATCCCTTCGCCATGCTGGCCTATCCCGCCGCTTATCTGCTCGCGACGCTGGTCGCCGGCGCCTATGGCGAGGGCTACCCGTACGACTTCCTCAACGTCGCCGAGATCGGCCTGTCCGACGTGCTGTTGGTGTCGCTGGCCTTCCTCTTGGTTTTCCTGGCGCTCGGGATCTTGGCGACTGCGCTCGCGAAATGGCTGGCTCGGCGGGGCAGGGAGGGTCTCGGGTGAACCTCTTCATCCTGACCGGCGCCGGCGTCTCGGCGGAGAGCGGGCTGAAGACCTTCCGCGATCCCGGGGGCCTGTGGGAGGAGCACGACCCGCGCGACCTCGCGACGCCCGAGGCCTTCGCGCGCGATCCGGCCCTGGTGCATCGCTTCTACAACTGGCGCCGTCAGGCCGCGCGCGCGGCCGAGCCCAACGCGGCGCATCACGCCCTGGCGCGGCTCGAGCGCGAATTGCCGGCGGGGTCCGGGCTGACCCTGGTGACCCAGAACGTCGACGATTTGCACGGCCGCGCCGGCTCGACCGCGCTCGCCATGCACGGCAGCCACACTCACGTGCGCTGCACCGGTTGCGGGGCGGTCGTGCCCTGGGCCGACGATCTCTCCCCAGAGACGGCTTGTCCCGCCTGCGACGTCGCCGGCACGCTGCGCCCGAACATCGTATGGTTCGGCGAGATGCCGCATCACCTCGACGCCATCTCGCGGGCGCTGGCGCGCGCCGACGCCTTCGTCGCGATCGGCACGTCGGGCGCGGTCTATCCGGCGGCCGGTTTCGTCGCCGCGGCGCAGCGCCGCCGCCTTCCCACGTTGGAGTTCAACCTGGCGCCGGCCGACAACGCCACCCTGTTCGACGCTGCCGTCTACGGCCGCGCCGGCGAGACCGTGCCGCGCTTCGTCGACCTCGTGCTTCGGGACGGCTGGGACGCGGCGCTGACCGGATTGGCGTGATCGCGCCGGCCGCCGTGCGTTGACAGCGAGCCGGGCTTCGCCTCACACCCCCTCGCATGCTCGAAACCGGCTCGTCGAACCTCGATTCCGTCGTCCACGTCATCCAGCTGTCGCTGACGCCGATCTTCCTGCTGACGGCGATGGCGAGCCTGCTCGGTGTCTTCACCACGCGGCTGGCGCGGGTCAGCGATCAGGTCAAGGCGCTCGCCGACAAGTGCGGCGGCGAGGAGCCGGACGCGCTGGTGCTGCGCCGTCTCGCCTATCTCAAGCAACGCTCGCTGCTGCTCGACGGCGCGGTGATCCTCGGCGCGGTGTCCGGCGCCTTCACCTGCGCCACCGTCCTGACCCTGTTCCTCGGCATCCTTCGCGCCTCGGCGACCCAGGGCATCCTCTTCACCATGTTTGGCCTGGCGATCCTCTGCACCATCGGCGCGCTCGGCGCCTTCCTGTTCGAGGTCCTGCTCGCCAGCCGCGGCATCCGCGAGACCGTCGACGCCAACGTCCAGCGCGTGGAGTTCTGACATCATGATCGTCGTGCATCATCTCGAGCGTTCACGCTCCGAGCGTATCGTCTGGCTGCTCGAGGAGATGGGGCTGCCCTACGAGATCAAGGTCTACAAGCGCGATCCCAAGACCATGCTGGCGCCCCCGGAGCTGTTCGCCGTGAGCCCGCTCGGCCACGCCCCGGTAGTGGTCGACGAGGATGGCGCCGTGCTCATCGAGTCGGGCGCGATCATCGACACGCTGCTCAAGCGCCACGAGACGGAGGCCAGGCTGCGTCCGGCAGAAGGCACGCCCGCGCACCTCGCCTACACGACCTTCCTGCATTTCGCGGAGGGATCGATGATGCCGCCGCTGCTGATCCGGCTGCTGTTCGGCGCGATGATCGGGAAGTCGCCGGCGCTGGCGCGGCCGTTCGTGAAAGGTCTGACGTCGTTCCCGGAAAAGCTGTACGTCGGCCCCAACATCCGGCGCACGCTCGATTTCCTCGAAGGCGAGCTCACGACGCGCGAATGGTTCGCCGGGCCCGACTTCACCGGCGCCGACATCCAGATGAGCTTCCCCATCGCGATGGCCCGCGAGCGCGGCGGCCTCGACGGACGCTGGCCCAAGCTCATCGACTTCCTGGCCCGGATCGCGGCGCGTCCGGCGTACCAGGCCGCCAAGGCGAAGATCGGCGAGCGCTGAGCGGACAGACACCCGTGGATACTCCCTCCTGTTTTGCCGGGAGGATTTGATCCCCCGCCTCACCGCGCCGGCTTGGAGGCGTGGTCGACGATGTAACGCCAGCCGCCATCGACCTTGGTCGCGGCATCGGTGAAACGGGTGCGGGACACGATGTCCGGGCTGCCGTTCTTGGGATGCAGGGTGAGAGTCGTCAGGCCCCACGAGACGACGAGCGGCGGCACCTCGATCCAATGCGCCTCGTCAAAGGTCACGCGGACCGTGTCGTGGGCGAACAGGTCGGCGTAGCCGGCCATGATCGCGGCATCGCCGTGGACCTCGACCTGCCCCGGCGGGAAGGCCGAGGTGTCGGGCCCGTGCATACGCGCCAGCGCGGCGAGATCGCCGGCCTCCATCGCCGCGCGCCAGGCGGCGGCAGGCGGGCTCTCGCCGTCGTGGACCATGGGGGGCGCCGCGTCCGCGATCGACGGCGCCAGGATCAGCAGGACGGCCGCCGCCAGGCGCCTCACGTCTTGTCCTCGCCGCGGAACAGGAACGGCACCACCTTGCGCAGGTTGGGCGCTTTCTCCGCCTGGAAGGGCATCGGGCGGCACACCGCCATCGCGGACAGGCCGATGCGGGCCGTGAGCAGGCCGTTGAGCACACCTTCGCCGAGCCGCGCCGACACCTTCGCCGCGATGCCGTGGCCGACGACCTGCTGCAGCAGGCTGTCGCCCGCCGCCATGCCACCGGTGATGGCGAGGTGGGCGCCGACGGAGCGCGCCAGCTTGACGAAGCCGAGCAGGCCGGGACGGCCGCCGTAGATCTCGGAGACGCGCCGGATCAGGCGAACGGCCTGCAGCACCACGAAGACGACATCGACGATCGCGCGCGGCGCCAAGGTGGTCACGGCCGAGACGCGCTTGGCGGCGCCGGCCACCGCCGAGGCCGCCCTGGCATCGAGCGGCGCCACCAGCACGCGCTCGGCGATGTCGATCAGGTCGCGGCCGTCGACGATCTCGCCGTGCAGCGCCGCGACCTCGGCGCGCGCCTGCGCCGTCTCGGCGCGCGCGGCGTAGATCGAGGCGAGGTCGGCGACGAGCTTGCGCGCGGCCTTGCCGTCGTCGGCGACATGGGCCTGGGTGAAATCGGCGTAGAGGCGGGCGATGTGGCGCTGCCGGCCGATCGCCGCGAACTCGCGCAGCGCGAGCACGACCAGGGCGAGCAGCGCGAGCGCGGCAAGAGCGAGGCCGATCCACCCCAGCGCCGGAGCCCGACGGAAGGCATCGTCGACGAGGCTCGTGACCCACAGGCCGATGCCGAGCGAGACGAGGCCGCCGAGCGCCGACCAGAACAGGCCGCCCCAGGACAACAGGCTGCGGGAGACGATGCCGCGGCGTTGCGCCATCTCGACGGCGCGCTCCTCCGGCTCGAGCTCGAGCGCTTCCATCGGGAAGGGGTCGGGTAGGATCTCGACCTGCGGCGGCGGCCCCGCGCGTGGGCTTCGGTTGCGCGGCGCCGAAGCCTCGTCGAAGCCGGGCAGCGGTTCCGGCGTCAGCCGCACGGCGCGCGGGCGGCGAGGTTCGGCGGCGTCGCTCATGCCAGCCTGTCTCCGAGCAGGAACTGGAGGGCCCGGTCCATCCGGATGTGCGGCAGCGGCCTGGCACCGCCGTCGGCATCGAGAGTCGCGCGGGGCGGCCGGAAGCGCACGAAACGCAGGCTGCCGGCGGTGCCCTCGCCGCGCAGCGCCGCCTTCGGATCCGTGGGCAGGTCGCCCGGGAAGATCGCCGCCTCGCTCTCGCCGTCGAACGCGTCGCCGTCGATGATCTCGCCGGCGGCTGGGATGCCCACCACCGCATCGAGCGCGTCGGCGCCGTGGCCGATACGCGCCTCGCGCGTCGCCCGGACGCCGGCCAGCGCGATCACGTCGATCGCCGCGCCGGCATCGTCGGCCTTGGCGATGGCGTGGGCGACGATCGTGCGCAGGATCGCCTCGAGCCGATCGTGGCTGAGGTGGTTGAGGTGGTCCGCCTTGGTGGCGGCGAAGAGGATCTTGTCGATCTTCGGCTTGAAGATCGCCGACAGCACCGAGTTGCGGCCGGCGCGGAACGCCAGCAGGATCTCGGCCAGTGCGGTCTCGAGGTCGCGCACGGCGGCTGGCCCGGCATTCATCGCCGCCAGCGTGTCGACCAGGACGATCTGCCGGTCCAGCCTTGCGAAATGATCGCGGAAGAAGGGACGCACGACATGCGCCTTGTAGCTCTCGTAGCGTCGCTCCATCATCGCCGCCAGCGTCTCCGACCCGTAGCTTTTCGCCGGATCGAGCTGCAGCGGCGCGAAGGTCAGCGCCGGCGACCCTTCGAGATCGCCCGGCAGCAGGAAACGGCCCGGCGGCAGGGTCGACAGCGCGTGGGCATCGGCCCGGCAGGCGCGCAGATAGCGGGTGAACAGCTCGGCCGCGTGCCGCGCGACCGCCTCCTCGGCCGGCGCGCCGGGATCGGTGCCGACGGTGACGCCGCGCCACTCCTGGGCCAGCCCCGCGCGCGCCGCCGTCGCCGAGGCGTCGAGCGTCTCCTTCGACCATTCGGCGTAGCTCTTGTCGAGCAGCGGCAGGTCGAGCAGCCACTCGCCGGGATAATCGACGATGTCGACGATCAGCGAGGCCGGCCCGGCACGCAGGCCGCCGGCCCGCTCGAACTCGAGCCGGATGCGCAGCTCCGAGATGCGGCGGGTCGAGTCCGGCCAGTGCCGGGTCGCGCCGTCGGCGCCGCCGACCAGCGCGGCGCGATGGTCCTCGTAGGCGAAGCGCGGCACCGCGTCGTCGGGCTGCGGCTCGAGCCGGCCTTTGGTGAGCCGCCCCTCGGCCATGACGCGGAACACCGGCAGGGCGCCGCGCCGATTGTTCAATCCTTGGCCCGCGCCGGGGCGGCCGAGCTCGGTGAGATGCTGGATCAGCGCGGTGATGAAGACCGTCTTGCCCGCGCGCGACAGGCCGGTGACGCCCAGGCGGACCACCGGCGTGCCGACGCTCTCGGCCAGGGTCTGGGCGAGGGAGCGCGCCTCGAAGAGCAGATCGGAGAAGAAGGGCACGAGCGTCTCGCGAAGGGGCTCGGCCTATGTAGGAAGCCGATGCGTCCGCGGCAGCGGGCGGCTCAGCGGGACGGCTCCGGCCCATAGGCGTTCGGCGCGGCGGTCCCCGGCACCATCATGAGGATCGCCTCGAAGGCGATCTCGGCCATGGCCAGCACGCCATCGGTCTTGTCGGAGGAGGTCTGGATGAGCGCGATGAGGATCGGCCAGAGCAGGAGGAACCAGCCGGACATGCCGATATCGTGCAGGCGGCGCACCGCCAGCAGGACGAAGATCGCGATCAGGAGCAGGCCGGCTATCGCGGTGCCGATCGCGACGAGCGGGGCGATCGCCGGCGGCAGCTCGATCGCGCGTAGCGGCTGCGGAATGTCGTGCTCGGCGAAGGTGTGGTCCATCGTCCAGACCGCCAGCGCGAGAAAGCCGAACACGGCCCAGCCGACGGGCAGCAGCACGATCTGGGCGAAGACGTAGACGCGACGGCTGATACGCATGGAGCGGCGCCGACCTCCCGGCAATCATCGACCTGCTAGGCGGACCTCGCAGAGGCGTCAATGGCTTCGTCGATGAGGCCATCCATCTTGCCGAGCATCGCTCGCGGTGGGAGAAGGAGGCCGCTTGCACGAGGAGCCGTCTTGAGCGCTCAGACCCAACCGCAACTGCTGCACCTCGTCTTCGGCGGCGAACTCGAGGACCTCGACGGCACCCGCTTCACCGACCTGAAGGCGCTCGATATCGTCGGCGTGTTCGGCACCTACGGCGAGGCCCATTCCGCCTGGAAGACCAAGGCGCAGGGCACGGTCGACTCTGCCAGCACGCGCTACTTCATCGCCCACCTGCACCGGCTGCTCGATCCGGCGAGCTGATCCCGGCGCCGTTGGCGGCCAGCGCGGCCGGCAGGTCGTTCATGTGGGCGACGACGCACGCCGCGCCGGCCTCGCGCAGCCGCTCGGCGAAATAAGGATAGGCGTGGGCGCCTCCGGTGAAGCCGATCACCGGCATGCCGGCGGCGACGCCGGCTTGCACGCCCAGCACGGAATCCTCGACCACGACGCAGGCTGCGGGCGCCGCCCCCATCGCGCGAGCGGCGTGCAGGAACAGGTCCGGCGCCGGCTTGCCGTGCGCGACCTCTGTGCCGCTGAAGAGGGCGTCGCCGAAGAAGCCGGCGAGGCCGGTCAGCTCCAGCGTCAGCCGGATGCGCGCGGGGTCGGACGAGGAGGCGACGCAGCGCGGCCCCTCGAGCCGGGCCAGGGCGCGGGCGATGCCGGGCACGGGCACGAGCTCTTGGCGAAGGCGCGCGAGCATGCGCGCCTTCATGCGCGGGCCTTCGCCGGGCAGGGCACGTCCGACGCGCGCCTCGATCCCGCGCACGATATCGTCGGAGTGCCGGCCCATGAAGGCCTCGCGGCAGGCGTCGACGCTCATCGGCACGCCGTATTCGGCCATCATCTCGGACAGGACGCGCAACGCGATCAGCTCGGAATCGACAAGCACGCCGTCGCAATCGAAGATGGTGAGCATCGCGTCCTTAACGTTGCGCAATCGGCTTCCGCGGGCGCGGGCATCGACCCGCGAGGGAGCGCCGAAACGGCTTTATCGTTCCGTCGCGAACACCGAGGTCATCGGATGAGGCGCCCGCATTCACCCGACGCGGCAGCGTTGACGTTCCGATTTGCCGGTCTTAGCGTGACATTGGACGTGTAGAAGTCACAGCCCGGTCGGTAGTCCGGGTGGCCCTGCGCTCGTACATGCCGGTTCGATCGACCGCTACCAGCGCGTCCTTTCCAGCCAACAGGAAAGGTACGTCCATGAAACTGAATCATATCAACCTAACCAGTGTCGACGTTCCGGCGGATTGTCGGATGTTCGAAACCTACTTCGAGATGACCGTCGCAATGTTGCGCGGATCGGCTCTGGCCGTCCTGCGTGACGATGGCGGCATGCTTCTCGTCCTCAATGATTTCACCAAGAAACGCGGCAGCTTCGTCTATCCCGAAGATTCCGATGTGCATCACATTGGCTTCATCCAGGAGAGCAAACATCAGGTCGACGTCCTGAACGACCGGCTTCGGACGGATGGTTGGGACGTGCCGCTACCGCGGGATTACCACGGTTCTTGGACGTTCTACTTCAAGGCGAACGGCGGCTATTTCGTCGAGGTTGCGACCGAGACGGTGTTACCCGCCCCGCGGCGTGGCGCGTCCGATTAGCGACGCGTCCTAACGGCCGGGCGCCGCCATCGTGCCGGTCGGCCCGGTGCCGGCGGTGCCCGTGCCGGTCGTGCCGGGGCTACCGGGGCCGGTCATCGGATTGGGCATTCCGGCATCGCGCGCCGCGCCGCTCGATCGTGGCAGCGTGCCCGCTCCCAAGTCTTCGCTGTGCTGCGGGACAGGCGTGTCGGATTGCACGGCTGCCTGCGCGAGCGCCAACTTCGGGGATGCGACGATCGCCGCTATAATAAAAGCCGGGCGGATCATCGCGTCAGCCCGCGTCGACCGCCCCCAACTCGCCCACCTTGCCCGGCCCCGCCGCGGCCTTCTCGATCGGGTCGCGCGCCGCGACCTCGGGCGACAGCGCCTCGAGCACCAACGGATCGAGGCCCTTCTCGTCGACCATGCCGTCGTTGAAGGTGTTGCGCATCTTCACCGTCCAATAGGCCTCAATATGGTGCGCGATGCCCGCCACCGCCTGATCGTGCGGATACGACTTGAAGAACTGCGCGATCTGGTTGGCCATCATGACCAGCTTGTCGATCGGGCGATGCGTGCCGTGGATCGTGTCGGCGACGTCGACCATTATTCCGCGGCCTCCAGGACCGGCGCGATCTGCTTGAGGTCGACGTCCTCCTCGTAGAACTTGGCCTGCCAGTCGGACATCCGGTTGGTCTTGCGAACCTGCACGGCGGTGACCTTGTATTCCGGGCAATTCGTCGCCCAATCGCTGTAGTCGGTCGTGATGACGTTGGCGCCGGTCTTGGCGTGGTGGAACGTGGTGTAGACCACGC
>CAXTVT010000044.1:0-27882 GCA_964247745.1 uncultured Beijerinckiaceae bacterium
CCGACGGCAGGTTCGGCGCGAAGCCGCCCTCGTCGCCGACGTTGGTGTTGTGGCCACCCTTCTTCAGCGCGCTCTTCAAGGCGTGGAACACCTCGGCGCCGTAGCGCACGGCCTCCGCCAGCGTCTCGGCGCCGAGCGGCATGATCATGAATTCCTGGAAGTCGATCGGATTGTCGGCGTGGGCGCCACCGTTGATGATGTTCATCATCGGCACCGGCAGGGTGCGGGCCTGCGTGCCGCCGACGTAGCGGTAGAGCGGCAGGCCGACGACATCCGCCGCCGCCTTGGCGCAGGCCAGCGACACGCCGAGGATCGCGTTGGCGCCGAGCTTGGCCTTGTTGGGGGAGCCGTCGAGCCCGATCAGCGTCTCGTCGATATGCACCTGGTCCTCGGCGTCGAAACCGCCGATGGCATCGAAGATGTCGCGGTTGACGCTGTCGCAGGCGGTGCGCACGCCCTTGCCGCCGTAGCGGCTCTTGTCGCCGTCACGCAGCTCGACCGCCTCGTGGGCGCCGGTGGAGGCGCCTGACGGCACGGCGGCGCGGCCCATCGAACCGTCCTCCAGCGTCACGTCGACCTCGATCGTCGGGTTGCCACGCGAATCGAGGATCTCGCGGGCGACGATGTCGACGATGGCCGTCATGGGATGGTCCTTCCGAAACGCGAGGCCTTTGGGGCGAGCGGCGGCTGTGTACGCCGATGTTCGGTAGCCTGGAAGCGTGCCGGGCGTGCCACAAGGCGCAATTTTTTACAAAGCTTGCGCAAAAGAAGGGGCGGCCGCCCCGGTGCCGCCGCGGATCCGGCCTAGCCGAGTTGCCTGTATGCGTGATGTCGCCTCCGCCCTTCGTATCGCCACCCTCACCGGCGCCCTGCTGGCGGCGGTCGGCGTCGCGCGGGCCGATTGGCGCGATCCGATCGCCGGAGCCAACGAGATCCTGCCCGCGGATTTCGAGCAGGGCGAGGCGATGCTGACCGTCCACCCCGTGTCCCGCCGCGATCCGCCGTCGACGGTGGATGGGGTGTCGTCGCCGCGCTGGAGCCAGCCTTTGGTCGATCAGCACCTCGACCCGGGCAGCCGCGCCGCGCCGCTCGCCGCCGAATTGCTCGAAGCGATCGACCGCGTCGAGCCGATCTACGATCCGACCCGGCTCGACGGGCCGAACGTCGTGGTGCCGCTGCACATCTCCGCCGGCTCCGCCGAGACCCGCGACCTCTTCGGCGACCATTGGCGCGTGGCCTCGGCCGACGCCAACGTCGATGCCGACGCCAGCCCGCTGGCGGTGGCGTGGTTGGCCGGCCCGACCCCGCGTGCCTGCGGCGCCTATCGCGTCCGCCGCCATCACGACTGGAGCGAAGCCGCGCTGTCGGCGACCACCGCCGCCGATTGCCGCGCGATCCGCGCCCGCCAGGCACGGAGCTTCGCCGACGCGTCGCCCCTACCCGTCGCGATTGCCGCGCCGCCGATCCCGGTGTTCGCCGCTCCCGACCCCGGGTCACGCATGTCGAGTGCGGACTTCTGGGTCGCGCAGCGCGCCCGGATCGACAGCATCCACGCTCATCTGCACCGCAAATGGACCGGCACGCGGACGGCCCTTAGAGCCACCATCAACTGACCGCGGGCGATGCCCACCCTTGACGGTCGGGACCGCGGAGCACCATTTGCCGAATGCGTAGCCGACGCCGGCCGAACGGCGTCGCTGCATCCTGGCATTTCCACGAGTTCGCGACGTGACCTACGCGGTCAAGGAGATCTTCTACACACTTCAGGGCGAGGGCCAGCAGGCCGGTCGCGCGGCGGTGTTCTGCCGTTTTGCCGGCTGCAACCTGTGGAGCGGGCGCGAGGCGGATCGCGCCGATGCCGCCTGCCGCTTCTGCGACACCGATTTCGTCGGCACGGAGGGCGAGGGCGGCGGTCGTTTCGCGACGGCGCTGGCGCTGGCCGATACGATCGCCGCGACGTGGGTCGGGGCCGGGGGCGACCGCTTCGTCGTGTTTACCGGCGGCGAGCCGCTGCTGCAGCTCGACGACGTCCTGCTCGCGGCGATGCACGCGCGCTGCTTCACCTGCGCCGTCGAGACCAACGGCACGCAGGTGGCGCCGGCGGGCATCGATTGGATGTGCGTCAGTCCCAAGGCCGGCGTTCCGTTGACGCTGGGCGGGGGCGACGAAATCAAGCTCGTGTATCCCCAGGAGGGGCTCGAGCCGTCCCAGGTCGAGGGCCTGTCCTTCAAGCATTTCTGGCTGCAGCCGATGGACGGCGCGGCCCGCGAGGCCAACACGGCGGCCGCGGTCGCCTACTGCCTGGCGCACCCACGCTGGCGACTCAGCCTGCAAACCCACAAGGTCCTCGGCATCCCGTGATAAGCGTCTCCTGATGTTCGAGATTTCCAAGCAGTTCTGGTTCGAGGCGGCGCATACGCTGGAGCGCGAGGTCGAGACGGATTCGAGCCGGCGCATCCACGGCCATTCCTATCGTGCCGAAGTCATGCTGCGCGGCGTGCCGGACGCGCGATCCGGCATGATCATGGACCTGACGCTGCTCGAGCGCGTGCTGCACGACGCGCGCGACGGCCTCGACCATCGGCTGCTCGACGAGGTCGCCGACCTCGGCCCGGCGACGATGGAGAACCTCGCCGTCTGGATCTGGCGCAAGGTCGCGCCGCGCTGCATCGGCCTCGCCAAGGTGACGGTCTATCGCGACTCGAGCCGCGACACCGTCAGCTACTACGGGCCGTCCGCCGCCTGAGCCTTGGCATCGGCCAGGGCCTTGCGCTTGCCCATCCATTCGACCGTCAGGATGGCGCCTTCGTAGAGCGCGTAGGCCGGCACCACCAGGGCCAGCATCGAGAAGGCATCGGGCGGCGTCAGCACCGCCGACGCGACCACCACCAGGACGATGGCGTAGCGGCGCTTGGCGCGCAGGAACGGCGCGTCGACGATGCCGATCTGGCCGAGCAGCGTGAGCACGACAGGCAGCTGGAACATGACGCCGAAGGCCAGGATCAGCGTCATGAACAGCGACAGGTATTCGCTGACGCGCGGCAGCAGCTCGATCTGCGCCCGCCCCGGTTCCTTCGACTGCTGCATTCCGATGAAGAAATGCAGCAGGTTCGGCATCACGATGAAGTAGACGATGAGCGCGCCGAGCGCGAAGAACACCGGCGTCGCGAACAGGTACGGGCGGAAGGCGTTGCGCTCGTGCTTGTAGAGGCCCGGCGCCACGAAGGCGTAGATCTGCGAGAACACCACGGGGCACGACAGGAAGGCCGCCGCGAAGAAGGCGACGCGGATCTGGGTGAAGAAATATTCCTGCGGCGCCGTGTAGATCAGCCGGGCGTCGGGGCCGGCGACATGCTGATACGGCAGCACCAGCACGTTGTAGATGTTCTTGGCGAAGAAGAAGCAGACGACGAACAGCACGACGAACGCCGTCAGCGCCCTTACCAGGCGCGAGCGCAGCTCGACGAGGTGTTCCATGAGAGGCGCCTTGGTCGCCTCGATCTCGGCATCGGTCATCGGCGCGCGGCCTGATCCTCAACAACAGCAGGTGTGCCGCGCGCATAGGCACGATAAGCCGGCAAAAGTCTCGCGCGTTCTCGGCGGCTAGGCCGTGTGCTGCGGCTCTTCCGCCGCTTTGACCGGCACTGGCGCGTCGGCGACCTTCGGCGACACGGGCACCGACTCGGGTGCCGACTGATATCCGGCGGGCTGCTCGACCGGCGCACCGGCCGCGACGCTCGTGGTGTCGCGCGGCGGCAGCGGCTGCATGTGCCTCCCCAGGTCGTGGACCGAGGGAAGGCCCGCGTCGATGCGCACGGCGTCAGAGAGCTTGTTCGCCTCCTTGCGGAGATCCGCCATATCGGCCTCGCGCATGGCGTCCATGAACTGGCTCTGGAACTCGTTGGCCATGCGTTTCATCTTGCCGACGAACTGACCGGCTTGGCGCAGGACGCGCGGCAGATCCTTCGGCGGAATGAAGATGAGCGCCGCGACGCCGACGATGACGATCTTGCTGGCGTCGAGATCGAACATGAGGCCTCAGCCGACCTTGCGCGGCTCGGCCTCGTGAGCGACGGGCTGCGTCGAGGGAGCGACATAAGGCTGAGCCATGGGCTGGTGGTCCAGCGTCCGTGCCGGCTCGGCCGGATGCGTGGCCGCGACCTTGGACTCGTCGTCCTCGCTGAGCCCCTTCTTGAAGCTCTTGATGCCCTTGGCGACGTCGCCCATGACGTCGGAGATCTTGTTCTTGCCGCCGAACAGGAGAAGCAGCACCGCTCCGACGATGATCCAGTGGACGAGGGACATGCTGCCCATGGCGTTGCTCCGCGCGAACTCGTGGCGTTCCTTTGATCATGACCTATTCGCGCGCAGGGGTGAAAACAAGGCGCGCGGTCGGTTGCACGTCAGTCCGCGTCGAAGAGCCTGCGGTGCTGGAGGAAACCCAAACGATCGGCCAGGCTGTCGTAGAGCGCCATTGCCATCCTAGAACTCGATGCCCTGCTGCGCCTTCACGCCGCCTGTGAAATGATGCTTCACCAGCGCCATCTCGGTCACGAGGTCGGCCGCCTCGATCAGCAGCGCCTTGGCGTTGCGTCCAGTGACGACGATGTGGAGGTCCTCGCGACGCGCCGCGAGCCGTGCCACCACGGCCTCCAGCGGCAGGTAGTCGTAGCGAAGCGCGATGTTGATCTCGTCGAGCACCAGCAGGCGGATCGCGGGATCGTCCATCAGCGCCTGCGCCTTCGCCCAGGCGCGCTCGGCGGCGGCGACGTCGCGCGCGCGGTCCTGCGTCTCCCAGGTGAAGCCTTCGCCCATCGTGTGCCATTCGACCAGGTCGTCGAAACGGGCGAGCGCATGCTTCTCGCCGGTGTCCCAGGCGCCCTTGATGAACTGCACGATGCCGACGCGCCAGCCGTAGCCGAGCGCTCGCAACACGAGACCCATCGCCGCCGTGGTCTTGCCCTTGCCAGGACCGGTGTGGACGATGAGCAGGCCTTTCTCCGCGATCGTCTTCTCGGCGACCTCGGCGTCCTGCACGGCTTTGCGCTGCACCATCTTGGCCTTGTGCCGCTCGACGTCGACGCTCATGCCCTGCTCCTCCCTGACCCGCGCGACACGCGCTTGGGACCGATCGATGTCAAGCCGGCTGGCGGCTGCGTCCCGGCCGCGAGAATCTGCTAGAGCCGCGCTCGGCCAGGCGCCCGCCCGGCCTGTCCCGATGGAGTGCCATGCCGCGCCTGATCGACCGGGTCGCCTTCTCGACGGGTTGGAGCCGCCGCGGGCTCGCGTTCGCCGCCGGTCTGGTCGGCGCGTTGATCCTCGCGCCGCTCGATCTCGGGGTCGCCCTCATCGTCCCGATGTGCGTCGCGGTCTGGCTGCTCGACGGCATCGCCGCCCTGCCCGGACGGCGCTGGCGCGCGACCTTCGGCACCGGCTGGTGGCTCGGCTTCGGCTACCATCTCGCCGGCTTCTGGTGGCTCGGCGCCGCCTTCCTCGTCGATCCCGAGTTCAAGTGGCTGCTTCCGATCGGCGTCTTGGGCGTGCCGGCGATGCTGGCCCTCTTCACCGGGGCCGGCTTCGTCCTGGCGCGCCTGCTCTGGGTGCCCGGTCCGGCGCGCGTGCTGGCGCTGGCCGTCGGCCTGTTCCTGTCGGAATGGGCCAGGGGACACTGGTTTTCCGGCTTTCCCTGGAACACGTTCGGCATGGCGCTCGGCGGCCGGCTGGTGCCGGCCCAGCTCGCCTCGATCTGCGGCCTCGACGGGCTGAACTTCGTCGCCGTCGTGCTGGCCGCGGCCCCGGCGACCCTCGTGGACCGGGGTCGTGGTCGCTGGGCACCATCGCTCGCGGCCGCCGCGACGCTGGCCGCCATCCTCGTCTTCGGCACGGTTCGCCTCGCCGCACCGCCGTCGGCCGACCTGCCGAACGTGACGATCCGGCTGGTCCAGCCCGGGCTCCGGCCCGACGAGGCCTTCAGCTTCGACAACAAGGACGCGATCGTCGACGATTACGTGGCCTTGTCGCGGCGCGACGACGAGGCCAAGGGCATCGCGCTCGCCGACGTGACGATGCTGGTCTGGCCGGAATCACCCTTTCCCTTCATCCTGTCGCGCCAGCCGGAGGAGCTCGCCAAGATCGCGGCCCTGCTCCCGACAGGGACCAGCCTCGTGACCGGTGCCGCCCGCGAAGAGGACATTCCCGCCGGCGGCGAACGGGCACGCAGCGACTACTACAACGCGATCCTGGTCATCGCGCGCGGCGGCCGCATCCTCGACAGCTACGACAAGGTGCATCTCGTCCCATTCGGCGAATACCTGCCATTCGACGCGTTGCTGCGCCGCCTCGGGTTGCGCAATTTCGTGGCTGTGCCCGGAGGCTTCGAGCCGGGGCGAGAGCGCCGCGTTCTCGACGTACCGGGCCTACCCGCGGCCTCGCCGCTGATCTGCTACGAGGCGATCTTCCCCGGCCAGGCCGTTGCTCTCGCGGGCCCACGCCCGCGCTTTCTCCTGAACATCACCAACGACGGCTGGTTCGGCGTGACGAGTGGCCCCTGGCAGCACCTTGCACAGGCGCGACTGCGCACGATCGAGGAAGGGCTGCCGATGGTGCGAGACGCCGCGACCGGGATCTCGGCCTTCATCGACCCCTACGGCCGCGTGACCGGCGCCCTGACCTTGGGCGACGCCGGGATTCTGGACGGTCGCCTCACGCAGCCGCTGTCGCCGCCGCTTTACGCGATCGTCCGCGACAGGCTCGGCTTGTTCGTGGTCGCTGCAACGCTGGCGTTTTTGTTGGCAATCCGTTTTCGGCGTTCCAGCCGCGGCTGAAAGTCGCCATGTTTCAGCCGCAAACACGCACCTAATTGCGTTCGCTTCTCGACAATCGAACTGTCGAGAGCTGTGTCGAAACTGCGCGCGAGACGATTCGTGGATCGAAGGCCTGATGTGAAGAAGATACCAAATCCTATCGACAAGCATGTCGGTTCTCGCGTCCGTATGCGTCGGGTTCTTTTAGGAATGAGCCAGGAAAAACTTGGTGAGGCTCTCAGCCTCACGTTCCAGCAGGTCCAAAAGTACGAAAAGGGAACCAACCGTATTGGAGCCAGCCGCCTCCAGCAGATTTCCAAGACGCTCAACGTACCCCCGGCCTACTTCTTCGACGGTGCACCCTCGTTCGAGGAGGGCGTCGAGACCAATCCACTGCATTCCGCCGCCGCCGAAGCGGGCTCGGCCTATGTCGTCGACTTCCTCTCGACCACCGAAGGTCTTCACCTGAACCGGGCGTTCGCCCGGATCACCGATGCCAAGGTGCGCAAGCGGATCGTCGATCTGGTCGCCGCAATCGCCGGCGACGACGAGGCCGCCCGCCCCGTCACGCCATCGTGAGATGATGCGGTGTCCCTCGGACACGATGTTGGCGCGACCACGAAACCCGATCGCTTCTCTTCGACTTTCAACCGGCACTGGTTCGGACTAGACAGGCACCGTCGAGGTCGGCGCCAAGACCGACTCGTTCCGGAGGTCTCTTGCCCGCGCCCGACGACGCCGCTCTCCAGGCTCTTCTCATCGCGGTCGCCTCGCAAGATCGCGTCGCGTTCCGCAAGCTCTACGATGCGTCCTCGCCGAAACTTTTTGGAACGGTCCTCCGTATCGTGAGGAACAGGCCGGCCGCCGAGGAAGTGCTGCAGGACGTGTTCCTGCGCATCTGGCAGAACGCGTCGAGCTACGCTCCGGAGACGGCTCCGGCCGGTGTCTGGATGAATTCGATCGCACGCAATCGGTCCATCGATGTCCTGCGTCAGCGTGGCTATGTGCAGGTTTCGGCCGTGGACGATGCGTCGGATTGGTTCGAGAAAGTTGCGGAAGACAGGGATCGCGAGGGCGACATGATCGACAACGCGTCGCTTCGACGTTGCCTCGAAGGCATCGAGCCGCAGGCGCGCGACTGTGTCCTTCTCGCTTATTACGAAGGCTTTTCGCGCGAAGAACTGGCTCAACGCTTCGGTCGTCCGGTCAACACCATCAAGACCTGGCTGCATCGCTCGCTGGGCACCCTGCGCGCCTGTCTCGACGGATCGCCGACATGACCGGCCTCGATGAGACCGGCGGCCTGAACGCGCGCGCCGCGGAATACGTCATCGGTACGCTGCCCGGCGACGATCGCGCGGCCTTCGCCGTTCGCCTCGCCACCGACGAAGCGGCCCGCGCGGCCGTGGCAGCCTGGGAGCGAAGATTGTCGCCCTTGCAGTCGACCGGCGCGGAAGTGCCGCCACCGACCGACCTGTGGTCGCGGCTGGAGCAGGCGATCGGCGTGTCGTCTCGCGATCGTTTCCGGATTATCGACGGCGGTGCTCGTCGTTCCTCCGCGATCCTGCGATCGCGGGATCGCTGGCGCGCGTCCGCCTTGTCCATGGCCGGCATCGCCGCGGCCCTCGTCGCCTTCGTGGTGGTGAGCGAAGTCCGCGATGCGCGGTTGCCGGATGCCGCGACCTACGTGGCGGCGGTCAATCGAGGGGGCGACAAGCCGGCTCTGATCGTCACCGTCGATCTCAAGACGCGGCAGGTGGTGCTACGGCCGATCGCGGCGCAGGCACCCGCCGGCCATAGCCTCGAGCTCTGGTATATCGATCGCGGGCGCTCGCCGCGCTCCGTGGGTCTCGTGACCGAAGCTGCAAGTCGTGCGGTGATCCCCGCGGGAGCCGACGTGGATGGCGGCGCAACCTTCGCCATCTCGGTCGAGCCGCCGGGCGGCTCCAAGACGGGCAGCCCGACGGGCGCCGTCCTCTACTCGGGACAGCTCGTCAAGGAGTAGGTGCGCTCCGCCTTGCCGCAGCCGCGCCGACGCGCGATGCTTCCGGCAGCGTCGAAACCCGCCCAAATCGTCTTGGAACGCGAGAGCACCTTGGCCGCCGCCCCCGAACGCGCCGTCCCCTCGAGCAACGTGCTCGAGCTCACCGTCGGCGAGCTGTCGGGCGCGCTGAAGCGGGCGATCGAGGATCGCTTCGGGTTCGTGCGCGTACGCGGCGAGATCTCGAACTATCGCGGCCCGCATTCTTCCGGTCACGCCTATTTCTGCCTCAAGGACGAGGCCGCGCGCATCGACGCGGTCGTCTGGCGCACCACCTTCGGCAGGCTGAAGGTCAGGCCCCAGGAAGGGCTCGAGGTCATCGCCACCGGCCGCGTCACAACCTTCCCCGGCAAATCGACCTACCAGCTCGTGATCGAATCCATCGAGCCGGCCGGGATCGGCGCGCTGATGGCGCTGCTCGACGAGCGCCGCAAGTCCCTCGCGGCCGAAGGGCTGTTCGACGCCGCGCGCAAGCGGGCGATCCCCTTCCTGCCGCGTCGCGTCGGCGTGGTGACCTCGCCGACCGGCGCGGTGGTTCGCGACATCCTTCATCGCCTGCTCGATCGGTTTCCGCGCGACGTCCTGGTCTGGCCGGTCCGCGTTCAGGGCGAGACCGCCGCGGCGGAAGTCGCCGCCGCCATCTCCGGCTTCGACGCCCTACCCCGTGCCGGTCCGCTGGCGAGGCCCGACGTCCTCATCGTGGCGCGCGGCGGCGGCTCGCTCGAGGACCTCTGGGCGTTCAACGAGGAGGTGGTGGTACGCGCCGCGGCCGCCTGTTCCATTCCGCTGATTGCCGCGATCGGGCACGAGACCGACACCACGCTCCTCGACCACGTCGCCGATTTGCGTGCGCCCACACCGTCGGGCGCCGCCGAGAAGGCCGTGCCGGTGCGCTCGGAGCTCGCGTCGAGCCTGACCGACCTCGGCCGACGCCATCGCGATGCCGCGGCGCGGCACATCTCGCGCGCCCGCAGCGATCTGCGCGCGTTGGCCCGCGCGCTCCCGGCGGCGGACCGCGTGACCTTGGCCGCGCGCCAGAGGCTCGACCGTGCCGACGAGCGTCTCGCGGCCGCGATGGCCGCCGGTCTCGACCGCCGGCACCTGGAGCTGTCGCGCCACGCCAATCGCCTGTCGCGTCAGGCGCCGCGAACGCGGCTCGCGCAAACCGCGCAGCGGCTCGCCGCGCTGGAGCAGAGGCTCGTCTTTGCGGTGGAGCGCACGGCGGAGCGACGTGGGCAGCGGCTCTCCGGCGGAGCGCAGCGGCTCGCGAGCGCACGTGCCTCGCTGTCGCGCGACCTCGTCCGCGGCGACGACAGACGCGCTACGGCGGCGATGGCCTTGGACCGCATCATGACGGGCTTGCTGCGGCATAGACGCGACCGCCTCGCGCGCGACGGGCAGCTCCTCAATTCCCTGGGCTATCGTCAGGTGCTGTCGCGCGGCTTCGCTCTCATACGCGATTCCGACGGACAGCCGGTCCGCAGCATCGCCGAAGCGAAGGCGGCGACCGCGATGCTCGACATCGAATTCGCGGACGGCCATATGGAGGTGGCGACACCCTCTTCGATCCCATCGCGCCGATCCCGGCCGAAGGTTCAGGTCGATCAGGGCTCGTTGTTCGAGGTCGGAAGGATCGAATGAACCGTTTCGAACGCCGGCCGGTCGCCGCGACCGAGGCGACCCTCGAATATCTCGACGGCGACTTCAAGGTCGTGATCCCAGGTGCATTCGTCCGCTGCGCCGTGACCGGCGAGCCGATCGCCGTCGAGGATCTGCGCTACTGGAACGTCGATCTGCAGGAGGCCTACAGCCGACCGGCGGCCAAACTGGCCCGTATCGGATGCGGCTCAAACCTCACCTAGAGCGACGAAGCCTGCCTCAGCGCGGAGCGCGTTTGGCGAGGATCCGCTGCAGCGTGCGGCGATGCATGTTGAGGCGTCGTGCGGTCTCGGAGACGTTGCGCCCGCACAATTCGTAGATGCGCTGGATATGCTCCCATCGCACGCGGTCCGCCGACATCGGGTTCTCGGGCAGCGCCGCCTTGTCATGCTGCGTTGCCATCAAAGCGTTGAAGATCTCGTCGGCATCGGCCGGCTTGGCAAGGTAGTCGAACGCACCCAACTTCACGGCGGTCACGGCCGTGACGATGTTGCCGTAGCCGGTCAGGATCACCGCGCGCGAGTCGGGACGGCGCACCTTCAGCGCCGACATGACGTCGAGCCCGTTGCCGTCGGCCAACCGCATGTCGATGACCGCGAAAGCCGGTGCCGACTGCGCCAGCGCAGCGAGTCCTTCCGCCACCGACGAGACGGCGGTCACCGCGAAGCCGCGCGTCTCCATCGCGCGGGCCAGTCGCTGACAAAAAGCGCGGTCGTCGTCGACGATCAACAGAGACTTGTCAGCCTCGGCGCCCAGCGCCAGAAGCCCGGGATCCATGCCCGGCTGGAGTCCAGAGCCTTGTCCTGCGTGGTCCATCCGAGCCTCCCTGAGGTCAAATCGTAGTCTCGAAGCCCGGCACGACGAGCCCTTGCGACCGGCCCATCTCGAAGTCGGATCTCTGCCAGAGCACCGTGACCCTGGCGCCGACATCGGGTCCGACCGCATTGACCATGCTGACGCTTGCGCGCGATCGTTCGAGCAAAGTCTTTGCGATGAAAAGGCCCAAGCCGAGGCCGGACGTCTCGTCGGACTTGGCGCGTCTGTTCGCCTTGCGGTGGAGATAGGGTTCGCCCAACGAGTTGACAATGTCCGGGGCGAAGCCGGGCCCGTCGTCCGCGATGACGACGGCCACGACGTCCTCGGTCCACCGCACGATGATCCGGACCTGCGACTTGGCGAAGTCGATGGCGTTCTCGACGAGGTTTCCGAGACCGTAGAGCACACCGGGGTTGCGGGCGCAGATCGGCTCCGGCCCGCTTCCTTCCGGAACGATGGTGATCACTACGCCGAAGTCGCGTTGCGGCTGCACGACTTCCTCGACAAGATGCCGCAGGCTCAGGCTGCCGATGATGTCGCCGGGTGCTTCGGTTCCGAGCGAGGCGAGGCGCCCCAGGATCCTGGCGCAGCGTTCAGCCTCCCCCACCAGCAGCGCGAGATCCTCGCCCACTTCGCCATCGGGAGGGAACATCTTGGTCAGATCGCGCGCGACGAGCTTGATGGTCGCGAGCGGTGTGCCCAGCTCGTGCGCGGCGGCGGCGGCGAGGCCATCGAGCTGCGTCAGGTGCTGCTCGCGCGCGAGCACCAACTCGGTCGCGAGCAGCGCATCCGAGAGCCTTCGCCCCTCCTCCGACACCCGCCAGGTGTAGGCGGCGGCGAAGCTGGCGCCGAGCACGATTGCCCCCCAGGTCGCGGCTCGATAGAGCGGCGGCAGATGCAGCGTCTCGCCCGGCGTCCACGGCAGCGGCAGGTGGTAGACCGTCAGTATCGTGGCGCAGACGATGACGAGCACGGTCAACGCGGCGGCCGAGCGTGCCGACAGCGACACGGCGGCGATCATCAGAGGCGCGAGGAACAGCATGGAGAACGGGTTCTCCAGGCCACCGGTCAGGTAGAGCAAGACGCTGAGCTGCACGAGATCATAGGCCATCTGGCCGACGGCGGGTCGCTCGGAGAGGCGCTCCGTCGGATGGAAGCGGATGCGAAGCCCGATGTTCACCCACACCGAGACGAAGATCACCACGAGGCACGCGATGATCGGCAGCGGGAAGCCGAGAGCGAAGTGGGTCGCGAGGACGGCGGCGAACTGGCCGCAGATCGCGAGCCAACGCAAGCGGATCAGCGTGTCGACCCTCGGGTGGCGCGCGCGCGATCCAAGCCCGAGCGGCCCGTCGAGGTGACCGGCGATCATGACGCTCTTCGAACGATGGGTCTGCGCATCTCAGCCTTTTCGCACATGCGGACGGCGCAGGGGCGCGTCACGTTGCGCATCTTCTCAGGACCCATGAGCTGGCGGCCTGATCGCGCAAGTTGAACGCCTGCTCGCACTGGCGTACATGGCCGAAGGTCCAGTTTCCGCGGTGCAGCATGACCGTCTAGAGTTGGGCGTCGATCGGAGCCGTGATGAACCCGTTTTCGTACCAAGCGTATGAGCTGGCCTATCTCTCCATGGCGCCCGCCCGGGCGATATCCAACGCGGCGAGCTTCTGGGCCAAGAACCCGCTCAACCCATTCGCCAAGACCTATGTCGGTCGCTCCGTCGCGGCCTCCAGCGCCATGTTCGAGCGCATGACTCGGCGCTACGGCAAGCCGGTGTTCGGTCTTAACGAGACCACGATCGAAGGACGCACCGTCGCGGTCGAGGAGGAGATCGTCTGGCAGAAGCCGTTCTGCCGGCTCATCCGCTTCAAGCGCGACCTTCCCGACGGCACGGCGCAGCCGCGTCTGCTGATCACGGCGCCGATGTCGGGCCATTACGCCACCTTGCTGCGCGGCACGGTCGAGGCTTTCCTCCCGCATTACGACGTCTACATCACCGACTGGACCAACGCCCGGATGGTGCCGAAGGGCCAGACCTTCGATCTCGATGATTACATCGACTACCTCATCGACATCTGTCACGCGCTCAACGTCGAGGATTTGCCGCTCCACACCGTCGGGGTCTGCCAACCGGCCGTGCCGCTGATCGCCGCTATCGCGCTGATGGAGGCGGACCACGATCCCAAGACCCCGACGACCATGACCCTAATGGGCGGCCCGATCGACACGCGGCGCTCGCCCACAGCGGTCAATCAGCTCGCCGAGAAGCGCGGCAGCCAGTGGTTTCGGGACAATTGCATCGTCAAGGTCCCCTATCCCTACCCGGGCTTCGGACGCGGCGTGTACCCCGGCTTCATGCAGCTCTCCGGCTTCATGGCGATGAACATCGACCGCCACGTCGATGCGCATGTCGAGATGTACAACCATCTCGTGGCCGGCGACGGCGAGTCGGGCGAGAAGCAGCGCGACTTCTACGACGAATATCTCGCGGTGATGGACCTCACGGCGGAGTTCTATCTCCAGACGATCGATGCGGTCTTCGTCGACCATGAGCTTCCGAAAGGGATCATGACGCACCGCAACAAGCGCGTCGATCTGTCGGCGATCCGGACATGCGGGCTGCTGACGGTCGAGGGCGAGAACGACGACATCTCGGGCATCGGTCAGACACAGGCGGCGCTCGACCTGTGTTCCAATCTGCCGGAGGATCGCAAGGCCAATCATCTGCAGAAGGATGTCGGACATTATGGCGTCTTCAACGGCTCCCGTTTCCGTCGCGACATCGTCCCGCGCATGATCGAGTTCCAGAGCGGGATCGCCGACCGGGCGTAAGCTCCGCTCCCGCGGATCAACGGTTTCGGCGCTCCCTCGCCCGCGTCGCCGCGACGATCGCCTCGAGAAGGAGCGCCATCTCCTCCTCGCCGGATCGGCGCGCCAGTGCAGACAGACTCCTGATCATCCCGACGATGTACTCGCGGCCATACTGGCCGTTTCCGGGACCGGAAGGTGTTCGTGGCTCCTCGTGGATGTTCATGTCCCTGCCTGCCGCTGCTGTCGAGCCACAGGAGGTAAATACAACCTTCGGTTTCAGGCAAGCAAGAGGTTTGCGGACTTCTCCGTCACGAAAGGTAGGCCAGTGACGCAAGCTAAACGTGCATGAGCGTCAGTGCATGGCCTTGCGGCGGCGGCGTTCGACCGATGAGGGGATGCGCATGCTCTCGCGGTATTTCGCGACGGTGCGCCGCGCGATGTCGATTTCGACGTCCTTCAGCTTCTCGACGATGGCGTCGTCGGAGAGGATACCGCCTGGCTCTTCCCTCTCGATCATCTGCTTGATGCGAAACCGCACCGATTCCGCGGAATGCGCCTCCCCCCCTACGTTCGAGGCGATCGACGCGGTAAAGAAGTACTTCAGTTCGAAGAGGCCTCGCGGGCTCGACAGGTATTTGTTCGACGTCACGCGCGACACCGTCGATTCATGCATGCCGGTGGCTTCGGCGATGACCTTCAGGTTCAAAGGCCGGAGATGCTCGACGCCGTGGGCGAAGAAACCGTCCTGCTGGCGCACGATCTCGCTCGAGACGCGGAGGATGGTGCGGGCGCGCTGCTCCAGGCTCTTGGTCAGCCAATTCGCGGTCTGCAGGCAACCTGAGACGAACGAACGATCGGTGTCGCTGCCTTTGCCGCGCGTGATCTTGGCGGCGTAGGTCTGGTTGACGAGAAGGCGGGGCAGCACGTCCGTGTTGAGCTCGACGATCCATGACCCGTCGGGTGCCGCGCGAACGACGACGTCTGGCACGACCGGCTGGATCGGGGCAGCTCCGTAAGCCCGGCCAGGCTTGGGATCGAGGCGGCGGATCTCCGCGATCATGTCGAGAACGTCGACTTCATCGACACCGCAGACCCGCCTCAGCTCGGCGACATCGCGGCGGGCCACGAGATCCAGCCTTGCGACCAACGCCTGCATCGCGGGATCGAAGCGGTCGCGGTCGCGCAGCTGGATGGACAGGCACTCGGCGAGATTACGCGCGCAGACGCCGGAGGGGTCGAGCGTCTGCACGGCGCTCAGCACGGCCTCGGCACGGGCCAGCGGCACCCCCAGCCGTCCGGCGATCTCTTCGAGCGGCTCGGAGAGGTACCCGCTGTCGTCGACGGCATCGATCAGCGAATGGCCGACGATGCGGTCACGGCTGTCGGGCACGGCGAGCGGAAGCTGTGCCAGCAGGTGGTCTTTCAGCGAAGTCGTGGCGGAAAGGTAGGCCTCGAGGTCGGCGGCCTCTCCGTCCCCGGTCGGGCCCGTCCCACCGGACCAGGAGGCGGCGGACAATCCCATCTCGCCGAGGCCGTCGCCGGTTGTTTCGGCGGGCGTCGGCGGGCGGTCGTCGTCGAAGGTGTTGCCGAGCTCGGTGCCGAGGCTGGTCTCGAGCGACGCGCGGTCCGTGGCGAAGCTCTCCGCGCTCCAATCGGCCTCCGCACCCTCGTTGAAGTCGCCGCTCTGCGACAGATCGGTTTCGCCTCGCAGGTCGCGCTCGCCCGTCGTGCCGTCGGTAACTTCGTCGGAGCGCGCCTCGTCCGCGCGTTCGAGCAGGGGGTTGCGCTCCAATTCGTCCTGCACGAAAGACGCGAGCTCGAGATTGGAGAACTGCAGAAGCTTGATCGCCTGCAACAGCTGCGGCGTCATCACCAGGGATTGTCCCTGGCGCATCATCAGCTTCGTCGATAGGGCCATCAGGGTTCCACGCCACGAGCGCGAGCTGCGGCCCGCTTCTTGCTACTAGCAGCATGGGATAGACTTGTCGTGCTTTGCAACCGCGTTTATCGCGCGAACCTCGCACGTGTGTCGTGTCGTGGTTATCGACTTGGCTAAAGCTTGAAATCCTCACCGAGGTAGTGCTTGCGGACCGACGGGTTCTCGACGATCTCCTCCGGTCGGCCGGACGTCAGCACCGTCCCGGAATGGATGATGTAGGCACGATCGATCAGTCCCAAGGTCTCGCGCACGTTGTGATCGGTGATGAGCACGCCGATGCCGCGCTTCTTGAGCTGCTGTACCAGGACGCGGATGTCGCCGACCGCGATCGGGTCGATGCCGGCGAAGGGTTCGTCCAGCAGCATGAAGCTGGGGCGGTTCGCGAGAGCCCGGGCGATTTCGCAGCGCCGCCGCTCGCCGCCGGAGAGTGCGACGGAGGGAGCCTTGCGCAGGCGTGTCAGGTCGAATTCGTCGAGCAACCCGTCGAGCTCGCGTTCGCGTCGTGCCCTGTCGGGCTCCGCGATCTCGAGAACGGCGCGGATGTTGTCCTCGACGCTGAGGCCGCGGAAGATCGACGCCTCCTGCGGCAGGTAGCCGATGCCGAGGCGGGCGCGGCGGTACATCGGAAGGCTGGTGACGTCGTTGCCGTCGAGCGCGATCCGCCCGGCATCGGGCCGCACCAGCCCCGTGATCATGTAGAAGGTCGTGGTCTTGCCGGCGCCGTTGGGGCCGAGAAGGCCGACCGCCTCGCCACGCCGCACGATCATGCTGACGTCCTCGACCACGCGCCGGGCCTTGTAGGCCTTGCGGACGTGCTCGATCGACAGCGTTCCATCGCCCGCCTCCGGCGCGACGCTGAAGCTTTCGGTTTCGAGGTCGAGCGTGTCCAGCGCGGCGGCTCCGGCGTGAGCCAGGGTGAGCGCGGGCATGGCCGTGCGGCTGCGCCACCTGTCGAGAAAACTCATCCGTGTGCCTTCACCAGGCCGGCTCTCCAAATCGACGGGAAAGGCCGCCGAAGACCGCATCATAACCGAACTCGCGGGTTCTGGTCACGCCGGCCGCGCGGTCACATTCAGCGTGATGAGGATTTCAGGCCGGTGCGCCGTGGCGCGGTCTCGCCCGTGGGATCGGCCGCCGGACCGGGCGCGTCGTTGCCCATCTTGAACATGCCGGACACTCTCTTGCCCGTGACCGTCGCGTGGCCGGTCTTGAGATCGTAGACCAGCTTGTCGCCTTTCGTGACGTTCTCCCCTTGGGTCAGCAAGACGTTTCCCGTGAGGACGACGGTGTCGGCGGCCTTGTCGTAGACGGCATTGTCGCCGGTGCCGACCTGATCCTTCTGCACCATCGTGACCGGACCCGCCGCGATCATGTGTTGGACCTGATTGCCGGATCCGCCGCCGGCGGTGTCGCCGCTCTTGGAGTCGGTGCTTTTGGCAGCCGTCTTGGAAGCGAGGAAGATGGTGAGCACGCTCGACTTGAGCCGCGAGGCGCCCTGGGTCGCAACGACGCTGCCGGTGTAGATGAGCTTCTGCTCCTTGTCGAAATAGTCGAGCTTGGCGGCCTCGATGTTGATCGGCTGCTTCGAATCGCCGCCGGGCAGGATCGCGCCGCTGCGTTTGCCTTGCGCCTGCGCCACCCCGACGACGAGCACCAGAGCGAACGCGAGCGCCAGCGTCGCGATCATCGGCCTCACGCCCTCTCGCGCGGCCCTCACTTGGCCGGCTCGGCGCTGGCCTGCTGCGCGCTTTCCGGAGACGATGGCTCCTCCACGGGCGGCTCGAAGCTCGAGGCGATGTTGCCGCGGAAAACGATGACGTGGCCATTGTTCGAGATCGCCATGTCGTCGGCCGAGACCTCGCCCCCCTTCAGATCGATCCGCAATCGCTCGTGGGAGGTGAACACCCCGCCCTTGAAGTCCATCAACGCGCTTTGCAGGTTGAAGACGTAGCCGCTGGAATTGGCGATACGCACGTCGCCCTTGAGCGACATCGAATCGGCCTTCGAATCGTAGACGCCGGTCTTGGACAGGATGTGGGTCGTCGAGTGATCGGCCATGCCGACCTTGGCGTTGATGCCGTTGAGCTCGATCACGCTCGGCGCGGTGATATCCTGGACGCCGGACTTGGCCTTGATCTCGTAGAGGCCGCCGCCCTGCTGGACGCCGGCGATCTTGGGCGAGTCCATCGTGATCTTGGTGCCGTTGACGCCGACGCCGGCGATCGACACCGAGCCGGGCAAATGACGAAACGGATTGAAGAAGGCGACCATTCCGATCATCGACACGCCGAGCACCGCGCCGACCACGATCGCGCGCTTGAGGAACCGAACACGCGCCGAGTGTCGCCCGGCAGCCTTGATGGCGGCGGTACGGTTTGGCGGCGTGTAGTCCATGCCGAGGCGCGCGCCGTCGGCCCGCGCGCGTGCGCCGCTGGTCGGATCAGCCATGCTGTCGGGACGAAGCCCCCGCGTTCATGGTCGAGCTGTGCGCCGCGACAGCGGCGAAGACAAGGCGGGCTCGAACCGGGACCCGATCAAGCGTGCGAGAAGATGTCGGTCTCGGCCCAGCCGTCGAGATCAAGTCGGGCGCGCGTCGGCAGGAAGCCGAACGCCGCCTGCGCGTAGCCGTCGCGTCCCTCGCGCGCCAGCATGGCGTCGAGCTTGTCGCGCAGCTGATGCAGGTGCAGCACGTCGGAGGCGGCATAGGCCAATTGCGCCTCGCTCAGCGTCGCGGCGCCCCAGTCCGAGGATTGCTGCTGCTTGGAGATCTCCAGGCCGAGCAGCTCGCGCACGAGGTCCTTCAAACCGTGCCGATCGGTGTAGGTGCGGGCGAGCTTGGAGGCGATCTTGGTGCAATAGATCGGCCCGGCCATCGCCCCGAAGCTGTTGAACAGCACGGCGACGTCGAACCGCGCGAAATGGAACAGCTTTGTCACCGCGGGGTCGCGCAACAGCCGCTCGAGATGCGGCGCGCTGGTCTGGCCGCGCGCGATCTGGACGACGTCCGCGGTGCCGTCGCCCGTCGAGAGCTGCACCACGCAGAGCCGGTCGCGCGCCGGGTTGAGGCCCAGCGTCTCGGTGTCGATCGCGACCGCGAGGCCAGGCGTGTAATCGGCCGGCAGGTCGCCGCGATGCGTTCGGATGGTCATGGCGAGCCTACGATCGGAGATCCGGCGCGCTAGCACCGCCACCGGCGAGCGGCAAGCGTGCTCAGGACCGGGCGAGCGCATGCTCCAGCGCGAGCGCCGCTTCGAGCAGGAGCTTGTCCTGCCCGTTGCGCGCCGCCACCTGCACGCCGACCGGCAGACCGTTGGGGCCCGATCCCGCCGGCAGCGTCAGGCAGGGCAGCTGCATTTGCGTCCAGAGGCGGTTGAACGCCGGATCGCCGGTGGCGTGCAATCCCTTGGGCGCCTCGCCGGGCGCCGGCGGCGAGAGGATGACGTCGGCCTCGCCGAACACGGAATCGATCTCGCGCATGACGTCGCGCGTCGCCGCAAGAGCGGCATCGTAGGCGCGGCTCGACGTGCCCCTGCCCTCGTCGAGATAGCTCTTCATGATCGAGGAGAGCTTGGCCTCGTGCGCGCGCCGTTCGTGGCCCAACGCCTTGTCCATGTCGTAGGCCATGACGAGGCGCTGCAGCCGCGGGATCTGCTGCCAGGCCGGCGGCGTCGGCAGGTCGCGGACGACATGCCCGGCCGCCGCCAGCCGCTCGGCGGCGCGGTCGAGCGCGTGCACCGCCTCCGGCTCGGCGGCGCCGGGATAGGGTTCGCGCAGCACCGCGATCGTGAAGCGGCGCCCGGGCTCCGGCTCGGCGGCCCAGGCCGGGCGTCCGGTGAGCCTGGCGACGAAGAAGGCGGCATCCGCCACATCCCGGGCGAACACGCCGATCGTGTCGAGCCAGTCCGACAGCACCTTCACCCCCGGTCGCGGGATCGTGCCCCAGGACGGCTTGAAGCCGACCACGCCGCAATAGGCGGCGGGGCGGATGACCGAGCCGGCCGTCTGCGTGCCGAAGGCCAGCGGCACCATGCCGGCCGCGACCGCCGCCGCCGACCCCTGCGAGGAGCCGCCGGGCGTGTGCCCGGGATCGTGCGGGTTGGTGGTCTTGCCGGGGCTGTAATAGGCGAATTCGGTGGTGACCGTCTTGCCGATCACCACCAGACCGGCGGCCTTGGCCTGCGCGACGCAGGCGGCGTCGGCCAGCGGCCGATGGTCCTCGTAGATCGGCGAGCCGTAGCTCGTGGCAAGGTCGGCGGTGTCGATGTTGTCCTTGACGGCGAGCGGGACGCCGGCGAGCGACGGCAGCTTGTCGCCGAGCCGGCGCGCCTGATCCACCGCGCGGGCCTGCGACACCGCGGCGTCGGCGTCGACGACCATCCAGGCGCCGACGACCGGCTCGCGTGCCGCGATCACCGCCAGGCAGGAGACGACCAGCGATTCCGAGGTGGCGGTTCCACCCTCCATCGCCGCCATCATCGCGCGGGCGGTCAGGCAGGCGCGGGGCTGATCGTTCATGCGGCACCTCGCACAAGGGAAAGGGCGCCGTTCTAGCGCCGCGCCGCAGCGAGGTCGATGCCTTCTATCCGGTCATGATCTCGGACATTCGGGCGATCGCGACACCGGCGGCGAGCATCGCGCCTCGAGTGCGCGCCATCGACCCGCCCGCGTCGATGCCGCGGCACGCGTCCTCGACGAGCATGGCGTCGAAGCCGAGCTTGGCCGCGTCGATCGCGGTGAAGCCGGCACAGAAATCCGTGGCGAGCCCGGCGACCACGACGCGGGCGATGCCGCGTTCGTGCAGGTAACCGGCGAGGCCGGTCGGCGTGTCGTCGGCCTCGGCGAAAGCGGAATAGCTGTCGATGTCGAGGCGATATCCCTTGCGGATCACGAGCTCCGCCTTGTCGATGCGCAACCGGTCCGCCAGCGCGGCGCCGCGCGACCCCTGGAGACAATGCTCGGGCCACAGGATCTGCTCGCGCCCGTGGTCGAGACGCATGCAATCGTGGGGGACGCGCCCGGGATGGCTGGTGGCGAAGGAGACGTGGCGCCTAGGGTGCCAATCCTGAGTCAGCACCACGTGCTCGAAGCATCGCGCCAGCGCGTTGATGGGCCCGATCACCGCCTCGGCATCGGGCACGGCAAGCGCGCCGCCCGGCAGGAAGTCGTTCTGGACGTCGACGACGATGAGGACGGACCCGGGCAAACGCGATCTCCGTTCTACGGTCTCACGCCGCGGCCGTCGCCGCACCGACGAGCTTGCGCGCGTCGAGCGCGCTGATCGGGTGGCCGAAGGCGTAGCCCTGCGCGTACTCGCAGCCCAGCTGGTACAGCTCGATGGCGTCGGATTCGGTCTCGGCGCCCTCGGCAACGACCTCCATGCCGAGGTCGTGGGCGAGCGCCACCATGCTCCGAAGGATCACAGGCTTGGAGCCCTTGGCCGTGGTGTTGTGCACGAAGGATCGATCGATCTTGATCGTGTCGAACGGGAAGCGCTGGAGATAGCTCAGCGACGAGTAGCCCGTGCCGAAATCGTCGAGCGACAGCCCGGCGCCGAGCTCGCGGATGCGCGTCAGGATCTGCGCCGCATATTCCGGATTCTCCATGACGAGGCTCTCGGTCAGCTCGAGCTTGAGCGAGCCGCGGGAAACGTCGCAGCGGGTCAGAACGGCCTTGACGTCGTGCAGCAGGTCGTGGCGCAGGAGCTGGCGCGACGAGACGTTGACCGAGGCGAAGATCGGCGGATCGACGTCGAGCGCGCGCTGCCAGGCGGCGAGCTCGCGGGCGGTTCGCTCCAGCGCGAAGATGCCGAGATCGACGATCGCGCCGGTCTCCTCCGCGATCGGGATGAACTCAGCCGGCGACAGCCGACCGAGACGCGGGTTGTCCCAGCGCAGCAGCGCCTCGAAGCCGGCGACGGTGCGGTCCTCGAGCCGCACGACGGGCTGGAAGAACACCTTGATCTCGCCGCGGTCGAGCGCGCGGCGTAGGTCGGACTCGAGCGCGATCCGATCCGAGCGCAGCGAGCGCATCGCCGGCCGGAACACCTCGATGCGGTTACCGCCGCCCTTCTTGGCGTGCCGCATCGCGATCTCGGCGTCCTTCAGCATGTCCTCGCGGCGCGGGTGGAGCTGCGGGTCGTACAAAGCGAGACCGATCGAGGCGGTGAGCGGGATCTCGCGCTCGGCGAAGGTGACGGGCGTCGACAGCGCGCGACGCAGGACGTTGGCGAGCGCCACCGTCTGGTCGGGATCGTTCTCCGACAGCACGATGGCGGCGAACTGGTCACCCGCCAGCCGCGCGACCGTGTCCTGCGGCTTGAGCAGGCGCGACAACCGGCGCGATAGCGTGAGCAGGATCGAATCGCCGGCGGAGAGCCCCACGCCCTCGTTGATCTGCTTGAAGCGGTCGACGTCGATGCAGAACACGGCCGGCCGCAGCCGTGGATCGTTGCCGGCGAAGGTGAGTGCCGCCTCGAGCCGGTCGAAGAACAATTCGCGATTGGGCAGACCCGTCAGGTTGTCGTGAACGGCATCGTGCAGCAGGCGCTCCTCCGCGACCTTGCCTTCGGTCACGTCCGAGAGCGTGCCGATGATGCGGATCACCTCGCCGTCCGCGCCGACGACGGGCCGGGCCCGCAGCGTGTACCAGAAGTAGTGGCCATCGGCGGCGCGTAGCCGGAAATCCTGGTTGATGCGGCCCCGGCGTAGCTCCAGCATCGTGTCGAGGCTGGTGCGGTAGCGGTCGCGCTCGAAGGGATGCAGCACGTCGAGCCAGCCGGCGGCCGGCCCTTCCAGCGTGCCGCGGGCGACGCCGAGCTGGGCCTCGACTTCCGGGCTGACGTAGATGCGATCGGCCGGCACGTCCCAATCGAAGATGATGTCGCCGCAGCCCGTCAGCGCCAGAGCCTTGCGGCTCGAATCCGACACCGAGCCCGAGCCCAGCCCACCACCGGCAAAGGCATTTTGCATGATGGTGAAGCCGATCAGCATGACGATCAGAACCAGGCCGCCGATCAGCGCGGGAGCCACCAGGTCGTTCGTGAGCGTGCCGGTTACGGTGAAGGTGGCGCAGATCACCCACGCCAGCAACAGGAACCAGGTCGGGATCAGCATGACGGCGCGATCGTAGCCGTGCGTCGAGAGGTAGAGCACCAGGATGAAGCCCACCGCGGCGACGGTGGCGAGCGAAATGCGGGCGACGCCCGCCGCCACCGGCGCGTCGAAGACCGCGAAGGCGATGAGCGCGACGAGGAAGATCAGCCAGGCGGTGGCGACGCGCGAAGCCCGCACGTGCCAGCGGCTGAGATTGAGGTAGGCGAAGAGGAACACGAGCAGCGTCGCCGCCAGCGTCGTCTCGGCGCCGGCGCGCCAGACCCGGTCGCTCGCCCCCGAGGTGCCGAACAGCTTGTCCCAGAAGCCGAAATCGATGCAGACGTAGGCGAGCACCGCCCAGGCCAGCGCGGCCGCCGCGGGGAAGATCACCGCGCCCTTGACCACGAACACGATGGTGAGAAACAGCGCCAGCAGGCCGGCAATGCCGATGACGATGCCTTTGTAGAGCGTCAGGCTGGTCAGCTTGTCCTTGTAGGCGTCCGGCTCCCACAGCGTCAGCTGCGGCAGGTTCGGCGTCGCCAGCTCGGCCACGTAGGTCACCGTGGTGCCCGGATCGAGCGTGAGGCGGAACACGTCGGCTTCCGAGGAATCCTCGCGTTCGGGCGAGTTGCCCTGGCTGGCGGTGATCGCCGAGAGGCGCGTGGCGCCGAGGTCGGGCCAGATCACGCCGGATCCGACCAGGCGGAAGTGCGGTGCCACGATCAGCCGCTCGATCTGCTCGTCGGAATCGTTCGTCAGCGCGAACACGATCCAGTTCGGTCGGGTGCCGGCGTCCCTGGCGCGCACCTCGATGCGGCGCACGATGCCGTCGGAGCCGGGCGCCGTCGACACCAGCAGGCGGTCGCCTTGGGACGAATAGCTCTCGACCGCATGCGTCAGGTCGATCGCCGCCGCATCGAGCGGCACGCGCGACGATTCGATCGCGGCAGCCGGCCCGAGGTCGCCGACGAGGATCAGCAGGCTGAGCAGAAATGCGACGAGGCGGCGCAGAAACGTCACGAGAATTCGGCATCCATGGTGCCGGACGAGCGGCATGCGCTCCGGCGAGCGTATCGCCTCGAAACCGTAGAGGCTGGCGCACCGCGGAGCAAGCGCCTGCCCGCCCCGAGCGTCCAGCCTGCGGACGTTCAGCGCCCCACGTCGCCGAACATCGTGTGACGCACGACGTCACCGGCCTTCAGGCCGATCGTCTTCGCCGTGCCGGCATCGAGTTCGAGGACGCCGAGCGCCGGCCCCGACGATGGGATCAAGGAATCGTCCATCGGCTTGGCATCGCGCGCGACGTTCACGACGCGGCCGTCCTTGCCGATGAAGATCAGGTCGAGCGGAAGGTAGGTGTTGTGCATCCAGAACGTGACGGGCTGCTCGCTCTGGTACTCGAACAGCATGCCATGGTCGCGCGCCATGGTCTTGCGATACATCAGGCCGCGCTCGCGCTCAGGCTCGGTCCGCATCACCTCGACCCTGAAGCGATGCGCACCGGTCGCCGTATCGATCGTGAGCGCCTCGAGCGGCGCCTCGGCATGGGCCGCCCCGGCGAGGAGCGCCAGACCGAGGGCCAATCCTTGGGAAACTGCCCTCACGCCCGTCCTCCGCGCCAACCGTCAGCGGCGCGGATCAAACACGCTAATGGGACAGAGGCAAGGCGGCCTCGAGCCGACGAACCTCGGCGGCCATGAGGCCCTTCGGCCCATCGCCGAAGCGGACCAGCAGGCTCTCGCCCGGCTTGAGTTCGGCGATGCCGTAGCGCCGCAACGTCTCCATGTGGATGAAGATGTCGTCGGTTCCGTCGCCGCGCGACACGAAGCCGAAGCCACGCACGCGATTGAACCATTTCACGACGACGATCTCGAAACCACCATTGGGCGTGACCTGGACGTGGGTGCGAGCCGGCACCTGTGCCGGATGCACAGCTGTGGATTCGTCCATCGAGAGGATCCGGAAGACCTGCAAGCCCTTGCTGCGGACGGTCGCCTCGCATACGACGCGCGACCCCTCGGTCGCCATCGAGAACCCGTCGCGACGCAACGTCGTAACGTGGATCAAGACGTCCGGGCCGCCATCGTCCTGCGCGATGAACCCGTATCCCTTGACGATATCGAACCATTTGATCCGACCGCCGATTTCGACAATCTGGAGATGCTCGCCCGTATCGTCGGTGGCCTCGACGTCACGGCGGGCTGAGAAGAGTTCCTTGCTCGACAAGATACGCCCTCGACACGCTGCCGATCCGCCGTTCCGACTTGCCGCTCAAGCCGAATCACCTGCGGACAGGACGACCGAAAGATAGCACCCTTGGGGCCGGTAACCAGGGGCAAACGAAGCTGTGCTGTGGATCGATTCGCGGGCGCCGAAAGCGCGGCGGCGTCGAGCCAAAGAAAAACCCCGGCCTGGAGGCCGGGGCTTCGCGTATTCGGAGGTGCTCCAGCCGGCGACCGGCAGACGAACACCAGCAGCGTCAGCGCGGTGGCTGACGTCTCAGGCAAGACCTCGTGTCGGGCGAGAGACATCCAGCTGGCTCGCGACATGACCTAGAGACACAGGATCACCTCCTTTCAGTTGGTTGAACACAAGCAAGACTATGGATCGGCGCACCGATTCTGTCAGCCCCTCCGACGCGTTTTTCGATGTGCGCCGCAACATCAATTCGCTTGATCTTTCGCGTGAATCGCTCCACATGCCAACCAAGCCCATCCAACGATGGCCCGGCGTTTCGGCCGCGTGATCGTATGCCGCCCCTTTCAAAGGGTGTCGCGCACGCGAACCGCCGGGCAAGTCGGACGACCGAAGCCGGTCACGCACGGCATCCCTTCATTCTCCAAGGTCACGATCCGCGTCTGCGGCTCGCGCCCGCATGCTTGGACACGCTTTGACAGCCTTCTCAGAACTCGGTCTCGCCGCGCCGCTCCTCAAGGCGCTCGCCGAGGAAAACTACGTCACGCCGACACCGATCCAGGCCCAGGCCATCCCCCACGTGATGGAAGGTCGCGACCTGCTGGGCATCGCCCAGACCGGCACCGGCAAGACCGCAGCGTTCGCGCTGCCGATCCTGCATCGGCTGTCGATGGACACGCGCCGACCCGAGCGCAGCACCTGCCGATGCCTTGTGCTGTCGCCGACCCGCGAACTCGCCAGTCAGATCGCGGAGAGTTTCCGCACCTATGGCAAGCACCTGGGATATTCCGTCGCCGTGGTGTTCGGCGGCGTCTCGATCCGCCCGCAGATCGATCGCCTGATGCGTGGCGTCGATATCCTCGTTGCGACGCCCGGCCGGCTCATCGACCATCTCGACCAGCGCACCCTGCGCCTCGACAAGGTCGAGATCTTCGTCCTCGACGAGGCCGACCAGATGCTCGACATGGGCTTCATCCACGCGATCCGGCGCATCACGCCCAAGCTGCCGAAGGATCGCCAGAGCCTGTTCTTCTCGGCGACGATGCCGCGCGAGATCGGAGCGCTGGCCGGCGACCTCCTGAAGGATCCGGTCAAGGTCTCGGTCGCGCCCGTCGCGACCACGGCGGAGCGCATCGACCAGAAGGTCCTGTTCGTCGAGACCCACCGCAAGCGCGTCGTCCTCGCCGGCCTGATCCGGTCGGAGGGCATGGACCGCGCGCTGGTCTTCACGCGCACCAAGCACGGCGCCGACAAGGTCGTGAAGCACCTCGCCGAGGATGGTATCTCCGCCGCCGCGATCCACGGAAACAAGAGCCAGGCGCAACGCGAGAAGGCGCTCGCCGCCTTCAAGAGCGGCGCGACCAAGATCCTGGTGGCGACCGACATCGCCGCGCGCGGCATCGACGTCGACGCGGTCAGCCACGTGGTCAACTTCGACTTGCCCAACGTGCCGGAATCCTACGTGCACCGCATCGGCCGCACCGCGCGCGCCGGCGCCGAGGGACGCGCCATCTCGCTCTGCGACGGCGAGGAGCGCGCCTACCTGAAGTCGATCGAGAAGCTGACCCGGCAGATCATCCCGTCCGAGGATCGCCGCGACCCGAGCGCTCCGCGCCCTGCCCCCTCGGCGGACGCACGGCCGCCCCGCGGCGCACCGGGCCAACGCCCAGGCCGCAACGGCGACGCGCGTCGCGACGGTGGCGCACGCGGGGGCGAACGCAAGCCGGTGGGTGCCCCAAGTCGCAACGGCGGCCAGCCACGTCCCGCCGGTGGTGCCGCCCGCCCGCAGCAGAACCGCCGCAACGATCAACGGCGCGGTCCGGCCGGTGCCGGCCAAGCCAAAGGCGGCCAGCCGCCGCGCTGAACGGCTTTGCGGTCCGCACCAAACGAAAAGGCCGCCCTCTCGGGGCGGCCTTTTTCATGACGTTTGTCGATAGGCCTTGGCAGGAGAGGAGGGACTCGAACCCACAACCTCCGGTTTTGGAGACCGGCGCTCTAACCAAATTGAGCTACACTCCTAGGCGGCGCCTTCTTAGCTCCTGACGAGGCGAGGGAGCAAGCGGCTTGTCGCTCAGTAGAGACCGCCCGTACCCGATCCGACGACCTGGTCGGCGTCGCCACCCTTGTCGAGCTGGCGCGGCGAGGCATCGCTCGACGAGTAGCCCTCGGGCGGCGCCGTCCCCGGCTTGAAGGCTTCCAGGATCGAGCCAGAGCCGGACGAGCGCTGGCCGGAATGGACGTCGACCGAGATGAGCTTGATGCCCGGCGGCACGCGGAACGGGATGTCCGGCTTGTTCTTCAGCGCCA
>CAXTVT010000045.1:0-27680 GCA_964247745.1 uncultured Beijerinckiaceae bacterium
GTGTCGTGGACGTTGGCGACCCAGTCGCGCAGCGCCTCGTTCATCGCGTCCTTCAGCGTGCGGGCGCCGGACTGCACGGGCACGACCTCGGCGCCCAGCATCTTCATGCGGTAGACGTTGGGCGCCTGCCGCTCGACGTCGACGGCGCCCATGTAGACGATGCAGGTCAGTCCGAAGCGCGCGCAGGCGGTCGCGGTGGCGACACCGTGCTGGCCGGCGCCGGTCTCGGCGATGATGCGCGTCTTTCCCATGCGCCGCGCCAGCAGGATCTGGCCCAGCACGTTGTTGATCTTGTGCGCGCCGGTGTGATTCAGCTCCTCGCGCTTGAAGTAGACCTTCGCGCCGCCCGGCTTGCCGGCGGCCTCGGCCTTCTCCCGCAAATGCGCGGTCAACCGCTCGGCGAAGTACAGCGGGCTCGGGCGCCCGACGTAGTGCCGGAGCAGGCCGTCGAACTCCGCCTTGAAGGCCGGATCGGTCTTGGTCGCCTCGTAATGGCGCTCGAGATCGAGGATCAACGGCATCAGCGTCTCGGCGACGAAACGCCCGCCGAAGAGGCCGAAACGCCCGCGCTCGTCGGGGCCGTGACGGAACGAATTGGGAGCGCCTGAGGTCACGATGAGCCTGCAAATCTGGGAGTAGGCGGTCTATCCGATCGGCGCCTGCGATCCAAGACATCAAGCATTTGGTCCCGCGATGCGTCATCGTCGAGCGGCGGCGCGGCTTCCCCCAAGGCGAGCCCGTAGTAGTCGCTCAGGATCGTCGCGTAGCGGGCGGTTCGCGGCGGCTCCGGCCGCGTCGCGTCGTAGGGCAGCGACAGCAGGCGGTCGTTGAGGACGGAGGGATCGTCGACCAGAGCCGCCGGCAGCACGAAGCCAAATCCGGCGCGCTTCACCCGCTCGGCCTGCGCCCCGAGGTCGAAGACGACGGGTGGTACGCCAAGACGAAAGGCCAGGGAGAGCGTATAGCAGAAAGTCTCCGGCCAGATCGAGGGTAGCAGAATGCAGGTCGGACCGATCGCCGCGACCTGTTCGGCGGCCTCGTCATCGTCGCGGTAGCGACCCGTTTCCTCCACCTCGACCCCTTTCAAGGCCTCGGTGACGTCGGAGTAACCGACGAGGTGGAAACGGATGGGCAGGCCCCGGCCCTTCGCGTCGCGAGCGAGGTTCAGCAGGACGCGAGAGCCCTTGTGCGCGCCGATCGCGCCGACGACGACGACGGTCACGACGCCGGTCGCCGGCGAGATGATGGGAGCTACGTCGAACGGCTCCTCCTCGTGCGGTCGTACGGTGACGGCATAGCTCGCGCCGGCGCTTGCGAGCCTGTCCGCGATGTCGCGCGACGGCGCGAAGACCGCCCGCGCCCCTTGCAGGAAGGCGTCGTAGCTCTCGCGCCGTACCAGGGGATCGAGGGCCTCGGGGTAGCTGCGATCGCCCTCCACGCAGAGCCGGCAGGCGTCGACGGCGGGAAGGCCGCAATAGCGTCCGTCGGTCAGCACCAGATCGTTGCGATGGCACACGATCGAATAGTCGTGCAGCGTGAAGAAGTAGGGCAGGCCGGTCGCGCGCACGAGGCTCAGCAGGCTCGTCGCAGCATTCCAATCGAAGCCGACCAGCGAATGCAGGTGGATCGCCATGGGCGACAGCCGCCCCAGGAACTCGCCGAGCAGGTCGCGCATCTGGTGGATGGAGGTCGGCGGCAAGTTGGGCAGGAACGGCGCGTCGGGCGCCTCGGACACCAGTTCGACGCTCCAACGGTCCTTCACGCCGACGCGTAGGTGCACGACGGCAACGCCCTCGTCGCGCAGTCTCCCCTCGAGGTGACGGATGTGCGTGACGATGCCGCCGGCGAGCGCGTGGCTGATGAAGACCATCGACCGGGGGCCGGCGAAGCGGATCAGGCGCTCGAGGTCGAGCCGCATGCGGCCGCGCAGGCCGGGATCGGCGCGCAGGTGCTGCCCGACTCGCGCGAGATAGTCCGGGTGCTTGGCGTGCAGCGCCTTCTGTCCCGGTCCGTATTCGGTCGCCGCGATGGCGGCGAAGGAGACCTCGCCGCGGTGGTAGGCGAAGATGTCTTCCGCCAGCACGTTGCGGAACCCGGCCTTGGCGGCACGCAGGCAAAAGTCGTTCTCCTCGCCGTACCCTCGCCCGAACGCCTCCTCGTCGAAAAGGCCTATCGCGCGCCGGCTGGCGCGGCTCATGAAGAAGCAGAAGCCGACGCCGGTCGCGACCTCGCTGACCCGGCCGCCGTTCGCTCTGGCCGCGAGGCGGTCGAGCGTCGGCGCATCCACTTCCGGTTCCACGATGTTGTTGGCGTTGGTCGAGGGATAGGAGCAGATGGTCGCGTTGTTCGACAACGGCGTGATGGTCGCGATCGTCGGGTCGCGACGGGCGTGCGCGGCCATGCGGTCGAGCCAGTCGCCGAAGACGAGCGCGTCGGCGTTCAGCAGCACGATCTCCTTGTCGGCGAAGGCAAGCAGCGCACGGTTGCAGGTCTTCACGAAGCCGATGTTTTCGGGATTGGTCTCGTAGGAAAACAAGCCGTCGGCCGCGAGGCGCTCCAGCGCAGCGACCAGCTCGGCATCCGGCGAGCGATCGTTGACGAGGTGGAGCGCGAAACGCGTGGTCTGCCGCGCCGTCAGGACGGCGTGCACCGCGGCCAGCGTCTCGTCGTGGCCGCGATAGACGGGAATCACGACGATCCAGTCCGCGGTGCCGGTATCGGCGGCCGAGGTCGCCCGGCTCCAATCGGCGGGCGCGCGTATCGCGGGATAGAGGCGAGAGCCGACGGCATTGCCGCGCAATCCCTGAGCCCGTCCGATCGTGAGATAATGATAGAACGGATTGGCGTGAGACGTGGCGAGCGTGGAGTTGCGGCCGAGATAGGACTGGCTGCTGAAAAGGGGATGAGGGTCGCGCCCTTCGCGCCAACCGTGCTCGAGATAGTGCTTCAAGGGATCGAGGCCCGCCTCGCGGACATCGGCCTGGCGGCTGAGATAGTAGGCGCGGTCGAACTCCGGCTCGACCACCCGTCGCATCTCGTCGAGCGGGATCGCGACCGCAGCCGACGTTTTGGGAGCGCGGCGCATCCCGAGCATGCGCCGCTGCGAACACCAGTGATAGAACGGACTGACGCCGAGCGCCGCGACGAAGCGGTTCTCCTCACCGTAGCGCTCGGGATCGAACCTTGGACTCGGCGAGAGGCCGGCGCGCCAACCTTCGGCGAGATAATGCGCGATCGGGTCGGCGCCCGCGCCGCCTTGCAGTTGGTAGAACGCCTCGTCGAAGTGCTCGGACACCACCTTGCGTTGCAAGATGAGGAAACTGTGTTGTGTCGCCGGCGCCGTCGCGAGACCCGAGGAGGCACCGCCAGCTTCGATCCAATGCGCGAGCGGATCGACCTCCTGGCCGTCGAGGTGAAGGTCGCGGTAGAACAAGGTGTTGAAGGCAGCCGAAGGATTGCGCCCCTCGCGCCAGCCGTGCCCGGCGTAATGGCTGTAGGGATCGACCCCGGCAGCGGCGATATCGGCGTAGGAGCGCCGGTAGTAGGCGTCGTCGAAAAACGCGCGGTTGCCCTTGCGCCGTCCGCCGAAGATGGCCTTGATCGCCTGGACGACCGGGGAAGCCATCATGATCTCCCTTCTACGCGCAGCCGGCCGTTCGCTGACCGGCCGCATGAGCCTTGAGGCCACCGACCTGTCAAGCCGGCGCCCGGCAGGACATGAGCCCAAAACCATGCGCAGGCCCTCGATGCTTCGTATCCTTGGCGCTGCGGCTTTCGCCGTGCCCTCGCCGGCGCTCGCTCTCGGCAATCCCGCCTCGATCTATTGCGAGAGCCGAGGCGGCAAGGTCGAGGTGACGCCTGGCGTCAACGGTGGCGGACGCGGAATCTGCGTGCTGCCCGACGGCACCCGCATCGACGAGTGGGTCTATTTCCGCAACACGCATCGCATCTCGCATTAGGCACCAAATCAGCCGAACGTCATCGGATCGGGCCCGATGCGCCCGCCTGCCTCGTCGAGCTTGGCCAGCGCCGCATGGTCCTCGTCGTCGAGTGTGAAGTCGAACACGTCGAGGTTCTCCCTGATGCGCGAAGGCGTCGACGATTTCGGAATGACCATCAGGCCGAGATCGAGGTGCCAGCGAAGGATCACCTGGGTTGTCGTCTTGCCATGCTTGCCGGCGATCGCCACGATCTCCGGCTTCTTCAGTCCGGCGCCTCGGCCGAGCGGGCTCCAGGATTCGGTGACAATGCCTTTGTCCTCGTGGACCTTGCGCAGTTCGGCCTGCTGGAAGGTCGGGTGCAATTCGATCTGGTTGACTGCCGGAACGACTCCGGTGGCTGCGATGATCGCCTCGAGATTGTCCCTCGTGAAGTTCGAGACGCCGATCGACTTAGCGAGGCCCGCATCGCGGAAGGCGATCATCGCCTTCCATGTCGCGACGAAATCGCTCGAGGGCACCGGCCAGTGGATGAGGTAGAGATCGACACTGACACGCCCGAGCTTGCGAAGGCTTTCCTCGAGGGCCTGCCTGGCAAGGACAGGCTCGTGCTTGTCGTTCCACAGCTTTGTGGTGAGCGCGATGGGGCCGTGTTCGCCGGCCTTCGCCAGAGCGGCGCCGACGCCTTCCTCGTTTCCGTAGATCGCCGCGGTATCGACGGCCTTGTAGCCGGCCTCGATCGCCGTGCCGACGATCTCGGTCGCCTCTCCCTGCGGCACCTTGAACACGCCGAAGCCGAGTTGCGGCATCGTGCGCCCGTCGTTCAGCCTCGAAAGAGGTTGGCTCATGAATCGGTCCTCGGGCTTGCAGCCAACGGGTCGGAGTCGGGGCGGACACGTGGGGTAGAAGAAGCTGATCGGCCGGTCGCTTGGCGGAGCCAGTCAGCGGACGGATATGGGATCGTCGGCGTCTTGATCCACCCCGAGCCTCTTTGGCGTGGCCGTCGCGTTCCTCGACAAGGTGTCATCGATCTGTCACCCAAACGACCTCACGTCGAGGAAGGCCCGCTCCATGGAGTACGACGTCGATCTGCTGCGTGAGCTGATGTTCTCGCTGGAGGCACGGCAGCAGTCGCCGCGCGCCACGGTCGTGCTCGCTCTCGTCGAGGAGGCCGTGGAGTTCGGGCGCACGCCGGCGCAGGTCGCAGAATGTCTCGATGCGCTGCTCGCGCTCGAGTACATCGATGGGACCGGCCACGACGAAGAGCCGGGATATTGGCTTTTCCGCAAGCTCACCCGCAAGGGCGCCCAATTCGTGCGCGCGACCCGCGCGCCGCGCGACTGGGAGCGGATGAAGCGTCATTTCGAGACGCGCCACGAGGCGTCCCGCTGAAACTCTCGTCGGCCACCGTCTCTTGACAGAAGAGCGCGTGCTATCGCGCAACCGCTGATAAGAGCTCGGCGGGACAAGCCGGAGAATTTGGTGAGCTTGAGGTTCGTCGCGGTCGCACTCTGCGGTTTCCTGATCTGGCCCGCGACCGCGACCCGGGCGGCGGAAAGCGAGATCGTCGGGAAGCCGGTCCCGCCTGCGGGCGCGACGCTCGCGGCGGTGCGCAAACGGGGCCGGGTGCGTTGCGGGACGAGCACCACCTATCCCGGCTTCGGCGAGGTCGATGCCTCCGGCCGCTGGGCCGGGTTCGATGTCGACTTCTGCCGCGCCGTCGCTGCCGCGGTGTTCGGCGATCCGGCCAAGGTCGAGTTCGTGCCCGAAACGGCCAAAACTCGACTCGACGCGCTCCAGAATGGCGAGATCGACGTGCTCAGTCGAAACACGACGTGGACGCTCAGCCGCGAGAGCGCCCACGCCATCCTGTTCGCCGGCATCACCTATTACGACGGCCAGGGCTTCATGGTGAAGCGCAGCCTCGGCGTCGGCTCGGCCGCGGACTTGTCCAGCAAGAGCATCTGCGTCCAGCAGGACACGACGACGGAGTTGAACCTCGCCGATTACTTCCACGGTCGCGGCCTGCCTTACGCGCCCATTGCCTTCCCCACGGCGGAGGGGGCGGAGCAGGGCTACCGCGACGGCAAATGCGGCGCCTACACCACCGATGCGTCGGCGCTTTTCGTGATCCGTGCCGCGATGGCCGATCCCGAAAGCAGCGTCATCCTGCCACAGATCATTTCGAAGGAGCCGCTTGGCCCGGCCGTGCGTCAGGGCGACGACCAATGGTTCGAAATCGTGCGCTGGACCCTGGACGCGATGGTCGATGCCGAGGAGATGGGCGTGAGCCAGGCCAACGTCGACGCGATGGCGAAGGGAGACAACCCTCGCGTCAAGCGCCTGCTCGGGGCCGAGGGCAATTTCGGCCAAGGCCTCGGTCTGACCTCGGACTGGGCCTACAGGATCGTCAAGACGGTGGGCAATTACGGCGACGTGTACGCGCGCAACCTCGGGCAGGAGTCGAGGCTCAAGATCAAGCGCGGCCTCAATGCGCTTTGGACGGCCGGCGGGCTGCTGTACGCCGCTCCGGTCCAATGATCGGGAATCGAAAGACCCCAACCGGGGGCTGGGGTCTCGTTCAGATCGGATCTGAGTCGAAGGCGATCGATCAGGCCGCGCGCAGGTTGGAGGCGGCCGACTTGCCGGTGCGCCGGTCGGCGACGACCTCGAACTCGACCTTCTGGGCTTCCTGAAGATTGCGCATGCCGGCCTGCTCGACCGCGCTGATATGGACGAAAACGTCCTTTCCGCCATCATCGGGCTGGATGAAGCCATAGCCCTTCTCGGCGTTGAACCACTTGACCGTACCTGTCGCCATAGAGGCATTCCTTAGAGTCGATGGACGTAACGCCGCGCCACCGGCACGACGGATCTCTCGAAGAGTTTCCGGGACTTTCGACGCATGGGTGACCATGCGAAACCAAACCTTCGGCCTTGTCGATTGAATCGAGAATTAGGAGCCAAAGGCGGTCAAGGCAAGGCATGGCGCAAGCGTTGCCGGAGCGAAAAATGGTAGGCCTGTGGTTTTTTGCGGGCGTCCTATCTTTTCTTTAAGTCGGACGTTTCATCGAGCTGATCGTCGTCCCGCCCGGCAGGCCGGCGATCCGCCGTCGAGCGTCCGCCAACGATTCTTTGCAGACCAACATGTGATGACCGTTCGCGTGGATCAGCATGTCGTGATCGCTCATGATGCCGACATGGCCCGGCCAGAAGACGAGATCGCCGCGTTCGAGACGATCGCAGTCGGTCACCGGCTCGCCGACCCTCTCCTGCATGTGCGTGTCGCGAGGTAGCGCGCAACCGGCCAATCCGAAGCTGAGCTGCACCAGCCCGGAGCAGTCGAGCCCCTGCGGCGAGCGGCCGCCCCAGAGGTAGGGCGTCCCGAGGAGCCGTTCGGCCAAGGCCACGCGATCATGCTCCGCCGCGCGATCGACCGGCATGAGGTGGGCGAGGAAGACGTAGCCGCCGGCACGAAGCCGCGCATAGTCCCCGTCTTCCGCGCGGACCGCGACCCGGGCGGCCAGTGGTAGCGCGGCCATTATCGGCCGCTTCATGTCGGGCGCGGGGTACACGAAGGTGCGGTTGACGACGACCTGATGCGTCGGGTCGACGACCTCGTCGGCCAGCCCGTGCGTGGCGACGTAGCCGACGTAATCGTCGCGCTCGGCCTGTACCCAGGCCCAGCCGTTGTCTTCGTCGTAGAGGCGCAGCACTTCGCCGCACAGAAGCTGGGTGTCGAGCGCGGCATCCGGGCGCGGATCACGCTTGAGGTCGAGGATCGCGGCCGACACCTGACAGCGCCGGCCCTCGACGTAACGCTCGGCTTCGACGGTCCCGCGCAGGTGCGCCGCGGCGAGGTCGCGGCGAGCCGGCGTCAGCCTCGGATCGTGGATCGTCATGGCCGGTCTCGTGCCTTCGGCATCGTCGCCAGCGTCCCGGCGAGGAGCCTGTCGTGCTGAAACAGGTCCAGCCGCCCGGTCGCGAACCGTCCGGACGACGAGACCGTCGGCAGCCCATCCAAGATGCATCCGAGCGGCCTCGATCCTGATCCGCCGGGTCGAGCCGTCGAGGGCTGCCGCTCGGTTCCGACGCTGGCAGTGGTCATCCGCATCCTCCGGCGCCTCGATTCGGGACGCCCCTTAAGCCTTCGTTAGCCATAATCCTTCAAGGATTGCCGAACGTCAGACAAGGCTCCTGCCTTCCGGAAACGAGCCCATGCCCGCACGCCGCTCTCTTGCCGCCCTGCCGGCCGCGCTCTGCCTCGCGGTCGCGCTGGCCGGCTGCCAAGGGCCCTCGACGCCGAGCTTCGTCTCCGTCCCCAATCCACCACCGCCGAGCGATCAGGAGCGGCTGCGCGCCTACGCCGACGAGATGGCGCCGCGCTACAGCGCCGATCCCGACAACAGGGCGGTCGCCCTACGCTACGCCATGGCGCTGCGCGGCTTGAACCGGCATGCCCAGGCTGTCGCCGTGCTTCAGCGCCTCGCCGTCAAGAATCCGCACGATTCCGTCGTTCTCGGTGCCTACGGCAAGGCGCTCGCCGATGCCGGCAGGCTGCAGGAGGCGGCCGACGTGCTGGAGCACGCGCACGCGCCCGAGCGGCCGAACTGGACGATCCTGTCCGCGCAAGGCTCCGTGGCCGACCAGATGGGCGACCACGCCCGCGCCCGGGGTTACTATGCGGCGGCGCTGAAGATCGTCCCGCACCAGCCCCAGGTCCTGTCCAATCTCGGTCTGTCCTACGCGCTCGAGCGTCAGATGCCGCAGGCCGAGCAGGCCTTGCGCGAGGCGGCGGCTCAGCCCGCCGCCGATGCCAGGGTCCGCGAGAACCTCGCGCTCGTGCTGTCCCTCCAGGGCAAATACAACGAGGCGGAGGAGGTGTCGCGGCGCGACATGCCGCCGATCGAGGCCGCGGAGAACGTCCAGTCGATCAAGCACATGATCGCGCAATCCGACACGTGGAAGGAGAAGGCCCATCCGGCTCGCCGCGCGACGGCAGCCGCCGAACGGCCGGTCAGCGCGACGCGCACGGCCTCTGCCGATGACCTGCAATAAGGCTCAATTCATCGCCGAAATCTGGATGAAGGCGGGCGTCAGGATCACGGCGAAGAGCACCGGCAGGAAGAAGATGATCATCGGAACGGTCAGTTTCGGGGGCAAGGAGGCGGCCTTCTGCTCGGCCTTGAGCATCCGCATCTCGCGACTCTCCGCGCCGAGCACGCGCAGGGCCTGCCCCAGCGGCGTTCCGTAACGCTCGGACTGCACCAGCACCGTGACGATCTGCTTGATCGATTCGACGCCGGTGCGCAGCGCGAGATTCTCGTAGGCGGTGCGACGCTCCGGGAGGAAGGACAGTTCCGCGGTGGTGAGCGTCAGCTCCTCGGCGAGCGGGATCGACTGCAACCCGATCTCCTGCCCGACCTTGCGGAACGCCTGCTCGATCGACATGCCGGATTCGACGCAGATGAGCAGAAGGTCCATCGCGTCGGGAAATGCGCGGGACACCGAGGCCTGACGCTTCGAGATCTTGTTCCGGATGAAGAACTCGGGCGCCTTGATGCCGACGTAGGCGCAGGCGAGCACCGCCCCCATCTTCATCGTCGTCGGATAGTCGAGATCCAGGATCACGAAGATGTAGAAGCCTCCGAGCGCCGCGAAGACGATCGGCGTGACCAGCCGGAAGAACAGGAAGCCGGTGTCGGCCTGCGGGCCGCGGTAGCCGGCCATCGCCATCTGGCTTTTCGCCTTGTCGCTGCCGAGCCACTGGGTCAGGTTGAAGCGGTCGACGACGCGCTTCATGTAAGCCTTGGGTTCCTGCCGCAAGCTGCTCTTGGCGTTGAGTTTCTCGCGCTCGCGGGCGCGGATGCGCTCTCGCTCCGAGGCCACGTTCTTCATCCGCTTTCCGAGCTTGTCGGTGGCGAGCAGCGGCTGGGCCAGGGTCAGCACCGTCGCGAAGACCGCGACGGCCACGAGGATGGAGGCCAGCGTATGCGGATCGAAAAACGACAACACGTCGAGGCCTCCGTCAGATATCGAAGCTGATCATCTTCTTCATCACGAAGATGCCGGTGCCCATCCACATCGCGCAGCCGGCCAGCACCATGTGCCCGGTAGGGGTCGTGAACAGCAGCGAGATGTAGGCCGGGCTCGTGATGTAGACGAAGGTGGCGACCAGCGGCGGAAGACAGCCGATGATGCCCGCCGAAGCCTTGGCCTCGCTCGACATCGCCTTGATCTTGCCCTTCATCTTCTTGCGGTCGCGCAGCACCGTCGACAGGTTCGTCAGCGCCTCGGCGAGATTGCCGCCGGCCTTCGCCTGGATGTTGATGACGATGGCGAAGAAGTTGGCCTCGGGCAGCGGCATGCGCTCGATCAGCCGCTCGCAGGCATCGGAGACCGTGAGACCCATCGCCTGAGCCTCGACGATAATCCGGAATTCGGTCTTCACCGGCTCCGCCGCCTCGGCCGCGATGTTGCGGATGCAGTCGCCGAGCGGGATGCCGGCCTTGATGCCGCGCACGATGATGTCCACCGCGGCCGGAAATTCCAGAAGGAACTTGTTGAAGCGCTTCTTGCGCTTGCGGCCGATGTACCAACGCGGCACGCCGAGGCCGCCGATCACCGCGAGAGCGGCGATCATGAGGGGGCTGCCGCTGACGAAGAAGGCACCGATGGCGGCCACGGTCCCCAGGACGGCGGACACGATCCAAAACTTCGTCTTCGACCAGGCGAGGCCCGCCTGCGCCATTCGCATCTCGAAGGTGATCTTCTTGCTGTTGGCGCGGTGGTCGAGCTCCTTGAGGCTGTCGGCGACGGCCTTGCGCCGTTTGGCGGCGTCGTTCACCCGACCGCCCGGACCACCGATGGACGAGCGGGTCTGGAGTGCGGTCTTGCGCTTCTCGGCCTTCGCTTGGCCGGACAGGTAGGGATAGGCGAAGACGTAGAGCACCGCACCGACGCAGAGCGCGACGAGGATCGGCAGGCCGATCTGTTGCAGGGAGGGGTCGTGGATGTCCATTGCGGCGCGGCTCCCGGTCAGACCGCGTTCTTGATCTCGGCGGCATCGAGCGCCGCCGCGAGTCGCTGTTCCTCGCCGTAGTAGCGGGCACGTTCCCAGAAGCGCGGTCGGCCCACGCCCGTGGAGCGGTGCCGTCCAACCAAACGCCCGGCGGCATCCTCGCCGGTGATCTCGTAGAGCATCAGGTCCTGCGTGATGACGACGTCGCCTTCGAGCCCCATCACCTCCGTGACGTGCGTGATGCGGCGCGATCCGTCGCGCAGGCGCGCCGCCTGGATGATCACGTCGACGGACGACACGATCATCTCGCGGATGGTTTTGGAGGGCAGCGAATAGCCGCCCATCGTGATCATGGATTCGAGACGGCTCAGCGCCTCGCGCGGTGAGTTGGCGTGGAGCGTGCCCATCGAACCGTCGTGGCCCGTGTTCATGGCCTGGAGGAGATCGAAGGCCTCCGGGCCGCGCACTTCGCCGACGATGATGCGTTCGGGCCGCATGCGCAGGCAGTTCTTGACGAGGTCGCGCATGGTGATCGCGCCCGAGCCTTCGAGGTTGGGCGGTCTGGTTTCGAGCCGAACCACATGGGCCTGCTGCAGCTGCAGCTCGGCGGCGTCCTCGCAGGTGATGACGCGCTCGTCGGCCTCGATATAGTTGGTCATGCAATTGAGCAGGGTCGTCTTGCCCGAACCGGTACCGCCCGAGATCAGCACGTTGCAGCGCACCTTGCCGATGATCTTCAGGATTTCGCTGCCGTCCGGCGATATGGCGCCGAAACGGGTCAGTTGGTCGAGGGTCAGCTTGTCCTTCTTGAACTTTCGGATGGTGAGGCAGGGTCCGTCGATGGCGAGCGGCGGTGCGATGACGTTGACGCGGGATCCGTCGGCCAGACGGGCGTCGCAGATCGGCGAGGCTTCGTCGACGCGGCGGCCGACCTGGCTGACGATGCGCTGGCAGATGTTCATCAGCTGCGCGTTGTCGCGGAAGCGGATGTTGGTGAGCTGGATCTTGCCGCCGACTTCGATGAACGTGCGCTTGGCGCCGTTGACCATGATGTCGGCGATGTCGTCGCGTGCCAGCAACGGCTCGAGCGGACCGTAGCCGAGCACGTCGTTGCAGATGTCGTTGAGCAGGTCGTCCTGCTCGGCAATCGACATCATGACGTTCTTGATGGCGATGATCTCGCCGACGATATCCTTGATCTCGTCCCTAGCGGACTCGGGATCGAGGCGCGACAGCTGGGAGAGGTCGATCGCCTCGATGAGCGCGCCGAAGATCATGCTCTTGGTGACGTAATAATCTTCCGACCGCGTCATCTCGACGGCGGGCGCCGCCTCGACAGCGCGGGCCGGCGCCGAGGCGGGCGCGGACCGCGGCATCGGCGGCGGGAGCGGCGAGCCGCGGGGGGCCTCCGTCTGCGGAGCACCGGCTCCCGATCGTTTGCCGAACATACTCGACCTCCGGTCGTCCTCCGAACAGCCGGTGCTCCGAACGCGGCGCCGGCTAGGAGGCCTTCTTGCGGGCGAGCTTGGTCATAAAAGGCTTAAGTATGTTTCTCGGGGCGCGCCGCACTTCGTTCTTTCCGGTGACCGCCCGGGCGAGGTCCGCGAAGGTCTGCGCCACCTTGTGGGCGGCTTCCACCTCGGCGATCATCTGGCCGTTGTTGGCGGCGGTGCCAAACAGCTTCGGATCGAACGGGATCACGGCATCCGGTTTGAGATCCACCGCCTTGCAGAAGTCGGCGATGCCGATCTCCGGCCGTTTCGCCATGCCGATGCCGTTCATGACGAGACGCGGCGGAGCATCGTGCGGTCGCGCCGCCCGCAGTGTGTCGACGAGGGTCTTGGCATTGCGTAGGCTGGCGAGATCGGGCGAGGCGACGACGACGATCTCGTCGGCGCCCACGAGCGTGCGGCGGGTCCATCCGGTCCAGACATGCGGAACGTCGAGTACGATGCACGGCGTCGACGTCCGGAGGATGTCGATGAGAAGGTCGAAGGACGTCTCGGAAAAATCGTAGGTCCGGTCGAGCGTCGCCGGCGCGGCCAGGATCGAGAGCCGATCGGTGCAGCGCGACAGCAACCTGTCGAGCAGGTTGGAGTCGAGACGATCGGGTGCGAACACCGCTTCGGCGATGCCTTGCGGCGGGTCCTGGTTGAAGTCGAGGCCGGCGGTGCCGAAACCGAGATCCATGTCGACGATCACCGTCTGCATGTGCAGGTCGCGCGCTGCGGAAAAGGCGAGGTTGTGAGCCACCACCGAGGCACCGGCGCCGCCTTTGACGCCCATCACGGCGATAATCTTGCCGAGCGGTTCGGAGCCGGTGCTCGAATAGAGCCGCGACAAGGTGCGGACGAAATCGAGCACGGAGAACGGCGCGACGAGATAGTCGCTGACGCCGCGAGCCATCAGATCTCGATACAGCACGATGTCGTTGACCCGCCCGATCACCATGACCTTGGTGCCGGCGTCGCAGAATTCCGACAGCGCCTCGAGGTCGGCCACGAGCGCGGTGCGGTCGGCCCGCGTCTCGATGATGATCATGTTGGGAGTCGGCGCGCTGCGGAACGCCTCCAGCGCCGCCGCCGCTCCGCCCATGAGCAGTTTGGCGTGAGCCTTCTCCATCCTGCGGTCCGCCAGGCCCGCCTGCGCGATCTGCGCGATCTCCGGCGTTTCGCAGAAGACCTGGATCGAGATCCTCGGGAGCGGCGCGATCAGCTCGGCCTCGGCATCCGCGGCGCTCTTCATCAGTTGCCTCCCACGCCGCTGATGTTGGAGGATTTCACCGCCCAGCTCGTGTTCGGGTCGCTGCCCTTGCGGATCGAATCGATGGCGCGGGCGCGGATCAACGTGTCGGCAGGCTCCTCGCCACGCGGCGTGACGAGGTCGCGCGGGTCGGAGGTCTGCGCGGCGATCATGGTCTGCGTGGCGCAGCCGAGGTTCCAGTACGGTTTGTTGTCCCAACCCTCGACGCTCGAGGCCGAGGAGAGATCACGCGGCCATTGCCCGCACTGGTCGGCGACCCTGGCGCGAATGCCTTCGTAGCTCAGCCGAACCGGCGATGCCAGGCTCGGATCGGCGACCGGATAGGTCGCGACGTCGATCCCGCCGCTGGCGCCGCCGAGCACCAGCAACCGCCGGATATCGGCCGCCGGAGCGCGCTCGGCGTGGCCGCGGGGCACGAGGACGGTGATCCGCCCGCGTCCGAGTTCGCGGTATTGCGCGGCGAAGGCGTAGACCTGCTTGGCGGTGTGCCGGTCCAACTGCCCCGCCGCCATGGTCGGAAAGAGGTCGATCGAGGTGCGGGTGTCGGAGATCGCGATGGGGTGGCGCGCCGTGTAGTCGTCGAGCGGGATCGACGTGGGAACGATGCGGTCGGTCTGGCCGCAGCCGGCGAGCGCAGCGACGATGGCGGCGGCGGCGGCGAGCTGCGTCCCTGCTCGGAGGATGCGGGTCATGGGCGTCAATCCTGGATGAAGCCGACACGGCCGTGATAGTCGCGCCGCGCCTCAGGGTTGCTCGGCGTCGCGTAGAGCTTGTTCATGCGGCCGAGCAGCCAGCCCTGCGGATCGCTGGCGTCGGTGAAGCCATCGTCGGGCTTGGCCAAGGCGTTGGCCGCCACCGGTTTCACGATGATCGGCGTGACGATGATCATCAGCTCGGTCTCGTTGCGCTGGTAGTCGCGCGAGCGGAACAGCGCGCCCAGGATCGGGATGTTCAGCAGGCCGGGCAGCCCGTTGATGATCTGCTGTGATGTTTGCTGGATCAGACCGGCGGTCGCGATCGATCCGCCGGACGGCAGTTCGATCGTGGTCTCGTTGTTGCGCGAGAGCAGGCCGGGCGTCGGAGCCCCGTTGATGACGACGCTGCGCGAGAAATCGAGGTCGGATACCTCGGTGCCGATGTGCAGGAGGATCCGTCCCTCGGACAGGACGACGGGTTCGAAGCGCAGCGAGATGCCGTAGGGCTTGAAGGCGGCGCCGCCGCTGGTGCACGTCGTGCCCGTCGAGCAGATCAGTCCGGACGAATAGGGAAACTCCCCGCCGACGAAGAACTTGGCGGCCTCGCCCGAGATGGCGGTCACGGTCGGCTCGGCCAGGGTTCGCGACACGCCGTTGCGCTCGAAGGCTTGCAGCGTCGCCTTGAGACCGTTGCCGCTGTTGATGTTCACGGCGCTGGTGGTCGCGAGATCGGACGCGCTTGTGCTGAGCGACAGAGGGCCACTGATCGCGAAGGGGTTGTATTGCGTCAGCGCGCCCCACGAGCTCGACGAGATGCCGAGCTGCTTGGCGATGTCTCGGCGCATCTCCGAAATGGTGACCTTGAGCATGACCTGATCGCGGCCACGGATCGTCAGCGAATTGATCACCAGTCCGGCGGCGTTGGCGCCTCCGCTTCCGTTTACCTGCTTCACGAAGCCCTCCGCCATGTCGGCGGCACGCTGGGCCTCCTCGGCCGAATTGACCTCGCCCGTGAGGATGATGCTGTCGCCCACGGTGCGCACGGTGATGTTCGATCCCGGCAGGGCGACCCGCAGGATCTGCGACAGCTCCCCGACGTCGCGACCGATGCTGATCTCGTAGGACGCGATCTCTCGGCCTTGCTTGTCGAGCGCGAACAGCGTCGTTTGGCCCACGCCGGTCCCGATGATGTAGATCTTGCGTGCGGTGCGCACGATCGCGTTGGCGACGCCGGGATTGGCGACGAAGATTTCAGCCGCGTCCTCGGACAGGTCGATGATGGTCGATTTGCCGACGCCCATCGTGATGCGCTCGGCGCCGGGGTTGATCGCCCCCTGAGCCTGGCGCGTGCGGGCGGCGGCAGGCGCGGGTGCGAGCGGGGTTGTCGCCGCGAGGGCGAGCGCGATGCGGATGGCCACCGCGACGGTCCCGCGCTGTCCGTTCGGCGATGCCGATGGCCGGCCGCGTCTATGGGCGAAAGGGAGCATCGTCACTTTACTCTCGCCTGGCTGGCGTTGCCCGAACGGATGATCGTCATCGTCAGCGGCGTCGGCTGCGGCTTGAGGGCGTCGTTCCGGGCGGCGTCGCTCATGCTCCGCAAGCTCAAGGTGAGCTGGCCGGTGCGCTGGGCGAGGACGACCTTCTCGGCCTGTTCGGACGTCATCTCGAGCGTCGCGGTTCCGCCGATCACGGTACGCTCGCTCGATTTCTCCTGAACGTTCTGGCCGATCGCGAGGACTCGGATGTTGGCGAGGATCGTCTCGCTCGCGAACGAGATCGGTGCGTCGTCGGGATGGAAGGTTCGGATGACGTCGACGCGATCGTTGGGAAGGATGAAGCCGCCGGCGGCGGTCTTGCCCTGATCGGCGAGATCGATCGCGACGGCGCGCATGCCGGAGGGCAGCACCGCCGACATGAAGTTGCCCCTCTTGAGCTGATCGCTCTGCAGCGGCTCTCCGGCGTTGAACGTGCCGGCGACGATCTTGCCCAGCACATCGGCGAGGGCCGTCGGTTGGCGGCTCTGCGCGATGGTACCGGGAGGAATGTCCAAGCTCGGCCGCGGCTGCCAGCGCACGTCGGCCGCGGTGATGACGTTGCCGAACCCGAGGTCGCGTGCCGCGACCAGCAGCGCTTCGGTCGGCTTGGGCGGCGGCGGAGCCACGACGACACGAACCGGTTCCGGTGGTTTCGAGCCCATCACAAGATAAGCCGCTCCCCCGCCCGCGATGAGCGCGATTGCGAGAACACCAAGCCTGGCTGTGTTCATCGGGGTCTGGACCGCTGCCGACCGCGTCGTGCGGCCAAGGTCCTTTTTAAGTCGCTATGGTTAACGAAGCCTGACGATCGCCGTCCGGGCTTCGGCCGCCTTCAGTTCGACGCGAGGACCGACCAGATCATCGTTTCGGGGTAGATCAAGAGCCCGCCGACTGCCAGGGCGATCCCATAGGGAATCCCCGTCCGCTGGTCGTGGAGATGCATCAGCCAGCCGAACCGAAGGCCCCAACGCGGAAGCGGACATTGTCGGGCGAGAAGGATGGCGAGGGTGAGGGCGCCCCCGACGATGGCCGAGTCCAATCCATAGTCGCCGAGGTGGGTCCAGCCCATCCAGACCGCCGTGGCGGCCGCCAGCTTGGCGTCACCGCCGCCGATCCAACCCTTGGCGAACATTGCGAACGTGATCAAGAGCACGCCGAAGCCGCAGACCAGATGCAGGCCGATCGCGGCGGGTGACAACCCGACGGCGAAGCTCAGCGGCAGGAAGATCATGACGAGCGCGACCGACACGCGGTTCGAAATCGTCATGGTGAACAGATCGCTGAAGGCCGCGAAGACCATCAGCGCGGGAAAGGCGATCAGCACGACGAGCTGGAGCATGGAGCGCGGATCCGCGAGGAGAAGAACAGCCCTAGCAGCTGATGTTTACCAAGGCGTTGACCGCCGGCCTCGACGCAGAAACGGCCTCGCTGGGGGCGAGGCCGTCTCTACGTCCATCCTTGCACCGAGAGGTCGGCTTGAACACCTTTCCGACAGAAAGGATATGAAGGCCGAGCGTTCTCGTCTTGCCCTGGAGGCCACCTCCGCGATGGGCTCCAGCGACGGCTTAATTCGTGCTGGCGGTGGTGCCGAGCGTGGTGGCGATGGTGTTGAACTTGGCGTTGAGGTTCGTGCCGAGCTTGGTGACGGCGGCGATGATGACCACGGAGATGAGGCCGGCGATCAGGCCGTACTCGATGGCGGTGGCGCCGGACTTGTCGGCGACGAAACGGTTCAGCAGATTCTTCATGGGATGTGCGTCCTGCGTTGGCTACTTTCCAGGGTCCCAACCAGGTTTCGCTAGGAAAGCCCGTCTGGAATGAACCCGAACTTAGGCAGCAGAGCTTGCCGTCTGGTTAAAGGCCGATCCGCCAACACTCGCTTGTGCGACGCGTCTTCAACATACTTAACGATGGTAGAACGCCGCGAGTTCTGGAGGCCGAAAGAAAGCTAAGTAAATATTCACCCGAAGCGCATCAACTCCTTCGTACGAGTGTATAGAGCGTGGTGTCATGAGTGTTTCGAAAAGCGAAAAGGCCGTCCTGACGGCAGGCATGCTGCTCGCGGCGGTGGCCGGCTGTTCTCCGTCCTGGGCAGCCGGTCCGGTCATCGTCGCGACCGTCGATCATGCCAGGCTGGTGAAGATCCCGGTGGGGACCGAGACGCTCATCATCGGCAATCCCACCATCGCCGACATCACGATGCTCAAGCAGAACAACCTGATGATCCTGACGCCGAAGTCCTTTGGCGAAACCAACTTCATCGCGCTGGACAAGGACGGGGCGCCCTTGGCCGAGTCGGTCATCCAAGTGGTCAATGGGGCCGATGCGCTCGTCGTGCAGCGTGGCATGGACCGCCAGTCCTACAGCTGCGCTCCTCGGTGCCAGCCGACCGAGCGTCTCGGCGACGATGACAAGTACCTGAACCAGGTCGCGAACCAGGCCCAAGCCCACTCCACGCGGCTGGCCACTGTCGCGGCGCCGGTGGGGCCGGGGGTCATGCCACGCTGATCCACCGCGCCAGCACCGAGGGCCGGGCTTGACGATTACGTCCTCTTAGGCCGGTCTCGGCCCATTGGATCAGGGACGGCTCGGAAGGGCGGCGGCTGGTGCCAAGCCTTGATCCGCCGAGAGAGCCGGCCGCCTCAGACGCGGCATTCTCAGTCCCGATCGAGCGACGACGATCGCCAACATCGCAACGAAGGCACCGGCGATCACGTCGATCATGTAATGGCTTCCATGCACCGGCGTGGCCAGTAACATCAGCGCATTGACGAGGGCGAATGGCCATCTCAGGCGAGTGCTCCACCCTGCCCACATGAACAGAACGGCGCAGAACGCGTGGTACGATGGAAATGAGACGAGGCCGAAGTTGGTCACGCCTAAGGTGCCGGTGAGATCACCGCGCAACCAAAGGATCGACGAGGTCATCTTGTCGGCGGTCAGGAACGGGTGGACGAAATCGGCGTGTTGCACGTGAGCGTAGGCATAAGCGCCTATCGCAGGAAAGCGGCAGGCGACGGCGGCCACGACGATCAAGCCGAGGGCCTGCGCGGCCATGTATACGTAGAGCCTCGTGGCTTGGCGAGAAAACGCGAGCACGAGCGGCATCAGGGCGACCTGCGGAACGATCGACTTGTAGGCGATCAGCGAAACCGTCCAGATCGACGGATGGTCATCAAACCAATGGGCGTAGGCGAGCCAATCGAAGGCCAGGATGCGATCGATGCTCGCGAAGACATCGTCGCCGAGCGGATTGTTTCGACCGGTGTGGAACACCGCCACGCACATCTCGGACGCATAGGGTACCGTCAAGAGAAAGGCGATGACGATACGGATGACGAGCGTCGCCTCGCGGAAGCCGGAGCGTCCCATCATCCACGCGGCCGGCACCAGGAGAAGCGAGACGCCAAGGTTCCAAGCGAGCTGTCGAGGCTCATAGGGATAACCGGAGAGCGAGACGTAGGTGAAGCGAGCGGCCAGGGCGCCGACGAGCAGGATGCAGAACGAGGCGAACAAAAGTCCGTCGGCGTCGACGTCGCCGCCGCTCGCAGCCGACTTGGCGCCGGCTTCGGCGAAGGTGGCGCGTATTCGCCGAAGGGACCTGACCATGTCCGGCAGCTGGTAAAACGACACGCGGATGCTCCCGAGAGATCAGCTTGGCTGCCGATCTTCTACAGTGGGAGTCTTGAGAAGCCGTTCCCGAGAAGCCGCTCCCGTGAGCCTCGACGATCAGATCGTCTGGTTGTACTCGCCGACCTCGGGATTCTCGCGAAGGATCGCGTCGACCGCCTTGAACATGGCGCGCATGTTGTCGTCCGAGGCCGGGCTTTCCACCACGACCACGAGCTCGGGCTTGTTCGAGGAGGCGCGCACCAGGCCCCACGTGCCGTCGGCCGCGGTCACGCGCACGCCGTTTACCGTGGTGACGTCGCGGATCTCCTGCCCAATGATCGATTGACGCGCCTCCTGCATCGCCTTGATGCGGGCCGTCACCTTGTCGATCACGCCATATTTCACCTCGTCGCCGCAGTGCGGCGACATCGTCGGCGAACCCCAGGTCTTGGGAAGATCCGCGTAGAGGTCGGCCATCGATTTCGTCGGGTTGCGGTCCAGCATGTCGAGCACCGCAATGGCGGTCACCAGACCATCGTCGTAACCGCGGCCCACCGGCTTGTTGAAGAAGAAGTGCCCCGATTTCTCGAAACCGGCGAGCGCGTCGAGATCCTTGACCCGGCGCTTGATGTAGGAGTGGCCGGTCTTCCAATAGTCCGCCTTTACACCGTTCTTCAGGAGCACGGGATCGGTGTTGAAGAGACCGGTCGATTTCACGTCGACGACGAAGGTCGCGTTGGGGTGCAAGCCCGAGAGATCGCGTGCGAGCATCACGCCGATCTTGTCGGCGAAGATTTCCTCGCCGAGGTTGTCGACCACCCCGCAGCGGTCGCCGTCGCCGTCGAAGCCGAGCCCGACATCCGCCTTGTGCTCGCGCACGGCATCCGCCATCGCGTGCAGCATGTGCAGATCCTCGGGATTGGGGTTGTAGCGCGGGAACGTGAAGTCGAGCTCGCAGTCGAGCGGCACCACCTCGCAGCCGAGCGCCTCCAGCATCTGCGGCGCGAAGGCGCCGGCCGTCCCGTTGCCGCAGGCGGCGACCACCTTGATCTTGCGCTTCAGCTTCGGACGCCGGGTGAGGTCCTTGAGGTAGCGCTTGGGAAAGTCGTTCTCGAAGACGTAGCCGCCGCCCTCGCGATACTGGGAGCGGCCCTCGAGCACGATGTCGCGCAGCCGGCCCATCTCGTCGGGGCCAAAAGTGACGGGGCGCTGCACGCCCATCTTGACGCCCGTCCAGCCGTTGTCGTTGTGCGAGGCGGTGACCATCGCCACCGCGGCGCAGTCGAGCTCGAACTGCGCGAAATAAGCCATCGGCGAGAGCGCCAGGCCGATGTCGTGGACGCGGATGCCTGCAGCCATCAGGCCCATGATCAGCGCGTTCTTGATCGAGGACGAGTATGAGCGGAAATCGTGCCCGGTCACGAGCTTGGGGTCGACGCCCATCTCGTGGATCAGCGTGCCGAGACCGAGGCCGAGGGCCTGCACGCCCATCAGGTTGATCTCCTTCTCGAACAACCAGCGCGCATCGTATTCGCGAAAGCCCGTCGCCTTGACCATCGGCGAGGATTCGTAGGCGTAGGTGTTCGGCTTCAGCTGGGGCTGTGGCTTGGGGAACATCACGAATCCTCGGCGGGCTGCGCGCGACGCTTAAGGCTTCGCGTCCGCAGCAACAAGGACTTAGGCGGGGGCCTCAGTCTCGCGCATAGGCGGCGCTGTCGCCGTCCTCGTAGAGGCGGGTCCAGCCCGGCAAGCGATCGAAATGCGCCGAGGTTTTGGACCGCGGGCGGATCAACGCCCAGCCGATCTTGTCGCACGCCACGAGCCTGGCGAAGGCCCTATCGTCCGCGTCGTCGATGGCTCGCTTCAGCCCGGGAAGGAAGTCGCCGAGAAACAGCTGGTCCGTGCGCCCGTCGACGAAGGTCTGGACCTGGTGGGCGATCAGAAAGCCGCCGAAATCATAGTCGTTGTAGACGTTGCCCCGCGTGCCGTGCGCCATCGCGGCGTCGTAGGCCTTCTGCGGCGCCACCTGCGCTGGCGGGAGGGGATGCTGCACCACGGTAAGCGCGAGCGCCGCGAGCGCCATGGCCCCCAGGCCGGCGAGGATCGTCGTGCGCGCGCCGGCCGACACCGATCGTCGTTCCATCGAAGGCGGCAGGCGGAGGCCGACGGTGCGTGCGACGAGGATCGGCGCGACGAGGCCGAACAGGCCGACGAAGCGCACGTGGCGAACCATCAGATAGGCCACGAGGGCCGCCGCGACGATGCGGAAGACGTTGCGCCGCGCGTCGAGCAGGAGGATCGCGGCCGTGGCGACGAGCATGTACCAGGCCACCACGCCGAGCGCGTCGAAGGCGAGCGGCCGCCATTCCTCGACGAAGCGCAGGGTGTCGGCGTTGCCGAACATCATCAAGGGCACCAGAATGGCGTGCCAGCCGAACGGCGAGATCATGGTCGCGGCCGCCGCGACGGCCAGGAACGTCGTCCAGCCGCGCGCGAGAACGAGGCGCCGACCGACCGGCGCGAAGACGATCCCCTCGCCGGCCAGCACGCCGGCCATGATCAGGCCGAAAGGGAAGCTGCCGTGCATGTTGGCCCATGCCACGATCAGCGAGGCCGCGAGCAGTGGCGGCGCTCTCCCGCGCTCCAGCGCCGTCACCAGAGCGACCATCCAGCCGAGGATGACCGGAATGACCAGCACGTGGGGACGGGCGAGCATGTGCATGTCGCTCAGGACGAACCCGGCGAGCGCCAGGGTGAGCGCCGCGAGGACGCCCATGCGACGGCCGAACCAGGCGAAGAGCGCGGCGAACGAGCCGGCGGCGACCAGTGCGACGAGCGCCACTTCGCCGCGCCATCCCGCTCCCTCGTAGGTGACGTAGAGAATGAGCTGCGACACCCATTCCTTCGCGATCCAGGGTTGGCCCGCATGGGTGAAGGAGAATAGGTCCGTCGTCGGCACCGCGCGATGGGCCACGATCCAGCGACCGACCGCGACATGCCATTGCGAATCGGGATCGCGGAGCAGGTTCGAGCCGCTCAGGGCCACGAACATGAAGAGAGCCAACCCCAGCGCGACGGGAGCGGCGTGACGCGGCAGCCGAACCTTGCCGGCAGGGGCCGCGGCGAGGCCGATCGGCGCTTCGGCGGCCAGGCTCACGCCGCGAGTTCCGTCTTCAACCTGTCCTGGAGCCGTCGCACTTCCGGCAGGGCCTCGGCATCGGCGAAGCCGACCTTGCGCCCGACCACGAAAAGCGGGCGGCCTTTCACCTCGGTGTGGATGCGTCCGACGTAGATGCCGACGAGACCCGTCATCAGGAGGTTGAGGCCGGCGAGCAGCGACACCAGCACGATCGTCGAGGCCCAGCCGGACACGAAAGGCGCACCGAGCAGCGCCATGATCGTGGCCCAGGCGCCGTAGCCGAGCGCCGCCAGCGACACCAGGGCCCCGAGCCACAGCGCGAGGCGCAGCGGCACGTCGGAGAAGCCGATGATGCCGTCGCCGGCCAGCTTGATCATCTTGGACCAGCCGTAGTTCGACCGCCCGGCCTTGCGCGACGCCCGGTGGAACGCGACGGAGGTCTGGGAGAAACCCATCCAGCTGAACATGCCGCGCACGAAGCGGTCGCGCTCCGGCATGCTGCGGAAGGCGTCGACCGCCTTGCGGTCGACCAGCCGGAAATCTCCGACGTTGGCGGGAATGTCCACCGCGGTCAGCTTGCGGATCAGCGCGTAGAACAGCGAGGCGGTCCACAGCTTGAGGCGCGATTCACCTTCGCGGCTGATGCGTGCGGCATAGACGATGTCGAACCCCTCGCGCCATTTCGCGGCGAGGTCGAGCACGACCTCCGGCGGGTCCTGGAGGTCGGCGTCCATGACGACGACGGCGTCGCCGGCGGCGTGCTCCATGCCGGCGGTGATCGCGATCTGGTGACCGAAATTGCGCGAGAGCGCGAGATAGCGGTAGCGCGGGTCGCCAGCCGCGCGGCGTGCGGCGATGAGGCTCGTGGCATCGCGGCTGCCGTCGTCGACGAGGATGACTTCGCCCGGCCCGTCGAGCTGGTCCAGCAGCGCATCGAGGCGCTCGAGGAGAAGCGGCAGCACCGCCTGCTCGTTGAACAAGGGAATGACGAGGCTGTAGACGGGCTTCTGCAAGGGAACGGGTCCGCCGGGGCTTGCACAATGTTGTCGGTTTGCGCTTAAGGCGGGGTTAAATGCCTCATGTCGACCCCGACCGGCCGTGACAGCAACCCTGCCGGGGCCGCCTTGTTGATCGACGGATATGAAGGAGATTGGCCAATGAGACGCGCATTCGCCTTCCTGGCGAGCTTCGTCGCCGTCGCGTCACCCCTCGCGGGAGCGATGGCAGCCAACAGCACCAACGGCGCGCCGCCTTCGGCCGAAAAGGAAGGCGGGATCGCCGGCGACCCGCGTGGCGCGATCCGGGCCTTGGGCGGTACGAGCCAGAACGATTACAAGCCCGAGCACAACAAGGTGGACGTGCCGAAGCTCGGCGGCGGAAAGGACGTCGGCCGCGGTGGAACACCGTCGGGCACCACGGGACCGCGCTGACGCACGCATCCGATACCGACGAGCCCATGGAGAGGAAGAAAGCTGTCGCGTTCTACTTTAACGCGAGGTCGATGGGATCGTGAGATTTGTAGGATTTCTCGTAACCGTCACATGAAATTAGCTGAATTCTAATGTCGCCGGAGCAATGGTGAGCATCCTCCGTGCGGGTTGCCGATGCCCCTGAAGCTCGTCCACAAACTCGGTGCCGTGATCTTGGTGCCGTTGTCCTTCGCCGCCGGGCTCTCGGTTTTCGCTCTCGTCCAATCGCAGCGGGAGCTCGCGCTCTCGAGCCGGATCACCGGCTTGGCGCATGCGACGGCCCGAAGCGACGACTTGGTGAAGACGATCCAAGACATCGTGATCGCGGCGGACGCGATCGGCATGGAGACCACCCAGCTTCACGAAGAAGCAAGGCTCCTCGTCCTCCAGGACAAGCTCCGACGCTTCGACACGATGCGGACCGCGTTCTTCGACGCGACCTGCGGTCTTCTCGTCGGCCCGCGGCGCGTGGCCTTGAACCTTCGCCTCGACGATTTCAAGCACTATCAAAGCGACGTGGCGAACCTCGGCTTGACGGTGTCGCCGCAGGCCGCGCAGATCCAGGCGCTCGACGATGCGACGGTCGCCAACCGAGACGAGACGGTCGGCGAACTCGACGTCATGGCGCGGCAGCTCGACGACAAGATGTCGCTGGAGCGCACCGCGCTCATCAAGCAGCAGTCGCGAACGCTGTGGTTGCTGTCGACCATTCCGCCCGTCGCGATCGTCGTCGGTTTGCTCGTGTCCTTCCTGGTGGTGCGCTCCCAGATCCGTGCGCCCCTCGCCAAGCTTCGCCAAGGCATGATCGCTCTGACGTCGGGCAACCTCGAGATCGTCCTCGCCCCGCCTGACACGCGTGACGAGATCGGTGACATGGCAGCTGCGCTCCTGATCTTCCGCGACGCGCTGCTCGCCAACAGGCAGGGTGCGGAGGCCGACAGCCGGCGCGCGGGCGAGGTCAAGCGGCGGGCGGAGCGGGTCTTCACCCTGACGCGCGCCTTCGAGACCGGGGCTTCCGACATGTTGAACGAGCTCGGCGCCTCGGTCGAGGACGTTGATGCCGCCGCCAACGATGTCGCCGCGCGCTCGGGCCTGACGTTGGAGGAAGCTTGCAAGGTGCGCGACGCCGCGCGCGAAACCGTTACGGTGTTTTCCTTGGCGGCCTCGGCGGCGGACAGGCTGTCGCGTTCGTCCTCCACGACGGCCGCCCTGCTCGGCGGCGCTCAGGCGGCCACCGCCGACGCGCTGCGCGAGGCGCGTCTCGGCGACGCCAAGGCCTCCGCGCTTGGCTCCGCGGCGGAAGCGATCAATGGAGCGGCGCAGCTCATCGAGGCGATCGCCCGCCAGACCAACATGCTCGCGCTCAACGCGACCATCGAAGCCGCCCGCGCGGGAAGCGCCGGCCGAGGGTTCGGCGTCGTGGCGAGCGAGGTGAAGATGCTGGCGGACCGCACCGCCGAGGCGACCGCGCTGATCGACGGTTGCGTCGGGACCATCCGCGAGACGGCGGGGGCGACCCGGAGCGCCGCCGCGACCATCGCGGAGACGCTCGAAGCCGTGAACACCATCACGCTCGACGTCAGCCACACAGCCGCCGAACAGCGTCGCGCGAGCGAGTACATCGCGGCGGCACTCGCGACGGCCGCAGGGCAGGCCAAGGTGGTCGCCGACGCGATCGAGCAGGTCAGCGATGCTGCGCTTGCCAGCGGAGATCGCGCGAAGGCACTGAAGGCGACCGCCTGCGCTCACAGCGAGCATGCGGCGCGACTCACCGTAAACATCTCCAGCTTCACGGCCGACATCCGCGCGCTCGCGTGACGCCGCGAGAGACCGCCGGCACGGCAGCCTTGCGCGAGACGGGTAGGGTCAGGCCTCGCAGAAGTGCCATCGGCGCCTATGTAGCGTTGAAATCATGGGAGATTGCAAACCTTGTTCACCTGCACGGGCTACGGCGTCGGCGCGGCCACCGACCGTTTGGCACCCTTCGACTTCCAGCGTCGTGACCCTGGCCCGGACGATCTCGAGATCGAGATCCTCTATTGCGGCGTCTGCCATTCCGACCTGCACCAGGTCCGCGACGAGTGGCAGAACACCGTCTACCCCTGCGTGCCCGGTCACGAGATCGTCGGCCGTGTGACGCGGGTCGGTGCCGACGTCGAGGCCTTCGCGGTGGGTCAGCTCGCCGGCGTCGGCTGCATGGTCGATTCGTGTCGCGAATGCGAAGCCTGTCGCGACGGACAAGAGAACTATTGCCGCCCCGGCTTCACCGCGACCTACAACAGCCCGGACAAGCACACCGATGCGCCGACATTCGGCGGCTATTCCAGCCATGTCGTCGTCGACAAGGCCTTTGCGCTCCGCATCCCGGAAAACCTCGATCTCGCGGGGGTCGCGCCGTTGCTCTGCGCCGGCATCACCACCTACTCGCCGCTGCGGCACTGGAACGTGAAGGCCGGCCAGAAGGTCGGCATCGTCGGGCTCGGCGGACTCGGCCACATGGGGCTGAAGCTCGCCCACGCGATGGGCGCCAAGGTCACGCTGTTCACGACCTCGCCCGGCAAGGAGGACGACGCGCGCCGCCTCGGAGCCGACGAGGTGGTCATCTCCAAGGACAAGGAGGCCATGGCCAAGCACGGCGAGAGCTTCGATTTCATCCTCGACACCGTCGCGGCGCCTCACGACATCAACGAATATCTCGCCCTGCTCAAGCCGGACTGCACGCTGGTTCAGGTCGGCGCGCCGGACAAGCCGCTGCCGGTGAACGTGTTCAGCATCATCTGGCGGCGGCGCAACTTCGCCGGCTCGCTGATCGGCGGCATCCGCGAGACGCAGGAGATGCTCGACTTCTGCGCCGAGCACGGCATCACCGCCGACATCGAGATGATCAAGATGGCCGACATCGAGACGGCCTACGAACGCATGGTGAAGAGCGACGTGAAATATCGCTTCGTCATCGACATGGCGACGCTGAAGCAGCATTGATCGCGACGGGACGGCTTGGTGGAGGCTCCTGCGACGGAGACAAGCCATGCCGCCCCTCGACGAAGACGCCTTGATCACGCCCTGCGAAATCCGAACCTGAGGCGACGCTCGGCGGCGGCGACATCTTTCGACAGCGCAGGCCGCAGTCGGACGATGTCGCTCTCGGTCGCTTCCAAGATCAGTTGCGTGACGATCTAATCCCGCCGGTTGTGCAGCCTGCGCTCCCAGTCGAGCGCCTGCTTCACGATCGCGTCGACATCGTCGGCATAGCGCGGCTGCCAGCCGAGCACCTGACGCACGCGATCGGCGCCGGCCACCAGCGAGGCCGGATCGCCGGCGCGGCGGCCGGCCATCCGCACGGCGAAGTCGACGCTCGAGACGCGCTTCACGACGTCGATGATTTCCAGCACCGACAGCCCGCGCCCGTAGCCGCAATTGCAGGTGAGGCTGGCGCCGCCTTGGCGCAGGTGCTTCAGCGCCAGCATGTGCGCGGCGACGAGGTCGGACACTTGGATGTAGTCGCGCA
>CAXTVT010000046.1:0-27252 GCA_964247745.1 uncultured Beijerinckiaceae bacterium
AGCAGAAGACGCTGAAGGAGAATTTCGCGCAGTCGCAGAAGATGCAGGCGATCGGTCAGCTGGCCGGCGGCATCGCGCATGATTTCAACAACGTGCTCACCGCGATCATCGGCTATTCCGACCTGCTGCTGGTCAACCACCGGCCGACCGACCCGTCCTTCCAGGACATCATGCAGATCAAGCAAAACGCCAACCGGGCCGCCGGTCTGGTGCGGCAGCTGCTGGCCTTCTCGCGCCGGCAGACGCTGCGCCCGCAGGTGCTCCAGCTCGGCGACGTGATCGGCGAGCTGATGAACCTGATGCGCCGGCTCGTCGGCGAGAAGATCGAGCTGGAGCTGCGCCACGGTCGCGACCTGTGGCTCGTCAAGGCGGACATCAACCAGCTCGAGCAGGTCATCATCAACCTGGTGGTGAATGCGCGCGACGCCATGCCCAGCGGCGGCAAGATCAACCTGCGCACCCGCAACGTGCCGGCCGCCGAATGCGCCGCCTTCAAGGAGGACGTGCTGCTGCCGGGCGATTACGTCGCGATCGCCGTCGAGGACAACGGCACCGGCATCCCCGACGAGGTCAAGGAGAAGATCTTCGAGCCGTTCTTCACCACCAAGGAAGTCGGCAAGGGCACCGGGCTCGGGCTTTCGATGGTCTACGGCATCGTCAAGCAGACCGAAGGCTACGTGTTCTGCGATTCCGAGGTCGGGCGCGGGACCACCTTCACCATCCTGCTGCCGCGCCACATCGCCACCGAGGCCGACGAGCCGGTCAAGGTGGCCATCGCGGCACCGGTCACCGATTCGACAGGCCACGCCACCATCCTCCTCGTCGAGGACGAGGAGGCGGTGCGCGCGTTCGGCGCGCGGGCGCTGCGCACGCGTGGCTATACCGTGCTCGAGGCCGGCTCCGGCGTCGAGGCGCTCGATGTGGCCGAGGAGAACGCCGGCGCGATCGACCTCATCGTATCCGACGTGGTCATGCCGGAGATGGACGGCCCGACCATGTTCGGCGAGCTGCGCAAGCGCGGCATCAAGGCCAAGGTGATCTTCGTCTCCGGCTACGCCGAGGACGCCTTCGCCAAGAACCTGCCCGAAGGCGAGGACTTCGGCTTCCTGCCCAAGCCGTTCTCCCTCAAACAATTGATCGAGGCGGTGAAGAACGCGACGGGGTAGTGCCGCCCGTAGTCCGCGCGGCGCATCCCAACGACGCGGTGGCGCTGAGCCGGCTGATGGGCCATGCGATCCGCCACAACAACGCGGCCGACTATCCGCCGGAGGTGATCGCGCGCATCCTCGTCCGGCATGCCCCGGACAGCGTCGCGGCGATGATCGCGACGCGGCGCGTGTTCGTCGCGGTCGAGGGCGAGCGGATCGTCGGCACCGCGGCGCTTCAGGGCCATGTCCTGCGCGGCCTCTTCGTGGAGGTCGATCGGCAAGGCCGCGGGCTCGCGCGGCAGCTGGTCGGACATGTCGAGACCGACGCGCGCACCTGCGGCCTCGCCGATCTCGAGTTGCAAGCGTCGACAACCGCCCACGGTCTCTACGAACGGCTGGGGTACCGGACGCAGGCGTTCCGCTACCATCCGGACGGCTCGACCTACCGGATGGTCAAGCGGCTGGTCTGATCCCCGCTTCGCCGCTCAGCCATCGTCGGTCCGCTCCAGGTGGAAGCCTTTCGACGTGATCAGCCAGCGCCCGTCGACGAAGTGCCAGGTCAGGTAATCCACGAACACCATCGTCGTGATGCGCAGCCGGACCTTGGTGAAGGCCTGCGTCGGCGAGGCGAGGTCCAGCATGACGATCTCGTCGGCCCGCGATGCGCCGAGCGACTTGGGCGATCGTCGCTTGGCGAGAATGTCCCGGTAGGTCGCCGCGGACCAGCACACCATCGCACCGTCGCGGAAACCGTGGAGCTGCACCGTCGGCGCGAACACGTCGTCGAAGCGCGTCAGATCGCAATCGTGCATCAGCTCGAAATAGCGGTGCAGCGCATCGAGCAAATCCTGCAGGCGAGACGAACCGATCGTCGACTCGGCGAGCGCACCGACATCGGGTGCCATGCTGACGGTCATCACAAGTCCTCCGATGGGAACGGCATCTCTGTGTCACGGCGATGCGACACGGCTGCGAAAGGCCAGCCATTCGCGGGCGCTCACGTCACCACGTTCGGCGCGTCGCGTCCTGTGCGCTCGCGGATGCCGGCGATCGTGTCGGCGGCGCGGATCAGCGGCGCCAGGACCGCCTGCGTGTCGCCGGCCTGCTTCGCCGGATCGGGCTCGAAGCGCTCGATGTAGATCCGCAGCGTTGCGCCGGCGGTGCCGGTGCCGCTGAGGCGATAGACGATGCGCGAGCCGTCCTCGAACATCACGCGGATGCCCTGATGCTCGCTCCTCGATCCGTCGACCGGGCCGGTATAGGCGAAATCGTCGGCCTCGCGCACGGTGACGCCGTCGACGCGTCGGCCCTTCAATCCGGCGAGGCTCTCGCGCAGGTGGCTCATCAGCCCGGACGCGGCCTCGCTCTCGACCTCCTCGTAGTCGTGGCGCGTGTACCAGTTGCGTCCGTAGGTCGCCCAATGCTCCTCGACGATCGTCCGCACCGGCTGGCGGCGTACCGCCAGGATGTTCAGCCAGAGCAGCACCGCCCACAACCCGTCCTTCTCGCGGACGTGGTTCGAGCCGGTGCCGGCGCTCTCCTCGCCGCACAGCGTGGCGAGGCCGGCGTCGAGCAGCGTGCCGAAGAACTTCCAGCCGGTCGGTGTTTCGTAGAGGCCGATGCCCAGTGCCTCGGCGACGCGGTCGGCGGCGGCGCTGGTGGGCATCGAGCGGGCGATGCCGGCAAGACCGGCGGCGTAGCCCGGCGCGAGATGGGCGTTGGCGGCGAGCAGGGCGAGCGAGTCCGACGGCGTCACGAACAGCCCGCGCCCGATGATCAGGTTGCGGTCGCCGTCGCCGTCGGAGGCGGCGCCGAGGTCGGGCGCGTCCGGCCCCATCATCAGGTCGAACAGGTGCTTCGAGTGCACGAGATTGGGATCGGGGTGGCCGCCGCCGAAGTCGGGGCTGGGCTCGGCATTGACCACGCTCGAGGCCGGCGCGCCGAGCGCGTCGACCAGGATGGCCTTGGCATAAGGGCCGGTGACGGCATGCATGGCGTCGAAGCGCAGCGTGAGGCCGCCGGCGATGGCGGCGCGGATCTCTCCGAAGTCGAACAGCGTCTCCATCAGCGCCCGATAGTCGGCGACCGGGTCGAGGATCTCGACGACCATGGCGCCAAGCGTCTGCTCGCCGATCGTGTCGAGCGCGACGTCGGGCGCCTCGAGCGTGCGGTACGCGGTGACGGATTGCGTGCGGGCGAAGATCGCCTCGGTGATCGCCTCCGGTGCCGGACCGCCATTGCCGATGTTGTACTTGATGCCGAAATCGCCGTGCGGGCCGCCGGGATTGTGCGACGCCGACAGGATGAGGCCGCCGAAGGCGTGTCGCGCACGGATCACGCAAGAGGCGGCGGGCGTCGAGAGCAGGCCGCCCTGGCCGACCAGCACCCGGCCGAAACCATTGGCCGCCGCCATCCGCAGGATGATCTGAATGGCCTCGCGGTTGAAGTAGCGCCCGTCGCCGCCGAGCACGAGGGTCTGGCCGGCCTTGCCCTCGAGCGAGTCGAACACGCACTGCACGAAGTTCTCGACGTAATGCGGTGCCTGGAACACGGCGACCTTCTTGCGCAGCCCCGATGTGCCCGGTTTCTGTCCGGCGATCGGCTGCGTGTCGACGGTGATCACATCCATGGCGGGCTCCTCGGACCCCGCGATTGCCGGGACGCGTCGCCGGCGTCAACTCGGCGGAGGGTCAGAAGCCCGGCAAATCGAGGCCGACAGGCTCCGTCGAACGTCCGAGCGTTGCCTACGCCGCCGCGCGTTGCACTTCCTGCAACACCTCGGGCCCGACCTCGTCGGTCCAGACCTTGAACAGGTTCAGCGTGTGCGGGCCGAACGAGGTGGCGAGCGGGATGTCGGTGGCGTCACGCCCGCGCGAGACGGTGATGCGGCCGATGCGCGGCATGTTGTGACGGGCGTCGAAGATGTACCATTTATGGTCGAGGTAGCACTCGATCCATGCGTTGTAGTCCATCGGAGCGGGGTCCGGCGGGATGCCGATGTCGCCCAGGAAACCATTGGCGTAGCGGGTCGGGATGTTCATGCAGCGGCACAGCGTGACCGCGAGGTGGGCGAAGTCGCGACAGACGCCGAGCCGCTCCTCGTAGGCTTCGTACGCGGTGCGGTCGGCGCGGGCATACTGGTACCCGAAGGTGAGGTGGTTGTGCACGAAGTCGCAGATCGCCTGCACGCGCTGCCAGCCTTCGGGTATCGCGCCGAACAGGTTCCAGGCGATGTTGGAGAGCTTGTCGGTCTCGCAGTAGCGGCTGCCGAGCAGGTAGACGAGGTACTCCGCCGGCACCTCGTGCAGCGGGACTTGCCGGGCATCGGCGACGATCGGGTCGGGCTGCCCATCGCACTCGTAGACCTGGTCGCGCGAGATACGGAGCACGCCGGTCGGCGCCACGAAGCGCCGCACGTTGTTGCCGTGGCGGTCGACGTAGAGTTCGCTCTCGACGCCGGGGTTGGCGATGAACGCTCCCTGCCAGCGCACGTGGTGGCTCAGATCCTCGTGGGTGTCGAGCAGGCACACCATCATGACGGGCGACGGGCAGAAGAACTCGAGTTCGTATCCGTACCGGATCAGCATCTCAGGCAGGGCTCCGAGTACCGTGACGATGGCGTGACCCGGCATGCAATGCAAGGGCCAGCCCGGATGAGACGGCCTCGTCGGACGCCGCCGGCCCGAGCCGCGTCAGCTGCCGCCGAGCGTGAGCGTTGTGAGCGCGGATTGGGTCGGAGACGAGCTTCGCGCGGCCGCGCTGGCGGTGGTGCTGCTGGTCTGCTGCCCCGTGCCGTAATTGCCGTCCTTCATCTTGACGAGGCCGAGCTTGGCGGCGTCGGTCTGGTCCTTCTGCACGGACGCAGCGGTGTATTCGCCGTTGGCGGTCTTGACGAGGCCGCTGGACGAACTCGTCGAGGTAGCACCGCTGATCACCGAGGCGGCGATGGACAGGGACGACATGGGTTTCTCCGTGGGAACTTTGCCCACTCTCGACGAAAAGCCTTATTCGAAGCTGACCGATTGTTAGATTCGGCGCCCCATCGCCAGGAATTTCTCCGTGCGCGCCGCGCGGATCGCCTCGCGGTCCAGGCCGGCGAGCTCTCCTAGTGCCGCCTCGATGGCATCGCCGGTGGCGCGCATGCAGGCGTCATGGTCGCGATGGGCGCCGCCCGGCGGCTCGGCCACCACCTGGTCGATGATGCCGAAGCGCAGCAGGTCCTGCGCCGTGATCTTCATGTTGGTGGCGGCGTCCTCGGCGCGAGCCGGCTCACGCCACAGGATCGACGAGGCGCCCTCGGGCGAGATCACCGAGTAGATCGAGTGCTCCAGCATCATCACGCGGTTGCAGGCGGCGATGGCGATCGCCCCGCCCGAGCCACCCTCGCCGACGATCGTCGCGACGTTGGGCACGCCCAGGCCGAGGCAGACGTCGATCGAGCGGGCGATGGCTTCGGCCTGACCGCGCTCCTCGGCCTCGATGCCGGGGAAGGCGCCGGCGGTGTCGACCAGCGAGAGCACCGGCACGTCGAAGCGGTCCGCGAGCTCCATCAGCCGCACCGCCTTGCGGTAGCCCTCGGGGCGCGCCATCCCAAAATTATGTCGGAGCCTACTCTCGGTATCGGAGCCCTTCTCCTGCCCGATGACGCAGACCGAACGACCGCGGAACCGGCCGAAGCCGCCGACGATGGCCTGGTCCTCGCCGAAGGCGCGGTCGCCGGCCAGCGGGGTGAAGTCCGTCACCAGCAGGCGGACGTAGTCGGAGAAATGCGGGCGCTGCGGGTGGCGCGCCACCTGGGTCTTCTGCCACGGCGTCAGCGCGGCGTAGATTTCGGCCAGCGTCTTGATGGCCTTGGCCTCGAGCCGCAGCGTCTCCTCGGCGATGGCGGTGGCCTCGCCGTCGGTGTCGAGCGCCTTGAGCTCGTCCACCTTGGCCTCGAGGTCGGCCACGGGCTTTTCGAAATCGAGGTAGTTGCGCATGCGTCCCGAGGGGAGCGCGGCCAGGCCGCGGGGCCGCGACCCTTCCGGCGTCCGGCCGCGAGTGTCAATGGGCGGCCTCTACGCCATTCGTGCGCGCACCTGCATCCGCTGTCCATCGCGGCTCGCTCGATGTCGGCTGAAGCGCATCCCTGTCGTGACCGTCGAGCGCGAGCCGAAGGAGCGTTTCGACAGCCGCGCCGTTTGCAACCCATGGAAGGACCGCCTCAAACGCGACCTCATCCCAAGGTCGATCAACGCAAGGCCCGGCGGACGGCCGCGCTGCACCGGTTCGTCAGGTTGTACGGGCGCAAGGCACAGAAAGGCGTCGAGCCCAACGACCGGCAGCACGATCGTCGTCTCGAGAAGGAGATCAAACGCATGAAGCCGGACGAACTGGACCGCTCTCTGCGAGAGGATTGATCCGGCCGCCGCTAGGTGTTCATCGATTCGAAGAACGTCGCGTTGCCCTTGGGCGTGTCGCGCAGCTTGCCGAGCAGGAACTCGATACCGTCGACGGTGCCCATCGGGTTGAGGATGCGGCGCAGCACGTACATCTTCTTGAGGATGTCGGGCGGGACCAGCAGCTCTTCCTTGCGGGTGCCGGAGCGGGTGATGTCGAGCGCCGGGAAGGTCCGCTTGTCGGCGACCTTGCGGTCCAAAATGATCTCGGAATTGCCGGTGCCCTTGAACTCCTCGAAGATCACCTCGTCCATGCGCGAGCCGGTGTCGATCAGCGCGGTGGCGATGATGGTCAGCGAGCCGCCCTCCTCGATGTTGCGGGCGGCGCCGAAGAAGCGCTTGGGCCGCTGCAACGCGTTGGCGTCGACGCCACCGGTCAGCACCTTGCCGGAGGAGGGCACGGTGGTGTTGTAGGCGCGGCCGAGGCGGGTGATCGAGTCCAGCAGGATGATGACGTCGCGGTTGTGCTCGACGAGGCGCTTGGCCTTCTCGATCACCATCTCGGCCACGGCGACGTGGCGCGTCGCGGGCTCGTCGAAGGTCGAGGCGACGACCTCGCCCTTCACCGAGCGCTGCATGTCGGTGACTTCCTCCGGCCGCTCGTCGATGAGCAGCACGATGAGGTAGGCCTCGGGATGGTTGCGCGAGATCGACTGCGCGATGTTCTGCAGGAGAACGGTCTTGCCGGTGCGCGGCGGCGCCACGATCAGCGCGCGCTGGCCGAAGCCGATCGGCGCCACGATGTCGATCACGCGGGAGGACAGATCCTTGCGGGTCGGATCCTCGATCTCGAGCTTGAGGCGGCGGTCCGGGTACAGCGGCGTGAGATTGTCGAAATTGACCTTGTGGCGGACCTTCTCCGGCTCCTCGAAATTGATCGTGTTGACCTTGAGCAGCGCGAAGTAGCGCTCGCCCTCTTTCGGGGAGCGGATCAGGCCTTCCACCGTATCGCCGGTCCGCAGGCCGAAGCGGCGGATCTGCGAGGGGCTGACGTAGATGTCGTCGGGTCCGGCAAGGTAGTTGGCATCGGCCGAGCGGAGATAGCCGAAGCCGTCCTGCAGCACCTCGACGACGCCGAGCCCGACGATCTCGATGTCGCGGCTGGCGAGCTGCTTGAGGATGGCGAACATCAACTCCTGCTTGCGCAGGGTGGAGGCGTTTTCGACCTCGTATTCCTCGGCGAAGGCGACCAGTTCGGAGGGCGACTTGTCCTTCAGGTCCGCGAGCTTGATCTCCTTGGGCTGATCGCGCGGCGCGACCGGCTCGGCGGGATCGGCCGACCCATCCAGGTCCTCGATGGCGGAATCTGTCGTGGCGGCATCTGACATGGGGGCAATGACCCTGGAGCGTCTTCGAGGAGAAAGGCCTGGCGGCCGAATTCGGGATGTGAGCCGGGACGCGGTTGCGCGGGGAGCGCGTGCGTGCGGGCCTGACCGAGGAGGCGGGGTAGCGATGGTCTAGGCGCAAGACCGAGCTTTGGCAAGCCGATGGTCACCGGCTAGCGGAGTCGAACCTTTCGGGCGGCAGGCCCGGACGAGATGGCGGCTGGACCGCGGCCGCGCCCGCCGTCATATCAAGGAAAGATCCACGATCGACGAACGGTCGGGAAGCGAGGCGACGCGATGGGACGGCCGCGGGAGTTCTGCCTGCAAGGCGCGCTGGAGAAAGCGCTGGAGGTGTTCTGGCGGCACGGCTTCGAGGGCGCCTCGTTGGCCGAGCTCACCGCGGCCATGGGAATCACCAAGCCGAGCCTCTACGCCTCCTACGGCAACAAGGAAGAGCTGTTTCGCAAGGCGCTCGACCTCTACGACCGCAAGTACATGGGCTTCATGCGCGAGGCGCTCGCGGCGGGTTCGTCGCGCGAGGCGGCGGCGGGCATCCTGCTCGGCATGGTGCACGCGACGACATCGGACGGCGAGCATCCGCCCGGCTGCATGAGCCTGAACGGCGCGCTCGCCTGCTCGGTCGCCGCCGACCCCATTAAGGCGGAGACGCTGCGCCGCCGCGGCCTCGTGGAGGGGGACCTCGCCCGCCGGCTCGCGCGCGACCGCGACAGCGGGGATCTGCCGGCGGACAGCGATCCGCTGGCGTTGGCGAGCTTCGTCATGACGGTGGCGGCCGGCATCGCCTACCAGGCCGCCTCGGGCGTCTCCGGCGCGTCGCTGCGCACCACCGCGGAGCTGGCCCTGGCGTCGTGGCCGACCGCCCACCGGAGCGCGACGGGCAAAGTCTCCGCTTGATCCGGCCGCGCGGCACCCGATACTATACCGATCGGTAGTACTGGGTGCGGGGATCGGACATGACACGGGAGGTCGAGCACCCTGAGGAGGCGACGCGGACGTCGTCACCGATCACCCCTCCTTTGCGTCGGCGCTGGCCCCGCACGATTCTCCTCGCGGTCGCAGCGCTTGCCGCCGTCGTGGTCGCCACCCGCATGCTGACCGCACCGGTGCCCCAGGCGTCCGCCCCCGCCATGGCCCCACCGAAGGTCGTCGTCGCCACGCCGCTGCGCCAGCGGCTCGCCACCTGGACCAGCTTCACCGGGCAGTTCTCGGCCGTCGATCGGCTCGAGATCCGCGCCGAGGTCAGCGGCTATCTGACCGAGATCCACTTCACCGACGGCCAGCTCGTCAAGAAGGGCGACCTGCTTTTCGTCATCGATCCGCGCCCCTACGACATCGCCCTGCAGAACGCGCGGGCGCAGGTCGCCACCGCCGAGGCGGCGCTGAAGCTGTCGGGGCAGCAGCTCGAGCGCACCAGCAATCTCGTCACCTCCAGCTTCGCGTCCCGCGAGACGCTCGATCAGCGCACCGAGCAGCGCCAGGCGGCCGACGCCGCGCTGGACCAGGCCAAGGCGGCGGTGCGCAAGGCCGAACTCGACTTGGGTTGGACGCACATCGCCGCGCCGCTCTCCGGCCGCATCGGCCGCCACCTCGTGTCCACCGGCAACCTGATCGCCGGCGGTCAGGGCGGTGGCGCCACGACGCTGCTGACCACCATCGTCTCCGAGGATCCGATCTACCTCGACTTCGACATGGGCGAGAGCGACTTCGTCGCCTACCAGCGCTTCCTGCACCGGCCGCACGACGGCCGGCCCATCGACCGAACCGTCGATGTCGAGCTGTCGGACGAGAGCGGCTGGAAGCACCACGGCACGCTCGACTTCCTCGACAACGAGATGGATCGCTCGTCGGGCACGCTGCACGCCCGGGCCACCGTGCCCAACCACGACCTCTTCATCGCCGCCGGCCAGTTCGCCCGCCTGCGGGTACCGACCGCCGCGCCGGCCGACACGCTGCTGGTACCGGAGGCCGCGCTCGCCACCGACCAGTCGCGCACGATGGTGATGGTCGTGGCGCCCGACGGGACCGTCGTGCCGAAGGTGGTCGACATCGGCGAGCCGGTCGGCGACCTCCGCATCGTCAAGCGAGGCCTCGCGCCCGCGGATCGCGTCATCGTCGACGGCCTGATGTTCGCGCGTCCCGGCGGCAAGGTCACGCCGCAGCAGGGCGCCATCGCGCCGGCGCCCGACCAGGGCTGATCGTCCGCCGGAAGGGTCCATCATGCGTCTCTCGCATTTCTTCATCGAGCGGCCGATCTTCGCGATCGTCATCAGCCTGTTCATCACCATTATCGGTGCGGCCGCCTATGTCGCGTTGCCGATCGCGCAATATCCGGAGATCGCGCCGCCGACGATCCAGGTGACGGCGAGCTATCCCGGCGCCTCCGCCGAGGTGGTCGCCAACACCGTGGCGACGCCGCTCGAGCAGCAGATCAACGGCGTCGAGAACATGCTCTATTTCTCGAGCCAATCGACGGGCGACGGCAACCTGCTGCTGACCGTCACCTTCCGCCTCGGCACCGATCTCGACACGGCGCAGGTGCTGACCCAGAACCGCGTCGCCATCGCGACGCCGCGGCTGCCCGACGTGGTGCAACGCCTCGGCATCACCGTGAAGAAGGCCTCGCCCGACCTCCTGATGGTGATCCACCTGCTGTCGCCCGACGGTTCGCGCGACCAGCTCTACATGTCGAACTACGCGACGCTGCACATCCGCGACGCGCTGAGCCGGCTCGAGGGCGTCGGCGACGTCCAGGTCTTCGGCAACCACGACTACGCCATGCGCATCTGGCTCGATCCGGACAAGGCCGCGGCGCGCGACCTGACGGCCGGCGAGATCGTCGCCGCCTTGCAGGCTCAGAACGTGCAGGTCTCGGCCGGCGTGCTGGCGCAGCCACCGGTGGCGCGCCCCGGCGCCTTCCAGCTCAACGTCAAGACGCTGGGGCGGCTGACCGAACCCTCGCAGTTCGCCGACGTGATCGTGAAATCCGACAATCAGGGGCGCGTCACTCGCGTCCGCGACGTCGGCTATGTCGAGCTCGGCGGCCTCAACTACGGCGCCAACGGCTACCTCGACGGGCTCTCCGCCGTGCCGCTGCTGATCTACCAGCAGCCCGGCACCAACGCGCTGGCCATGGCCGAGCGGGTCAAGGCCGCGATGGCGGCGATGTCGAAGCAATTCCCGCCGGGTCTCAAATACGAGATCGTCTACGACACCACGATCTTCATCTCGCAGTCCGTGACCGAGGTGCTGCACACCATCCTCGAGGCGATCGGGCTCGTCGTCGTGGTGGTGATCCTGTTCCTGCAGACCTGGCGCGCCTCGATCATCCCGATCGTGGCGATCCCGATCTCGCTGGTGGGCACCTTCACCGTGCTTGAGGCCTTCGGCCTTTCGCTGAACAACCTGTCGCTGTTCGGCCTGGTGCTGGCGGTCGGCATCGTCGTCGACGACGCGATCGTCGTGGTCGAGAACGTCGAGCGCAACATCGCGGCCGGTCTGACTCCGCGCGAGGCGGCGCATCGCACCATGGACGAGGTCGGCGGCGCGCTGATCGCCATCGCGCTGACGCTCTGCGCGGTGTTCGTGCCGTCGGCCTTCATCTCCGGCATCTCGGGGCAGTTCTTCCGGCAGTTCGCCGTCACCATCGCCGCCTCGACCATCGTCTCGGCCTTCGTGTCGCTGACGCTGAGTCCGGCGCTCTGCGCGCTGCTGTTCAAGCCCCACGTCGCACCGCACGGGCGCCGCGTGCCGCTGATCGCGCGTCCGGTCGTGCTGTTCTTCGGCGCCTTCAATGCGGTCTTCACCTGGCTCTCGGACGGCTACGGCCACCTCGTGTCCCGGCTGGTCCGGCTCGCCGCCCTCGTGCTGCTCGCCTATGCCGGGCTCATCGGCCTCACCGGCGTGCAGTTCGCCCGCGCGCCGACCGGCTTCATTCCCGATCAGGACCTCGGCTACCTCATCACGGTGGTGCAGCTGCCGCCCGGCGCCTCGCTCGAACGCACCGACAAGGTGATCCGCGAGGCCAGCGAGATCCTCAAGACGGTGCCCGGCGTCGAGCACGAGGTCGCCTTCGCCGGCTTCGACGGCGCCACCTTCACCAACGCCTCCAACGCCGGTGCCATCTTCGCCGGGCTCGCTCCGTTCGAGGAGCGTGTCGGCCGGGGGCTCACGATGCCGGTGATCCTGGCCGACATCCGCCGCAAGCTGAGCGGCATCAAGGAGGCCTTCATCATCGCTATCCCGCCGCCGCCCGTGCCGGGGCTCGGAACCGCGGGCGGCTTCAAGATGATGCTGGAGGACCAGAAGAACCTCGGGCCACGCGCGCTGTCGGCGGCGGCGCAGGAGATCGTCGGCGAGGCGAGCAAGGTGCGGGGCATGGCGCAGCTCTTCACGCCGTTCTCGACCGGCACGCCGAGCATCTACGCGGACGTCGACCGCGTGAAGGCCGAGAAGCTCGGCGTACCGCCGTCCCGGGTCTTCGAGGCGATGCAGGTGTATCTCGGCTCGGCCTACGTCAACGACTTCAACTATCTCGGCCGCACCTACGAGGTGTTGGCGCAGGCCGACGGCCGCTTCCGCAACACGATCGAGGATATCCGCCATCTCAAGACCCGCAACGATGCCGGCGAGATGGTGCCGATCGGTTCGGTGGCGAACATGCGCCGCACCACCGATCCCTACCGCGTGCCGCGCTACAACCTCTATCCCGCCGCCGAGGTGCAGGGCGGCACGGCACCGGGCTTCGCGTCGAGCTACGGCCTCCAGGTGATGGCGCGGATCGCCGCCGAGCGCCTGCCGCAGGGCATGGGCTACGAATGGACGGATCTCGCCTATCAGCAGGTGGTCGCCAAGAACACGACGCTGCTGATCTTCGCGGCGAGCGTGTTCTTCGTGTTCCTGGTGCTGTCGGCGCAATACGAAAGCTGGAGCCTGCCGCTGTCGGTCGTGCTGATCGTGCCGATGTGCCTGCTCGCCGCCGTCACCGGCCTGATCGACCGCGCCATGAACGTCGACATCCTGGCCCAGATCGGTTTCGTCGTGCTGGTCGGGCTGGCCGCAAAGAACGCCATTCTGATCGTCGAGTTCGCCAAGCAGGCCCAGGAGCGCGGGGCGGCGCCGGCGGACGCCGCCGCGCAGGCCGCGCGCACGCGTCTGCGCCCGATCCTGATGACCTCGTTCGCCTTCATCCTCGGCGTGATCCCGCTGCTCATCGCCACCGGGGCCGGCGCCGAGATGCGGCAGACGCTCGGCACCACGATGTTCTTCGGCATGCTCGGGGTGACCGCCTTCGGTCTGGTCTTCACGCCGGTCTTCTACGTCACCGTGCAGCGGCTGTTCGGGCGGCGCCGCCCGGCTCCGGCCGTGGTCCGGCGCGGCGCCTCCATCCCGACGTAGCACGCGTCCGTCCGGGGATCCGACGAAGCGGGATGGTCCAGCCTTGCACCCTGTTGCGACCCCCGCCGCCCCGCCATATGAGACCTCCAGGCCGGCCCTCTCCCTCCGGCCGCCGCCGGAAGATCCATGACCGCCGAAACCCGCCACGCCCCGCTCGTCATCGTCGGTTCCGGGCCGGCCGGCTACACCTGCGCGGTCTATGCCGCGCGCGCCATGCTGAAGCCGATGCTGATCGCCGGGTTCGAGCCCGGCGGCCAGTTGATGATCACGACCGACGTCGAGAACTATCCTGGCTTCGCCGATCCGATCCAGGGGCCCTGGCTCATGGAGCAGATGCGCAAGCAGGCCGAGCACGTCGGCACCGAAATGGTGTCGGACCATATCGTTGCGGCCGACCTGTCGGCGCGGCCGTTCACGCTGACGGGCGACAGCGGCACCACCTACACCGCCGACGCGCTGGTCATCTGCACCGGCGCGCGAGCGCGCTGGCTCGGCTTGCCGTCGGAGGAACGCTTCAAGGGCTACGGCGTCTCGGCCTGCGCGACCTGCGACGGCTTCTTCTACCGCGGCAAGGACGTGGTGGTGGTCGGCGGCGGCAACAGCGCGGTCGAGGAGGCGCTCTACCTGACCCAGCTCGCGCGGCACGTGACGGTGGTGCACCGCCGCGACGGCTTCCGCGCCGAGCGCATCCTCCAGGAGCGGCTGTTCGCCAGGCCCAACGTCGACGTGATCTGGAATCACTCCGTCGACGAGATCCTCGGCGATGGCGAGCCGCTCGGCGTGACCGGCGTGCGGCTGAAGAGCACCGTCGACGGGGGCACCCGCACGCTGTCGATCCACGGCGTCTTCGTCGCCATCGGCCACAGTCCGGCGACGGACCTGTTCCACGACCAGCTCGCGCTGAAGGGCGCCGGCTACATCCAGACGGCCCCGAATTCGACGGCGACCAGCATCGAAGGTGTGTTCGCCGCCGGCGACGTAACCGACGACGTCTGGCGCCAGGCCGTCACCGCCGCCGGCATGGGTTGCATGGCCGCGCTCGAGGTCGACCGCTGGCTGGCGCTGAAGCTCGGTTCGCTGTCGGCGGTGCCGAGCACGGCGACGGCCGACGCGGCCTGAGGCTTACGACACTGCACGAACCACCTCATGGTGAGGAGCGAAGGCGCATCTCGAACCACGCACCTTTTCTCAGCTGAATTTTTCCGCACGGAGAGGCGCCGCGGGGTTCGAGACGGTCCTTTGGACCTCCTCACCATGAGGCGGTTGGTCAAGTCTCGCCATCTCGGGATCTGTGCGCGCCCATTTGATCTCCCGCGCGCACGGTGCGAGAGAGGCGGAGCCTCCCCGGCTCTCGACCTCTCGCGACCGTTGCCGCATTGCGTGACATCCTCACAGGTCTCGCCGTCATCCTCATCGTCGTTCTCACGGCGCTGCTGGTGGCGCCGTATTTCGTCGATTGGAACGGTCAGCGCGCCTTCCTCGAGACGCAGCTGTCGCGCGCCTTCGGGCAAACGGTGACGATCGGCGGCTCGATCGACCTCAAGCTGCTGCCGACCCCCTATATCCGCCTCAACCAGACTGTGATCGGCAGCGACGAGGGCGCTGTGCGCGTCGGCATCCATCACCTCGACCTGGAACTCGCGGTGGCACCGCTGCTCCACGGCGAGTTCGACATCGTCGAGGGGCGCCTCGACGAGCCGACGATCCGGCTGACGCTGCAGCCCGACCGCACCCTGCCGGCCTTTCCCGAAACGCCGGCGCTGAAGGCCGACATCCGGCTGGAGCGCATCGCCGTCACGGACGGCACGCTGGCGGTCGCCGACCCGGCGAGCGGGCGCACGCTCAGCGTCGACCACCTCGACTTCACCGCCGACGCGCCCTCGCTCGCCGGGCCCTTCAAGGGCAGCGGGGCCGCCGGCGCCGAGTCCGGGCGCACCAAGTTCCGCTTCTCGACCACGGAGGCCAGGAACGGCCGCAGCCACGTTCACTTGGCGCTGGGCGAAACCGCGACGCACCCCGGCGTCGACCTCGATGGCGACCTCACGCTGCAGGCCGAGTCCCAAGGGATGCGCCAGAGCTTCGAGGGCGCGGTGACGGCGATCGGTCACCTGCGCCCGTCCGACGGGCCGGCGCTGGCCTGGCGTCTCGCCGGCCCGCTCAAGGCCGATCCCGGGGGCGCGAAGCTCGCCGGTGGCGAATTGCGTCTCGGCGGCGAGGACGGGCTCGCCTTCAAGGCCGATGTCGCGGGCACGTTCGGCGCCGGCGCGGCCGTCACCGCGATGCTGTCCGCGCAACAGCTCGACGTGGATCGTCTGGCGGGGGCGCCGGTCGATCCGGCCAAGCCGAACCCGCCACCGCAACTGCCGTCGCCGAGCCGCCTGCGTGCGCTCGCCGCCGCCGCCCTGCCGCCCGTGCCGACAACGCTCGACGTCGCGGTCGACGGGGCCACATGGGGTGGCGAAGCCCTCGGCGACCTCGCGCTCCACGTGACGCCGGCGGCCACCGGTGCCGGCACGCTGCGCGCCTCGGGCGACGCTCCGGGCGGGCTGCACCTCGCGGTCGACGGCGCGCTGACCGGCAACGGCAGCGGTTTCGCCGGCCGCGCCAAGCTCGGCGCCACCGACCTGCCGCGGGCGCTGGCCTGGCTCGCCGACGTGGCGCCCGATCTGGCGCCCGCGCGCGGTGCCCTGCCGTTCACCGAGGCCGGGCTGTCGGGTACGGTCGACGTCGATGCCGCCGGTCTCGCGGCACGGGACGCGACGCTCGACCTCGACCGCTCGCATCTCTCGGGCTCGCTGAAGCTCGCGTTCGGCGACGGCACCCGTCAGCCCCGGGTCGCCGCCGACCTGCGCACCGACAGGCTCGACCTCGATGCCCTGCCGGAAGCGCGCGGGCTCGGACGCGGCGCCGGGAGCCTCGCCTTCGACCTGAAGCTGGCGGCCGGCGCGACCAGGATCGCCAGCTTCGGCACCGGCGCGCTGGACTCCGGGCGCGTCACGCTCGATGTCGCAGGGAGCGACGGACGGATCGAGCTGCGCAGCCTGCGCGTCGAGGATTTCGGCGGCGCGACCCTGGCGGCGACGGGCGTGCTCGCGGCAGGCAAGGCCACTTTCGACGTCAAGGTCGATGCCGACCGGCTGGGCGCGGCCGCGGCGCTGGCGCGCCAGGTCGTGCCCGGCACCTGGGCGGATGCGTTCGCCGCGCGCGCGACCATTCTGGCCCCGGCGCACCTCCGGATCGACGCCGCCCTGGCCCCCGCCAAGACCGGCGGCAAGCTCGCGCCTTCGCGCCTCTCGCTCGACGGGACGCTGGCCGGCACGCGCGTGGCCGCGACACTTGCCCCCGAGGGCGACGCGGGCGACACGAAGCTCTCGGCAACGACGGGAGCGTCGGACGGCGTGGCGCTGCTGCGCCAGCTCGGCCTGCCCGTCGCGCCGGCGGCGGCGCCGATCGGCGGCGGCCGGCTCGCACTGTCGGCCAGCGGCGACATCGAAGGGCCGCTCGCGACCCGGCTCGACGCCGACTTCGGTGCGAGTCGCCTCACCGTCGACGGCCGCTTCGATCTCGTCGGCAAGGGGGAAGGCGGCTCGGGCACCGCGGAGCTGAAGAGCGCCGACCTCGGGCCGTTGCTGCGTGCCCTCGGCCTCGCCTCGACGGATGCCACGTCGCCGGTGCCGGTCGATCTCGCCGGCGCGCTCGCCCTGGGGCAGAACGGTATGGCCTTGAGCGACATCAAGGGCACGGCCGGCGGCACGGGAATCGCCGGCACGCTCAAGCTCGGGCCGCCGTCCGGCGAGGCCGCCGTGCTCACCGGCACCCTCGACCTCGATCGTCTGTCGCTCGGTGTGCTGAGCGCGCTGGCGCTCGGTCCCGGCAAGCCGCCGGCCGCGGCGAGCGCCTGGTCCAACGAGCCGTTCGCCGCGGCTGCGGCCCCGCCGCGCGCGGAGCTGTCGCTGCGGGCGCGGGCGCTCGACCTCCTGCCGGATCTCTCCGCAACCGACGCCGCACTCGATCTGCGCCTGGCGCCGGGCCTCGTCGCCGTCTCGCACGCCGATGCCGCCCTCGGCGGCGGCCGGCTCGCCGGCGCGTTCGTGCTGCGCCGCGACGGCCGCCAGGCGACGCTGGAAGGCACGCTCACCGCCGACAAGGTCGCGCTCGGCCTGCCGGCCCTCGAAGCGGGGCTCACCGGCAAGCTCGACGTCGCCGGGGGCGGCGGCACGGCGCTCGGGCTGGTCTCGAGCCTCGCCGGCAGCGGCGCGGCGACCTTGGCGGATGCCCGCGTGCCGGGCGCCGATCCCACCGCGCTGCCGCGTGTGCTGGCCCTGGTGGAGGACGATGCCCTGGCCGTCGACGAGGAGGCGGTCACCCGCGCCTTCGACGAGGCCGCCAAGGCGCCGCTGGCGGCGGGCACGCGCGCCGCCACGCTCGGCCTCGCCGGAGGGACGCTGACGCTGACCCCGGGCGAGGATGCCGCTGCGCCGGCCGGTGCCGTGTCGAGCGAAGTCGGCGCCACGCTCGATCTTCGCACGCTGCGCCTGGCGGTGCGCGCCACCGAGACGCTGCACGCGTTGCCCAAGGACTGGAGCGGGGCGCCGCCGTCGATCATGGTGACCCAGGCCGGCCCGCTCGCGGCGCCGCGCCGCGGCTTCGACGTCGCCGCCTTCCTCAATGCCGTGGCGGCTCGCGCCATCGCCCGCGAGAGCGCGCGGCTCGAGACCTACGAGTTCGACGTCCGCGAACGCGCCCTGTTCGCCGCGCGGCTGCAGTCGGAGCATCGACGCGAGGCGGACCGGCTCAAGGCCGAGGCCGACATCAGGGCGGCGGAGGCGGCGCGGCGGGCCGCGGCCGAACTCGCGCGCAAGGCCGAAGCCGACCGCCGCGCCAAGGCGGAGGCCGCCAGGCTGGAGAAGCAGCGTGAAGACGCCGTGCCGGCGGCGCCCGCCGCGCCCGAGCCTCAGGGCTTCCAGTCCCAGCCGCCGGGGACGAGCAGCGATCCCGCCGCGGCCGGCCGCTACTGACGCCGGCGCGCGGCCAGGTCGACCGGCCCGCGCGCGGTGACCTCGATCGGCGTGTTGCGGGCTCCCAATCCGGGGCGCCGCAGCAGCAGGCCGGTCATGAGGCCGGCGAGCGATCCGCCGACGACGAGGGCGCGGCGTGTCGGGCGTGGTCCGGTCATGCACGCGCAAGCCCGGGCGCGGAGGCGATTTCCGTACGGCCGGCGGCACGAGCCGCGGCTTGCCGTGACGGGGGCTCCGAACGATAATCGGGCACCGCCGCGGCGGCGGCGTCGACTTTCGCGGAGATCCCCGCATGCCGCTTCTCGTCGTCTTGTTGCTGATTGCCGGCGTGCTCTACTGGATGTGGCACGCGCGAAACGGGGTGCAGCGCCGCACCAGCGGACCGGATGGCGACCGCGCGGCCTTCATCCTCTTCGGCAACAGGCTCGAGCGCGTGGCCGATCCGCGGCTGGCCGCCACGATCCTGATGCTGCAGCTGGTGCGCACCGGGTCGCCGATTACGGCGGCCGAGAAGACCTCGATCATGGAGCTGATGGAGGATCCGCTCGGCATCGCCAACATCGAGGCGATCTTCGTGCGCGCGTGGAGCTACACCGACGGCAGCCGCATCTTCTCGCCCGTCGCCGACGATCTCGTGCCGATGCTGCGGCGCAAGCTGACGTTGCAGGAGCGGCTCGACCTCGTCGAGATGCTGCGCAAGGTCGCCGGCGCCTACGGCGAGCCGAGCGAGCTGCAGCTCGAGGCGATCACCCGGCTGAAGCGACGCCTCACGATCGCCGAGGCCGGCCGCGTGACCTCGATCGAGACGCCGTTCGGCGATTGACGCGAGCAGCGCCCAGCAAAGCGGCAGCACGACCACGCGGGCAGCGCGCGGCGCCCGCGATCGGTCCGCGCTGCCCATGGAATTTCCACTCGTTCCGAGGTGCGATGGCCAGCCGGAGGGCAGGCTTGCGGCGGCCGATTTGCAGCCTGTATACGGGCCGCGAGGAGCGGCGGGACCCGGCAGGTGGCCCAGCGATGCCGGCCCGTCATGGAAGGCGCCGACCGTGGAGGGTCGCGCTCGAGGGAAGGTAGCAATAGGGCCATGCAGGCTGCACACGGGGGTCCCCGCCTGCTGCTGCGCCGCCTCCGCGAGGTCATGGCGGAGCCGGTCAGCGCGCAGACCCGTCTCGACCGCATCGTCGTGCAGATCGCCTCCAACATGGTGGCTGAAGTCTGCTCGGTGTACGTGCTGCGCGCCGATTCCCGGCTCGAGCTCTACGCCACCGAGGGCCTGAACCGCGAGGCGGTGCACCAGACCACGATGCGCGCCGACGAGGGGCTCGTCGGCCTCATCGCGCAGAGCGCCGAGAGCCTGGCGCTTGCCGACGCCCAGCACCATCCGTCGTTCTCGTACCGGCCGGAGACGGGCGAGGAGGTCTACACCTCGTTCCTCGGCGTGCCGATCCTGCGCGGCGGCAACACCCTCGGCGTGCTGGTCGTCCAGAACAAGGCGCGCCGGCTCTACATCGACGAGGAGGTCGAGGTCCTCCAGACCACGGCCATGCTGCTCGCCGAGATGATCGCATCCGGCGAGCTGCAGTCGCTCGCCGCCTCCGACGACGACTTCGCCGCGCGTCGTCCGCTGTCGCTCGCCGGCACGCCGATCACCGAGGGCATCGGGCTCGGCCACGCCGTGCTGCACGAGCCGCGCATCGTCGTGAAGCAGATCGTCGCAGAGGACGTCGCGTCGGAGCTGAAGCGGCTCGATGTCGCGATCGAGGCGATGCGCGCTTCGATCGACCGGCTGATCGACCATGGCGACCAGGATCAGGGCGAGACGCGCGACATCCTGGAGACCTTCCGTGCCATCGCCAACGACCGGGGCTGGCTGCGCCGGCTGCGCGAGGCGATCACCGGCGGCCTCACCGCGGAGGCGGCGGTGGAGCGCGTGCAGAACGACGCCCGCGCCCGCATGCAGCGGCAGACCGATCCCTATCTGCGCGAGCGCCTGCACGACCTCGACGACCTCGCCAACCGGCTGCTGCACCAGCTCGTCGGCCGCTCCTTCGTGGCCGACCACGCGGACATGCCCGACAACGCCATTCTGGTGGCACGCTCGATGGGCCCGGCGGCGCTGCTCGACTACGACCGCTCGAAGCTGCGCGGCCTGGTGCTCGAGGACGGCGGCGCGCAGAGCCACGTCGCCATCGTCGCGCGCTCGCTCGGCATCCCCGCCGTCGGCAACGTCGCCAACGTGATCAACCTCGCCGAGCAGGGCGACGCGATGATCGTCGACGGCACGACCGGCGACGTCTACGTGCGCCCGACCGGCGACGTCGAGAACTCCTACGGCGAGAAGGCGCGGCTGCGCGCCCGGCGCCAGGCCCAGTACCGCGAGCTGCGCGACCGGCCCTGCGTCACTCGGGACGGCGTGCCGATCGACCTGCACATGAACGCCGGTCTGGTGGTCGATCTCCAGCACGTCGAGGAGACCGGCGCGGCCTCCATCGGGCTGTTTCGCACCGAGATCCAGTTCATGGTGGCGCATCGCTTCCCGCGCATGCGCGAGCAGGAGGCGCTCTACCGCTCGATCTTCGAGGCGGTGCCGGGCAAGCCGGTGACCTTCCGCACGCTCGACATCGGGTCGGACAAGGTCCTGCCCTACATGGACAAGGTCGACGAGGAGAACCCGGCGCTCGGCTGGCGCGCGATCCGCATCGGGCTCGACCGGCCGGCCCTGCTGCGCACGCAGCTGCGCGCGATGCTGCGCGCCGGCGGCGGGCGCGACCTGCGCATCATGTTCCCGATGATCGCCACGGTGGAGGAGTTCCATCAGGCGAAAGCGATCGTCGAGCAGGAGCGGGCCTATCTCGCCCGCTACAACCACACGCTGCCGGCCAAGCTCGAGCTCGGCATCATGCTGGAGGTGCCCAGCCTGCTGTGGCAGCTCGACGAGATCTGCGCGGCCGTGGACTTCGTCTCGGTGGGGTCGAACGACCTCCTGCAATATCTCTTCGCCGCCGATCGCGACAACCTGCGGGTTTCCGGCCGGTTCGACGCGCTGTCGCCGCCCGTCCTGCGCGCGCTGCACTTCGTCGCCCGGACGATGGTTTCCCATGGCACGCCGCTGACGCTCTGCGGCGAGATGGGCGGCAAGCCGCTCGAGGCGCTGGTGCTGCTGGCGCTGGGCTTTCGCGGCCTGTCGATGTCGCCGGCGGCGATCGGGCCGGTCAAGGCGGCGGTGCTGGCGACCGACCTCGGCGCCCTGAGCGACTACGTCGGCGGCCTCATCGCCCAAGTCGACGGCGGACGATCGCTGCGCGAGCCGATCCGGGCCTTCGTCGAGGCTAGAGGCATCCCGCTGTAGCCGGCGGCGGATCGCGCGGCACGTCGAGCCTTGCGCCGCTCGCGCCCTACTGTCCGACGAACAGCATCACCGAAGCGACGCCGTTGTAGATCGCGTGGAAGGTGATCGAGGCGGCGATGCTGCCGGTGCGCTCCCGGATCGTGGCGAGCGCCAAGCCGACCGGGAGTACCGCGAGCGCGTAGAGGTGCGTCGATTCCCAATGGGCGAGGGCGAACAGGACGGAGGTGACGAGTACCGCGATGCGCAGGCCGAAGCTGGCGCGCAACGACGTGTACATCCAACCGCGAAACAATAGCTCTTCGGCGAACGGGCCGAACAGCACGGCGAGCGCGAGGAAACCGACGATCCAGCCGGCCGCCTTGGGCGCGGTCACCCAATCCTTCGCCTCGGGATAGACGTGCTCGATCGCGATGCTCGCGCCGATGCTCCAGGCCAGGGTCAGCACCATGAGGCCGGCGAAGAGCTTCCAATGCCGGCGCGGCGCCCAGTCGCGCCAGGCGACGAGCGCGCTCCAGTCGCCGCCGCCGCGGAACCGCGCCACCGCGAACACGGCCAGGATCTGCGCGAGATAGGCGCCGATCCCGAGCACCACGTCCAACCCCTCGTTCGCCCGGCCGCCCGCCTTCGTGCCCTCCAGCATCGTGGTCACGAGGTCGAGCGCGCCCTGGAGGCCGTGCACCGCGACGAGACCGGCGAAGATCAAGGCCATCGCCGCCACGGCGACGAGCACCGTGAGCGCGAGGATGACGATCAGGCTGAGGATCAGGCCGACGAGGCCGTAGGGTCGCGCGACGACCGGCATGTTGGCATCGGCGATCGGGGTGGGCGACAAGGATCGGCTCCGTTGGTGGCTGCTTGTCGACGCTGCGTGTCGCAATCTCAAGCGGTTTCGCTGCACCCGCCGCGGCGTTTACGTCGCGGCCAGCGTGATGACGACGATCACGAGATTGTAGGCGGCGTGCAGCGCGATCGTCGGGCGGATGCTGCCGGTCAGCTCGCGCAGCAGGCCGACGGCCAGCGCCAGCGGCAGCACGCGCAGCATGTGCCGATGGTCGCGGTCCCAATGGATCGCCGCGAAAGCGGCCGTCGTCAGCAGGAAGCTCGGCAGGAAACGCCAGCGCGCCCGCAAGGCGGTGTAGAGCCAGCCGCGGAACACCAGCTCCTCGGCGAGCGGCGCCAGGATCACCAGGTTCGCTGCCAGGGTGCCGAGCAGCAGGAGATCGGTAGGCCCAAGCGTGAGCAGGTGGCGTTCGCGCCCGGCGACCTGGACCAGGGTGAAGGCCGCGGCGTAGCCGAGCGTGAGCAGGGCGATCGGGACGGCGTCGCGGACGCGCCAGCGGCCGGGTCCGGCCGCCAGCAGCGCCGGCCAGGCGCCGCGGCCGCCCCGCAGCCGCGCGGCGGCCATCGTCGTCAGTGCCACGCCGACGTAGGCGGCGCTGATCTGCCAGGCGCCGATCCGCGCTTGAAGGCGCGGATCGAACCGCAAGTCGGTCATGAAGTCGGTGAAGCCGTCGCGGCCGAGCCCGACGTAGAGCACGAGCAGGGCGGTCAGGGCGGTCAGCACCGCGAAGGCCAGGGCGGCCAAGGCGACGGCGACGAGGCTGAAGGCCAGGGATACCGGCTTCAGCGGCATCGCGGCGGGACGACGATCGGGAAACCGGGCCACGCTGCGCACCGCGCGGTCGAGGGCATCCTGTACGGTCGGTCTGGTCATGCCCGACGCCAACGCTCTTTCGCTCGCCCGCGTTCTCGCCTATGTTCTATCCGCTGCTGCAAGGCGGATATGGCGATAAACGGCGTCGTAATGAAGCTTTTCGGACCCGGGGGCAGTACCCGGCGCCTCCACCCCAGACCATCGCGCACCTCGCGCCTGGTCTGCGGCGGGGGCGAAACAGGTTCGACGGGAAGTGTAAAGGACGTTCTTTTGCCCGGCATTGTTCCGCCGTTATCGGGCTAAACCTATAGTTGCCAACGACAACTATGCTCCGGTGGCCCTCGCCGCGTAATGCGGTGATGGTACCGAAATCAAGTCCTTTAGGGTAGCACTTAAAGGCGGGGTTCGGAGGCACCTGGCAACAGAAGCCTCCACTTCACCCGCCGCTGTTGCAACGAGGACCCGCCAGGCGCGCTTCACCGTCGGTTTGAACGCGCGGCTTTCAATTGGCGGGGCGGAATGCATAATCGTCCGGGACGATCGCCCGGCGCGCGCCCGACTTCGGCCCGCTGCGGTTCGCCCGCGTCCTTCCGTTACGGATTCGAGAATGCCGAACGACCTGATCCGCTACGACCTGCTCGTGCAGGAGGCCCTGTGCGGGGTGGTGAGCCGCGTGCTGACCGACGCCGCCAAGAACGGCCTGCCCGGCGATCACCACTTCTACATCACGTTCCGCACCCACGCGCCGGGCGTACGTCTCTCGAGCCGCATGCGCGACTCCTATCCGGAGGAGATGACGATCATCCTCCAGCACCAGTTCGAGGACCTGAAGGTCACCGAGCATTCCTTCGAGGTCGGGCTCTCCTTCAAGGGCGTGCCGGAGATGCTGTTGATCCCGTTCGAGGCGATGACCGGCTTCTTCGATCCTTCGGTGCAGTTCTCGCTCAAGTTCGAGCCGCTGACCGAAGGCGACGGCGAGACCGGCGATGGCCCGGCCCCCGTGTCGTCGCCGCTGGCCGCGCCGGTGGCGCGCTCCGTGAACGTGGTCAAGGCGATGCCCGCGCCGCTGGCGCTGGCCACCGTGTCGAAGGAGGCCGGGGCTGCTGCGCCTCCGCCGCCCGACGCGGACGACGCCCACGAGCAACCCAAAGAGCCTGCGAAGGTGGTCTCGATCGACGCCTTCCGGAAAAAGCCTTGAGCGCCGAAATCGTCAACCTGCGCCGCGCCCGCAAGGCGAATGCGCGGTCCGATCGCGAGAGCGAGGCCGTCGCCGCCCGCGCGCGCCACGGCCGCACCAAGGGCGAGCGCACCTTGCAGGCACTGGAGGCCGGCCGCGCCGCGCGGCGGCTCGACGGCGCCCGGCGCGACGCGGCGCCGTCGTCGTCCGATGGCGGCTGAACGGAGCCGCACCACCGCCACCAAGCACTCCCTGCTGATCGCCGGCCACCCGACCAGCATCTCGCTGGAGGACGCGTTCTGGCAGCGCCTGCGCCACGTCGCCGCCGCGCGCGGATCGGCATTGGCCGCGTTGGTCGCCTCGATCGACGCCGGTCGCGGCGAGGTCAACCTCTCCTCCGCGATCCGCGTGTTCCTGCTCGAGGAGGCGCTCGGCACCGCGCCGCATGGCGGCCGGCCGGCGGCGCCGCTATAGTGCGGCCATGACCCCGCTTCTCTTCGTCTTCGTCGCCGCCACCGTCGCCTGGACGGTGCTGGAGCTGATCCTGTCGCTGCGCCAGACGCGCCACGTCGCGGCGTATCGCGACCGCGTGCCGGCCGATTTCGTCGCGACCGTCACGCTCGACGAGCACCGCAAGGCGGCGGATTACACCGCGGCGCGCGAACGGCTTTCGCGCTTCGAGACCCTCGCCGAGGCGCTGCTGCCGCTGTTCTGGGCCCTCGGCGGCATCGATCTCGTCTACGCCGCGCTCTCCCGCGCGGTTCCGGCCGGGCTGACCCGCGGCGTGCTGTTCTTCCTCGCCACCGGCGTCGTCGGTACGCTGATCGGGTTGCCCTTCGCGCTCGCCCGCGCCTTCGGCATCGAGGCGCGCTTCGGCTTCAACAAGGTCACGCCGGCCCTGTTCGCGCTCGACCGCCTCAAGGGCGCGGCGCTGTCGCTGCTCTTCACGGTGCCGCTGCTCTATCTGCTGCTGTTCGCGATGGGCCGCCTCGGCGGTCTCTGGTGGCTATGGACCTGGGCCGGCCTGCTGGTGATCATGGTCGCGGCGCCGTCGGTGTTCGTCCGACTGATCGCGCCGCGCTTCAACCGCTTCGAGCCGCTCGCCGATGCCGACCTGAGCGCGCGCATCGAGGCGCTGCTGGCCCGCTCCGGCTTCACCGCCTCGGGCCTCTTCACCATGGATGCCTCGCGCCGCTCGACCCACGGCAACGCCTATTTCATCGGGTTCGGCCGCGCCAAGCGCATCGTGCTGTTCGACACGCTGATCGCGCGCTCGACCCCGGAGGAGATCGAGGCGGTGGTCGCCCACGAGCTCGGCCATTTCAAGCACCGCCACGTCGTCTTCGGCCTGGTCCGCGCCGCCCTCATGCTGCTGGTCGTGCTGGCGGCGTTCGGCTGGCTCGCACGCCAGCCCTGGCTGCTGCCGGCCTTCGGCGTGCACGCGCGCTCCGACGCGCTGGCGCTCTACGTCTGCCTGCTGCTCGGCGGCATCGTCGGCCCGCTCGGCGGCCTCTTCGGCAACTGGATCTCGCGCCGCAACGAGTTCGAGGCCGACGATTACGCCCGCCGCGCCGTGGGCGCCGACCCGATGGTCAGCGCGCTCACCCGCCTCTCGCGCGACAACGCCTCCACCCTGACGCCCGATCCCTGGTATGCGCAGGTGCACCATTCGCATCCCACGGTCCCCTCGCGCGTGCGGCACCTGCGCCAGGCGGCCGGCCGAGACGCGTTCAGCTCGGCTGCTTGATCCCCTTCAGGAGGTCGTCGACGGCCGGCAGGATCTTCTGCACGATGACGTCGACCCCGGCGGCGTTGGGGTGCAGGCCGTCGGGCAGGTGCAGCGCCTGGTCGCCGATGATGCCGTTGAGGAAAAACGGGTAGAGCGCCACGTCGTACTTGCGTGACATTTCGGGGTAGATCGCGTCGAACCTGTCGGAATACTCCCGGCCCATGCTGGGCGCCGTGTGCATGCCGGCGAGCAGCACCGGAATGTGCCGGGCCTTCAACGCCGCGAGCATCTTGTCCAGATTGTCCGCGGGCACCTTCGGGTCGATGCCGCGCAGCATGTCGTTGGCGCCGAGCTCGAGGATCACCGCGTCGGCGCCGTCGCCGAGCGTCCAGTCGAGCCGCGCGAGCCCGCCGGACGTGGTGTCGCCGGAGACGCCGCCGTCGACCACCGTGACGTCGTGGCCCTGCTTTCGCAGCGCCGCCTCGAGCTTGGGCGCGAAACCCTGGCCCGGCGGCAGGCCATAGCCGGCGGTGAGGCTGTCGCCGAAGGCGAGCAGCCGGATCGGCCTGGCCGCCGCGACGCCGCCACCGGCAAGCCAGGGCAGCACCAGGCCGAGCCCGGCCGATAGCGCGGCGCGCCGGACCGCCCCATATGGGCGGAGGCTGCGGCGGGAACGAACCTTCATCATGACCTCTCCGGCGATCGAACTGGCCAACGTGAACCTCAGCCTGGGCCGGGGCGCGGCCCGCGTCCACATCCTCAAGGACGTCTCCCTCCATATAGGACGCGGCGAGACGGTCGGCCTCACCGGGCCGTCAGGCTCCGGCAAGTCGACGCTGCTGATGGCGATGGCCGGGCTCGAACGCGCCGACGGCGGCACCATTCGCGTCGACGACATCGACATCGGCGCCATGGGCGAGGACAAGCTCGCGCGCTTCCGCGGCCAGCGCATCGGCATCGTGTTCCAGTCCTTCCACCTGATCCCGACGATGACGGCGC
>CAXTVT010000047.1:0-25866 GCA_964247745.1 uncultured Beijerinckiaceae bacterium
TGCTGACCGACACCAAGGGCACGGCCATCATGAACCGGCTGTTCCACGAATACGCGCCGTTCAAGGGCGAGATCACGGGCCGCCGCAACGGCGTGCTGATCTCCAACGACCAGGGCGAGAGCGTCGCCTACGCCATGTGGAAGCTCGAAGACCGCGGCCCGATGATGATCACGCCGGGCATCAAGGTCTACCGCGGCATGATCATCGGCGAACATAGCCGCGAGAACGACCTCGAGATCAACGTGCTCAAGGGCAAGCAGCTCACCAACATCCGTGCCGCCGGCAAGGACGAGGCGGTGCGCCTGACCCCTCCGATCCAGATGACGCTGGAAAAGGCGCTGGCCTACATCGAGGACGACGAACTGGTGGAAGTGACGCCGAAGTCGATCCGGCTGAGGAAGACGTATCTCGACCCGAACGACCGCAAGCGGATGGAGCGGAGCAAGGAAGCGCTGGCGGGGTGAGGCTGGCAACTCTTCTTTTATCGAAAAATCCAGCACTGATAATCGGCAATTGATCCACGATTGCAGCCATCGCTGTGGCTTGCAAGATAAAATTGAAGGAGAAACTGACTGTCGAAGCGAAAGCATCGTCTCCCGGATGGCCATCATTTGAGGGTGTCGATTGGCGGATTTCGCGCTGAACTGAGCAAGTGTACGCTAGATGCATGCGTACAATTTATCTCGTAGCCCTTTTCTCATTGATAGCAGCCGTAGCCACTGCTGCCGACCAGACCCCTGATTTTGCTGATTTCTCGACAGGCCCGATATACACCGGATTACATGCCCGTCCGAATTTGGCCTCAGCACAAGCTCATCTCTACCATACACGCCTTGACGAGGGCGCAACACAGCCTGTCAACTATGCAAGCCGATATCGTCTTATCGAGTGGGGATGCGGAAGCGGTTGCTTAACAGGAGCTGCTGTAGACCTAATTAGCGGAAAAGTATTTTTCTGCCAATCAGCGCCTCTGCTGCAAATGGCGATGCCTTCGAGAGGCATGAAGCCATTCAATTTCGAGCGGAAAGCTCCCTGATATCCATTTGGAGCCAAGCAAAAATCGATAGCTCGCTCGAGCCGCACTTCTACTATATAGATTACAGTGGCTTCAAGCCGACTCTTTCATCTGCTGGAGATCGCGATATCAAGCCGGATCAAATCGAAATTCGAACCTGTCAAAAGATTGTTGACGGTAATGCTCGACTCAAATGCTACGACGCGGTGACGGGCTATCACCCAGGATAGCTGTTCACACCGCTTTCGCAGGGCCCGGCGCGACGTCTCTCAAACCGTCTCGAAAGCAAACAAGATGGCTATTTCGGTGATGCCGATGGGATCGGCGAAACAAAGCGTGTAGGCGACCCGACCGTTGCGACCCTCCATCGTCGGTGTGGCGCGCAAGTCACACGTATGCGAGGCTCAGCCCGTAAGCTACGAGCCCGAAAGCCTTGTCCTTTAGCTTCTTCGCGATATACGCGCGGAGATGGCGACGAAGTCCGACCTCGCCGATGTCAAGACCGACCTTGCCGACGTGAAGTCGGAAGTGCGCTCCCTGCGCGCCAACGTCCCTCGGACCTCATCGCCTCGGAAGCACGGCAGGCGGCGGAGCACAAGCAAACCCGCGAGCAGATCGTCGGGCTGCGCCGCCCCGTCGTCGAGTATCACACGTCGGTCATCGGCCACGGCATCCTCATTAGCGATCTCGAGGGCCGCGTTCGCCGGCTCGAACAGCATCTCGACCTGCCGTCGATCGCGAACCTGCCCTCGGCCTAGACCTGTCGAAGACGGACGCCCGGTCGACCCTTAGTAGCCGTAGGGCCCAAACCGACACAGACCAGCGGCCCGCCGAATCGGCCCGCAATGGTAGCCATAGCCGTAACCATAACCGAACCCTCGACCGCCGAAGCCGCGCCCTCTGAACCCCCGGCCGCCGAAGCCGCGATGGCCTCCGAAGTGGCCTCCGCTATGTCCTCCAAAGCCATGACCACCACCGTGACCGCCACCACCATGGCCGCCACCGTGCCCGCCTCCACCGTGGCCACCGCCATGCCCACCTCCGCGAGCACTCGCGACACCCGGAAGCGCGATCGAACCAAACGACAGCGCCAGAGACGCCGCGGCGACGATCATCTTTCTCGACACGATACTAGCCATTGTATTTCTCCTCGGCGTTGAAATGTGCGACTTCGAATTTCGATCCACCGAGATTCGGCCCTTGTGGTAGAGTGTGCGAGCACACCTTCCTTTCGAGGCGCGGGCGCTTTCACAGGAAGAAGCGGGGTCGGTTTGAGACGCGACCGCCTCGCTACACCTGATCCAGCATCGCCAAGCCAGCCTCGTTGTAGCGACCGCCGACGATGGCGTCGTGCGGAATGGCAGCCTCGATCTCCGCAAGGTCCCGCTTCGACAGGACGATGTCGGCCGCAGCCACGTTCTCTTCCATCCGGTGGATCTTTCGCGTGCCTGGGATCGGCACGATGAAGTCGCCTTGCGCCAACACCCAGGCGAGCGCGAGTTGGGCGGCGCTCACCCCTTTGGCGGCCGCGATGCGCTTCAGCGTCTCGACCAGCGCGAGGTTGGCGTCGAAGGCTTCGTCCTGGAAGCGCGGCGACGTGCGGCGGTAGTCCTTGTCGCCGAAAGCGGACTTGTCGGTGATCGTGCCGGTGAGGAAGCCGCGACCAAGCGGGCTGTAGGGCACGAAACCAATGCCGAGGTCGCGGCACACCGGCAGCACGCCGGTTTCGGGATCGCGCGTCCACAGCGAATATTCGCTCTGCACGGCGCTGATCGGATGCACGGCATGGGCGCGCTTCAGCGTGGCGGCGTTGGGTTCCGAAAGCCCGAGCGCGCGCACCTTGCCGGCCTTCACCAGCTCGGCCATCGCGCCGACGGTCTCCTCGATCGGCACGGCCTTGTCGACGCGGTGCTGATAGAAGAGGTCGATGCGGTCGGTGCCGAGCCACTTCAGCGAGGCGTCGGCGACCGCCTTGACGTTCTCCGGCCGGCTGTTCAGCCCGCGGATCGGCAGCCCGTTGCCATCGGGCGCGCCGATGTCGAAGCCGAACTTCGTGGCGATCAAAACCTTGTCGCGCACCGGTGCGAGCGCGCGCCCCACCAGTTCCTCGTTGAGGTAGGGGCCGTAGACCTCTGCCGTATCGAAAAGCGTCACACCAACGTCGACCGCGCGTCGCAGCGTCGCGACCGAGGCCGCCTCCTCCTGGTCGCCGTACACGCCGGTCAGTCCCATGCAGCCGAAGCCGATGGCGGAGACCTGCAGGCTCTGGCCGAGATGCCGCGTCTTCATGCCCATACTCCTGTTTCGCAGCGGTAGGTGGGATGCCGGACCGTTGGTTCAATCCGTACCGCCGTGAACCGGAGAAGGTGAAGATTTCGTGATGTCGGCGTACGCCGACGCGAAAACGGGCCTTGTCGCGGTACGCGGCAATGGCAGGGTCACATGTCGCGGTACCGCGACACCGGCTCGTGTTTGTGTCGCGGTACCCTGACATTGGCAGGGCGGAATGTCAGGGCTCGCGACACCGCATCGGCCCGACGGACCTGTCGCGCCGTGCTGGACGAAATACAGGAAAATAGGTTATAGTACCTATCTTATCCGAGGATGCCGATCAAGGCGATCGGGCTGCGACTAGGCTGGCTCTCGCATCGGCCCGGCGACGCAAACGGCGAGCAGGATGAGCGCGGCGATCGCCATCGGGATGGCGGCCAAGGCCCAGGCGTGCGCCGCCGCCAGCGCGGAGGCGCCGGCGATCGTGATCGACAGGAAGGCTTCGGCGAAGGTGGCGAAGCGCGAAGAGGTCTGCCGCCGCCGGAAGGTGGAGCGCTTGGCTTGTTTGCGGAAGACGTATTGCACCGCCCCGGCGCCGGCCGTGGCGCAGGCGGCGCCGACCAGCGTCACGCCGGCGACGAAGGGCTTGGCAGCGGCCAGGGCGAGCACGATCGGCACGACCGGTACGGCCACGGCGAGCGCCACGGCCTCGATCTTGGCGCGCAGCACGGCGCGCGGTGCCACCGGCGCGGTGGCGACGAGGTCGGGGGCGTCCTCGCCGGAGATGGCGAGCCAGGCGAGGCCGCCGGCGAGCTGGCCCGCCGCCATGACCAGGATCGGCACGAGCACGACGAGCCCGTCGCCGGCCGCGCCGTAGTCGCGCCACAGCAGGAACGCCGGCGGCACGAGGTAGAGCACCTGCATAAGGCTCTGCGAGACCAGCCACGGATCGCGGCGCAGCAGCGTCAGCTCCTTCATCCGGAGCGATTGCGCGACCGAGCGGCGGCGGAACGGGGCTCGGCCGGGCGTGGCGGGCGCGCGCCGGGCGTCGGCCTCGCCCGAGCGGGTCGCGCCGGCGGCGAGCTCGGTGGCGGTGCCGGCGATGGCCGCGACAACCATGACGAGGCTCGCGGCGAGCACGAGGGCCAGCGGCAGGCCCTCGCCGAGCGCGGCGCGCGCCGGCCACCAGGCCGGGCTGGCGAGCCCCGGCGACGCGGCGATCCAGGCCGGCGAACGCAGCAGCAGGCTGCGCGACAGCGTGCCGGAGGAGAGAATCGCGCCGACCTGGATCGCCACGACGAAGCCGGCGCCGAGCACGGCGGCGACGATCTGCGCGGCGAGCCGCGTCCGCGCCGGGCCCACGAGCTTGAACAGCAGCGTCACCAGCACCGCCGCGACCGCGGTCGCCGACAGGGCCATGGCGACCAGGACGCCGTATCCCATGAGGAAGCGCGAGCCGCCGAGATAGGCGATCACGTCGATGGCCGGCCCGACGAGCAGCACGGCCATGGCGACGGCGGCGAGCGCGTTGGCGGCGAGCCGCACGCTGAACAGCCGTGGCGCCGGGGCCGGCGACGACAGCACGAGGTCGAGGTCGGCGCGGGCGTAGAAGGCGCGGGTGACGCTTTCCACGGCCTGCGAGAGGATCAGCATCCAGGCGAGCAGCGCCGACCCGGTGAGCAGCAGCAACACGCCCTTGTCGGGATGCGCCAGGCCTGCCACGGCGGGGCCGAGCATGGCGTAGGCGATTCCGTGCAGCACGACGACGAAGATCGCGAGGGCGACCAGCGCCGCCGTTCCGCGCCCGCGGCGACCGCCGCGCAGCATCGCCGCCGCGTCGCGCCAGGCCAGCCGCAGCTCGTGGCGCGCGAACCAGGCGAGCGAGCCCTGCGTCATGCCACCGACCGCACGTCGGGAGCGGTCTCGATCAGATCGAGGAACACGTCCTCCAGGCTGGCGTCGGCGGCGATGGCGTTGGAGCGGGCGCGCAATTCGGCCAGCGTGCCCTCGGCGACGAGGCGCCCGCCGGCGATGATGCCGATGCGCTCCGCCATGCGCTCGGCGACCTCCAGGATGTGGGTGGTCATCACCACTGTGCAGCCGGCGGCGACGCGGGCGCGCAGCACGGTCTTGACCTGGCGGGCCGCGCCGGCGTCGAGGCCGGTCAGCGGTTCGTCGAGGATGATCAGACGCGGGTCGTGCACCAGCGCACCGGCCAGCGCCACCTTCTGGCGCATGCCCTTGGAGAAGCCGCCGCAGCGCTCGTGGGCGTGAGGCCCGAGCCCGAGCAGGGCGATCAGCGCCTCGGCTTCGCGCCGGGCCGTCACCGGCTCGACCGACCAGAGGCCGGCGACGAATTCGAGATATTCCACCGGCGTCAGCTTGTCGTAGAGCATCGGCTCGTCCGGCAGCCAGGCGGTGATGCGCTTGGCCTCGATCGGGTTCCGCAGCGCATCGATGCCGAAGATCGCGATGGCGCCGGCATCCGGCCGCAGCAGGCCCGCCGTCATGCGCAGCGTGGTGGTCTTTCCGGCGCCGTTGGGTCCGAGCAGCGCGTAGAACTCGCCGGCGCGCAAGGTGAGATCGAGGTCGCGCACCGCCGGCCTGTCGAAGCTCTTCGCCAGCCCCTTGATCGTGAGTGCGTCCACAGCCAGGGCTCCGCCGCGCCGGACCGACGCCGGTGCCGACACTACGGGTTCTTGCTTGCGGTTTGCTGAACGTGCCTGCGGCAAGACGTGCGGGAGCGGAGACGGCAGGTGCATCTTGACCGGCCGGCTGCTTGGCAAAGCGCGGAGCGCGTCGTAGGCCTGCGGCGACCCACGACATCCGGACCGCTGCATGAATCTCGGGGAAAGCCCCATGTCCTTCCGGCTTGAGCCTGCGAAAGCGGCGGTCGACCCTGGCGGAACCGGACGCGCGCCCGGCCGATGCCCGGTCGCGGGAGACCATCGTGTCTGAGCCGGCCAGCAAGGCCGCCTTCGGTATCGCCGGGCTCGACGACGTGCTCGGCGGCGGCCTCGCGCGCGCCCGGCTCTACCTGCTGGAGGGCTGCCCGGGCACCGGCAAGACCACGGCCTCGCTGCAGTTCCTGCTCGAGGGCGTGCGACGCGGCGAGACGAGCCTCTACGTCACGATGTCAGAGACCGAGGCGGAGCTGCGCGAGACCGCCGCCTCGCACGGCTGGACGCTCGACGGCATCGCCATCTTCGAGCTGGTGCCACCCGAGAGCCTGCTCGATGCCAACCAGCAGCAGAGCCTGCTGTACTCGTCCGACCTCGAACTGGGCGAGACCACGCGGCAGGTGTTCGACGCCATCGACCGGATCAAGCCGAGCCGCGTAGTACTCGACAGCCTGTCGGAGATCCGTCTGCTGGCCGGGTCCTCGCTGCGCTACCGGCGCCAGGTTTTGGCGATGAAGCACTACCTGACCCGGACCGAGGCCACCGTCCTGATGCTCGACGACCTGTCGGCGAATACGGCGGACAACACCGTGCACTCGATCGCCCACGGGGTCATGAGGCTCGAGGAGCTCGCGCCCGATTACGGCGCGCAGCGTCGGCGCATGAGGGTCGTCAAGTACCGTGGGCAATCCTTCCTCGGCGGCTACCACGATTTCGCGATCCGTGCGGGCGGCGTCGAGGTGTTCCCCCGGCTCGTGGCGCTCGACCACAAGACCGGCTTCGTACGCGAGCAGCTCGTCAGCGGCGTCGCCCAGCTCGACTTGCTGCTGGGCGGCGGCATCGAGAAAGGGTCGAGTGCCCTGATCCTCGGTCCCGCCGGCGCCGGCAAGTCGCTGCTCACCGTGCAGTACCTGCTGGCCGCCATGGCGCGCGGCGAGAAGGCCGCGATGTTCGTGTTCGACGAGGAGCTCGCTCTGCTGTTCGATCGCACGCGGGCCATCGGCTTCGACCTCGAAAGCCATCGCGATCGCGGCGACCTGTTCATCGATCAGATCGACGCGGCCGAGCTGTCGCCGGGCGAGTTCGCCCACAGGGTGCGCGCCCTGGTCGACGAAACCGGCGTCAAGACCGTGGTGATCGACAGCCTGAACGGCTACCAGGCGGCGATGCCGGAGGAGAACGCGCTGGTCCTGCACATGCACGAGTTGCTGCAGTACCTCAACCGGCAGGGCGCCACGACCTTCCTGACCATCGCCCAGCACGGTCTCATCGGCGACATGAGATCCCCCGTCGACGTCACCTATCTCGCCGACACCGTGGTGCTGCTGCGCTTTTTCGAGGCGTTCGGGCGCATGCGGCGAGCGATCTCGGTCATCAAGAAGCGCGCGAGCGACCACGAGGATACGATCCGCGAGTATCGCATCGGGCGCAACGGATTGACCATCGGAGAGCCTTTGGAGAAGTTCGTCGGCGTCCTCAAGGGAACGCCGCATTTCGTCGGCGACGCCGACCAGTCGAACCTGCTCGAGCGCGACGCGTCTTGACCCAGCCTGGCAACCCGAATTCCGAACGGATCGTCGTGCTCGCGCCGCAAGGCCGCGACGCCGCCATCGCCATCGCCCTGCTCACCGACGCCAGGCTCCGCGGCATCGTGGTCGACTCGCTGCCGGCGCTTCGCGAGGCGCTGGTCGAAGGGGCCGGCGTCGTGCTGCTGACCGAGGATGCGGTGCGCACGGCCGATATCGGGCCACTCAGCCAATGGCTGGGCGAGCAGCCGCCGTGGTCCGACCTGCCGTTCATCCTTCTGACGCGCCAGGGCGGCGGGGTGGAGCGCAACCCTGCGGCGGCACGCCTGTCGCAGGCGCTCGGCAACGTCACGTTCCTGGAGCGGCCGTTCCATCCGACCACGCTGATCAGCCTGATGCAGACCGCGCTGCGCGGCCGGCGCCGGCAATACGAGGCCCGCGACCGGCTCGATGCCCTGCGCGCCAGCGAGGATCGCCTGCGCGACCTCAACGCGACGCTGGAGCAGCGCGTGGCGTCCGAAGTCGACGAGCGACTGGCGGCGGAGGAGGCGCTGCGCCAGAGCCAGAAGATGGAGGCGGTGGGCCAGCTCACCGGCGGCGTCGCGCATGATTTCAACAATCTCCTGACCATCATCCGCTCGTCCGTCGACCTCCTCCGCCGCCCCAGCCTCAGCGAGGAGCGCCGCGGCCGCTACATGGACGCGGTGTCGGACACGGTCGATCGCGCGGCCAAGCTGACGAGCCAGCTCCTCGCCTTCGCACGGCGGCAGGCGCTGAAGCCGGAGGTGTTCGAGGTCGGCGACCGGCTCCGCTCGGTCGCCGACATGCTGGACACGGTCACCGGCTCGCGCATCCGCGTGGTGACCGAACTGGGCGACCTGCCCTGCTTCATCCAGGCCGATCTCAGCCAGTTCGAGACGGCGGTGGTCAACATGGCGGTGAACGCCCGCGACGCGATGGAAGGCGAGGGGCAGCTGACCCTGCGTCTGGAGTCCGGCCGGGCGATGCCGCCGATCCGTGGCCACGCCGGCGCAGCGGGGCCGTTCGCCGTGGTCAGCCTGATCGACACCGGAGCAGGAATCGCGCCGGAGCAGGTCGGCCAGATCTTCGAGCCGTTCTTCACGACCAAGGAGGTCGGCAAGGGCACCGGGCTCGGCCTCAGCCAGGTCTTCGGCTTCACCAAGCAGTCCGGCGGCGACGTGGCGGTCGCGAGCGAGGTCGGCCAAGGCACCACGTTCCAGCTGTACCTTCCCGAAGTCGCTGGCGCGCTCGCCGCGAAAGAGCCGCAGACCGTCGCGGATCCAAAGGTCGACGGCAGTGGGCAGCGCGTGCTGATCGTCGAGGACAACGTCGAGGTCGGCCATTTCGCCATGCAGATCCTGCAGGACCTTGGCTACGACACGACCTGGGCGGCGAACGCCGAGGACGCGCTCGGCCGGCTGCAGCAGCAGCAGCACGACTTCGACATCGTGTTCTCCGACGTGGTGATGCCGGGCATCGGCGGGATCGAGCTGGCCAAGCGCATCCGGCAGGACTGGCCGCGGCTGCCCGTCATCCTCGCCTCGGGCTACAGCCATGTTCTCGCGCAAGAGGGCGCGCACGGCTTCGAGCTGCTTCACAAGCCGTATTCGGCGGACCAGCTGTCCCGCGTGCTGCGACAGGCGCTGCACGACCACGCCGAAGCGCACTGACGCCCGGCGGTTTCGGCAGCTTCGCCCCCTTGGTCCGAAGCCGTCCGAGACCGGGCACCTCGTGGCCCTTTGCAGCCGGCTCCTCAGGGACGCGGGATCGTGCCGGGGAGAGGCTGCGGCGTGGTGGTCCTGACCTTCGTGGGGTCGGGCACGGAATTCGTGACCGCCGCCGGATGGAAGCCGGTCGAGCCCGTGATCGGCCTCATGAGCACGTCCAGCGGATGCATGACCACGTCGATCGGCGCGAGGATCGCGCTCATCGCCGCGTTGATGCTGGCCACGGCGGGCGGAGGCCCTGACGGAAGCGGCGGCGGTACCGCGAAGTCGGCGGCCATCGCGACCGAAGCGGCGATGACGCCAGCCGTGGCGAGAACGGCGGCCTTGGCAATCGTCTGGAGCATCTGTCGGTCCCCTCTCCTGAAGCTATGGTATCGGCTCAAACGTCGGCGCACGGAAATCCCGCTCTCGCCGTCGGGCGTCAAAGGTCCGCGTCCATCGCGCCGCCCTCGGCATGACGCAGCAATGCGTCGAGGCATGCCTCTCGCGTGGCGTCCTCGATCTGCCTGACCCGCGCGACAGCCGCCGCCTCGTCGGGATGCTTGGCTGCGAGCAGCGCCGTGATGTCGATCTGCCGCGGCGCCACACCGGCTGCCAGCGCCTCGGTCCGGAGCGCATTCATCAGGGCCGAGATCTTCTCACCGTCGAGCCGGATCCCGGCCTTGTCGCGGGCGGCGATCGTCCTGATCATCGCCCATTGCTGAAGGGAATCGGGCAGCGCCGTCATCGCGTCCGCCGTGGACCACGCCGCCACGAAGGCGAGTTCCGCGCACGGCCTGTCGGGACGGTCGCTCAGGCTGTCCGCCAGAGCGAGGGCGAGACGGCGCGCGCTCCGCCACTCGTCCGAACCGATGCGTTCCGCGGCGGCCATCGCGTGGAGCTCGGCGATCTCGACAAGCATCCCGGCAACGGCGGCGCCGAGACCCTCCACCTGTCGCGCGTCGCGCAGCAGCCATGCGAGAACGTCGTGATCCGCCCGCCCGTCGCGTTCCGGCGCGCTCGCCAAGGCGATCCAGCGTGCGGCCAAGCGGTGTTTGGCCGAAGCCGGGGCGAGGCCCGCCACCATCTTCGCGGACAGGACGCAGCGGCGCGAGACGCCTAGACGCGCTCCGACCGACTCGACATCGGGATCCTTGAGAAGAGAATCGAGATCAGCATCGCTCAGAGGCGCCGGGTGTCCAGCCGCCGCATGCAGGGCCGACGAAGCGGTCATGACCGACATCTGGTTTGGTCTCCAAGTGTGACGCGGCTTGCAGCCCGGTGGTCGAGCGACATCGCTAGACGAGTCGGGGGGGTTCGTTGGAACCGCCCAACAGGACCTCGGCGCCGTCCAGGAACGAGTTGATGGCTTCCGCCTGGGATCGCGCCTCTTCCGCCCAGGCGGCCTTCAGCCGTTGCGCATCGGGACCCTTCGGATTGGGATTGCGCGAGACACGCGTCGCGGAGAAGCCGTTCAGTGGCAGGAACCATTGCGACAGGGAGTCGGACAGGACGGTCGACGCGTCCTCGATCGACCATGCCGCGGTTGCCGCGAGCTCGGCCGACGCCTTGTCGAGGTCGGAGGCCGATTGGTCCGCGAGCCCCATGGCTCGCTCCCTCTGCGCACGCCATTCGCGGGATGGCGGCGCCGCATCCGAGGCGGCCTCGATGTGCCTGCCGGCCATGTTGGCAAGCAGGGCGTCGACGGCACCGCTCAATCCGTCCCGTTTTCGGGCGTCCTCCAACAGCCAGGCGAGAAGACGGTGCGTGGTCTCGGCCGGCGCTCGATGACGTTGCTGCATCGACAGCCACCTGAGAGCGGCTTGCCGGCCATTGGCGGGCGCAAGCCCGGCGATCGTCCTCGCGGTCGCCACGACGTCCCGACGAACACCCCACGCCGCCGCGGCCGCCGGATCGTCGCTGGCGGACAGGACACCGTCGAGGCCATCGCCGTGCGGGTCCGTCCCTTCCGTGGGCTGCAGGGCCGGCGCCGCGACGGTCTCGGCCCGTTGGTCCGCCCGGCTCAAATGTGATCCTCCAGGAAGGCGCTGAAGCGGCTGCGCGAGGTCGAGCCGACCAGCCTGCCGCATTCCGCGCCGTCCTTGACGAGGACGAAGTTGGGGACGCCGCGGACGTTGTACGTCTCGGCGACCTCCTTGCTGACGTCCACGTCGATCTTGAGGATGGACAGCCGTCCGGCATAGGCGGTCGCGATCTCCTCGATCATCGGGGCCATCTGCTTGCACGGCCCACACCAATCCGCCGAAAACTGGAGCAGGACGACCGTGTCGCGCTTTTCCACCGCCGCCACGACAGTCTCCGCATCGACGTAACCCACGACCGCCATGTTGCTTCCCCAAGACCATCGGCCACGACGGATCGGGCGGCACGCCGCCGCCCCTTCTCGTCCCCCAGGCTCGCGATCGTAGGTGACGTTCAGGGTCCGAAACCCATCAGGCGCAGCGAGAAAAATCGAGAGGCCGAGCTCGTCTGTTGCCGTATAGGCACGCGGCTTCGCGGTTGCATCATTTCATAATCGGCATTGTAGACTTTGGCATTCCTCTTGCTAATTTGCGGTCGGCTACCAGCGATCCAGGCCTCGATAAGCCTCGCGATGGCTCCGCCGCGTTCCAAAGAGTTGGGCGATCATGTCGATATCAAGCAGCGCAGCGGTCGATACACTCTTTCGCAAGCACAATGCTTGGCTCAACGGCTGGCTTCGCGGCCAGTCGCGCTCGGTCAGCGCCGAGGATGTCGCCTCCGAGGTCTTCCTCCGTCTTCTCCGTCTCCACAACGTCACCGAGTTGTACGAGCCGAGGGCGATGATGGCGACGATCGCGCGCAGGGTGATCTACGAGACGCGCAAGCGGGCGGCATCGTGGAAGTCCTGCGAGGCCGAGCTCATGGCCTTGCCGGAAAGCCTCAGCGCGTCGCCGGAAGAGCATGCCATGGCGATGGATGTCCTGCGGGCCGTCGACGTCATGCTGTCGACGCTGCCGCCGAAGGCGCGGGCCGCTTTCCTGTTCTACAGGATCGACGGCATGAAGCAGGAGGCTATCGCCAGCGAAATCGGCGTGTCTCTTCCGACCGTCGAGCGTTACCTCGCTCAGGCGATGCGCCGGGCCGTGGCGCTGCGGACCTGCGACAAGCCGTGAGCCAACAGAGCATTCGGCGGGCGACGACCGACAACCGCGGTCCGGTCGAGCCGGAGATCTCGACGGAGGTCGAGGAAGCGATCGGCTGGATGTTGCGTCTCACGTCCGTCAAGGCGGACGATGGCGACCGTGCCGAGCATAGGGCTTGGCTCGAGATGTCGCCTGCGCATGTCGCGGCCTGGAATACGCTCGGTCAATCGATGCAGCCGCTCGACACCGCGAAGCGGATGGTAATGACGGAGCGAAAACGCAAGCGCTCCGTCGACCGAAGGTCGTTGCTCCGGAGCATCGTGGGCGTGGGCGCCGTCGGCGCCGCGAGCGCCATGGTCGCGAACCGGTTCGTTCCCATCGAGGAGCTTGGCGCGGATGCCGTGACGCGGACGGGTCAGGTCAAGGCGATCCTGCTGGCCGACGGCAGCACCCTCACGTTGGCCCCCCGCACTGCCGTCGATTTCGACGTCACCACGGCAGCGCGTCGAGTTCGCCTTCGCGAGGGGCAGATGCTGCTCACCTCCCGCAGCGACACCTCGGTGCCCTTCGTGATGACGGCCTCCGACTTCACCATGACGTCCGCGGGAGGGACGTTCGGCCTCAGGTGGCGCGACGACATCATGGTCGCGACCGCCGTCGACGCTCCTGCGGACATAAAGGTCGGACACGCGTCGCGCGCGACCCTCGATGCCGGCGAGAGCGTGGTCGTCGTCGGAGACAGGCTTTCGACGCGGATGAAGGCTTCGAAGGCGGACACCTCCTGGGTCGACGGGCTCCTGGTCTGCAACAACGAGAGCCTCTCGTCGGTCGTCGCGCGGCTGAGACCCTATCTTCCCGGCGTGATCCGCGTCGATCCCGCCATCGCGGCGCTGCCGGTCTCCGCGGTGCTCGACTTGACGGATCTTCCGCTGACCTTCGACCTGATTGCCACGACGCTCAAGGTCAAGGTACGCCACGTCACTCCCTACTGGATGTCGATCGATCCGGCGCCCGATACGATGCCGACCTGAAGAGAACGACCCGCACGAGCGCGGCGGTCTCGTCGCTGCGGACACGACATCTCCAATCGAATGTACGCCGAACGAGGCGGTGGCGGCCGTGAGGTGGAATTGCCTTTCCCGCCCGGCGTCCCGTAGAGCCCGACCTCTCGAGGCAACTTCCGCAGCAGCGGACGCATCTGTCGCGGCCCTGCTCCGGAGACGCAACCTACCGGTTGCGACAAATATATGACAGGGCATCCGGCTTCAAAGCAACGTCGATTTTTATACGTCGATAGACTGAGGGGAATTCAGCCGGCGAGCGCACCCAATCTTCGTAGACGAAAGACGACGGGGGTTGTCATGGGAGTGTTTGGTTTGGTGGGGCGTGGCGCGGTCATCCTCGCCGGGATGGGGCTTGCCGAGGCGGCACTGGCGGCCGGCGACGCCGACTTCAACATCCCGCGCGGCGATCTCGGCGCAGTCGTGACGAGTATCGCTGCGGCCGGCGGCACGCCGATCGTGTTTCCCGGGGACATCACCGTGGGCAAACAGGCCGGTCCGATCGTAGGCCACAAAACCGTTCGCCAGGCATTGGATCAAGCCCTTGCGGGTTCGGGTCTCGTGGTGTCAGCCGGTCCTCGCGGGCTCACCATCGTCAGGAAGACCCCGATCGCCACGGCCCAGGGCGGCGCGGATCTCGACATCCCGGACGTCGACATCACGCAGGATCTCAACGGCGACCACGGCTTCCAGGCCGGCGACAGCGGCGCGACCACGCGCGTCAGCGCCCCGCTGAAAGAGATTCCTCTCAGCGTCAACGTCGTGACCGACGCCGTCATCAAGGCGCAGAACGACACCAGCGTCGCCCAGGCCGCCCAGAACGTCAGCGGCGTCCAGGTCCAGAACGGCAACAACGGCACGCCGGTCTATTTCGTTCGCGGTTTCCAGGTGACCGGCTCGCCGTCCATCAACGGCGTCACGACCGCGCCCCAGACGAGCGTGCCGATCACCGACGTCGAACGCATCGAAGTGCTGAAGGGGCCGACCTCGATCCTGTCGGGTTCGACCAACACCGGCGGCGGTCTCGTCAACGTGACCACCAAGGCGCCGACCGAAACGCCGATCCGCGACGTCACGGCCTACTACGGCAAGTACAATTACAAGACGCTCGCCTTCGATCTCGGCGGCCCGGTGCCGCAAACCGAAGGGCTGACCTACCGTTTCAACCTTTCCGGCAACACGGTCGACAAGAACTACGCAGGGTACACGAACGGGCACGAGCATCTGATCTCTCCGAGCATCCGCTGGCAGGATGACAAGACGTCCGTCCTTTTCGGCATCCGCTATACCGACACGAAAACGCTGCCGGGCGCGTTCACCTCGGTGCGGAACGTGCCAGGCAACTACGCGACCTATTATGAGATCGCCCCGCATTTCTATGGGGGCCCGACGGCGAACCAGGCCGTCAAGAACCTGAACCTCTATTCGGAGCTTTCGCGAAAGCTGTTCGTCTTCGACGGCTACGAAGTGGCCGTCCACTCGAACAATGGCTTCACGCGTACCTTGCTGAACCAGAATTATTATTCTCAGATCGGCAGCAGCAATAATTTTCTCACCATTCGACCTGCCTACAACCGCTTCGATTACGACACGTTCGACAGCAAGAACGACCTGACGATCAAGAAGGACTACGGCTTCCTGCGCAACCTGTCGAGATTTGGCCTCGACTACAACACCTTCTACAGCACGACGGCGTCTGGCGCGAACACGGCGCTGACGACGCAATACAACATCCTGACGGGCACGCCCATCGTGCCGCTCTACAACAACGTGGCCGCGAGCCAGCTGACCGCCAACACCACCACCGACGTCGGCTACTCGTATCTCGACAAGATCGATACGTTCAACGACCGGCTCCACATTCTCGGCACCGTGCGCAACGATTATTTCGCCAACAGGACGGCGATCGCCAGCGCAGGTCCGTCGGCAAACAGCGGGTTCTACAAAACGAGCTACACCGCCGGCGCGGCGTTCGATCTTCTCAGCTGGGCGACGATCTACGGAAGCAAGGCCGATGGGTTCTTCGCGCAGAACGTCATCGATTATCAGGGCAATCCGATCCTGCCGCAGGGCCGCGATCAGACCGAGTTCGGCGTCAAATACGCATTCCTCGACCGGCGTTTGAGCGTCACGACCTCGGTGTTCTCGCTGGCGGCGACCAACGTGCCCGTTTCGCTCGCGACGCTTCCCGGCGATTCGATCACTGCCATCGCCGGCCAGACAACGAAAGGTGCCGAACTCGACGTGCAGGGTCAGATCTTCACTGGTCTGAACGTGATCGGAAGCTTCAGCTATCAGGACGGGCTCAACCAGGATCCACGCCTCTTCACGCTGATCATCGCCGGTGTGCCTCACTACACCGCCAGCATCTTCGGGACGTATACCTTCAGCGAAGGGCTGCTGGCTGGCTTTTCGTTCGGAGGCGGGGCCCAAGGTCAGGGCGGCAGCTTCGTCACGCGAGCCGCCCGCGCCGTCAACAATTACACGACGACGACCGAAGTGCCGGGCTACGTCATCGGCAATCTGGTTGCCGGATACAAATACAAAAACTACGACATGAATCTCAGGGTCAGCAACATCACGAACGCCTATTACACGACCAACACCTCTGCCGGCAGCAATCTGCCGATCGGCGAGGGGCGTTCGTTCGTCTTCACGGCGACCGCTCACCTGTGAGACGGAGGCCGACTGTTCGCCGATGCCCTGGCATCGCGCGATGACGTCGGCCACACCCGGGCAAAGGTTGAAACCGCAACGCTTGCCCGGTTCTTCCTGTCCGGCGCGAGGCCGACAAAGCTTGGGAAAGTAGGATGAGCAGCGAAGCGGCACGGATCGCCAAGACCGACAAGCACAAGCTTTCGAAGGCGTTCGTCTGGTGGTTTCTGCGAGCCTACTGGGTATCGCCGGCACGCTGGGTGGGCGTCGCGCTCGTCGCAGTCATCCTCGCGCTCAACTTCGGAATCCCACGGTTCAGCCTCGCGCAGAACGCGCTCGTGAAATCGAGCATGAACGCGACCGTCGGGCGGGACCTGCCGGCGATGTACCATTACTTCGCGTTGCTGCTCGTCATGGTCGCGGTGATCAGCGTCGGCCACATCCTCCAAGCGTTCCTCCTCCACGGCTTGACGATGAACTGGCGCGCCTCGGTCACCCGCCTGTTCGTCTCGCGCTGGCTCGACAGCGGCGCCTACTATCGCATCGAACGGCAGAACAGCGTCGAGAACGCCGACCAGCGCATCGCCGAGGACATCAATCTTGGCATCACGGGGACCATCACGCTCGGCCAGGGGATGATCACGTCGGCGATCGGCATCGCGACGTTCGTGCCGCTTCTGTGGAGGCAATCGGGATCCAAGGACCTCGCGATCCTGGGCCATGTCGTGACGATCCCCGGCTATCTCGTTTGGTTCGCTCTGGCATCGACGATCCTCGGCTATCTCGCCACGGTGCTGGTCGGACGAGGTTTGACCCGACTGAACATCGCCCAGCAGCGTTACGAGGCCGACTTTCGCTACCATCTCGTCCGCACCCGCGAGAACGGCGAACAGATCGCCTTCTATCGCGGCGAAACGATCGAGACCGAACGGCTTGACACGACGGTCGATCTGATCAAACGAAACTGGTGGCAATTGATCGCCCGGCAGGGTGGCCTCTCGTTGAACCAGACCCTCTTCACCCAGATCATCAACGCGAGCATCCCGGCGCTGCTCTACATGCCACGAGTCGCTGACGGCACCGCGACGATCGGCGACATGTCGCAGATCTCGATGACCTACCTGACGGCGATCATCCCCCTCGCCTGGTTCATCAATTCCTATGGCGAGATCGCCAAATGGCTAGCGGTTTTCCGCCGCCTGGAGACCCTGGACGACGCCATCAGGGCCCCGGTCTCCTCGACCCTCGCCGTCCGAGCCGACGCCCCCGCAGGCACCTTGTCGACGTCGTCGATCCGGCTCGACAGACCCGACGGCGAAGCCATGAGCACGGTGCCGCGCTTCGCCGTCGAGCCGGGCGAGCGGCTGCTGATCCGTGGCCAGTCGGGCGTGGGCAAGAGCACGCTCCTGCGCGCCCTGGCGGGGATCTGGCACGAAGGGACGGGGTCCGTCAGCCGCCCGAAAGAGCACGTGATGTTCCTGCCGCAGCGCTCCTATCTTCCCGATGGGACGCTCAAGGACGTGCTGGCCTATCCCGCCTCGGGCGAGTTCGTCGACGACGAAAAGGTGATCGCCGTGCTCGACGCCTTCGACCTCGGGCACTTGGCAAATCGCCTCGATCAGGTCGCCCATTGGCATCAGCGACTGTCTCCGGGCGAGCAGCAACGTATCGCCGCCGCGCGCGTCCTGTTGCAGGCGCCGAGCCTGCTGATCCTGGACGAGGCGACCAGCGCGCTCGATCCGCACAACGAGCGGGCGCTCTACGCGACGATCCTCGAGAACCTTCCGGGCGTGACGATGATCAGCGTCGCTCACGGCACGGGCCTCGAGCGCTTCCATGACAAGGAGCTCGTTCTGACCGCCGCGGCGACGGCCGGTCGGGTCGCGACGACCCACCGTGCGGCATCGACGGTCGGATAGATCGTGGCGCGTTCGAAAAGCTTTGCGAGCATGCCGACGCGGACGCGCATCGTCTCCGAGCACGCCGGTCGTCCCAAGTGAGCATTCCCCCTATGGCCGAGGCGACCGACGGCGGAGAGCGCCACGGCCTCTACGAGGATATTCTCGCGGTGGCGGTCTCGACGTTGTTCGTGTCCCTCGGCGTCTCGATCCTCATCCGGGCGCAGATCCTCACCGGCGGCATCGCCGGTCTGTCCCTGCTCCTGCAATATGCGACGGGCTGGGGCTTCTGGATCCTGTTCTTCGTCTTGAACGGTCCGTTCTACTGGTTGGCTTGGAGACGAATGGGACGATCCTTCGCCATTCGCACCCTGCTGGCGGTCTCCGCCGAGTGCATCCTGACGCGTATGACGCTGTCGTGGACCGCCTACTCGCACCTGACGGTCTTCTATGCCGCCGTCATGGGCGGCGCGCTCATCGGGGTGGGATTGCTGATGCTGTATCGCCATCGTACCAGCCTCGGCGGCATCGGCATCCTGGCGCTGCACCTGCAGGACGTCGCCGGGCTCCGCGCGGGCCACGTGCAGCTCGCCTTCGACCTGACCCTGGTGGCCTGCGCCGCAGTGATGATGCCTCTCGACCGGATCCTGCCTTCGATCCTCTGCGCTTTCGTCACCAACCTGATCATCGCGATCAATCACCGGCCCGGGCGGTACGTCGGTTTCACCTGAAGGTGCCAATCGCAAGTCGCCAGGACGGCACGGGCCTCGGTCGGAGTGGCGTCGTCAAAAGGACCGCTCGCCTCTCAAATCCTCCTGAAAGAGCCGCGTCATTTCGTCGGCGGTCTTCGAGGCCTTGAGGACGAGCAGCTTGGCGACGGCGGCCTCGGGGGTCATGTCGCCAGCGGACAGGACGCCGGCATCCGCCAGTCCCATGCTCGAGCGATACCGGCCGAAGGTCACGCCGCCGTGCACGCAGTGGGTGACGGCGGCGATCGTCTTCCCGCCGCGGACGGCGTCGCGCAGAGCGCCGAGCAGGTCTTTGTCGTCGGGTGCGTTGCCGCTGCCGTGGGTCCGCAGGACCATTGCCTCCAGCCTGTCGCTTTCCAGGATCGCGCGGAGCGTCCGCGCCTCGAGCCCGGGGTGCAGCGCGACATCGGCCACGCCTCCATCCGCGATGGCGTTCAGCCGAAAGGTCTCGTCTCCGACGATCGGACGAACTCGCTTCTCATGAACGGCGAGCCGCGTTCCGCCTGTCGCCAGCGGCATGCAGTTCGGAGAGCCGAATGCCTGCGGGCGCACGGCGCTGATCTTCCGCGACCGGCAACCGCGAAACACCCGCCCTCCGAACGCCACGACGACCTCGGGAATGCACGCGAGACCGCACGAGCGGTGGCTGGCGATGCGAACCGACAGGCGGAGATTATCGAGCGCATCCGATCCCGCCCGCCCCAGCGGAATTTGCGCGCCCGTGACGATGATCGGCTTCGTGAGGCCTGCGAACATGAAGCTGAGCGCCGACGCCGTGTAAGCGAGCGTATCGGTCCCCTGGATGATGACGAAACCGTCGTGCGAATCGTAGACGGCCTCGATGCGGCAGGCGATCGCGCGCCAATGCGCCGGGGTCATGGAGGCGGAATCGAGCGGGTCGCCGAACGCCTCGAAGCTGTGCGGCACGCCGAGGCTGGACAACGCCTCGGCCACGGGCTGCATGCCACCAGCGACGAGCATCGCATCCGAAGGTCTGCCGGCGGCCACCATGCCGAACGTCCCTCCCGTGTAGAGGACGTAAACTCGGCCGCTGGACGGGCCGAAAGGTTCGAGGTGCATGAGGAGCGCTGCCGGCCGAGGGCGAGTCGATGGCTGGAATCAGCAAACGAAGCGGTGCCCGATCCCAAGAAGACGACGCCGGTCGCACGGTCAAGGATGGGAAAGCGTCTCGACACGCCGAGAGGTCGCAAACCCGCTCAAGCCGTTTGATCTCGCCGATAGGAGGTCCAGAGATCGAGCATCGGCGGCGCTGCTTTGGTCTGCGCCAGGTCGGACGATCGGCCGGCCTCGATGGACCATGGGGTGATAGGCGGTCCAACGCCACCGGCGCCAGGCAGCCTTACACCGACCAGGTCGAAGCCTTCCGATGACACGGCCGCGCGCCTCCGAGATCGCGCGGTCCCGCTCGGCGATGTCGAGCTGCCTATGCGTCGCGTCGCGTGGCGTCGCGTGATGAAGCCTTCGGCGCCACGGCGATCGATTTCGCGGCGGGATCAATCAGCCTGAGCATCAGCAAGGTGCCGTCCATGACGTCGGAGAACCCCTTCTCCTCGCGCATTCGGCCGCCCGCCTTCAGGTCCAGCAGACCGTGAACCGTGGCGTAGATCAGGCCTGTCAGCGTCGGAGCGGGCATCTCGGGCAGCTGGCCGGCGTCCTGCGCCGCCCGGACCATCGCGGCGAATGCGGCGAAGGTTTCCATGGCCACGGTCTCCAGGCTGCCGCCGCGCGAGGCGATGTCGGGATTGCCGAACAGGAGCCGGTAACGCGCCGGATGAGCCGTGCCGTAGGTTATGAACGTCGCAAGCGCGGCCTCCACCTTCCCGATCGCCGGGCCGTCCGAACGCTGGATCGCGACGAAGTCTTGGGTAAACGTGCGAAAGTCCCGCTCCGCCACGCCGGCCAGCAGAGCGGCGCGGTCGACGAAGTGCCGGTAGGGCGCGTTGTGCGATACGCCGACGGCGAGCGCGACGGCGCGCAGCGTCACGGCCGCCTCGCCACCGCCGTCCAGCAGCGCCGCGGCGGCCTCGACGAGCCGTTCTGCCGTCCCCATGCTCCCTGCCCGCCTTCGTCCCCGACACCTTCGGCCCGACGCTAGCCAACGTCAGCACGTCTCGACAAGACGGAACTTTCCTCCGGCCTAATTGCAACCAGCGCTTCGGAATCGGCCCAGAGCTTCGCCGCCGCGGCCTCGTCGTAGGACGCCTTCGACGAGCGTCGTTCGACAAGGCGGCCGCCGTCCGACTGAAGGTACTTGCCCGAGGCGCCCGCGAAGGCCGGGTCGGCCGCGATCCTCGCCAGCGACGCGCCGGAGAAGGCGACGCTGCCCTGCGTCACGCCCATCCGCTTCATCACGAGCTTCATGGCAGAGGTCCGGGCCAGCCATTGGACGGCCTTCGGCATCGTCCGGAGCAATCCGGTTTCCGGTATGGAGCCGGGATCGAAGGCGATCGACGACACCGAACTGCCCGATCGGCGCAGCCGCCGATCCAGTTCATAGGCGTATAGGATCGTGCATAACTTGGAGGTCGAGTAGCGCACGCCCGCGGAGAGCGGCTTGGCGGCGTTCTTGCCGTTGTCGGCGAGGGCGGTCGCGTCCGGCGCCGCGGCTTTGCCGACCATTTTCCCGTCCGCCGTGTCCGGATCGTGCGTACCGCTGGCCGTGAAGACAATGCGTCCGCCGTCGGTCACATCGTCGAGCAGCAGCTCCACGAGCAGGAAATGGCCGAGGTAATTGGTGGCGAACGTGTCCTCATATCCGTCCACGCTATACGATATCGGGCCCTGGAACTTTCCACCGGCGTTGCAAAGCACCGCCTGGAACGGCTCGATGTCGCCGGCCTCGATCATGGCGCGACACCGCGCGGCCGCGGATCTGACAGAGGCCAGGGACGACGTGTCGAGCGTGAGGGTGCCGACGGTGGCTCCGTACCGCGTGCGAAGCCGTTGCGCCACCGCCTCCATTTTTTCCATGCTCCGCCCGGCAAGCAAAAGCCTCGAGTCGGGCCGCGACGCGAGCGCCTCGGAACAGGCGAGCCCGATGCCGGCATGTCCACCGGTGATCAATATCGTATCCATCATCGCCTTCTAGTTGACAACGTCAACTTAGGAGCTGTGTTGACGTTGTCAACGTCGCTAGGATGGTTTTATCGAGAGCAAAGCCGCCAGAACGCATTCCACCCAACCGTTCGTGCCGCAGGCTCAAGCCCGTCGCAGAGTTGCGTACTTGTGGGCGTGCATCGAAATTCCATCAAGCTTCGACGCCACCAATCGGTCGACGAACGAGGATCGCTTCGAGGACTACCTTGGAGAGATGCTCGACGCGCGGTGCGTAGGCGGGCTGGTCACCAATCCATCCAAGCGCTCCGATCAGGGCGAAGAAGTCGTCCCCATCGATGTCAGCCCGCGCCGTCCCGTTCGACTGCGCGCGTCGAAGCAGCCGCGTGCCCGCCGACCGCAGGCGATCGCAGGATGCATGGAGGGCGGAGTTCGGATCGGCCAAGGCAGCCGCCATCATCGCGACGACTCCGCTGTAGATGCGCACAAACGCGACGGCGTCGCGCAGCCAGAAGACAAGTGCTTCGTCAGGCAAGGTCGATGCTTCGAGTTCGGCGGCCCTACCGGTGAGGTCATCGAGACTCGACTGGAGCAACGCCTCCAGCAGATCCTCCCGAGTGGGGAAATGACGTAACAGAGTCGCCAAACCAACCTCGGCACGGCGGGCGATGTCGCGCAGTGATGCGTCGGCGCCGCTTCGAGAGACGACCTCGCGTGCGGCGGAAAGGATGTCATCGCGGTTCATTCTGGCGTCGGCGCGCATCGCCATCCTTGACAAGCGGATCACTGAACCGTTTATGTGGATCACTGGTCCGCTACGCTTAGCTCGTTTGCTCGACGAGAAACAGGCGCTGGCTGCCGGTGAACGCGGTTCGCTGAATAAAAGGATGCGATCGTCGTGCGCTACAAACTGTTTGGCAGGCACACTGGGCTCCGGGTCTCGGAATTGGTGCTTGGCACCGCAAACTTTGGCTTGGCCTGGGGCAGCCACGGCACCGGGCCGGACGAGGCGCGCCAAATCCTCGACGCCTATGCCGACGCGGGTGGTAACTTCCTCGACACGGCCAACGGCTATCAGGACGGCCAGTCCGAAGAGTTCCTCGGCGGCCTGCTGGCGGGACGGCGCGAGGAGTTCGTACTGGGCACGAAGTATGCCGTGAAGACGAACGCCTCCTCGGGCATCCTCGCCACGGGCAACAGCCGACAAGCGATGGTTTCTTCCGTCGAAGCCAGCCTGAGACGACTCAAGACCGACCGGATCGACGTCTACTGGGCGCACGTGTCGGACGGCGTGACTCCCATCGAGGAGATCGTTCGCGGCTTCGATGATCTCGTCCGCGCCGGCAAGATCCTCTACGCGGGCCTTTCCAACTTCCCCGCATGGCGGATCGCCCGCGCCGCGACCATCGCCGAATTGCGCGGCATCGTGCCCATCGCTGGTATTCAAGTCGAGCACAGCCTCGTCCAGCGCGCGACCGAGCAGGATCTTATTCCCGCCGCGCAGGCCCTCGGCCTTGGGGTCGTGGCGTTCTCGCCCCTCGGGGGCGGCGTGCTGACTGGCAAGTACCGCACCGGCAAGACCGAGAGCAGGCGCGACGAAGCATGGGCCGGGGCGGGCTTCCAGCCGGAGAACACCCCGCAGCGAAGCGCCATCATCGACACCCTGATCGCGATCGCCGCCGAGGCCGGAGTGACGCCCGGCGAGATCGCCGTCGCGTGGGTCGCCGCCAAGGGTTCGCTGCCCATCATCGGCCCACGCACGCCGGCGCAGCTGAAGAGCAACCTCGCCGCTGCAAGTCTCGCGTTATCGCCCGCGCAGGTCACCCGCCTCGACGCCGTGAGCGCGATCTCGTCGGTCTATCCTCACACGGTCCTCGACGACCCACGGATCAAAGACCTCATCACCGGCGGCAAGCTCAATCTGATCGACGCCTCGCTTACCGCCGTTGCCTGATGCCCTTGCGGCGACTTTCGTTCAAACATAGGCGTAGATAAATTGGTTGAAGCTTGCACCAAGTGTTCGATGCCGCCTAATATTTGATTTTCTTTCGCTATTTACGCAGTGCGAGAGACACATGCATTGCAAAGGTGCGAAGCAACTGAAAGCGAGCGCGATCCATCAAATCGTCAAGGAGAGGCCCTGTAGGTCAACGTACTCAAGGTTCGGACGTTGCGGTCGGAAAGATTCTCTCGTGTGACGACCGACACGGTGTGGGGGACATCGACCAGCGGCGTGTTGGTCTTCGTCGCCGCCGAGACGTTCTCGGCAGTGTAGCCTTTGACGCCTGTTGGCCCGTTGGCCGACAGCGCCGTTTGCATGTCGCCGTCGACTATGACCTTATGGAGGCGAACGGATGCGCCATCCTCGGCGCGCGCTGCCCCGCCCGTGACCATCATCGAGAACACAATGGCCATCTTGTTCAAAATACGCATCTGATCCACCTCCACGAGAAGCTCGTGGCTTCCCATGATGGCGAGATCAACTTGACCGCCGTTGGATAGAATTCTAGCCATCCTAAAGAAGACAATGGGTCTTTGACCGAAGCGTGTTTTTAGTTTCAGTAATCTTTGCGTAGTTTATGCTATCAGCGCGTTTGATCCGATGATTTCATGCGGCATGGAGTGGCTGTCCATAGATGATTAGCGAACGCGACCACAATCAATGCAATGCCTATATTTTCGGAAGCCAGTCGGCGGGAGTTGCTTCGATCTCATAGGCGCGAGCGAGCCGCAGCAGCTCGCGATCGCCGCCGGGGCGGCCGATCAGCTGCAGGCCTGACGGCAGCCGGTGGGGCCCGCCCAGACCGGCCGGCAGGCACACCACCGGGCAGCCGGACAAAGTCCCGGGCACGACGACTTCCATCCAGCGGTGATAGCTGTCCATCGTCAGTCCGGCGATGCTCCGCGGCCAGTCGAGCTCCTGTGCAAAAGGGAAGACCTGGGCGCTCGGCAGGGCGAGCGCGGCGTAACGCTCGAAAAGGGCGAGGAAGCGCTCGAAAAGCCGGGTGCGCGCCTGAGAGGCGGCGTGGAGGTCGACGACCGACAGCGTCAGGCCGCCCTCGATCTCCCAGACCAGCTCAGGCTTCATCAGCGCGCGCTTGGCCGGGTCGACGTAGGACGCGGCGAAACGCCCGGCCATCAGGGCGTGCCGCCAGGTCAGCCAGCACGTCCAGATCTCGGCGGCGGGCATGCCGAGGCCGGCCTCTTCGACCTCGCATCCCGCTGCCTTGAGGGAGCTCAGCGCCCGCTCGCAGAGCTCGAGGATGCCGGGCTCGGTCGGCAGCGCAGCGGCATAGCCGCCGAGCCAGCCGATGCGCCTGCCCGAGACGGATCCCTCGACGACCGTGCCGAGCAGCGGCGGTTCGGCGCGGGCGAGCGGCGCGCGCGGATCGGCTCCGCTCATCACCGAAAGCAGGAGCGCGAGGTCGCCGACGCTGCGCGCCATCGGGCCGTCGGTGCTGAGCTGGTGAAGGTAGCCTTCCGGCACCGGCAGCGAGGGCACGCGGCCGGCGGAGGGACGCAAGCCGAACACGCCGTTCCACCCCGCCGGATTGCGCAGGGACCCCATGAAATCGCTGCCGTCGGCGAGCGGCACCATGCGCAACGCGAGCGCCGCGCCGGCCCCGCCCGAGCTGCCGCCGGCGCTCAGCGCCGGATCGTAGGCGTTCCGGGTCGTGCCGAACACGCGATTGTAGCTGTGCGAGCCGAGGCCGAACTCCGGCACGTTGGTCTTGCCGATGACGATTGCGCCGGCGGCGCGCAGGCGCTCGACGAAGAGCGCGTCGTGGGTGGGCACGAAGTTGGCGAAAAGCGGCGAGCCGAAGGTCGTGCGCAGGCCCTTCGTCGCCGCGAGATCCTTCACCG
>CAXTVT010000048.1:0-25841 GCA_964247745.1 uncultured Beijerinckiaceae bacterium
GCGAGATCATGCAGATCGTCCAGCTCAAGCACATCAAGCTCTGGCAGGCGGGCTCCTCCGGGAACTGGCGATTGGCGACGTTCGAGGTGGATCAGATCCGCGACGTCCTCCTGAGGACGGCGATCTTCTACGAAGGCTTGCCTGCGCAGTTCGTCGTCGCGGCGGATGCGCCGTTGAAGGCGATGAAGGAAGCTGCGGGCGCCGGCGATCGCCGGGCCTTCGAAGCCGGATACGCCAGACTGACGGAGGCCTGCAACGCTTGCCATCAGGCCGCCCACGTCGGCTTCATCGTCATCAAGACGCCTAACTCCTCGCCCTTCGCGGACCAGCAGTTCTGAGCCGCACCATCGTTCCTCGTGATCGAGGGTGGATCCGGCTTGCGCCGAAACGGCCGCGAGAAGATCGTCGACGGCTTCGGACGGCCTCGGCTCAACTCGGACGGCGTGGTCGCTCCAGCCACCGCAGAGCTTGCCGTACTTCGCGCACCGGATCCGGCCCGCGTCCGATCGAAAAGAGGCGGTGCGCCCGCAAGTCCACCGTCGCATCGACGACTCGGAAGCGTTCACGACGTCGGATGCACGGCCGTCCGACGACGGAGGCGGAGTGCCTCTCCTCGGCGTCTGGAACGGGCGCGAACCGCGACCGTCGTGGGTCGTCGGCGGGCACGTAGGTGTAATCCGGCCCTATCGCCGCGACGGCCATGATGCTTCGTCGGCATGTCGCGGCTCCGCCCGCCGGCTCCGAGGTCCCCGGGAGGTCCGATGCAAACCGCAAGGCGTATCGAAGATGCGGGGAACGGGGTCGCCGGACCGGCGCTCCGCTTCGCCTGCGGCAACGAACTCTTCGGCGAAGGCGACGATGCCGATGACGTCTTCAGGGTGGTGTCGGGAGTGGTCCGGACCTGCAGGTTCCAGAACGACGGCCGGCGCCAGATCTGCGCCTTCCACGCACGCGGAGAAGTCTTCGGCTTCGAACCGGGGACCGAGTACAGCCTGTCCGCGGAGGCCGTGAGCGACTGCACCGTCGTCCCTTACCGCAGAAGCCGCCTCGAAACGCTGGCGGCCGAAGACCGGAGGCTTGCGATGCTTCTGTTCTCCTACGCCATCCAGAGCCTCGCGAGGGCCCGCGATCACGCCCTCCTGCTCGGTCGGCGCAGCGCCGTCGGCAAAATGGCCGCCTTCCTCGTCGAGAGCGCGGAGCGTTCGCGCGACCCCCTCGTCATCGAGCTGGCCATGACCCGGCAGGACATCGCCGACTACCTGGGACTCACGATCGAGACCGTGTCGAGGACGTTCACGCAGTTCGAACGGGACGGCCTGATCGGATTGTCGACGTCGCGTCGCGTGCGCCTCGTGGACCTCCCGAGATTGCGGCGGCTCGACGCCTGCGATGAGGGAGCGGCAGACCCGATCGCGAGCGTGCCGACGAAGGAACGTCCGGCTTCGATGCCCCCGTCGCGGCCGGGCTGTCCCACGACCGTCTGCCCGTCTCAACGCTGAGTAGTTTCCGATCCTGCTCGCCTCCACGGTCCTGGTTTAGATCGTGACGACCGACATCGCGGGACCTCAACCGCGGACGGGCGATCGCCGCGCCCTCCACCATTCGCGCAGGCGTGCGTCGCCTCCACTCTTTCGCCCAGGGACCCTCATGACAAAATCCTCGCCGACCGACGACATGCCGATCGGCACGGACGCTCCCGGTCAATTCGCGAGGCTCGAGGTGTTGCGCCTGATGGACGCCTACTGGCGTGCCGCCAACTACCTGGCCGTGGGCCAGATCTACCTCTACGACAACCCGCTCCTGCGCGAACCTTTGACGTTGGCGCACATCAAGCCGCTGGTCGTCGGCCATTGGGGCACGACGCCGGGGCAGAACTTCATCTACGTCCACCTGAACCGCATCATCAAAGCCTACGATCTCGACATGTTCTACGTCGCCGGTCCCGGCCACGGCGGCCCGGCGCTGGTGGCCAACACCTACCTCGAAGGCAGCTACAGCGAGGTCTATCCCGACGTCAGCCGGAACGAGGCGGGGATGAAGAAGCTCTTCACCCAATTCTCCTTCCCCGGCGGGATCTCGAGCCATGTCGCACCAAGCACGCCCGGCTCGATCCACGAGGGCGGAGAGCTCGGCTATTCGCTGAGCCACGCCTTCGGCGCCGCGTTCGACAATCCCGGCCTGATCGTGGCCTGCGTCATCGGCGACGGCGAGGCCGAGACCGGCCCGCTGGCGACCGCGTGGCATTCCAACAAGTACCTGAACCCGGTCACCGACGGCGTGGTCCTGCCGATCCTGCACCTCAACGGCTTCAAGATCAGCAATCCCACCGTGCTCGCCCGCATCGACCACGAGGAGCTCGACCAATTCCTCCGGGGCTGCGGATGGACGCCCTATTTCGTCGAAGGCGACCAGCCGGAAGCCATGCACCGCCTCATGGCCGACACGCTCGACAGGGTCATCGCCGATATCCGGCGAATCCAGGCCGACGCCTCGACGTCAGGCGCTCGCCCGCGTCCGCGCTGGCCGATGATCGTCCTGCGATCCCCCAAGGGCTGGACCGGACCGAAGATGGTCGACGGGCTCAAGAACGAAGGGACGTTCCGCTCGCACCAAGTGCCGATCCTGGTCGACGCCCAGCATCCTGGTCACGTCGCCGAACTCGAGAGCTGGATGCGCAGCTACAAGGCCGAGGAGCTGTTCGACGCCGGCGGACGCCTCGTCCCGGAGCTCGCCGCGCTGGCGCCAGAGGGTGACCGCCGCATGGGCGCGAACCCGCACACCAACGGCGGCGCACTCCTGCACGACTTGAAGATGCCGGACTTCCGGATCCACGCGGTGGACGTGCCGTCGCCGGGCGCGGTAGCTGCGTCGGATACGACCGTGCTCGGCCGTTTCCTGCGCGACATCGTGGCCGCGAACCAGGGGCCGCGCAACTTCCGGATCTTCGGGCCCGACGAGACGCTCTCGAACATGCTGGGGGCCGTCTTCGAGGCCACGGACCGGCAATGGGACGCGACCAAGATCGAGGACGACGAGTTCCTCGCGCCCGACGGCGGCGTGCTCGACTCGATGCTGAGCGAGCACCAGTGCCAGGGTTGGCTCGAGGGCTATCTCCTCACCGGCAGGCACGGCCTCTTCAACAGCTACGAGGCCTTCATCCGCATCGTCGATTCGATGTTCAGCCAGCATGCCAAGTGGTTGAAGGTGACCAACGAGCTGCCCTGGCGCCGCAAGATCGCGTCGATGAACTATCTGCTCGCCTCGCACGTCTGGCAGCAGGACCACAACGGCTTCACCCATCAGGATCCCGGCTTCCTCGACCACGTCATCAACAAGAAGGCGGACGTCGTCCGCGTCTACCTGCCGCCGGACGCCAATTGCCTGCTGTCGGTCGCCGATCACTGCCTGCGCAGCCGCCAGTATGTGAACGTCGTCGTCGCCGGCAAGCACGTGCTGCCGCAATGGCTGAGCATGGAAGCGGCCGTGATCCATTGCACGCAGGGTGTCGGGATCTGGCCCTGGGCGAGCAACGACCAGAAGCAAGAGCCCGACGTCGTCATGGCCTGCTGCGGCGACGTGCCGACGCTGGAGGTCCTGGCGGCCGTCTCGATCCTTCGCGAACACCTGCCCGACCTGAGGATCCGCGTTATCAACGTGGTAGACCTCATGCGGCTGCAATCGGCGAGCGAGCACCCGCACGGCCTCAGCGACGTCGAGTACGACGCGCTGTTCACCCGGGACAAGCACATCGTCTTCGCCTTCCACGGCTACCCTTGGCTCGTCCATCGCCTGACCTACCGGCGCACCAACCGCAACCTCCACGTCCGCGGTTACAAGGAGGAAGGCACGATCACCACCGCCTTCGACATGCGGGTGCAGAACGAGCTCGACCGCTTCCATCTGGTGCAGGACGTCGTCGACCGGACGCCGGGCCTGGGGACCGAGGGCGACTACCTGAAGCAGGCCATGCGCGACAAGCTCATCGAGCACAAGCACCACATCGACAGGCACGGCGAGGACCTGCCCGAGATCCGGAACTGGACCTGGAGCCACGGCGTCGGCGATGTCGCGTGACGCGCCGCCATCGGAAGTCGAGACCGCGGTCGTCTACCTGTTCCGCCATGGCGAGACCGAGTGGTCGGCCAGCGGTCGGCACACCGGCCGCACGGATCTCTCCCTTACGGTCGCCGGGGACGCGGAGGCGCGGGCGCTCCGTTCCGCGATCGCCGGCATCCGGTTCGACAACGTCTTCACCAGCCCTGCGCTGCGCGCCCGCAGGACCTGTGAGCTCGCAGGCCTCGCGGCGGATGCGGAGATCGATCCCGATCTCGCCGAATGGGACTACGGCGAATTCGAAGGCAAACGCTCGAGGACCATTCGCGAGACGCGTCCGGAATGGATGGTGTATCGGGATGGTTGTCCCGGCGGGGAATCCGCGAGCGACGCGAGCAACCGTGCCGACCGCGTGATCGCGAAGCTTCGCTCGCTTGGCGGGACCGTCGCGCTGTTCTCGCACGGTCAGTTCGGTTGCAGCCTCGCCGTCCGATGGATCGGGCTTCAGATCGCGGAGGCTCAACATCTCTGGTTTGCGACGGCTTCGTTCGGAATTCTCGGTACCGATCCAAACCATCCCGGTGTCTCGGTGATCGCGCAATGGAACGTCGGGGCGCCGCACCGTCGTTCGCTGCGTGCCGGAGTGCAACCCGACCTGGAAATCAGTGACGCTGGTCAGGGCCGTCGTGACCTCGCGGATCGTTCGCGCGGCTGAAACGAACCTTCTTTTAGACGCCAACACGCTGATGGCTGTCGACGAGATCAGCGATCTGTCCGTGCTCGACGAGCGGGCAAGCTCGTCGGTACCTCAGCGAAGGTGTCATGCGCCAAGATTGGGAGGGGGCTTGGACGAAGGCTGCCGGCCGTCGCCTCCGCTCTCGTCCTTAGGACACGCGGAACATCACAGGCACACGAGTCCATGCCTCGTCTTCGAGGTACGCGGGCTCGAAGCCTCGCCGCATCGAGAAGGGCACGTTGGCGGCGTGCGTCCGACCAAGACGTCGGTCCCCGTCCGAGAGGCCTCACGCTTCGCAACGCGTCGAGGCCGCCGTAAACCCCGATCACACCGAAACCGTCGCATCCATCGTGGGAGAGGAATTCGGCCGTTCTCGAACCGATGCCTTCGTCAAGCCGTCCTTCGTGACAAAGGCGATGTGCGTCCCTGGGATTGCACGCTGCCACGCCGGCGGAATTCTTCGGAAGCGACCGAGAGGTCGCCGTGCGAGGCGGCGGCCCTCGTCGAGCCAAGGCGCAATAGGACCAACAGCTTGCAAAGAAACCGCTACGTCCCATCGACCCTCGAGGCCAGTCCGCGCCGAAGCTTCTTGCGGCGGCTCGGACCGGGGCTGATCACCGGTGCCGCCGACGACGACCCGAGCGGGATCGCCACTTACAGCCAGATCGGCGCACAGTACGGTTACGCGCTCGCCTGGGTCATGTTGGTCAGCCTGCCGTTCATGATCGTGATCCAAGAGATCAGCGGACGCATCGGATGCGTCACCGGCCAGGGCATCGCCGAAAACCTGCGTCGCCACTATCCGTCCTGGTTCGCAAGGCTGATCGTCCTCTTGCTGCTCGTCGCCAACACGATCAACCTGGGCGCCGATCTCGGTGCAATGGGCGCGGCGTTGCGCCTTCTGCTGGGCGGCAACGCGCGTCTCTACGCGATCGGGTTCGGAAGCCTCTGCATCGTCGCGGAGGTCTTCCTCGATTACGCCCTCTACAGCGGCTTGCTGAAGTGGCTCACGTTGAGCCTGTTCGCCTACGTCGCGGTCGTCTTCGCCGTGCACGTCCCTTGGGGACCGGCGCTGCTGGCCACCCTCGTACCCCATCTCACCTTCGATGCCGGCCACGCCACGGCCCTGATCGCCGTCCTGGGGACCACGATAAGTCCCTACCTGTTCTTCTGGCAGGCCGCGTTGGAACGCGAGGAGGGGGCCCGAGGAGGCGCACGACCCCTCCGCTTGGCGCCGTCGCGGGGCCCAAAGGAGTTCGACCGCATCCGCACGGACACGCGGACGGGAATGGGCGTCTCGAACCTGATAGCCGTCTTCATCATCTTCGCGACGGCGGCGACCCTAAACGCCGGCGGTGTTACCGACATCCAGACGTCCTCGCAGGCCGCCGAGGCGCTGCGGCCGATCGCGGGCGCGTTCACCTTCGTCATCTTCGCGGCCGGCATCGTAGGCACGGGCCTCCTGGCCGTGCCCGTACTGGCCGGATCGAGCGCCTATGCGGTGTCGGAGGTGTTCCGCTGGAACGAAGGCCTCGATCGCAAGCTGCTCCAGGCTAGGTCCTTCTACGCCACCATCGCGGTTTCGACGTTGGCGGGAGTCGCGCTGAACTTCACCGCGCTGGACCCGGTCAAGGCCCTTTACTGGAGCGCGGTCGTGAACGGGGTGCTCGCCGCCCCCGTGATGGTCGCGATCATGCTCGTCGCCAGCAATGGCCGCATCATGGGCCGCCTGACGCTCTCGCGGCCCATGCTGGTCGGCGGGTGGCTGGCGACGGCCGTCATGACGTGCGCGAGCATCGGCTTCTTCGTGATCTGATGGCGCGATCGGAGCGCCTCACGTACGTTCGCAGCCGCCATAGCCATCGAGGGCTTGGCGGTCGACGACGACCTCCTCTACGCGGATGAAACATCGGCCTCATGGAAGGCGCATCGATGTCCTTCGAGAACGGAGGGCGATGAGCCGGTCACTTCGACGTGGAGAAGGAGGCGCGCTCGCCGGGCCGGATCGTGGATGCCTGTCCGCACATCCGGATTGTGATCGCGTCCGCCGCCGAGGCGTCGCTCGACACGGTCAACGTGTCCTGCGTGATCTCGATCAGAACCGAATTCCGGCGATATCGCAGGCGGAACTCCAGATGCAGCACTTCGGCCGGGAGGCACGGGTTGAACCAGAGTTGCCCGTCGCGCAGCTCGAGCCCGGTGTAGCAGCGTTGCAGCAGGTCGGCCGAGCCGGCCATCGCGCCCAGGTGGACGCCCTCGGCCGTCATCCCGCCTTCGTCGTCGATGTCGGAGCGCAGGGCTTGTTTGAACTGCTCCCAGGAGTGGAGCCGGTCGGAACGCGCGAGGACCCACGCATCGACGACGCCGCTCAGGGTGGAGCCATGGGAGCTCCGCGCGCGATAATACGCGATGTTCTCTGGGATCATCGCTCCGCTAAAGGGATAGTCGAGCCTCTCGAACAACGCGGCCAGCGTCTCGCTCGAAAACAGGTAGAACAGCATCAGGACATCGGCCTGCTTCGACAGCTTGTAGCTGTTGGGCGTCTTGTGCTCGGCCTCCAAGATGAGATCGAGGCGCTTAATGTCGCCGTACTTGCGGCGATAGCTTTCCCAGTCGAGTTCCTCGAGCGCTTCGTAGCCCTCGAATTGACTGATGATCCCGTCCTGGTGGAACGGCACGAACATCTTGCGACTGACGGCCTCCCAAAGATCGAGCTCGGCCCTCTCCAGGCCGTAGGTTTCGCAAAGCTGCCTGCAACGCTCGGCGGGAAGGATCGTGAAGAGCGCCAAAGCGCGCTCGATGCACCAGACCGCCATCAGATTGGTGTAGGCGTTGTTGTCGAGCCCGGGTCCGCCCGCGCCCGGGTAGGCGTCGTGGAACTCGTCCGGTCCGATGACGCCGCGGAGGTCGTAGCGGCTGCGCGCCGCGTTCCACTGCGCGGCGCTCGCCCAGAACCGGGCTATCTCGAGCATCAGCTTGGCGCCGGCGTCGTGGAGGAAGTCCGCGTCTCCCGTCGCCTCGTAGTAGTGCCAGACGTTGAAGGCGATCGCGGCGCCCACGTGGCGTTCGAGATGCGTGTTGTCCGTGATGAAGCGGCCTGATCGGGGACTGAGGTAGGCGAGATCCGTCTCTTCCCTTCCATCGCTGCCGCTCTGCCACGGGAACATGGCGCCGCGGTAGCCGGCCTTCGCTGCGGCCGCGCGGGCCTCCGGCAGGCGACGGGCGCGGTAAAGGAGGAGGGCGCGCGCCACGTCGGGAAGGCGCACGTTCAGCAGCGGCATGACGAAGATCTCGTCCCAGAAGACGTGGCCGCGATACCCTTCGCCGTGCCAGCCGCGGGAGGGAACGCCGGCGTCGAGATCGATCGTGTGCGGCGAGGCGGTCTGCAGGACATGGAAGACGTTCAGGCGGATGATCCTCTGCGTTGCGCAGCCCTGCTCGTCCGATACTCGGATGGAGCCGAGATCGCAGCGCCTCCAAAGGTGAGCCCAGGCTAGCGCATGGCTCTCGGACAACTCGTGGAAGCGTCCGGCGCGGGCCACGGCGGTCAGCGCCTCAGTGCGGGGATCGGCGCTCGCCCGATCACGGGAGGTGAACAGCGCGACGATCTTCTCGATCTTGACGCTTGCGCCTCGGACCAGTTCGAGCTCGACCTGCTGGCCGATGTAGGACGCCTCCTTCACGGTGGTCCGGTCGACCTTCAACGGCTCCTCGCCGCCATAGAAGCGGACGCGGCTCGCTTCTACGATGTGGAGGCGCGACTGCGTCGTCGCGACCTGCAACAGCATCGTCTCCTCCAAGACGACGGCTTCGAGCGTCTCGAGGTGGTGGTTGTCGAAGGGCTGGTAGCGTGGCACGCCGCCATTGCCGATCCGACCGTCTATCGCGACTCGGATGGTCAGCGGTCCGGCCCAGTTCTCGGCTGTGACCGTCACCTGCTGGGCCGCGAGGTGCCGCTCCTCCATGTGGATGAAGCGTTGCTCCTCGACCCGGGTCAGCCGGCCTTCCGCGTCGCGATAGCGGACGAGGCGGTTGTAGATCCCGGCGCGAAGATCGAGGTCTTGCCGGTAGTCGACGATCTCGGCCGGCCCATGCGCCTTCAACCAGTTCGGAGCGTCGTCGTGGGACGTCGCCACCTCGACCGGCAGCCAGTTCGGCAGATTGACCAGGTCTTCGTTCTCGACCGGGCGGCCCGCCACCTCCGTCGTCAGACGATTGTACCCGCCGGCCAGATAGGTGCCGGGATAGTGCACGCCGTCCGCCGTCTCTTCGGCCGCCGCGCCGCGAGTGGCGATGAACCCGTTCCCCACCGTGAACAACGCCTCTCGACGGCCTTCGACCTTCGGATCGAAGCTCTCGTAGGAGATCGTCCAGGCTGATTTGTCAGCGCCTTCGATGCCGCCGTCCCTGAGAAGGGGGACTGGTAGAATGTTCATGCGTACGCTTCCCTTCATGGTCGGATCATCGAGGGGCGTCCCTCCGTCGAGGCCGCCCTAGGCGATCTCGAAGCGTGCGAAGACCGCGAGCTTCACGAACCCGAGAAGGACTGCGAACATCGCCGCGGCGGCGAGGACCGAGGCCACGACGACGATCGGCAACGGCGACATCGCGATGCCGACGGACGCCAACGAGGATGCGATCGCCACGTCGGCGATCGACGAGACGAGGAGCCAACCGCTGGGGCGCGTCCCCCACAGGCTGCGGCGCCCGCGGATGGCGTAGATCGTCGCCTGACCTCCGAACACGAGAGCCAGGAAGGCCAGGCTTCGCAGGGCGCCGGTATCCAGTCCCAACTCGAACTTGCCGAGCGCCACCAGGCCGACGCAGAACGCCAGGAGGCAGGCGCCGATCAGCGCCCCCGCCTTAGTCAGGTCCCCGATGCGCCATGCGTTCGGCACCTGGGAGGGGCGGACGTCGTCGGTGGTCAGGGACATCGCGAGGAAGTCGCCCGTGATCATCACGATCACCATGAGCATGGGCGTGAGGATCGGGTGGCCGGTCATCACCAGTCCGATCGCCATGAACGCGACGGTGACGAGCTTCTTGACGATCGAGTTCAGCGTGTAGGTCTGGATGCGTTGGAAGATCGTCCGTCCCTCCTTCACCGCGGCGACCACGCCGACGAGGCCGGGTTCCATCAGGACCATGCCCGCGGCCGACTTGGCGACGTCGGTCGCCGTGGAGACGGCGATTCCGATCTGGGCCTGTCGAAGCGCCGGCGCGTCGTTGGCGCCGTCCCCGCACATGCCGACGGTGAAGCCGGACTCCTGGAAGGCCCCGACGAGCGCGAACTTGTCCTGCGGCAGCACCCCCGCGAACATCGCGAAGGCCTCCGGGCGCACGCCTGCCGGGATGGGACCTGGCGGGCAGACCTCGCCCTTCAAGCCGACGGCGGCGGCCACGGCGGCCGCCGTGGCGGCCGCGTCGCCCGTGACCATGACGGTGCGCACGCCCAGGGCGGCCAGTTCGCTGACGAGCGCCGCGGAGTCCGGGCGCGGCGGGTCGCTGAGCGCGACGAGACCGACGAACTCCAGGTCCTTCGCCGGACCGGCCGCGATGGCGAGGACCCTGTACCCCTCGTCCTCCAGCCGCGACGCGGCCGCGCGCTGCACGTCGGAGGCCGCGGCGCGCCGCGCCACCGTGGCGAAGGCGCCCTTCACGACGAGGCGCGAGGTCCCGTCCGGGGCCGACACCGTCGCCTCCGACATCCTGGTCGCCGGATCGAACGGGACGAAGGCGGCCACCTCCGTGCCGCCGGCGGGCCGGCCCTTCGCGGCATCGCGGATGGCGGCGTCGACGGGATCCTGTCCGCCGTCCGAACTCGCGAGCGCGGCGAAGTCCAGGACACGCCGCGCCTCCGCGATCCCTTCTGGGTAGACCGCCGCCACCTTGAGGGCGTTGCAGGTCAGCGTGCCCGTCTTGTCCGCGCACAGCACGCTCATCGTCGCGGCCTCGTCGACCGCCGAGAGCCGCGTCGGGAGGACGCCCTGCGCCGCGAGTGCCCGGGCGCCGAGCGCGGACGCTAGGGTGAAGGTGGCCGGCAACGCCACCGGTATCGAGCCGAGCACCGCGGTCAGGACGAGCGGAACGATCTCGGCGAGCGGCATATCGATGAGACGCGCGTAGCCGATCAGTCCCAGGACGAGCAGGCCGTTGAAGATCGCGAGGTTGCGGACCACGCGCAGCACGGCGGTCTGCTGGGAGCTGACGACGTGCGCGGTACGGACGAGCTCCGCCGTCCGTCCGAACTTGGTCCTGGCGCCGGTCGCGGTGACCTCCGCCACCGCCTCGCCTCGCCGCACGAGCGCTCCCGCGAAGGTCTCCACGCCCGCGCCGGCTTCGATCGGCACGGATTCCCCCGTGAGCATCGACTGATCGAGCATGACCTCGCCGCTCAGGAGCCGGACATCCGCGGCGACGACGCCGCCGAGCGAGAGCTTGATGACGTCGCCAGGCGCCAGGCGGGCCGCCGGAAGGGAGACCCAGGCTCCCGAGCGCCTCGCCGTCGCGTTCAAGGCGAGCTTCGACTTCAGCGCCTGCAGCGTCGCTTGCGCCCGACCCTCTTGGAACAGCCCGATCGCGGCGTTGAACACCAGGAGGCAGGCGATGACCGCCGCCTCGACGTACTTGCCTAGGCCGAGTTCGAGCACGATGGCGGCTTCCAGCATCCAAGGAACCGGCGCCCAGAGCTTCTCGAGCGCCGCACGCAACGGGTGGATGCTCGTGTCCGGAATTTCGTTGAGGCCGACCGCTTCCAGCCGTCGATCGGCTTCTCGCGACGAGAGGCCGTCCGGCAGCGTCCCGTCGGCCATGCTCGATCTTGGCGAAGGGATGCCGGCGACCGGCGCATCCATGAGGCTCATCAGCTTGTCCTTCGACGATCGTCGACCAACGGCCTGGATGCGCTTGGCTCGCGCCGGCACCCGGAGGCAGTGCAGGCATCGGCTTCACCGCACGGTCGAGCCGGATCCGCCGAGCGTCGATGCGCCCGCGCCACCGAAGTCCGGAGAGAACGGCCGCCTCCACGTCACTGACGCAGGTCAAGTCGCCGTCGACGAAGGGCATGATGGGCGAGCCCGAGCCCACGCCTTGAGATCGGAATGCGGGAAGCCCCACCCCGGTCGTGCGGACCGTTGACTAGACGTCGGCTCGTCGTCCCGGAAGCGTCGGAAACCACCCACCCGCCGATCTCGGCCTGGGTAGTTTCCGAACCTGTCCTCACCGGATCGGAGGGGTCAGAGATCCGGCTCCGCATACCGCACCGTCGCCATCGACAGGGATGAAAAAACCCATGCAGCGTGCAGGCCTTCCTCCCGAAGGATCAGGCTCGGATGTCGTCGGCGCCGGCGCCGACGGGTCACGGAAGGTCGCCGCGTCCGGCGAGCGCGAAAGCCTTCGGAGCGAGCCTCGTCGAGGCAAGATCGCACTTGTCATCTTCGACGTGGACGGCGTCCTCCTCGCATCTCCGCACGAGCGGGCTTGGCGCGACGCCCTGGTCGGTTTCGCCGACCCGAGACGCTTCACCACCGCGTTCTACCAGGAACACGTCGCGGGCAAGCCGAGGTCGAGCGGCGCCAGGGCGGCGCTGGAAGCGCTAGGCATCGTCGACCTCGATGGTTTGACGCCGGTCTACGTCCGGCTCAAGCAGGCTCGTCTCGATGAGCTGATCCGCGCCAATGACTTTCACGCGTTCCCGGACGCGATCCGCATGGTGCGCGCGCTCCGCGGGATGAAGCTCCCCATGGCGGCGGCATCCTCCTCCAAGAACGCCAACGACATGATGCGCCTGGTTCCGCTCGGTGACGGCGAGAGCCTCTTCGACGACTTCGCCGCGAACGTCTGCGGCCGCGACGTTCCCCGCGGCAAGCCGGACCCGGCTCTGTTCCTGCTCGCCGCCTCTGAAGCCGGCGTGGATCCGAACGCCTGCCTAGTCGTGGAGGACGCCCCCGTCGGCATCGAGGCCGCACGTGCCGGCGGCATGGGAGCGCTCGGCGTGGCGCGGCAGGGCGACGCGACCTCGCTCGCGGCAGCCGGGGCTGACATGGTCGTCGGCACCCTGGATGATGTGATGCTCGCCGACCTCGTGGAAGGACGGTTCGACCGGCAGGTCGCATGAGTCCGAACCGGCCGACCTCGGATCCCGTCTTCTCGGCCACCACGGATCCGGCCTGGCCGCGGCCGGGATCCTCTATCCGAGCTTCGGCATCCTGCTCAGTCCGGTCGTCGCGGCGCTGGCCATGCCGGTGAGCTCGGTCTCGGTCATAGCCAACGCCCTGCGGCTGAGGTCCGTGAGGCTGTGACTACCGAGGAGCCCGGCAGTCGCAAGAAATTGAGGCACGGCGGCCTGCCGACAAAAGCCGTCGCCTGCGGACCGACTCCGCTCGCCGGCTCTCTCATCGAGGCGTCCTGGGCGAGCGCTCCGATCGTCGCGCCGCTCGGCGGGATGAGTGCCGGCGTCGCGGAGGGTCGATGAACGAGAACCGCACCTGGAGCACGCAGATGGGCAGGCCGCGTCCGCATTGAACGGTCAGGTTCCGTCGGCGGCGACGCTCAGAACAACGCGATGTCAAACCGGTAATGCGCCTACGGCAGCTCAGGCGATGCGCAGTAGGTAGTTTCCGACGCTGATCTCGTCCCCACGCGAGCTATGTTTCGCGTGCCGAAAGCGCGGACGCAGCCGACGCGCGGCCGCGCCGCGCGATCGGCAGGGCTGATGGAGCCAGTTTGATGAAATTCCGCCCCCTTTACGACCGCGTCGTGATCCGCCGCATCGACCCGCAGGAGAAGTCGGTCGGAGGCATCATCATCCCGGACACCGTCAAGGAGAAGCCGATGGAGGGCGAGGTGATCGCCGCCGGCCCGGGCGCCCGCGACGAAGCAGGGCTCGTTCGACACCTGGACGTCAGGGATGGCGACCGGGTGCTGTTCGGCAGGTGGTCCGGCACCGAGGTGATGCTCGACGGCGAGGAGTTCATCTTCATGAAGAAAGGCGACATCATGGGCGTCGTCGCCACAGCGAGCGCGCGCGTCGCCGCCTGACCGGATCGACAGCATGGGAGTCAAATCATGACAGCCAAAGACGTCCTTTTCGGCGAGAACGCCCGCACCCGCATGACGCGGGGCGTCGACGTCCTGGCCGACGCGGTGAAGGTCACCCTCGGCCCCAAAGGACGCAACGTCGTCATCGAGAAGAGCTACGGCGCGCCGCGCATCACCAAGGACGGCGTCACCGTCGCCAAGGAGATCGAGCTCGCCGAGCCTTACGAGAACATGGGCGCGCAGATGGTGCGCGAGGTGGCGAGCAAGACCAACGACGTCGCCGGCGACGGCACCACCTCCGCGATCGTGCTGGCTCGGGCCATCGTCCGCGAGGGCGGTCGCGCCGTCGCCGCTGGCATGGCGCCGGTGGATCTCAGGCGCGGGATCGACAAGGCGGTCGCCGCCATCGTCGTCGAACTCGCGTCGCGCAGCAAGACGATCACCACGCAGGCTGAGATAGCCCAGGTCGGGACCCTCTCCGCCAACGGCGAGGTCGAGATAGGCCGCATGATCGCCGAGGCGATGCAGAAGGTGGGACGGGAGGGCGTCATCACCGTCGAGGAGGCCAAGGGCATGGAGACCGAGCTCGAGGTGGTCGAGGGGATGCGCTTCGACCGCGGGTACATGTCCCCGTACTTCGTCACGGACGCGGAGAAGATGACCGCCGACCTCGAAGACCCCTACATCCTCGTCCACGAGAAGAAGCTCTCCAACCTGCAGGCGTTCGTCCCGATCCTGGAGGCCGTCATGCAGTCCGGTCGGGCGCTGCTCATCATCGCCGAGGACGTCGAGGGCGAAGCGCTCGCGACCCTGGTGGTGAACAGGCTGCGGGGCTGCCTGAAGACCGCCGCGGTCAAGGCGCCCGGCTTCGGCGACCGCCGCAAGGCGATGCTGGAGGACATCGCGATTCTCACCGGCGCGGAGGTGATCGCCGAGGATCTCGGGATCAAGCTCGAGAACGTTACGCTCGCGATGCTCGGCACTGCGAAGCGCGTGCTGATCGATAAGGAGCATACGACGCTCGTCGAGGGCGGTGGCGGCCCTGAGGCGATCAAGGGCCGCTGCGCAATGTTCAAGACGCAGATCGAGGACACGACCTCCGACTATGACCGAGAGAAGCTCCAGGAGCGCTTGGCCAAGCTCGCGGGCGGCGTCGCCGTGATCCGCGTCGGCGGCGTAACCGAGGTCGAGGTGAAGGAGCGCAAGGATCGCGTCGACGACGCGCTGAACGCCACCCGGGCGGCGGTCGAGGAGGGCGTCGTGCCCGGCGGCGGCGTGGCACTGGCGCGGGCGAGCCGCATCCTTGGCCTGCTGAACTCCGACAACGACGATCAGAAGTTCGGGATCGAGATCGTCCGCAAGGCGGTCCAGGCGCCACTGCGGCAGATCGCCGAGAACGCCGGCGAGGAGGGGGCCGTCGTCGGCGGCAAGGTGCTGGAGAACGACAGCTACGCGTTCGGCTTCGACGCGCAGAGCGGCCGGTACGTTGACCTCGTCGCGGCCGGGATCATCGATCCCACGAAGGTGGTCCGGGTCGCCCTTCAGAACGCCGCGTCGGTCGCGGGCCTGGTCATCACGACCGAGGCGATGATCGCGACCAGGCCCGAGGGCGTAGCCAGAGCGACGCATCCGCGAGGCGGCATGGACTACTAGGCTGACGACTTCCTGGGTTCCTCGCGCGCCTGGTGGCGGCCCAGTCGCCCCGCCGGGCCCCCCTAATCCGAAACTGACCGACCCCATCGAGGCGAATCCGCATGGCCCTACGCTGCATCCTAGTTCCGACAGGTCCCGGCACGGATGCCATCCGTCGCCTGAACGTCGCGCTCGGAGTCTGCAGGCGCCTGGGAGCCCACATCAGGGTGCTGTTCATCAGTCGGGAGCCCCACGGACTGCTGACCGCGATGCCTGAAGTCGTCCGCGCGGCCGGCGTGGACGTCGAAAGCCTCGAGCGCGAGTTCCGGGAAGCTGCAGTCTCGGAGCGGGCGAAACTCGACGCGTGGTGCGGTTCGAACCACGTCGCGCGGAACGACGTCGGCGACCGGATCGACTCGGTCTTCGCGACTTGGGAAGAGCAGGTCGGTGAGGTCGAGACCGTCCTGGCCGTCGCCGGCCGCATCACCGACGTCACGATCGTCGATAGGCCCGATGCGGGAATCGAGTTCTCGGAGCGAGCCTTCGACACGGCCGTGTTCTCGACGGGGCGACCCGTGCTCGTCGTGCCGACGAGGATTTCCGACGATCCTCTCCGCCACGTCGTCATTTCATGGAACGGAAGCCTCGCAGCGGCCCGAGTCATCGGCCAGTCAATCGACCTGCTCCGAGAGGCCGAACGCGTGTCGATCATCCACGTCGACAGTCCGCTGGCCGACCGCGAGCGTCCGGCGGACCTCGCCGCCTATCTGCGCTGGCACGGCATCGTCACGTCCCGGGTACCGGTCGTCTCGTCCGAAGACGATCGGATCGGCGAGGCGATCCTCTCTCAGGCTCGGGACCAGGGCGCCACGATGCTCGTGATGGGTGCGTACACGCACGGCCGGTTCCGCGGGTTCCTCCTGGGAACCGTGACCCGTCACGTGCTCGATCACGCCGACATCCCGCTGCTCATGGCTCATTGACGGAAGCCGGTCACCGCTTCCCTCTTCTCTCGGAGACGACGATGGACAGGCTTGATGGACTGCTGGCCAACCTGAAGGAGGTGCGCGACGGCTTCCAGCGGCACCTCGACTTCCTGGCCGCGGATCGGACCACACCGGCCCCTGGTGAAGACAGACCACACCTGATCGGGCTCCTCGAGGAGAGCGTGCGAAGCTTCACTTTGGCGCTAGAGAGGTTCAAGCCTCAGGCCGAGCCCACCTCTCCGCGCAAGTGAACCCGCGTAGGGCGGTCCGCCTTGACCCGAGGCCTGTCGGGCGGGCTTGTCCAAGATATCTTCGATATGGTCGAGGCCCTGGGACGGCGACTGGAGGCTCACATCTCGGTGAAGTTCAAGCGCAGGCGAGGATCATTTCGATCGCACATCGAGTCGATCGACGGTCAACGTTCCGATCGACAGCTTCTCTATGCGGGCTTCCAACACCCTTAAGCGCCTCACCGTCATGGCGCCGACGGCGAGGGCGCCGATCGCGATCGCTTCGAAGGCGGCGGCGTCGGCCGCAAATGCGTCGATCGAGGTGCTCCCGATCCCGGCGATGGCACGCTTCGCTTCCGGCATCGTCTGCCCTCGTCCTAATTCCGCTTCAGGTTCTTCGTCACGCCTAGGGCGAGACGGAGGCGATCAGATTGTCGACCGCCGTCGCGGAGGAGAGGTCGGCGGGCAGGACGGCGACCTTGACCTCGTGCTGCACTCGCAGCGCCTCCGCGAGCGGTCCAGCTTGTCCTTGGAACGGGCGACGAGGATGAGGTCCGCGCCCCGTCGAGCCAGCTGCCTCGCGAAAGCCTCGCCCAGACCGGCCGATGCGCCCGTGATCAGCGCGGTCGTGCCTCCGTACCTCATCTCGCTAAGAGCCGGCCGCCGCGATCTTGGTCGTACCGGAGCCGAGGATGTCGGCCTTGAGCTGGTTGTATTCGGCCCGATTTATCTCGCCGCGGGCGTATCGCTCGTTCAAGATGTCTACGACCTCTTTGCGAGGCGAGCCATCTAACTTGCGATGTGCACGATAGGTGTACCCCCAGTTTCCGAACCCAGAGAACATCAAGAAGATGAAGCCGAACCAGATCATCAATCCCCAATTGGAGTAGTCATTCCAGAAACCGTTGTGCATGATGTGAACCCTTCACCGAATTAGACCGTCAGGTCGACCTGCAGCGTGGATCGCTCGGCTAGCGGTGACCGACCTCCTCGAACTCCGCATCGACCGCCTCCTCGCGTGCGGCGCTCGGAGCACCGTCGCCGGGGCCACCGGTCGGAGCGCCCCGAGTCCTCAAGGCGGCGGCGGCGGCCTCCTCGATCCTTGTCGACGCCTGGGCGAGGTGCTCGACCGCCTGTCTCAGCTTGTCCTCGCCGGTTCCGCCCATCGCCTCCCTCGCACTCGCGATCGCCGCGACGGCGGCCGCCTTGTCCTGCGCGTTCAGGATGCCGGCGTGTTCGACCAGGACCTTCTCCAGCCGATCGATCGTCGCATCGGCGTGGTTCTTCATCTCGACGAAGTCGCGGCGCGTCTTGTCCGCTACGGCGTTCTTCTCCGCGTCCCTCACCATCGTGTCGGCCCCGTCGCGTCGGCGGTGATGAAGGGTAGGTTGACGTCCGTCTCCTTCGCCGAGGAGAGCTCGATCTTCGCCTTCTCGGCCGCCTCCTTCAATCGCTGCAGGGCGAGCTTATCGTTGCGCAGGTCCATCCCGTTCTCGCGCTTGAACTCCTCGACCAGGAACGCGACGACGCGGGCGTCGAAGTCCTCGCCGCCCAGGAACGTGTCCCCGTTGGTGCTCTTCACCTCGAACACGCCGTCGCCGATTTCGAGGACGGAGATGTCGAACGTGCCGCCGCCGAGGTCGTAGACCGCGATGCGTCCGCTCTTCTTCTTGTCGAGTCCGTAGGCGAGCGCGGCGGCGGTTGGCTCGTTGATGATGCGCAGGACGTCGAGCCCGGCGATCTTTCCGGCATCCTTCGTCGCCTGCCGCTGGGCGTCGTTGAAATAGGCCGGCACCGTCACGACGGCCTGGGTGACGGTCTCGCCCAGGAAGGCTTCGGCGGTCGACTTCATCTTGCCGAGGATGAAGGCGCTGATCTGCGACGGCGGGAACTTCTGTCCCTTGGCCTCGACCCAGGCGTCGCCGGTGTCGCCGGCCACGATGGCATAGCCGACGAGTCCCTTCTCCTTCTGCACCAGCGGATCGTCGTAGCGCCGCCCGATCAGGCGCTTGACGGCGTAGATCGTATTCGCGGGATTGGTCACGGCCTGCCTCTTGGCCGCCTGCCCGACGAGCCGTTCGCCGTTGTCGGCGAACGCGACGATGCTCGGAGTCGTGCGCTGACCCTCGCCGTTCTCGATCACACGGGCGTCCTTGGACTCCATGACCGCAACGCAGGAGTTCGTGGTTCCGAGATCGATGCCTATGACTTTGCTCATGATGTTCAACCTTCCTTCGTTCGTTTCCGGACGGTCGGAAGCTCGTGGCCGCTAGCGACCGGGTGCCGGCCCCGGAGGGGACGGGAAGCGCCCTATCCCGACGCCTTGGCCACCACGACCATCGCGGGGCGAAGCAGTCTGCCGTTGAGGGTCCAGGCGGCGCTGAGCGCACGCAGCACCGTCCCGGGCTCGCTCCCCTCCTCCTGCGCCTCCGACATCGCCTGATCGCGAGCGGGGTCGAAGGCCATGCCCGTAGGATCGACCCTCGCAATGCCGTTGCGCTTCAGGAGGTCGACGAAGGCGCGCTCGACGCCGAGGAAGCCCTCTCGCAACCGCGAGACGATGTCGGGGTCCGAGGCGGAGACGGGCGGGATGCTGTCCAAGCCCCGCCTCAAGTTCTCCGCCGCCTCCACCACGTCGACCGCGAACTTCTGCACGGCGTATTTCTTGGCGTCGTCGACCTCTCTTTTGGCTCTGCTCCGGACGTTCGCGACCTCCGCCTCGGCGCGCATCCAGCGGTCGCGCATGTCGGCGAGCTCCCCCTCGACGCCGGTGTTCCGCGGCGAGCGGCCGTCGGGCACGCCCGCCGCCGGATCGAGCGGGCTCTCGGCGCAGTCGGATCGCGCTCTGTCGGATTCCATATCGTCACTCCCGCATGGTGCGCCGTTGATCTAGCGATCTCGCGGTACGAGGAGCGCAGCGGGGTTCGGCACGGTGCTCGCATCCGGGCAGCAGAACGGTTCGATCTCGGAGCATTCCGGAAAGCGAGCCATCCCTAGCTCTTGGCGGTCGTCGCCGCGAGGTTCGGAAACTACGCGGACCGCCGCTGCGTCCGGCCGACATCGGAAGGGGTCGAAACCGACCGCCCCGACGGCGACTATGTCGTTCAAGGTCGAGTACGCTGCGCGCCCGCGCGCGGCTCTGGCCCTGTGTCAGCGCTTCGGATCGACGGACTGAGTAGTTCCCGTGCCTGTCGCTTGGAGGTTGGACCCTCTATCAATCAAGCGAACATCCAACGATCTCCGAGACGCGAGCCGCACTCGATTTAGCCAGGACAGGCAGAGGATGCCGCCGCGATGCAGTCCATTCCCATGCATGATCTGCGAAGAGGGTTTCACGTGATTTCCGGCGCTGCGTCATGACGAGGGAAATCGTCGACGATCGATCGCCGGGCTCGGAGCTCTCGGCTCCGGGTCTAGAGACCCGCGTCGAGGGCACCGTGCAGGCCGTTCGTGGCGCCGTGATCGACGTCGCCTTCGCAGGTCCGAGCCTGCCCGCGATCGGCACGGCCCTGGTCGTCGGATGGGACCTGCCGGCGACGCTCACTCTCGAAGTCCACAGCCACGTCGATCCGCGAACCATCCGGGCGATCGCGTTGCAGGCGACGGCCGGGCTCGCCCGCGGCGTCAAGGTCACGTCGACGGGTGCGCCGGTGTCCGTGCCTGTCGGCGAAGCGGTGCTGGGGCGCCTGCTCGACGTCGTCGGCACGATGCGGGACGCAGGACCGGCCCTGGCGAGCGACACGCCGCGGCGCCCCATCCACCATTCGCCGCCGACGTTCGTGGAGGAGACCTCGACGACCTCGGTCTTCGAGTCGGGGATCAAGGTCATCGACCTGCTCGCGCCGCTCGCGCAGGGCGGCAAGGCCGCCATGTTCGGCGGGGCCGGCGTCGGCAAGACCGTGCTTGTCATGGAGCTGATCCATGCGATGGTCGAGAAGTACAAGGGCATCTCGGTCTTCGCCGGTGTCGGCGAACGCTCCCGCGAGGGACACGAGCTCCTCGCCGACATGCAGACCTCGGGCGTGCTCGCGCGCACGGTCCTCGTCTACGGGCAGATGAACGAGCCGCCCGGCGCACGCTGGCGCGTGCCGCTGACGGCGCTCACGATCGCCGAGTACTTCCGCGACCAGAAGCATCAGAACGTCCTCCTCCTGATGGACAACGTGTTCCGCTTCGTCCAGGCGGGCGCCGAACTGTCCAGCCTGCTCGGTCGGCTCCCGTCGCGGGTCGGCTACCAGCCGACCCTGGCGACGGAAGTGGCGCTGCTCGAGGAGCGCATCGCGTCCGTGGCGGGGGCCGCCGTGACGGCCATCCAGGCGGTCTACGTGCCGGCGGACGATTTCACCGACCCGGCGGTGACGGCGATCTCCAGCCACATGGACAGCATCATCACGTTGTCGCGTTCGCTCGCCGCCGAGGGCTTCTACCCCGCGATCGATCCGCTCGCGTCGTCGTCGGTGCTGCTCGATCCGCTTGTGGTCGGGGAGGATCACTACCGGCTCGCCGAGCGCGCCCGCGAGACGCTCGCCCGTTTCAAGGAACTCCAGGACATCATCGCGCTGCTGGGCGTGGAGGAACTCGGAACGGACGACCAGCTGGTCGTGAAGCGCGCACGCCGGCTGCAACGCTTCCTCAGTCAGCCCTTCGTCGTGACGGAAGCATTCACGGGCATCCCCGGTCGTACCGTCGACCTCGCCGATACGCTGTCGGGCTGTCGCGACATCCTCGACGGGGCCGCCGACGACTGGGCGGAATCATCGCTCTACATGGTAGGGACCCTCAACGAGGCCCGCCAGAAGGAGACGGCGGCCAGCCGTGGCGGTGCGCCCTCGTGAAGTTGCAGATCACCACACCGCTATCCGTCGTCGTCGAAGAGGACGGCGTCCTCTCGCTCAGGGCGGAAGACGCGAGCGGCGGCTTCGGCATCCAGCCCGGCCACGCCGAGTTCCTCACCAGCCTGGAGATCGGCGTCGTGAGTTGGCAGGGGACGTCCGGGCCGCGGCGCTTCTGCGCCGTCCATGGCGGCCTACTCTCCGTCGACGCCGCGCACGACGTCGCGATCGCGACGCGCGAAGCCGTCGCCGGCGACGACATCGCCACGCTCGAGGCAGCCGTCCTCGCGAAGTACCGGGCGGACGCCGATGCCGAGCGCAGGGAACGCGTCGACGGCACGCGGCTGCAGTTGCAGGCGATCCGGCTGATCGTCGGTCGGCTCGGCGCCGATGGACCCAGCGGCGGAGCGATCCGGGCATGAGCGTCCGGGACGAGAGCGATCCGTTGGCGGAGGCCGTCAAGATCCGCAGCGCGCGACGTCTCCGCTGGTTGCGGGACGGCGATCCGTCGGTCGCGGGTCACCTCGCCCAGATCGGCGTGCTCGGATGGATCGTCGTGGTTCCCATGCTGATCGGCGTCGCCATGGGCCGATGGCTCGATCGCGCGCTGCATTCCGGCATCTTCTGGACTGCGCCGCTCCTGATGCTGGGCGCCGCGCTGGGATGCTGGTCGGCCTGGAAGTGGATGAAGAGCGCATGACCGCGGCGTTTGATCATCTCCCGACATGGGGGGTCGGATTCGGCCTCGTCGCCCGCTTCGCGGTCGGGACCGTCATCGGCGCGATCTACTTCCAGACCCTGTGGCGGAACGCGCAGCGGCTCGTCTCGGGCGGCGGCGCCATGGCCACGCTCGTATCGGCGCTCGGCGGCTTCGGTCTCGTCGGGGTCGCGTTGGTGTCCGCGAGCCGCGACGGCGCGACGGCCCTCCTGCTGACGACCGCTGGCATCCTCGCCGCCCGGCACGTGGCGATGGGCCGGCTCAGAGGGATCGCACGATGACGTCTCCGCTCGGCAGCGTTCCCCTCTTCCACGTCGGTGCGATCCCGGTCACGTCGGGCGTCGCGATCACCTGGGCGATCATGGCGATCCTGATCGTGGGAAGCATCGCCATGCGCCCTCGCCTGTCGCTGGTCCCCTCCAAGGTGCAGGCGGCGCTGGAACTCGTCGTCGACGCGGTCGACGGACAGATCCGCGAGACCATGCAGGTCGATCCTTCTCCGTATCGGGCGTTCATCGGCACCCTCTTCGTCTTCATACTGGTCGCGAATTGGGTCTCGCTCGTTCCAGGCCTAGAGCCGCCGACCGCCCACATCGAGACGGATGCCGCGCTCGCGATCCTCGTCTTCCTGGCAGTGATCTGGTTCGGGGTCCGGGCGGTAGGCGTTCGCGGCTACCTCGCGACCTTCGCGGCTCCAAGCATCGTCATGGTCCCGCTCAACGTGATCGAGAGCATCACGCGTACTGTCTCCCTCTTCGTCCGGCTTTTCGGCAACGTGATGAGCGGCGCCTTCATCGTCGGCATCATCCTCTCCCTGGCCGGCCTCCTCGTGCCGATCCCCCTGATGGCGCTCGATCTGCTGATCGGCGCGATCCAAGCCTACATCTTCGCGATCCTCGCGATGGTCTTCATCGCCGGCGTCGTCGGCGAGGGTAGGCCGGTCCACGTCCCCGTCACGGCAAGGAACACCCCATGAATTGGCTCGCGGTCGCCAGCGTCATATCGGCCGCCGTCGCGGTCTCGTTCGGCGCGATAGGCCCGGCATTGGCGGAAGGTCGCGCGGTGGCGGCCGCCATGGATGCGATCGCCCGACAGCCGGAGGCGGCGAGCACGATCTCGCGGACGCTGTTCGTCGGGCTCGCGATGATCGAGACGATGGCGATCTACTGCCTGGTGATCGCCCTCCTCCTGCTCTTCGCCAACCCGTTGCTGAAGTAGTCCGATGTCAATCGACTGGTGGACGCTCGGCTTCCAGACCGTCAACGTCTCCGTCCTTATAATCACGCTCGGCTATTTCTTCTGGAGACCGACGGCCGCCCTCATCGAGAAACGCCGCGTCGCGGCGCGCGACGCGGCGGCTGCAGGTGAACGGTCCGCAAGGGACGCGGCGGCCGCAGCCGTCGAGAACGAACGGACGCGCGCCGGCTTCGAGCACGAGCGCGAAGAGATCCTGACCGCCGCGCATGCGTCCGCGATGGAGGCGCGCGGCACGCTGCTGAAGAAGGCCGGCACCGAAGCGGCGGCCGTGGCGGCGGCGGCGGCGGCCACCGCCGAGGCGAACGAGGCGGCGGCCACGGCGGCCTGGGGCGAGCGGTCGAGCCGCCTGGCGGTCGAGATCGCCGGTCGACTCGCCGCGCGGCTGGACGGCCAGGCCGTGGACGCCGCCTTCCTGGATTGGCTCTTGAAGAAGATCGCCGTTCTGCCGACGGCGACGCGTCAAGCGATCGCGAGCGCCGTCACGCCGCTCGAGGCCGTCACGGCGGCACCGCTCGCCGCGGCGGAACAGGAGCGCTGCCGCACGCTCGTCGGCGAGGCCTTCGGAGGCCATCCCTCGATCACGTTCAGGGCGGACCCCTCGCTCATCGCCGGCTTGGAGCTGCACGGTCCGCATCTCGCCGTCACGAGCAGCTGGAAGGCGGATCTCGAACAGGTCCTGACGGAGCTCGTCCCATGACGAACGACGCCGACGCTTCGGCGGAGGCCTGGCTCGTGTCCGCCCGATCGAAGGTGGATGCGATCGCTTTCGGCGCGCGCGCCGAGCAGATCGGACGCGTCGAGGAGGTCGGGGACGGCGTGGCGCTCGTCTCGGGGCTGCCCGACGCCAGGCTCGACGAGCTCCTCCGCTTCGAGGGCGATCGATTCGGCTTCGCTCAGGTGCTCGAGCGGGACCGCGTCGGCTGCGTGCTCCTCGACGACGCCGACGGGGTCGAGGCCGGCGGGACGGTGCGCTGCACGGGCGATGTCGTACGCGTCCCGGTTGGAGAAGCGCTGCTGGGCCGCGTCGTCGATCCGCTCGGCCGGCCGATCGACGGCAAAGGACCGATTGCAACGGACACCATGGCGCCGATCGAGCGGCCGGCGCCGTCGATCATCGAGCGCGACCTCGTCGTCCAGCCCGTGCAGACCGGGCTCGTCGTCGTCGACGCGCTGTTCGCCCTCGGGCGGGGTCAGCGCGAGCTGATCATCGGCGACCGCGCGATCGGCAAGACGACCATCGCGATCGACACGATCATCAGCCAGAAGACGAGCAACATCGTCTGCGTCTACGTCGCGGTCGGGCAGAAGAGTTCGAGCGTCAAGCGGGCCGTCGACGCCATCCTCGGGCGCGGGGCGGCGGAGCGATGCATCATCGTCGTCGCCGCCGCGGCGAGCTCGCCCGGGCTCCAGTGGATCGCGCCGTTCGCCGGAGTTGCGATGGCGGAGTTCTTCCGCGACCGCGGGCAGCACGCCTTGATCGTCATCGACGACCTGACGAAACACGCGGCGACCCATCGCGAGATAGCCCTGCTGACGGGTCAATCCCCAGGGCGCGAAGCCTATCCGGGCGACGTCTTCTACGTTCACGCACGGCTGTTGGAACGCGCCGCGAAGCTGTCGAAGGCGAAAGGCGGCGGGTCGCTGACGGCGCTGCCGATCGCCGAGACAGACGCGGGGAACCTCAGCGCCTACATCCCGACCAACCTCATCTCGATCACCGACGGCCAGATCGTGCTGGACGCGAACCTGTTCCGCGGGGGGCAGAAGCCCGCCGTCGACGTCGGCACGAGCGTGAGCCGCGTCGGCGGCAAGACGCAGGCTCACGCTCTGCGGGACGTCGCCTCGAGCCTGCGCCTCGACTACGCGCAGTTCCTCGAGCTCGAGACGTTCACCCGCTTCGGCGGCATGCCGGACGCGCGGGTGCGCGCCAAGCTGACCCGGGGCGCCCGCATACGCGCGATCCTGGATCAGCCCCAACACGAGCCGCTCCGCCTCGTCGACGAGGTCGCGCTCGTCATGGCGGCGCAGACCGGCCTGCTCGACGACTTGCCGATCGCGGCGGTGACGACGTTCCGCAAGGGCCTCCGCGAGGCGCTCGACCGGGACGCCGCCGACGCCGTCCGGTCCGTCGAGGACGGCGGCACCTTGCAGGATGCCGCCAAGCTGGAGATCTCGCGAGCGGTGAAGATCCAGGTCGAAGGCCTGAGGGTTCGGGGTCCGGGCTCGTCCGCGGCTCGCGAAGCCGCGTCGAAGATCGTCCCGGCGTGACGGAACGCCTCGCCGACGTGAGCGGCAGGATCCACGGCATGGGCCAGCTCGGCGCCGTGGTGAACGCCATGCGCGGCATCGCCGCCGCAC